>NZ_JBSWXN010000007.1:0-497201 GCF_056160625.1 Alteromonas sp. ABH4_457
AAGACAAAATTTCTGTCCCCTTCGTCTAGAGGCCTAGGACACCGCCCTTTCACGGCGGTAACAGGGGTTCGAATCCCCTAGGGGACGCCATATAAGAAAGACCAGCAAATGTTGGTCTTTTTTTTGCCTTAAATTTACCTGCCTGAATTCTTCTGCGGAAACTGCACCGGTGATCCTGCCATCATCACAAATTGTTACTTTTTCACATACTTTCCATCCTTTAATCTTGCTAGTCTGATAGTTGATTAATAAAAGGAATTATCGCTATGCAAGGAACGCTTTTCATAAAACGTTTGTCGACGGTCGCGCTTTGTGTGAGTGCGCTTACTTTTCCGGTTATTGCCAGTGCAGACACCCTGATTTCCGATGATGCACTGGACGCCTGGTTTAAGGAAGGTAAGTACGGCCAGGTCATCGCGACGCTGAAAGATGAAAAGAATAAGTCGGCAGAGCGTTTTTCTACTTACATCTCTGCACTGATGAAAACCGATCTGGATGACGCAGAAGAGGCAGCGGAAGATTTTATCAGTGCCTATCCGGAAAATTACCGTGTGTACATGCTCCATGCGAGTGTGATGGGCGCACAGGCAGGAGAGAGTATTTTTTCAGCATTAGGCTATGCCAAAAAAGCCCGTAAGAGTCTGGAGAAAGCTATTGAAGTGGCACCTGACGAAATCCGCACTTATCAGGCTCTTTTCCAGTATCACCTTTTTGTTCCATCCATAGCCGGTGGCGATATGGACACGGCAAAATCACTGGTGGCTGATATAGCAGCACTCGACCCTGATGAAGGACAGATTGCTGAAGCAAAATATTTGCTGGCCGGTGATAAAAAAGAGGAAGGTATTTCGCTCCTTAAAACGCTGATGGAAAAACCTGAAACCCGGGTTTATGCCAGATACGTGCTGGGCGATCAATATATGAGTGATGAAGCTTACCCGCAGGCTTTTGATACCTTGCAGCCTTTGCTGACGCTACGCCTGGAGGCCGCTTCTGTAGAAGATGAGTCTGCATGGGAGGCATACAGCGAGGATCGGTTTAATCAGTTATACGGTCTTTATCGCCTGGGGCAAACAGCGGTGCAGTCTGGTGAATATACCGGTACCGGCATTCAGGCGCTGGAGACTTACCTGAGCGAATTGCCCGAAGCCGGTATCGATACAGATGGCTTGCCATCTCTGAACTGGGCGAATCTCCGTCTGGCTGAATTGTATCTGCATGATAATAATAAGGAGCAGGCAAAACTTACCCTTCAGCGTATCAGCGGCAAAGAAGATGAACGCTTCAGTAAACTGCTTAAGAAACTGCAGATAAAAGTCTGACTGTTATTTCAGGCTGACAGCCCGCCACAGGATGCGTGCCCGGTAATTCTCTTCCGGGCCGGATAACGTGATAAAGTGCATATTCATCTGAATCGCGATAACAGCAACTTTAAATGCCGTGATATCGTGTCAGTCAGAACATTGTTGTTAACAGAAACAAAGGTTGGATATGCAAGATTACCCTATTGGTACCCCCGGAACGCCCTGGTCAGACACAGAGAAAAAACAGTGGCTGGATGCCCAGTCTGTTAAACGTAGCTATAAAGAAGAAGTTATTGACCGGTTGCCCGCGGTACCTGAGAATTATGAAATCACACAGTATGGTGCATTACCTTACGACGAGTCCCGCTATCCGCTTTACGTCATCAAACCAAAGTTATTCGTTAAATCCCTGCCAACCGTACTTATTACTGGTGGTGTTCATGGTTATGAAACCAGCGGCGTACAGGGAGCACTGAAGTTTGCCACAGACCATCTGGCTGAGTGGCAGGACAAATGTAACTTCGTAATTGCACCTTGTGTCAGCCCATGGGGTTACGAAACGATTAACCGCTGGGATCCCCTGGCTGTTGATCCTAACCGCAGTTTCCGTGCGGATTCTCCGGCACCTGAAGCAGCCATGCTGAAAGCGATGGTTGATGCCATCGAAGAGCCGGTTCATATGCACATCGATTTACACGAAACCACTGATACCGATAACTCCGAGTTCCGGCCGGCCCTGGGGGCGCGGGATGGTATCACTCAGGACGTCTGGCAGATCCCGGATGGTTTTTATCTGGTTGCTGACAGCGGGAAGGTTGAGTTGGATTTTCAGAAAGCGGTCATCGAAAAAGTGCGGGGCGTTACACACATCGCACCTGCAGATGAAAATGATAAAATCATCGGGGCAGAGGTGCTTTACGACGGTGTGATCAGCTATGACAAGAAATCCCTGTTTTTGTGCGGAGGCCTGACCGATGCGCCATACGTTACGACAACCGAGGTTTATCCCGACAGTCCTTCAGCCTCTGATGAAATATGTAATGATGCTCAGGTTGCGGCCATCATAGGCGGTCTGGAATATATTCTGGCCGGTTAAGAACAAAATATTCTTTGTTTACACTTCTGGACGTTTGAAAGTATAGACGTCTAAATGTATAGTGTGCTTTCTGACTCAGCGAGGCACACTATGTATACTTTCAAAGCACTGATTTACGACGGAAACCGCCAGCGCATCGTATCTCACGATTGCGATACCAAAGCTGAGTTCGAACAGTACCTGACCCGTGAGTTCGGATGCTACGTGTGTTTGTGGATTGCTCAGGACGTTAAAAACATCGCCAGTTAACCGGCGAACCTCGCAGTATCATCACTTCATATTGTATTACCCCTTACTCAACGGCTTTCATTTCATCTGTGGCAGGATGATTCGCTGCCTTTTCTCTGCTAAACTTCGCGCCCGTTTCTAAACCATACCGGCACAGTGTAAACACATGAGAATCTTACTTGCTCCCATGGAAGGGGTCGTTGACCATCTGATGAGAGACATGCTTACCCGCGTGGGTGGCTTTGATTTGTGTGTGACCGAATTCGTGCGGGTGGTCGATCAAAAGTTACCGCATAAAACCTTCTATAAGCTTTGTCCTGAGTTGCGTAATGGCAGTGTGACACCGTCTGGAGTACCGGTAAGGGTTCAACTACTGGGCCAGCACCCTGAGTGGCTGGCAGAAAATGCGCAAACAGCAGTCGAGCTGGGTTCCCCCGGTGTGGATCTGAACTTCGGATGTCCGGCAAAAACCGTGAACAAAAGCAAGGGCGGGGCAGTGTTGCTGAAAGAAACGGAAACCCTTTACAACATCGTCAAAGCGGTACGGGACGCCGTGCCGGCAAATCAGCCTGTCACGGCGAAAATCCGGCTGGGTTTTGAAGATAAATCTCTGGCCATTGAAAATGCCATTGCTATTACAGAGGCAGGCGCGGACCAGCTTGTCGTGCATGCCCGCACTAAAACCGAGGGTTATAAGCCTCCTGCTTACTGGGACTGGATTGCTAAAATTCGCGCTCACACCAATATTCCGCTGGTTGCTAACGGTGAAATCTGGCATGCCGGTGATGCACTGCGCTGTCAGGAGCAATCCGGCTGTACTGATTTGATGCTGGGGCGCGGCGCACTGGCCATGCCGAATCTGGCGCGGACTATCCGCGGCGAGCAGGCGGTTATGCGCTGGGAAGAAGTGGCGGATTTATTGATTCATTATTCCGGTTATGAGATTTACGGCGATAAGGGACGGTACTATCCCAACCGTATTAAGCAATGGTGTGGTTATCTTAAGCGTCAGTATCCGCAAGCGGAAATCCTGTTCAATGATATCCGTAAATTGCAAAAAGCAGATGAAATTGTCGCTGTACTGCGTCGTCAGTCCTCGCATAGCAGCGTCGCTTAATCTCACCGTATATTGTTTGTTTTCCCGCAATTGTCTAGGTTATTAGTGGGGAGGGCTTTTCGACAGAAACAGCCGCAATACTCATACTAAAAACGTAAACAATAAAAAACGGAAAACATCATGAAACACACACCAACAAAGCTGGCCTTAGCGCTGGCTTGTCTGTGTTCCACTGTTTTAGTCGCTTGTTCCGATAAGCCGGCTGAAAAGGGAGAGCAGGCGCCTCATGTGTCAATCAATACCGATCCTTATCCCGGCACTTACACACCCATAGCCGGAAAGCCCACAGTCATTACCAACGTCACCATCCTCGATGGTGTGGGTAACCGCATTGAAAACGGCATGATTTATTTTGCTGACGGGAAAATTGTAGCGACAGGTGAAACTGTTGAATACCCCGCTGATACGGTTGTTATCGACGGTGACGGAAAGTGGGTTACTCCCGGCATTATCGACAACCACAGCCACCTTGGTGTTTATCCGTCTCCGTCGGTGGGTTCTACGTCTGACGGAAACGAAATGACGAAGCCGGTAACTCCCGGCGTATGGGCTGAGCATTCCGTATGGCCACAGGATCCCGGTTTCGGCCGCGCTCTGGCGGGTGGTGTCACCTCGCTGCAAATACTGCCCGGCTCAGCGAATTTATTTGGCGGCCGTTCAGTGGTACTGAAGAACGTACCAAGCCGGACTATGCAGGATATGAAATTTCCGGATGCCCCCTACGGGATGAAAATGGCCTGCGGTGAAAATCCGAAACGTGTGTATGGTCAGAAAGGCGGCCCGATGACCCGTATGGGCAATGTTAAAGGCTATCGTCAGGCGTGGTCTGACGCCCAGGCTTATATGCGTGAATGGGACAAATATGAAGCGGATTACGATGCAGGGAAAGATCCCAAGGCCCCGAAACGGGATCTGGATTTAGAAACCATGGCCGGCGTGCTTAATGGTGACATTCTTGTGCATATGCATTGCTATCGCGCTGATGAAATGACGGTCATGATGGACATGATGAAGGAATTTAACTATCAGATTTCCTCATTCCACCATGCTGTTGAAGGCTACAAAATTGCCGGCAAGCTGGCAGAAAACAATGTGTGTGCCTCCATGTGGGCCGACTGGTGGGGCTTCAAGCTGGAAGCTTATGACGGGATCCGTGAAAACATTCCGGTGGTACACGCTGCGAAAGCCTGTGCCATTGTACACAGTGACGACGAACTCGGCATTCAGCGCTTAAATCAGGAAGCGGCCAAAGCCTGGTCTGACGGTAAACGTGCCGGCATGGATATCTCTATGGCCGATGCGTGGCAATGGCTGAGCGCCAACCCGGCAAAATCACTGGGAATTTTTGATAAAACCGGCTCTCTGGAAGCAGGAAAAAATGCCGACCTTGTTTTATGGACAGGGAATCCTTTCTCGACTTACACCAAAGCTGAACAGGTCTATATCGACGGTGGTAAGGCTTACGATCTGAAGAGCCCGGACAGCTGGCCGTTAAGCGATTTTGAAGTGGGTCAGGTCGGTGAAGGAGATGTAAAATGAAGCGCTTATTATCACTTGCTGTTGCCGCAACACTCAGTACCGGTGTAATGGCTGAGAATATCGCCATTACAGGGGGGAAAGTACTTACCCAGACAGCACAGGGCACGGTTGAAAACGGCACTGTATTGATTAAAGACGGTAAAATTGAAAAAGTGACAGCCGGCGGCAACGTGCCGGCAGGCTATACCCGTGTGGATGCCAGCGGAAAAGTTGTTACGCCGGGTTTTGTCGGTGCGTTGACATCTCTTGGCCTTGTTGAAGTGTCGTCCTGGGCGGGCGAGGTGGATTCTTCTGCCGGAGCAACGCCTGTCAGCACAACCGGTGCGGCTCTGGATGTCACATACGCGATTAATCCTGACTCCACGCTTATCGACGTAAGCCGTATTGAAGGGGTAACCTCAGCGGCAACGACGGTACAGTACACTGACATGTTATTCCATGGCCAGGGTGCGGTGATCAGTCTTGACGACAACGCAGAGATATTAAAAAACAAAGCCTTTATGGTGGTGAACGTGGACGGTAATTCAGCCGACAGCCACGGCGGCTCAAGGGCTGCATTGTGGGTGACACTGGAAGCGCTGTTTGATGAAGTTAGCAGCACGAAGTCCGTGCCTTCACTGACCTCAAGCTGGGACGGTATTAACGCCCGCGCAGATATCAAAGCGCTCAAAGGTGTTGTCAGCGGTGATGTACCGTTATTCATCGAAGCCGACCGTGCAGCAGATATCCGCCAGGTGCTGGCGTTTAAAAAGCGTCACCCGGCCATGCATCTTGTGTTACTGCATGGAGTGGAAGCCTGGCGTGTTGCTGATGAACTGGCTGAAGCCGGCGTGCCGGTTATTCTTGACCCGCAGCTGAACTTACCGGGTAACTTTGAACAGTTAGGTGCAACGTTACATAACGCGGCAAGACTGGAAGAAGCCGGTGTGAAAGTCGCTATAGGTATGGAAACTCACAATATCCGTCTGGCTGCCCAGCATGCCGGGAATGCTGTTGCCAACGGCCTCAGTTATGAAGGTGGTATCGCCAGTCTTACTTCAGTCCCTGCCGCGATTCTGGGTGTGGACGGTCAGGTTGGTTCACTTGCTCCTGGCAAACGTGCCGATGTGGTGATCTGGAGTGGTGATCCCCTTGAAGTAACAGAAGTGGCAGAGCAGGTCTATATCGAAGGCGAAGCCATTGAAATGTCTTCCCGTCAAACCAAACTTCGTGACCGCTACATGAAACTGACAGAACAACCTGAAGGCGTGACTTCACATTATGTGAAGCCGTAAAGATGTAAAACAAAAAAGAGGATGCCGGGCATCCTCTTTTTTGAACTGGCGGGCTCAGCTCCTGTTCAGAATGAGCGGAGCGAGTTGCTGAGCCATAAACTGTGCAATCATTGGCTGGGCTTCTGCATTAGGATGAATGCCGTCGTTTTGCATCAGTGATTTATCCAGCGCTACCTGTTGCAGGAAAAACGGGATTAAATTTATGTCATTTTCTTCTGCCACCGCATCAAATGCATTGGCGAACATTTGTGTGTAACGACGCCCGTAATTGGTAGGAATTTCCATATCCTGTATGAATACAGTAGCCCCGGACGCTTTTGCCAGCTTAACCATTTTGTTCAGATTGGATTTCGTCTTTGTGACCGGATGACCTTGTAATCCGTCATTACCACCCAATTCTATAAGTACATGTGTTGGCTGATGTTGTTCCAGCAATCTGGGAAGTCTGGCCAGGCCGCCGTCTGTGGTTTCTCCGCTTATCGCGGCGTTTATTACATCGATCTGATGCTGTTCGTCATTCCAGATATTTTGTAACAAACTAACCCAGCCTTCCTGTTGCTTTAAACCATAGCCTGCACTTAGGCTATCACCCAGGACTAACAGTTTGAAATGCGGTGATGTTTGCTGATTTTCTGACGCAGCGTGCAGATGATCTGAAACCACCAACAGCTGTAAAAATAAAAGAGCCCATGCAAAAGCAAAGCGGCGGTATCGTTGTAACAAAAACACGGCAGTGACAACTCCTATGATTAGCACCCGAAATATTACGAAAACAGTATCTACGAGTGAAGGTGAGCTTCAGATCCTTCAACCAATTTCATTCGAAGTCAAGGCAGGTGAGTCTGTTGCCATTGTCGGCGCGTCTGGTTCCGGAAAATCCACTTTACTGAGTCTGCTGGCCGGGCTGGATGAAGTGAGCAGCGGAGAAATCCATCTCGACGGCGCTCCCCTTCATACCATGAACGAAGAGGCGCGGGCACAACTGAGGGGAGAGAAAGTCGGGTTTATTTTCCAGAGCTTTATGCTGGTGCAAAGTCTGACAGCCACCGAGAACGTCATGCTGCCTGCGGAGATTTCAGGGCTAAGTGATGCGAAAGGCCGCGCGAAGAATATTCTGGAGCAAGTGGGCTTGTCCCACCGAGCGCATCATTATCCTAATCAGTTGTCCGGCGGCGAGCAACAACGGGTTGCTATTGCAAGGGCGTTCATCGGCCAGCCGAAAATTCTGTTCGCTGATGAGCCTACTGGTAATCTCGATGCTGCCAACAGTGAAAAAATTGAGCAGCTTTTATTTCAGATGAACCGCGAACTGGGCACGACACTGGTGCTGGTTACCCATGATAATGAGCTGGCACTTCGTTGCTCCCGACAACTGACGATGCAGGCGGGGGATCTGACTGAAACCACGGTGTCAACCGGTCCTGTCGCTGAGGAAGCCTGATATGGGGATGGCATTTAATTTAGCGTGGCGTTTGTTTAAGCATGAGGCACGGCGGGGTGAACTTACCATTATCCTGCTCGCTATTGTGTTATCAGTGGCGTCGGTGTTGTCACTGTCGTTGTTCAGTGAGCGCCTTCAGGGTGCACTGACCGAGCGCTCCGCCAGCTTTATGGCTGCAGACAGTCAGTTACGCGCCTCTCAACCGGTGGAGCCTGCCTGGATTGCACAGGCGCAAACGGACGGACTGGGCACGGCTACACAGGTCGCCACCCGTTCTATGGCATTCGGTGAAGAGCAGATGTCACTGGTGGATTTGCGTGCCGTAGACGGACATTATCCGTTAAAGGGGGAGATTCTGGTGACGGACTCGCCTTTCGGAGAAGCGAAGCCGGCTACAGGTTTGCCCCAACCCGGCGAAGCGTGGATAGATTCACGGTTATTTCAACTGCTGGATGTTGAGCCCGGAGGAACCATTTATGTGGGCGATACCGCATTTACAGTAACGAATGTGCTCTCCGAAATTCCCGATGCCGGTTTCAGCATTTTCTCAACCGACCCCATCGTATTAATCCGTGAAGCCGATTTACCGGCTGCAAATATCACCGGCCCCGGCAGCCGCGTGACATACAAAGCCTATTTTACCGGTGATACGTCACAACTCGACACGTTCTATGAGTGGCTGCGTCCGCAGCTTGATGATGAAATTCACCGCTGGCAGTCTGTTGAAGATGATGAATCCCCGGTCGGTCGCTCGGTGAAGCGTGCCGAACGTTATTTTCTGCTCGCCAGTCTGCTTGCCATCATTCTGGCTGCGGTGTCGATTGCCGTTGCCGCCCAGCGATACAGTCAGCGTCATTTTGACCCTGTAGCCATTATGAAAACACTGGGCGCCAGCAAAACCACAATACGCCGCATTTACACTATGCAAATTTGTTTTATCACCCTGGTAGGCATCGTGATTGGTATTACTGCAGGCGTTATTATTCAGCAGATAGTGGTGACGGCGCTGGCTGATCAGGTAGATGTATCTCTGGATGTGTGGCACTGGCGACCGGTGCTGATTGCTGTATTTACCGGTGTGGTTTGTGCGCTCCTGTTTTCACTGTATCCCTTACTGCGCTTATTTTCAGTGCCTCCGCTGCGGGTACTGCGCCGCGATGTTGGCGCCGGAATGAGCTCAAAATCCCTGCAGTTTTTGGCTGCGGGTGGTGCAATTTTTTTACTGATGTGGACGTACAGCCAGGACTTGAAAATCAGTGCCATTCTGTTTGTATCCGGCATTGCGCTGGTCGCCGGTTTGCTGCTTGTTACGCTGGGTCTTATCCGTGTGGGGCGCAAACTGGGCAGCGGCAGCATGGGGCCGTGGCAGCTGGCGTGGGCCCGTATCCGCAGGCGCTCCATGGATAACAGTGTGCAACTTATCAGTTTCTCCGTGACCTTATTGTTGTTGCTGGTGGTGCTGGTCATGCGCAATGATATGGTCGCGCAATGGCGGGCACAGTTGCCAGAGGGCACGCCTAATTATTTTCTGATCAATATTACCCAAAGTCAGAAACCTCAGTTGCAATCGCATTTTGAGCAGGCGGATGTGGAAGCTTCTGACTTTTATCCCGTTGTACGCGGGCGGTTCGTTGCGGTGAATGATGACCGTGTGAATACGGAAGTCTCGAAAGAAGACAGGGAAGGTCCCCGTGAGGGCAGGGACGGTTTGGGCCGTGAAGCGAATCTGACATGGAGTAACACCCTGCAATTTGGCAATGAAATCGTTGCCGGTGAGTGGCAGGGTAATGCGACGTCTGCGCCGGAGGACGGGATTTATCCTGTATCTGTAGAAGAGGAAGTGGCTGGCAGGCTGGATATCCGGCTCAATGATGTGCTGACATTTAATATCGGCAGTGAAGAGGTGCAGGCGCGGGTAACCAGTTTACGAAAAGTCGACTGGCAAACTATGCAACCCAATTTCTTCTTTGTCTTGTCACCCGAAGCGATGGCGGCGTTTTCACCAACCTATATCACCAGTTTCTTCCTGCCACCGGAAAGAAAGCCGGAACTGACAGAGTTGCTGAAGCCATTCCCGTCCGCCACGTTGTTCGACGTGGATGCCCGTATCAATCAGTTGCGGGATATTGTTGACCAGGTCTCACTGGCCGTTGAGTTTATCCTGATTCTGGTGCTGGCTGCCGGCGCACTGGTGCTGATAGCACAGGTCCAGGCATCCATGGACGAGCGTCAGCAGGAACTGGCTATACTTCGTACTCTGGGAGCGAAAGGCTCGCTGATCCGCCTGAGCGTGGTATATGAATTTGTCATCATCGGCGTCGTGGCCGGGTTTATGGCCGCACTTGCCAATGAGCTCAGTCTCTATTTACTGCAAACACAAATTTTTCAGATGGAAGCATCGTTGCATCCGGAGTTTTGGGTGATTGCTCCGGTGACCGGAGCGATTGTTGTGGGCGTATTGGGGGCACTGGGCTGCTGGCGTTTGCTGTCATTAAATACCACAGCGTTGCTTCGTAAAATGGTGTAACGAGGCTATTGAATTTATTGCGGTACAAAATAGCTGTACCGGCGGTATAAACCGGTTCAGAGAAGAGTGTGTCACTCTCTGAACCGGCTCATTTCCTGATATTTTCCAGTGACTTTCCCGCCAGCTGGCAGGTTTCAGGTATTCATCTTTTCTGCACAGCGTTTTTTTATTTCGTTACAAAATTTACAACAACTCTTTACGTTGCCTGTGATAACTTACGCAATATCGCTGCCGGTCGTTCTGACAATCCGTTCTCCGGCCTGAAAATAATTGCTTCGCAGTGACCACAATCATTACTTTCAACAAAATAAAAATGACACCCAGCCTGACAAAGGATTTCATCTGACAATGAATAAATCATCTGTTTTCGCACTCCTGTTTATTCTTCTTATATGTGCATGGATGGTCTCCGGACTTTTTTCATCAGAGCCCGAAGAGCAAGATCAGACTCAAAGTGAGAGCCAGCCATTTTCTGTGGAAGTGACGGTTTCTGAAGCGCAGGTTACACCAGTTTCGCTGGTGGTTCAGGGGCAAACCGTGCCGGAACGCCTGCTGGAAATTAAAGCCCAGACTGCAGGGCGAATTGAGCAGATTTCGGTAACCGAAGGCGACTCTGTGCGAAAGGGTGATACCTTACTGACCATTGATATGGAAGACAGACTTATTCAGCTTGAGCAGCAGGAAGCCTTGTACGAAGCCCGTAAGAAAACCTATAAGCGTTTATCGCAACTGGCTGATAAGCAGTATCAAAGTGAATCAGAGCTCGACACCGCTCTGGCAAATGTAAAAGCGTCTGAAGCCGCCATTGCGAACATCCGTTCAGATATTAATTTTGTGCGTCCTGTGGCGCCTTTTGACGGCGAAGTCCAGAGCTTGTCTGCAGAAAGCGGAGATGTGGTAAGTATCGGTGATCCCATGCTGGAGCTGGTGGATAACTCGGTACTGGTGGTTGAGATCCAAATCGCACAACAACGGGTGAATGAAGTTAAAAAAGGGCTGCAGGCAGATATTAAGCTTGCCACCGGCGAGCAGGTATCAGGCAAAGTCCGCTTCATTGCGCCTTATGCCAGCAGTGAATCCCGTACCTATCTTGCTGAAATTGGCATACCCAATCCTGACGGAAAACTGAAATCCGGGTCCAGCGCCACAGTTACCCTGCATGTCAATGAAGTGAAGGCCCATTATGTATCTCCTGCAACCTTCACGCTGGATGCCGACGGACGGATTGGCGTGAAGTCGGTTAGTAATGACAACAAAGTGGCGTTTCATCAGGTCTCGTTGCTGCAATCTGACAATGAAGGGGCCTGGGTAACCGGCTTGCCTGATACAGTGCGTCTTATCACCACAGGGCAGGGATTTGTGGATGCCGGTAATGTGGTGAAGCCTGTTGAGAAGGCGGCCAGATAATGAATGCGATTATCGATGCGGCATTTGCCCGCACCCGTACCGTAGCGCTGGTATTCTTTGTGCTCACCATTGCCGGCGCCAGCGCCTATTTTGCTATTCCGAAAGAGTCTGAGCCGGACATCACGATTCCGTTTATTTATGTCTCGGTGGTGTACGACGGTATTGCACCGGAAGACAGCGAACGCCTGCTGGTGAGGCCGCTGGAGAAAGAGCTTCAATCCATTGAAGGCCTTAAAGAAATGAAAGGGACGGCCATTCAGGGCTTTGCCTCGGTGGTGATGGAGTTTGAAGCCGGCTTTGATGCTGACCAGGCGTTGCTTGATGTCAGGGAAAAAGTCGATCTGGCCAAAGCGGAGTTGCCTCCGGGCAGTGAAGAGCCCAGAGTTACCGAAGTGAACCTGTCACTTTTCCCGGTGCTGACTGTCATGTTGTCCGGCGACATTCCTGAACGCACTCTGGTGAACATTGCCCGCCGTCTGCAGGATGAAATTGAAGCTTTATCCGGTGTACTGGAAGTGGATATTGCCGGTGATAGGGAAGAATTACTTGAAGTCATTATCGACCCGGTTGCGCTGGAAACGTACAACCTGTCTTTTCCCGATGTGCTGAATTTTGTCAGTCAGAATAACCAGCTGGTGGCAGCCGGGGCCATTGATGCCAGTGCCGGCCGCATGGTGTTCAAAGTGCCGGGCGTGATTGAGACCATGCAGGACTTGGCTACCTTGCCGGTGAAAAAAGTCGGAAACACCATCGTCACTTTCGATGATGTCGCCACCATCCGCCGTACATTCAAAGATCCCACCAGTTTCGCCCGCTTGCGGGGTGAAAAAGCCATTGCTCTTGAAGTATCAAAGCGAAGCGGCGCAAATATTATCGAAACCATAGCGGACGTACGCAATCTTGTGGAGCTGGCAAGAACGCAGTGGCCGGATACCATCAAAGTAGACTATCTGCAGGACAAATCCGGTGAAATTAAGAGCATGCTGGGTGATCTCGAAAACAACGTGCTGACCGCCATTATTCTGGTGATGATAGTGATTGTTTTTGCCCTGGGTATACGGCCGAGCATCCTGGTTGGCATGGCTATTCCCGGTTCATTTCTGGCGGCCATGACGGTGATATTCTTCTTCGGCATGACCATGAATATGATTGTGCTGTTCAGCCTGATTCTGGTGGTGGGTATGCTGGTTGACGGTGCCATTGTTACCATCGAGCTGGCAGACCGGAAAATTGCTGAAGGTGAGCCACCGAAAACCGCCTTCGCAACGGCTTCCAAACGTATGGCGTGGCCTATCATTGCTTCAACCATCACCACGTTGACCGTATTCTTCCCGCTACTGGTGTGGCCTGGCCTGGTGGGAGAGTTTATGAGCTTCCTGCCGCTGACCGTCATCATTACCTTAACCGCCTCGTTATTTATGGCGCTGATATTTATCCCCGTACTTGGCGGTGTGATTACCCGTAAAGTTAGCGTCGATACCCAGTCTGATACCGTAAAATTTATCCGCATGGCGGAGAAGGGCAACCTGGATGACATTCAGGGCTGGCTGGGCCGTTATCTGCGATTTTTAAAGAACATTGTAAATCATCCCGGCAAGTCCACACTGGCAGCACTGGGTATTATGTTCATGACCTTTGTGCTTTACGGTTTCTTTGGCCGTGGCGTGTTGTTCTTCCCGGACATTGAACCTGAATATCTGCAAATTCAGGTGCAGGCACGGGGTGATTTATCTATTTATGAACGCGACAAACTGGTTAAGAAAGTCGAGACGTTTTTGTTGCAGCAGGACAATCTCGACTCGGTGTACGCCCGCACAATTGGCGGCGGTGGTGGCAACGAGTCGGAAATGCCGGAAGATGTTATCGGCGTTATCCAGCTTGAATTAAGCGACTGGGAAACCCGTCCGCCGGCGTCAGAAATCATGGCTGATATCCGTGAATATGTTGAAACCATCCCCGGCATCAAAGTACAGGTACGGTTGCCCGACATGGGGCCGTCCTCCGGTAAACCGGTGGAAATTGTCCTCAGCGGGATCAGTAATGACAGTCTGATTGAAGGCACGGAACATATTCTTGCCCTAATGGAAGAAACGGGTGGTTTTGTTGATGTTGAAGACTCCCGGCCTCTGCCCAGTGTGGAGTGGCGTTTAAACGTGGACAGAGAGCTGGCAGCCCAGTACAACGTGGATGTCACCCTGCTGGGGAATGTGGTGAAGTTAATCACCAATGGTGCCATGCTGGCGGAATACCGCCCGGATGATGCCGAGGAAGAAGTCGAAATTCGTCTGCGCTTCCCGGAAACCTTCCGCAATATTGAACAGCTCTATCAACTTCGTATTCCTTCTGCCAACGGCTCTGTACCCATTGGTAACTTCGTGACTATTGAGCCTGCACCCAAAACCGGGCGGATAAACCGTCTTGATGGTGCACGAACATATACAATTAAAGCTGAAATTGCGGAAGGTGAGTTGCTGGATCAGAAGCTGAAGCAGATGCGTGAAAAGCTTATCGAATCGCCGTTACCTGCTGACGTTATGTTGTCGTTTAAGGGCGAGGATGAAGACACCCAGGAGTCAATGACATTCCTGAGTAATGCTTTTATCGGATCGATTTTCCTGATGCTGATCATTCTGGTGACCCAGTTCAACAGCTTCTATCAGGCCTTTGTGGTCTTGAGCGCAATTATCTTTTCAACAGCAGGCGTGTTAATTGGCCTGATGGTCACGTCGCAACCCTTCGTGGTGGTTATGAGTGGTATCGGCACCATTGCCCTTGCAGGCATAGTGGTAAACAACAACATCGTTTTAATCGACACCTATAATGCGCTCAAGAGTGAGGGCATGGACGCCAAGGAAGCCATTTTACGCACGGCAGCGCAGCGTGCCAGACCGGTACTGCTGACGTCCGTTACCACTATTCTGGGGTTATTGCCCATGGTGTTTGCGCTGACTATCGATATCGTCGGTCGGAACATTTCTGTGGGAGCACCATCAGCGCAGTGGTGGACAGTGTTGTCGAGTACCATCGCCGGTGGTCTGACATTTGCGACCCTGCTCACACTGCTGCTGACACCGGCACTGTTAATGTTGGGAGAGAAAATAAAATCCCTGACCTCAGCCAGGGATTAGAGCAGCGCCGTTACCAGAACTTTTCGAGGATGTTCTGAACAATGTTCAGGCTCATAACGTGTGCAGCAAAGGCCTGCACACGTACCTGCATTCTGTGAACCGGATAACCGCGAAACACCCACCACTTGCGGGTCGCATTATAGCGGGTCAGAAATTGCTTTTTATGCGCCGGCAGCGGTGTAGTTCCGTAACGCTCCCAGGCTTTATATGCCCCGGTGATATCTGCATAACGCATAAATTTCTGCAACCATAACGGGAAACGTTGCCAACGCAAGCTCGACTGAAAATCAATAATGGCGGGCTTTCCCTGCTCATCAATAAGAATGTTCCCCATGTTCCGTAAGTCCAGATGAACCCGTCCGGCCTCATGCATCCGGTGAATAATTTTTTCCAGTTCGAGGCAAAATGCCGGTGACAGACGGTTTCCCTCAGCACCGAAATCTTTCAGTGTTTGCCCGGCAATATGGCTGTAAGCAATGGTACATTCTCCCGGCCGGAAGCAGAGCGGTGTAATGCCCGGTATGTGTTGTAATGCTGTAATGGCATTGAACTCCTGGCGAACTGATAAACGGCCTATGGTTTTTCTGATAAGCCAGTGCCGCGAAGAAAAGTCTTTGATGATGAGTTGATAATGTTCGTCCTGATATAAATAAACGATAGCGTTAGCAAAGCGTCCTTCATGCAAAACGGACAGGCTGCCGGCAGAAAATGTGTGGCCGGGTATGTGTGCTGACAGAGCACGAAGAATTGCCTGAATCATGTTGAGTGTGTGTTTTTGGTTGACCAGGCAAGTATTTTATCGCTTGTGGTTGCCCGGGCAACTAAATAGAGATTGTAAGCGGATAAGTGCGATAACTGTCAGTTAGTGACACAAATTATGCTGACAACGGGTGAGCATGCTGAAAAATTGCTCCCTTTCAGATTCTGAAAAATCTTTCAGTGCGACATCGTAAATGGCATTAATTTTAGGCGTAGTAAGCGGGAACAGCTGTTCGCCTTTTGCGGTGAGGGCCAGTTTAAATGCGCGGCCGTCGTGAGGGCAGGGTTTACGGCGGATAAGCGCCTTTTCTTCCATACGGCTTAAAATCCGGCTCATCGCACCTTTATCATGATGCATCGCTTCACAGAGTTTTGCCAGCGTATCGGCTCTGCCTTCAGCGATCAGCTTGATAACAGCAAATTGTGAACCGGTAAGGTCAAATTCTTTCAGAGCCTCGTCCAGTCTGCTCATCATCTGATTTCTGACCAGTGCGATTTGTTTGCCGAATTCACCCGCAGCCACAGCCGTTACTCCGTTATGTAAAATACTAAAGACACCGGCAGACTAAACAGGTTCACATCGGGGTGCAAGGCTTTTGATTTTTATACAAAAGCCTTTCGCTGGCCGGTGGCAATATTCCGGCGGATCAGATGCTGCTCTCAGCTTCAGCCATCTTTGTAGTGATAGCTGTAGCCGTTCAGGGCAGGGGCACCGCCAAGGTGAGCATAAAGTACCTTTGAGCCTTCAGGGAAGAAACCTTTTTTAGTCAGGTCGATTAGTCCCTGCATCGATTTTCCTTCATATACCGGGTCGGTGATCATGGCTTCGGTTTTAGCTGCCAGACGTATTGCTTCATTGGTTTCTTCTGACGGAACACCGTAAGCGGGATAGGCATAGTCAGGGTTGATAACAATTTCGTCTTCACGTACTTTGCGGCCAAGGCCCACCAGATCAGCCGTTTTATTAACAATGCTGGTTACCTGATCCCGTGTCTGCTGCAGAGTGCCTGAAGCATCGATGCCAATTACGGTATCTGCACGGTCATGATTGGCAAAGCCTACAATCATGCCGCCCTGGGTAGAACCGGTCACCACACACACCACAATATAATCGAACTTAAAGCCCAGCTCTTTTTCCTGAGCAATCACCTCTTCGGCAAAGCCGATATAGCCTAAAGCACCGTATTTATGTACTGATGCACCGGCCGGAATTGCATAGGGTTTGCCGCCTGCATCTTTTACTGACTGAATCGCTTTATTCCAGCTGTCACGAATGCCGATATCAAAGCCCTCGTCCACAAGGCGGCTGTCAGCCCCCATCAGGCGGGTCATCTGAATATTACCCACGCGGTCATAAACGGCATCGTAGTGGGGCACCCATTTCTCCTGCACAACCACGCACTTCATGCCGATTTTGGCAGCCGTCGCAGCAACCATACGGGTATGGTTAGATTGCACACCACCAATTGAAACCAGCGTATCAGCACCGCTTGCAATGGCGTCCGGAACAATATATTCCAGTTTTCTTAGCTTATTACCACCCATTGCCAGACCTGAATTACAGTCTTCCCGTTTAGCATAGATATCTACTTTTCCTCCCAGGGCTTCAGTCAGCCTGGGCAAATACTCGATTGGCGTTACGCCGAATGTCAGCGGGTAGCGCTCAAAATTACTGATCAATGATTTCATAATCCGGTTTCCTGTTCTTACCGGTAGCCGTTTTAATTCTACGGGCAACCCGGCAGGTGGTTTGTCAGGACAAGCAACAGACTTTGTCCTTTTTGTGCGTTATACTGCACAACATAAAACAAACATAACACCGTGCGCTATAGCGCACAAATAGTTTTTTGCTATGGCCGAACAAGAATTTAAGCAACATATCGCGTTACACCTTAAAACTCTGCGAAAGGACAGAGGACTCAGTCTGGATGCTCTGGCAAAGTTGTCCGGAGTCTCTAAGGCGATGCTGGGACAAATTGAACGTCAGGAATCCAGTCCCACCATTTCAACTCTCTGGAAGATTGCCAGCGGCCTGGATGCATCGTTTTCCGCCTTTTTTGCTTCCGGACCGGATGACAGAGAAAATAGTGATAACTTTCCCCGTGATCCGGACATGAAAGTGAAAGCCATTTTTCCTTATTCAGCAGATACGCGGATAGAAGTCATGGAAGTATGTTTGCTGAATTTTCATGAACAACAGTCTGATCCCCATGCGCCCGGGGTAATTGAACACGTTTATGTAACAGAAGGGGCGTTATCGTTGCATGTGGACGGGGCATGGCATGATTTAAAATGTGGTGGCAGCTTGCGTTTTCATGCCGATCAGCCGCACGTTTATAAGTCCACGGCGCAAACAACCCGTTTTCAAAATATTATCTGCTATCAGGCAGGTAAATCGTCCGGCAAAGACTAAGCTGAGTAACGTCTTTGCCGGGCGGGAGTGCTGGATCAGTTATTTTGCTCTTTATCTTCAGATGCCTCTGCTTCATCCAGATCCGTCACTTCAACACGACCCATGCTGACTTCATGTTTGGTACGCAGTTTCTGCAGAATTTCCAGTTGTGCTTCTGAAAAACGGAAGTTAACCGGCGTTTTCATTATGTTGTCTTCAGCGAGGTAGTTTTGAATTGCTACCGTGTCGCCAAAGGCCTCGCCGGGTTGAGTCGCTACTACGGCATCCAGCATGGCCGCCCCGTTGGTTGCAGCCGACCGGCCGTATTTTCTGCCTTCGCCAATCAGCGCTGCCAGAGTCCAGTCTTCCATTTCGAATTCGACGTCGTCGCGGTTTGCGTATTCATCGAACATGTCACCTTGCAGATAGTCCATTAAATGGCTGATCAGTTTGGCCTGATCGTTGTCAAAGAAAGACATATTGCGCTCGTATAATGCCGACACTTCGCCGTCAAAATACGTACCACGGTTTGAATTAATAAATTCACCGGCATTGTCTTCCAGTTTCCGCCACACTGTTTTGCCGGTGTAAGCAGTACTTCTCAGGCTCGGGCCACCAATATTACCCTGCCAGAGACCATAAATAATCAGCGGATTCCCAAAGTATTTTTCTTTGAGGATCGTAAACTGAATGTCGTCCAGGCTTAACGGAACACCGGCGACGTTGAGTAGTTTTTGCGCCATGATTGAGTCGTCATCACCGTAGTCGAGCACCCGCAGTAAATTGTGCTTCGGATACACTTTCATCATTTCATCGAGCAGGGTGAAATTGTAAAGGTTCAGCCAGTAAGCCAGCTGTTCATTTTTGTTCAGCAGACGTAATGGCACTTCAGCGGGCAGCATTTCAAGGCTTGCGCGAATGTCAGAGATAAATTCAGCTATCAGATCTTTTTCACTTGCGCCTTTGAAGTAGAACCTGTTGCCTTCCAGCGCCGTCAGTCTGTTGATGCGGGTTTTTAACCTGGTACCGACGCCTGCATCCGGACGTGGCGCTTTTTCCCTTGTGGACCAGCCACTTACTGTTACATAAGATGAGAGCAGCGCATTCAAATCATCATAGGCCACTTCCAGAGTAGAATTGGGATCGTCGCCGCGAAATGGCTCAGGAATATTCTCTTCACCGGCGACAGACAGGGTAGAAGTGCCTGCGAGCAGCAAAATCAGCAAGGTGTTGATTGTTTTTTTCATAGTTACATCCTTTTTACTAATTTGGAGTGATAACTATTTACCTCTGAGGCCGGACTGTCAATGCAGTTGTGCGATTAATAACCGGATGTGTGTCACGAAGATGTGACAAAATGTGAATGGCACCAGTCAGCATAATTGCCAGTGACGGGCGCCGGACTCCATGGTTAAGTTTCAGGCGTATATTTGTTGCAAAGCTGCCGGCAGGGCCGGATAGCGAAAATGGAAACCACTTTCCTGCAAACGCTCAGGGATCACATGCTGGCCGGTGATGACCATATCTGCAGCTTCTCCCATCAGTATTTTTAGTACGAATGCCGGGACAATGAAGAAATCCGGCCGGTGAAGCGTTTCCGCCAGAATCCGTGTGAAGACCGCATTGGTCTCCGGTTCCGGAGCAGTAAGATTATAAGGCCCTGAGCAGCGGTGATTTTCGAGGAGGTGTTCAATGGCTGTTACCATGTCATCAATGTGGATCCATGACAGGATTTGTTTGCCGCTCGCAATTTTTCCTCCCACACCTAACTTAACCGGCATTGCCATTTTGGGTAATGCTCCCCGGTCCTTATCGAGCACGACACCGGTGCGTAACAAACACACACGGGTTGCGTCAGAGGCAGCCTGCATGGCGATTTGTTCCCAGCGCTGACAAACCTGATGGGTAAATTCATCATGTACGGTATGGTTATTCTCGGAAACCGGTTTATTTCCCTGACGGCCATAATAGCCGATGGCTGAGCCGGAAATAAAAACAGACGGCGGATGTTCACAGGCTTTCATGCGGGTAACAAGCTGCTGTGTCAGATCCCAGCGACTATGGCAAATACGTTGTTTTTGTAACGGCGTCCAGCGTTTATCTGCAATAGGCTCACCGGCCAGATTCACAACGCCGTCAAACAGACAAAAATCTGCAATATCATGCAAACCTGCAATTACCTCAACATTGTCCGGCAATTGTTTGCGGGCCTGCTCCGGCGACCGGCTTAACACGGTGAATTGATATTTACCTGCTGTTTTATGAATAAACCGGCTGCCAACCAGCCCGGTACCGCCTGTGACAAGTATTTTCACTAATACCTCTTTAAGGTTTGGTGCACGACAACGTCAGAGAGACTGAATCGGCGAAGCGCAGCGCGTGAGGCTTATCCACTTCCACTTCTGCAAACGTTACCCACGGGTGCTCTGCTGCAACGGCAAGCACATCTGAAGTAAGTTTCTCAAGCAGAGAGAAACGGTTGTCTTCCACCAGTTTTATAATCGCTTTCGTCACTGTTTTATAATTCAGAGCATCATCCATGTTGTCAGTATTGGTGGCGTTTATTGCATCGTAATGAATCTTCGCGTTGACCACGACATCCTGTTTATTTTTTATCTCGTCGTCGTTAATACCAATATAGGTGCGCAGGCGCAGGTTTTTGATCCGGATAGTTGCCTGATTCAGCGTCATGATCTCTCTCGTTATTCTGGTTATATCTATCAGCAGTATAATTTGTTAATTTGATAACAGGAATTATCTTTAAAAGACCACTATGGAACTCAAATCTCCCACAGCCAAAGCGATGATAGTACTCGCTTGTCTGGTCGTTGTACTGGCCGGTATCAAGGCCGCCAGCGCCATCATGGTACCTTTCTTCCTGTCGGTATTTATCGCCATTGCATGCAGCCCGCTTATAAATTGGGCCAGTGCTCACCGCATTCCGCGCTGGGCATCCATTACTTTAGTAATACTGATTATTCTGGTTTTCGGATTCCTGCTGGCAGGGCTGGTTGGCCAATCATTAACAGATTTTAAGGAAAACCTGCCCGGTTACCGTAAACAGCTGGACAGCGAGTTTGCCTGGATCATTGACCGGCTGGCTACAATGAACATTCATATTAACCGTGAGCTGTTCACTCAGCACTTTGATCCCGGTACGGCGATGTCTGTGGCAACGAATTTTCTCAGCGGTATGGGAGGCGCATTGTCTAATATGTTCCTTATCCTGCTGACGGTTATTTTTATGCTTTTCGAAGCTGACAGTATGCCTTCACGTTTACATACGGCGCTGGCAGATCCGGAAATGAAGATGAAACATGTGGACCGGTTTATAAAATCGGTGAACAGCTATCTGGCGATTAAAACCGTGGTAAGTCTGGCAACCGGGCTGATCATTGGTATCTGGTTATATATTCTGGATATCGACCACTTTCTTCTCTGGGGTGTGCTAGCTTTTCTGCTCAATTATATCCCGAATATCGGCTCAATTATCGCTGCCATTCCGGCGGTGCTGATTGCACTGGTGCAATACGGGGCGGGCACTGCAGGGCTGGTTGCACTGGCATTCGTGGCGGTAAATACCGTGATGGGAAATATCGTGGAGCCCAGATTGATGGGGCGGGGGATGGGACTGTCTACGCTGGTGGTGTTCCTGTCTCTGGTATTCTGGGGATGGCTGCTGGGCAGTGTCGGAATGTTGTTATCCGTTCCGCTGACCATGGTTGTGAAAATTGCGCTGGAATCCCGTGAGGAAAGCCAGTGGCTGGCATTACTGCTGTCCAGCAACGCAGAGAGGGATGCCAGACAGCTTTAATCAGTGAAATTACCTTTATCAGGCGATTACATTGACCGGTATAATGATGACCGGTACCGCTTTTGAGGTCGGGGTGGCACTTTGCTGCCCCACACTGTTGAAGGGCACCAGCGGGTTCGCTTCCGGATAGTAGGCCGCAACGTTCCCCTGAGGAATGTCGTAGCTGACTGCTTTAAAGCGTGAGATTTTACGGGAGACATCGTCATCCCACACGGTCTCAACATCTATCAGACTGCCTTCACGTATATTCAGCCTGGCTAAATCCTGCGGGTTAATGAACACAATATTACGTTCACCGAAAATGCCTCTGTAACGGTCGTTCATGCCGTAAATCGTGGTGTTGTACTGGTCGTGGCTGCGCAATGTCTGCATGGTGAAAACAGGCGTATCACTGGCTGCGATTTTTGCCATCACGCCTTCGCTGAACAAATTCTCAGGTAAGGCATTGTGGTTAAACAGGGCTTTACCCTCTTTATTCCGCCATTCCCGGTTTGCTGCAGCGTTGTACAAATGAAAGCCGCCTGGTTCGGCTATCTTATCATTCATATTCTCAAACCCGGGGATAACCTTCGCGATAAGGTCGCGGATCAGGCTGTAATCGTCTTTCAACGACAGCCAGTCTGCCGGCGTGTTCTCACCCAGAGTTGCAGCGGCGATACGGCAAATGATCTCTGTTTCCGATTTAAGGTTGTTACTTTGCGGTGGTGTGCTGCCGCTGGAACCGTGAACCATACTGAATGTGTCTTCTACGGTAATCACCTGATTGCCCGTGGCCTGCATATCTATTTCTGTTCTGCCTAAACAGGGCAGCAGCAGGGCGTCCTGTTTAGCGGTAACGTGAGTGCGGTTAAGTTTGGTCGCAATATTCACCAGCAGTTCAGCGTTGCCGGCTGCAGCGGCGGTAAAGGGCGTATCTGCTGCGGCAGCCACCAGGTTTCCGCCAAGACAAATAAGTACTTTGCTGCGCTTTTCATGCAGGGCGCTGAGCATATCAAACACACGGTGTCCGGGTTTTTCCGGCGGATTGAAGCCAAAAGTCTCTTTCATGCGCTGATTAAAATCGGCTTTCGGTGCTTCAAGGATCCCCATCGTACGGTTACCCTGCACATTGCTGTGACCACGCACCGGACTCAGTCCTGCACCGGGTAACCCGAGGGCACCGGTGAGCAGATGCAGAGAAACAATTTCTTTGATGGTATCTACTGAGTAAAGATGCTGGGTAATACCCATCGCCCAGGTAGAAATGGTTTTGCGTGAAGCAGAAAACAGTGCTGCCAGTTCTTCGATTGTACTTTGCGACAGGCCACTTTGTTTTTCTATGCTCTGCCAGCTTGTTGCTTCAACAGCAGTTGCATACGCGTCGTAACCTGAAGTGTGGGAAGTCATAAACTCATGGTCGAGCCTGTCTTTGTGGTGCATCAGAATGGCCTTCGCCATACCTCTGGCAACGGCATAATCTCCGCCAAGTTTCGGTGAAACGTACTTACTGCTTATTTGCACAGTTTCAAGGCCGAGTAACTCTGCGGGTTTTTGCGGGCTGGCAAATTTCTGTAAGCCGACTTCTTTTAAGTTGTTCACCGAAACAATGGTCGCACCCCGTTTTGACGCCGCACGTAAGGCGTTCAGCATGCGCGGATGATTGGTACCGGGGTTTTGTCCGAACACAAACAGGGTGTCAGCTTTTTCAAAATCTTTCAGGACCACCGTGCCTTTGCCTACACCTACCGACTGGTTCAGCGCAATGCCGCTGGCTTCGTGGCACATATTGGAGCAATCGGGAAAATTATTCGTGCCGAATGCACGTCCGAATAATTGATAGACAAAGGAGGCTTCATTACTGGCACGGCCGGATGTATACAACTCAAGTTCATCAGGGCTGCTTAACCCGTTGAGTTTAGCTGCAATGATGTGAAAAGCATCATCCCAGCTTACCGGTTCATAATGGTCTGTTGCTGCATTGTAACGCAGCGGTTCTGTCAGCCGACCCTGACTTTCCAGCCAGTGATCGGATTGTTTATTAAGATACGTCACACTATGTTGTCTGAAAAACTCAGCACCAATGGTCATCTCTGTCGATTCCCATGCCACCGCTTTTGCACCGTTTTCGCAAAATCTGAACGTACCGTCTTTTTCGTCTCCCCAGGCGCATCCCGGGCAGTCAAATCCTTTATGCTTGTTCACCTTGTACAGGTTCAGCATGTTCTGACGAACCTGCTTACTTTTAATCAGTTCGTTCACGGTGGATTTAATTGACGGTAAACCGCCTGCCTTAGTGGATTTAACTGCCATGTTGAACCTCGCGGGAAAAAAATACAGGCTGGTTGTTTCGTGGCAAAAACACCAGATTCAATTTGTGTTGCCTGGCGAAAGACACTGCCAGTGACGTGGGAGAAGAAAAGCTTATCAGTGTGGTAAACCCTGCAATCACAGCTTTCTGGACCAGTTCCACACCACAGCGGCTGGTCACAACAAGATAACCTTCTTCATGGTTTTTTATGCGTTTTCGTACAGCACCGATCACTTTATCTAATGCGTTGTGACGGCCAATATCTTCCCGTCCGAGTACGATGTCATTGCCTGAACCGTAAAGGGCGGCGTGCAGGGCGCCGGTCTTGCGGGCTTTTTCCTGCAGCTTGTCCATAGCATCTCTGAGTGAACCGAAGTCACAGGCCGGCACAGGAGCCCAGCTTGCCGCAGCTTCAAGTTGCGGAAATGCCTGTTCAAGGGCGGTGTGATTACAAATTCCGCAGCCTGCATTGACCCGTGTAAAACGCCGTGATTTTAGCAGGTGCTCCCGGCGGCCGGTAAGGCTGACATTAGCTTCGATGCCGGCTTCGTTGCGCCCGATATGAATATCTTTAATTTCAACCGGCGCAGTAATGATTTGTTCAGTCAGAAAGTAGCCGGTAATGAAGTCTTCGATATCGTCAGGAGAGATCATCATCACCACCAGACTGATGTCATTGACGGAAATCGCCAGCGGCACTTCTTCAACCAGCAGTGATTCATCGTCAGGCAGTCGATGGTTGTCAGCAGAAAGTAAATCCGGTTTCGTCATTAACGCATACAAAATGTTTAATCGGCTAAGATGAGCCATACTAGATGAAAATGCAGGACGGGCACAGTCGTATACTCAATTCGTCACCCTGTATGCATAGATAGCAAGTGTTCTGCAAGGGCTCAAGTCGGTTGCGGTCAAAACAGGGAAACTAACGTCAGGAGAAATTCGTGAAGCAAAAAGCGCTAATTCATGGCATAGCGATGTCAGCCAGTATTCTTATTCTTGCCGCATGTGACAATGGCGGGAAAGAGGAAACCATCGCCGGACACCCTTATCAGTATGACTGTGGCGATGCCGGTACGGTGATTTTTCAGGTGGACGGCAACAATACTGCCATTCTGCAGATTGGCGCAAATGCCATGGTGCTGACGCCCGGTATCAGTGCCTCGGGTGCGAAGTATACGGGTAACAGTGTGGTGTTTTGGAGCAAAGGTAAAGAAGCGACGCTCACCCTCAGTGATGAGGAATATCATTGTGCCCGGATTGAAGGGGAATGAATCAGGCAGTGTGATGACAAGAAAAAGTAGGCAATAAGTATTTAAATTTTCTCAATGCTGAAATAAATAAACCCGCTTTTCCAGGCAGGAACTTAATTAGCGGCTCATAATATTTACAACGTTTTTTCATTTTTTTTATAAAAAGACTGATTTAGTTGCATCTGATTAGCCAGCTCTCCCGTATGGCTAGATGTTCACTCACGAAAAAAGGTTAAATTATGTCCAAGTTTACGCCACTCACTCTTGCCGTCTCCGCGTCGCTGGTTGCCGGTCTTTCTGCCACAGCCCTGGCTTCGAGCCACCGCGAAGCTCCGGCTATTACCCGTGCCCCTACCGTCGATGCTACAGATTTTTATATGTTTAACAGTTACGAATCTGGCAGAGATGGGTATGTCACGTTGATAGCCAATTACATTCCGTTACAGGATGCGTACGGCGGGCCAAACTATTTTTCAATGGATCCGGATGCGGTATATGCAATTCACATTGATAATGATGGCGACGCGATGGAGGACATTACTCTCGCATTTCAGTTCAGTGCCATGCTAGCTGCAGATAATGAAGGCGTTGCTCTGCCGGTTGGTCCTGAAGGCGATCAGAAGATGATTAAAGTGCCTCTGAAAAATATCGGGCCGGTCAGTGCTGACGATCAAAGTAATGCTAACTTTTCTGAGCATTACACAATGACATGGGTGAGTGGTAACGCCCGCACCGGTGAAAGAACATCACTGACACCATCTTCAGCAGCAATGTTTTCTAAACCACTGGACTATATTGGTGATAAAACTTTCACCAGTTCAAGTGAATATGAGCGTTACGCCGGTCAGTATGTTTATGATTTCGCTGTACCGGGCTGCGACAACCCCGGCAAAGTCTTTGTTGGACAGAGAAAAGACCCGTTTGTTGTTAACCTGGGAGATACTTTTGACCTGGTGAATTATGTTCCTGTTGAAGGAGACAGTGCACCCGGTGCAGGTGACGGAGATGGTTTTCCGGGAGGAATCACTCAAAGCGAAGATAATGATGATCTCGCTGACAAGAACGTGACTTCTATCGCTGTTGAAATCCCGGCGGCTTGTATTACCGGAGACGGCAACGGAACAGTGGGCGCATGGACTACAGCCAGCTTGCCACAGGCCAGAATCCTGAACCCAAATGCAACGTTCGAAAAGCCATCAGCTGCTGGTGGAGCGATGACACAGGTATCACGGCTTGGTAGCCCGTTAGTCAATGAACTGGTAATAGGCCTTGGCGATAAAGACAAATTTAACAGTTCACATCCGTCTGCAGACGGACAATTTGCTGATTATGTGACCAATCCGGTATTACCTGAATTGCTTAATATCCTGTTCCGCGATGCAGTGAATAGTACCCTGGGCACAGATCTGGAAACTCTCGCGCCAACTAATTTTCCGCGTAATGATTTAGTCACTGCGTTCCTCACCGGCTTTCCGGGAGTAAATCAGCAAGCTACGGTAACAGCGTCGGAAATGCTGCGTCTGAATACGGGTATTCCGGCAACACCAGCCGGTGAACAGTCAGCCTTTGGCGTTGCCGGTGATGATCTTGCCGGTTTTCCAAACGGCCGGCGTCCGGGTGATGACGTAGTTGATATCGCACTTCGCGTGGTAATGGGGGCATTATGTTATCCCATTCCGGTGAATGGTGAGTCGACTGACTTAGGTCTTTGTACTTCAGAAGATGCAAGTGTTGGAAACGTACCCTTTACCGATGGTGCTCCGGTAGACGCTTCCATGACCATGTCTGGTTTTCCTTATCTTGCAACCCCAATCTCTGGCTCAGCGGAATAAAGGAATCATGATGAAACATCTATATTTAGTCGCAGTCACAGGCATCATCCTCAGCGGCTGCAGCGATGACGATGATACCAATTATGCTCCTGAGGTCATATCAGAAGACTTTACCACCACGGTGGATACATCATTTTCTGATACGCTCACAGCATCTGACGCTAACGGCGATACGCTCGTTTACTCGTTGGACGGATCACCGGCCAACGGTAGTGTGGAAGTCGCTGATAACGGTAGCTTTACATTCACTCCAGATGCTGAATTTACCGGTGAAGACAGTTTTACGTTTACTGTCAGTGACGGTGTCAATGACCCCGTGAGCGGTACAATTGGTATTATTGTTGAAGCGGAGAACGTGATGGTCTCTACCTATGTCCGTTCCGCATTCAGTCAGCCGGCAACCGGAACCCCGCTTCCTGTAAATGGCAGGGTGTTTGAAAACGATTCGGATGATCCCGCAGCGTTCGATGATCTATTGACGGATTACTGATAACCGCGAGGCCAGGGACGGCCTGTTGTCACGGGGAAAAATATTGAAAATCTTCTTTTGCACACTAGTTGCTACCTTTGTCGTTTGGGCGGGACAAACATCTGCAGTCCGCGCAGATATTTTCTATCCGGATGACAGTACTGTGATAGCAAGTTGGGAAGCCGGGCCGGAAGAAAAGCCAGAGCTATCTTCGTTAAAAAAATCACTGGATGAAGCGAGATCACTCAACGGTTCAGGATTAGCGCTTCGACGCATAATTCGTTTAACAAATGCAGTAATCAGCTCAGGAAACTTTGAGCCGGAAATGTTGTTGTTTAAGGCAAGATTACAGCAACACCAACATGCTTTCATTGATGCTGCTTCAACAATCAGGCAGTACACTGAGAAATACGGAAAAACACCTTCTGCGCAGTTATTACAAGCGACTATTGCAATCAATCTTGGAAAATCTGATGAGGCTGAAGCTGCCTGCCGGTCTCTTGCCGGAACCGGAGAACCTGCCTTGTCTGCAATTTGTTTACTGGATATACGCTCGCAGCAATCTCCCGATTTAGATGATTACAAAAAGCTTGAACAGTTACATCAATATTCCGGTGTGGCCACATCCGCACCACTTGATGGTTGGCTCAGAGAAATTCTGGCTTCTTTGGCGCTTGAACTTAACCGCCCGGAAGAGGCCAGTGCATGGCTTGATAATGTCGATTTTAATCAGGTTCCGTTGAGTCGTGTTGCGCTTTGGGCTGATATTCAGCTTGCCCTGGGTCAACCGGATAGAGTTCTCAACACGCTATCACCCATTATTAATGATCCGGATAATGTAGATGATGCAATTATGCTCAGACTTGCGCAGGCAGAAAAACTAAGTAAACACGGAACGCTGTGGACGCAAGCTATGGCACATCGTGTGGCTATGCGCGCCTGGCGTGACGATGGCGTTCATGCGGCGCAACTTGCACAATATTATCTTGATATACAACCTGATCCCCTGAAAGCTCTGAAGTATGCGCGTCTGAATTGGGAGCTCGGGAAAACCCGGGCCGATAAGATACTATTGGAACGCGCCGTTGACAGCCAGATTGAATCAGAAGAAAAATAACCGGAGCAGGCATGTTTTTGTTGTCGTTTTATCGCGTTAGTGATTTTGTTACCAACCGTGCATTCGGGTTGATGATTTTGTCATTCCTGATGATAACCGTTCCGGAGGGGGGGAAAGCCCATGAACTCAGCAACGGATATATTACTTTGAACGGAGATAATACACAGAAGTTTAGCGGGCGACTTTCTCTTATGCCATTTGATCTCGAGATTGAGATGAAACTGGATGAGAATTTTGATGGCAAACTCGTCTGGCATGAAGTAAAAGAAGCTCAACCTGATCTGCATGCCTACGCAGCTGCTGTTTTGCAATTTACTCAGGGTAGTGCAGCCTGTTCGCCGGTATTTCATGAAGTAGCAATGGAATTAATATCTGGCGAAGCCCTGATAGCTATTCCATTCACAATCGACTGCCCCTACGACACCGATGTTTCAGTGGATTATCAGGGGATATTTGAGCAGGATGACACTCATCAAACATTGTTCAGTGCGGCTATAGGTGGAGAAAGTCATACTGATGTGTTTACGAATGAACACAGGCAAGTGACACTGTCAGCTGCGTCCGGCGCTTCCGTGTGGCAAACCATCACTACTTTTGTGTATCAGGGCATTATTCATATCTGGATTGGTATTGACCATATTTTGTTTCTGTTAGCTACTTTGCTGACTGTCAATCTGGTAAGAAAAAACAATCGATGGCAGGGCGAATTGAGTAAAGTTATAGTACTTAAATCTACGTTCTGGCTTGTAACTGCATTTACCGTTGCCCATTCTGTTACGTTGACAACGACTGCCCTTGGCTGGTATCACCCTCCCGGTCGCTGGGTGGAATTTGGTATTGCAATATCAGTGATGCTGACGGCAATCAATAACATCTGGCCTGTTATACACCGGCTGACCATTGTTACTTTCGCTTTCGGGTTAATTCACGGGATGGGCTTCGCAAGTGTGTTCGGGGAACTGCAAGCTGATGCACAGAGTCCTTTGCTAGCTATTGCTTCATTTAATATTGGTGTAGAGCTCGGTCAACTCGTCGTCGTATTATTACTGCTGCCATTGCTTCTGGCATTAAGACATATGCGATTGTATGCCTCTGCTGTCATGCCTTTAGCTTCATCAGCTATTGCTCTGATTGCGCTCAACTGGGCAGTTCAGCGGTTTTGAGTTTTGTTAATACCTGTCACTCCCGCATCCTGAAAAAAAGCCCCGACAAAGTCAGGGCTTCTTAACTGGCTTAAGAACCGTTAGTTAAACGTTCTTAACCGCTACGTCTGCTTCAAACTTAGGCTTAACAGCCAGGTCTTCTGAAGGCGGAGCAAACTTGGTCAGGTCGATGCCTGCAACAGCCTGCTTGTACTCTTCAGTAGTCGGGAAGCGACCCAGTACTGTAGATAGCACTACCAGCGGCGTTGAGCCCAGCAGTGATTCGCCTTTCTTCTCGCTTGTATCAGCAACAACACGGCCCTGGAACAAACGGGTAGATGTAGCAATTACAGTGTCACCAGGTTCCGCTTTTTCCTGGTTACCCATACACAGGTTACATCCCGGACGCTCAAGGTACAGAATGTTTTCGTACATAGTACGTGCTGCTTCTTTTGGCTTGGCATCGTCGAATTCGAAACCGGCGTATTTCGCCAGGATTTCCCAGTCGCCTTCTGCTTTCAGCTCATCAACAATGTTGTACGTTGGCGGAGCAACAACCAGCGGTGCTTTAAAGCTCACAGAGCCGTTCAGCTTCTCCAGGTTACGCAGCATTTGTGCAATGATTTGCATGTCGCCTTTGTGAACCATACAGGAACCTACGAAGCCCAGATCAACTGGCTTGCCGTCGTAGTAAGAAACCGGACGGATAACGTCGTGGGTGTAACGCTTAGACACGTCTTCGTTGTTTACGTCCGGGTCAGCGATCATTGGCTCATCGATTTGGTCCAGGTCAACAACGACTTCTGCGTAGTACTTAGCATTGTCATCCGGTGCCAGTGCAGGCTCTTCGCCAGACTTGATTTCAGCAATACGCTTGTCTGCCAGGTCGATAAGACCTTGCAGCATATTCGCTTCGTTATCCATGCCCTTGTTGATCATGATCTGGATACGGCTCTTCGCCAGTTCCAGTGATGCAATCATAGTCTCGTTGTCAGAGATACAGATTGAAGCTTTCGCCTTCATCTCAGCAGTCCAGTCAGTGAACGTAAATGCCTGGTCAGCCAGCAGGGTACCGATTTGAACCTCGATAACACGGCCCTGGAACACGTTTTCACCGGAGAATTGCTTCAGCATTTGCGCCTGAGTAGCGTGAACCACATCACGGAAGTCCATGTGTTCTTTCATGCTACCTTTAAAGGTTACTTTTACAGACTGTGGAATTGGCATTGCTGCTTCACCCGTTGCCAGTGCCAGTGCAACAGTACCTGAGTCAGCACCGAAAGCGACACCTTTGGACATACGGGTATGTGAGTCACCACCAATGATGATTGCGCGGTCGTCTACAGTGATGTCGTTAAGCACTTTGTGAATAACGTCAGTCATTGAGTGGTAAACGCCTTTAGGGTCGCGGGCTGTGATAACACCAAAGTTGTTCATGAAAGACATCAGCTTAGGAATGTTAGCCTGAGCTTTCTTATCCCATACTGATGCAGTGTGACAGCCAGATTGATACGCACCGTCAACCAGCGGAGAAATCGTTGATGCAGCCATCGATTCCAGTTCCTGACAGGTCATCGGGCCTGTGGTGTCCTGCGAACCAACGATGTTAACTTTTACACGTACATCTGAACCGGCATGCAGAGGAGAATCTGAATTCACACCTACCGCGTTACGGTTAAAGATTTTCTCAACAGCAGTCAGACCCTGACCTTCATGAGAGATTTCTTTTGCAGCTGCATAGACTTCCGGTGCTTTAACACCCAGCGTTTCTGCCGCGAAAGTTTGTAACTTCTTACCAAATACAACCGCGTAAGAACCACCGGCTTTCATGAACTCCATTTTTTGAGGAGTGAATGAAGCAGAAACGTCAGCCAGTTCTTCAGAACCGTTGTACAGTTTCTTCGCTTTGGTATCGATGGTCAGTACAGTACCGGTCGCAACAGAATATGCTTCTTCCAGCACAGGGTCGCCATTTGCGTCACGAACCACTTCGCCGTTTTCGTCAGTTTTCTTAACCCAGTTTTTAAGGTCAAGACCGATACCACCGGTTACGTCAACGGTAGTCAGGAAGATAGGTGCAATACCGTTAGTACCTGCAACGATTGGTGCTTTGTTGACGAAAGGAATGTAAGGGCTGGTAGGCTCACCGGCCCACAGAGCCACGTTGTTAACACCGGACATACGTGAAGAACCTACACCCATGGTGCCTTTTTCAGCAATCAACATGACTTTAGCGTTAGGGTGCTTTTTACCCAGCTCAACGATTTCCTGTTGTGCTTCAGGCGTAATCATACACTGGCCGTGCAGTTCACGGTCGGCACGGGAGTGCGCCTGGTTACCCGGAGAAAGCAGGTCAGTAGAGATATCACCTTCAGCAGCGATGTAGGTAACAACTTCAATTTTTTCCGGTACATCAGGAAGCTTGGTGAAAAATTCTGCTTTCGCGTAGCTTTCCAGAATCTCTTTAACGATTGGGTTGCCTGCTTTATAAGCCGCTTCAAGACGCCCGGTGTCTGCGTCGTACATATAAACCTGTGTTTTCAGCACTTCTGCTGCTGGTTTGGCAACTGATTCGTCATCAGATAACGCCAGGTCCAGTAATACTTCTACAGAAGGACCACCTTTCATGTGAGAAAGCAGTTCAAGTGCAAACTCAGGTGTGATTTCTTCTACTTTTTCTTCGCCAAGAACAATTTCTTTCAGGAATTGTGCTTTAACACCAGCCGCGCTTGTGGTGCCGGGCAGGGTGTTATAGATAAAGAATTTTAAAGAGTCTTCACGGTGCTCATTTGCTGTGTCTTTGATTTGAGCAATGATTTCTGACAGCAGATCAGCACTGTCTATTGGCTTCGGGTTAAGACCTAGTTCCGTTTTACGGGTTTCGATCTCTGCCAGATATTCTGAATACAAACTCATAATTTTCTCTCGGTCTTGGTTCACTCGGGCGTAGAATTAAGACGGTCTTAGCTATACGCGTATAAAAATGAGGGACATATTAACTGATTTTTAGTGATTACGTAATGACAGAAAGTGACCAGGGGGTGTCATGCAACATGCTTATGTAAAACAGATGTTGCATGTCGATTTTTGGTTTCTTTGTTTATGATTTGCGATTTATAAATTAATTATAAAAATCATTGGTTTATAGAATTCAGATAAATGTGATTTACGGTGACGCGTCAGATTGGTTTTACCATTGAGGATAAATTATAGTGTTGCATTTATGGTAAGCATTCATGAGGGTTATGGTTGTACCAGATTAAAAAGTAAACATAACGCACAACAAACTGTAATTACACAGGAAATGACAATGTTACCGCTGCGCCGCCAAGCGTACTGTCTGCAATATCCAGTCTCCCTTCATAAATAGCAACGAGATCGGCAACGACAGCCATGCCAATCCCCTGGCCTTCCGAATAGGTGTCCAGACGCTCGCCCCGTTCAAGCAGCGCGTCTTTCTGATCCGGGGGGATGCCAGGCCCGTCATCTTCTATACAGATATGACTCCAGCCCTCTTCCTGCTCAAGGGTGAGAAGTACCGTTGTGCTGGCTGCTTTACAGGCGTTATCCAAAAGGTTGCCCATCATTTCCATCAGGTCGGTTTCATCGCCCTTGAACTGACAACCTTTATCACCTGCCATGTTTATGTTAAGTGAACGGTCACGATGCACTTTTTCCATTGCATTAAGAAGTTTTTGTGCCAGCGGTGCTACCGTGACACTGGCTTGCCAGCCGGCTTTGGCTGCTGCGGCCCGTTTCAGCTGGCGTTGGATGATATTGTTGATTTGCGTAAGTGAGTCATGGGCATCATCGGGAAGATTATTGGTGCCCATAGCAACAGCCAGCGGCGTTTTCAGGCTGTGAGCCAAATCACCGAGACTATTCTTATAGCGACTGCGTTGCTGGGCTTCTGCTTCAAGCAGCCGGTTAATGCTGTTTTTCAGCGGGGTAAACTCTTTAGGATAACGGCGGGTGAGTGCACCCTGGCGTCCGCTGGCTGTCAGCCGTATTTCATTAATCAGTTCCCGCACAGGATTCAGCACGAAAGTAATGCCCGCGATAATCAATGCAAGGAGTCCGGCAGCGAGCAGGAGCAACCATTTCCACAATGTACCGGTGAATGCGTCACGCTCAAGATTGAATTCCTGACGGCTGTTCATAATGTAAAAATGAACCGGTTCGAAGCTGTCGGCGGCCGCGAATTCTGCTGTAAACGCATAGCTGAAATAGCTGCCGGTGTTACTGAGTGCCCCCCGGTCTTCGGTGATAAATTCTTCATCGCCGGTTGCGGGAGCGGGCAGGGTAGCGATCACCTCATTGTGCAACGCTGAAGCTGATTTCCAGACCACTTTATTGCGGAAAACGATAATGCCTATGTAGCCTGAATCCGGCAAATTAAGCTGCTCTTCGTACAATAGTTCCGGCATGTAAGGCACATCACCGTCCAGTTCAAAGGCAGAGACCAGTGCCAGGTTCATCAGCTTTAATTCGTTGTGCTTCGCCTGGGTGAGACTTTCCGTATAGGCTTTGTCCAGTGTCAGCACGGTCACCGGAATAAAAATAGCCAGCGCAAGCAGTGCCAGAAGAGCACTGCGAAGACGAAGAGACAGACGGGTCATAGATCTCTGTTCAGGCGGTAGCCGCGGCCACGAAGTGTTTCAATAGGTTTCAGTGTGCCGTCAGGATCAAGTTTCTTCCTCAGACGTCCTACAAATACCTCAATCACGTTACTGTCTAAATCGAAGTCCTGATCGTAAATGTGTTCTGTCAGTTCTGTTTTCGACACAATCTTCTGCGGATTCAGCATCAGGTATTCCATGACCTTGTACTCGTACGCCGTGAGGTCCAGGCGGACGTCGTTCAGAGTAATTTCTTCGGCAACTGTGTCCAGGCATACCGGACCAAACTGAATAGACGGATTTGCCTGACCGGAAGCGCGGCGGATCAAAGCTTTTACTCTGGCCAGTAATTCTTCATTGTGAAATGGCTTGGTGAGGTAGTCATCAGCACCTGCATCCAGACCTTCTACCTTTTCCTGCCAGCGGTCTCTGGCGGTCAGGATCAGCACCGGTGTACGAACATCATTCTGACGGGCTTTACGGATCACGTCGAATCCGTCAATACCCGGCAGTCCGATATCAATGACAGCTAAATCGTAATTATATTCCTGAAGCTGATATAAGGCGTTATTACCATTGTCTGCGAGGTCCACGCTGTAGCCGTTTTGCTGTAGCAAAGCATCTAACTGGGTTAGCAGACGACTGTCGTCTTCGGCAATTAATAAGCGCATTTGTCTTAATTATCCTTGTCCGTTGCCGGCTGAACTTTGCCGGTTTTCTTATCTACATCCACCGACACCACACGTCCATTTTTTTTCAGCACTTTTACACGGTATTTTGTACGGGTCTGCTCGACCCGCAACACACGACCTTTTTCATGTTGTTGTGCTTTTGTCGCGGCCTGACTGCGATCTATCTGTTGCGCCTGCTCCTGAACGGCAGCGGCCTGCTGCGATAGCGGAGCTATGAGCAGTAACACAGTCAGAAACAGGGTTTTAACGATATTCATACAGCCTCAGGATGGTGCTCAGGACACGGTGTCCGGCATTCTCTAATTTTCGTATCCTAGCATAACCGTTATAAATGAACATTGGCTGAATCGAATCTGACTTTTGTTAATTGCTGCAAATTCATTAATTTAAAATTTCTAAATCCCGCAATAAAAAAACGGGAGCCGCCGGCTCCCGTTTTTGTTGCCGTAACCGGTTACGGCAATACTTTCTTGTAGGGTTTTACCACTACGTTGTCATAGACGCCGGCTTCCACATACGGGTCGGCTTCAGCCCAGGCTTGCGCGGTTTCCAGAGAGTCAAATTCAGCGACAACCAGAGAACCGGTGAACCCGGCAGGACCGGGATCTTCACTGTCAATAGCAGGGAAGGGGCCGGCAATCAGCAAGCGGCCTTCGTCTTTTAACGCATTCAGACGTGCCAGGTGAGCAGGGCGGGCGGCCAGACGCTTTTCCAGACTGTTTTCCACGTCGGTTGCACAAATCATATAGAACATCGTATTTCTTCCCTTATTTTTCCGTAGCGGCTTTCATGCCGGTAACAAAGGCATCAAGTGCGCTGAGCATGGCCGGCACATCATCCAAATGTTTGGCGATGATGTTCACGGTGGCTGAACCACTGATTGCGCCCGCAGCGCCGGCTTTGATGGCTGTCGACACCTGCTCCGGTGTTGAAATACCAAAGCCAAGAATTGGCGGTGCACATGCATAATCCGATAATTTGGCAATTAATGACTCTGCCGGAATATCTGCGGCGGTTTCAACGCCGGTTACACCAGCACGGCCTAATAAGTAAGTGTAGCCGCGTGAGTGTTCACCAATCTGCGATAACGTTTCTTCTGTTGCATTAGGCGGCGCGATAAGAATTTGGGCAACGCCGGTTTCATTGGCTACAGATATAAAGGGTTTTGCTTCGCGAAGCGGTACATCCGCCACCAGAATTGAATCAACACCGGCATCGTGTGCCTGCTGATAAAAAGCTTTGATCCCTTTGGCCATCACCAGGTTGCTGTATAACAACAATCCCATGGGCACATCGGGATATTTTGCTCTTACGCGGGACAGCATCTCAAAGCAGGCATCCGGTGTAACGCCGTTGCCAAGTGCACGAATACTTGCAGCCTGAATGGTCGGGCCATCAGCAATGGGATCTGAGTAGGGAATACCCAGTTCAAGAGCGTCTGCGCCACTTTCAATCAACTGACAGATAATTTTTTCAGACGTGTCGATATCCGGATCGCCAATCATGACGAAAGGAACAAACGCACCGCGATTACCGGCGTTCAGCCGGCCAAACATATCACTATAGCGATCCATTAAAATCTTCTCCCAGAATCTTGATCACGTGTCCAAGGTCTTTGTCGCCGCGACCCGATAAATTCACCACGATAATGGTTTCTTCTTCTGCCTCGTCCGCCATGTTGAGCGCATGGGCCAGCGCGTGGGAAGACTCAAGCGCCGGTATGATACCTTCTTTGCGGGCTAGCAACTGGAAGGCATTCAGCGCTTCTTCATCAGTAACTGCAACATATTCAGCGCGGCCGGTATCCGCAAGATAGGCATGCTGAGGACCAACAGCAGGGTAGTCCAGACCGGCAGACACAGAGTAGCTTTCTTCAATCTGGCCTTGCTTGTCCTGCATAATAAACGTGTATGCACCGTGCAGAATGCCTTTCGAACCGGTACAAATGGTGGCACCGTGTTCTTTGGTGTGCAGGCCTTTACCTGCAGGCTCGACACCGATTAGCTTCACAGAAGGTTCGTCGATGAAGTCAGCAAACATGCCGATAGCATTCGAGCCGCCGCCAACACAGGCAACCACGGCATCCGGTAATCTGCCTTCTTTTTCCATGATCTGCGCACGGGTTTCTTCACCAATCATGCGGTGGAATTCACGTACGATATGGGGGAACGGGTGAGGGCCGGCCGCGGTACCCAGCAGGTAGTGCGCATTATCGTAATTGGCAGACCAGTCACGAAGTGCTTCGTTAACCGCATCTTTCAGTGTGCCTGAACCAGCATTCACTGGAATGACTTCCGCACCCATCAAACGCATACGGAACACGTTTGGTGCCTGACGCTCAACATCTTTCGCACCCATGTAAATGCGGCATTTCAGACCCAACAGTGCACAGGCAAGTGCTGTCGCCGTACCGTGCTGACCTGCACCGGTTTCGGCAATGACTTCGGTTTTGCCCATACGCTTAGTCAGCAATGCCTGACCCAGTACCTGGTTGGTTTTGTGCGCACCGCCATGCAGTAAATCTTCACGCTTCAGATACAGCTTAACCTTGGGATTTGTTACCAGATTGCGCGTCAGGGTCATCGCCGTAGGACGACCTGCATAATCTTTTAACAGTGCCGAAAACTCTTCCTGAAATGCCGGATCTTCTTTGGCATCAATAAATTCTTTCTCGAGTTGGTCTAGCGCGGGAATAAGCAACTCGGGCACGTACATGCCCCCGAAATCCCCGAATTTTGAATCAAGTTGGTTCATGAATAATCCTGTTGATCATCAATTAATAGCGTCGTGCTGTTGCGAACAGCGCCGCCAGCTTTTCAGCAGATTTTTGTGCCGGAGCATCTTCTACTCCGGAATTTACGTCTATGGTGCCCGCGCCGGTTCCGAGCGCAGCGACCAGGTTCCCGACATGAATGCCGCCGGCAACGATGAGTTTTTTCTTGTCTGTCACATTGTCCAGCAGTGACCAGTCAAACGACTGTCCTGTTCCGCCTTTTTCCGAACCTACCTGACAATCCAGCAGTACACGGTCAGTTTCGGTTTCGCCTGGCAAATCGCTGAGGTGCGGCGGTAAGTCGCCGGATATGCCAACCGCCTGCCAAATCTGGTATTCAGCAGGCAATGCCGCCCGTAATGTCTGGCGGAAAGCCGCATCTTCGCTGCCGTGTAACTGAACGGCAAACAGGTTAAGTGAACGGGCAGCGCTAACAATGTCATCCACAGGCTGGTCGACAAATACGCCCACATAACGGCCCGGCACTGTCTCAATAATCGTGCGCGCCTGTTCTGGTGTTACACAACGTTTAGACTTTTCTGCGAAGATAAGACCGCCATAGTTGGCGCCGCCGTCAAATGCAGCTTTAGCATCTTCTACACGGGACAGGCCGCATATTTTGATGTCGCCGTAAATGAGGGCACGCACCGCTTCGGGTAAATCTTTTTGAGCCATCAGCGCACTGCCGACCAGGAAGCCCTGGCATAGCGGCGCTAAGCGGCGTACATCCTGGTGGGTGTAAATGCCGGACTCAGAAATCACAACGAAATCATGAGTTGCCTTGTCCAGCATGGGGATCAGTTTTTCGCTGGTGGCGAGGTCGGTGGACAGATCCCGCAGATCACGGTTATTAATGCCGATGATTTTCGCTTCCAGCGCGATGGCGCGGTGCATTTCTTCTTCGTTACTGACTTCGGTAAGAATATCCAGCGCCAGGCTGTCAGCCAGGCTGGCGAGAGTGCGGTAAGTGTCGTCGTCCAGCACGCTCAGCATCAGCAAAATAGCATCAGCGTTATAATGACGGGCCAGATAAACCTGATACTCGTTCACAAAGAAATCTTTGTTCAGCACCGGTTGCGACACCCGCTCAGTCACATAAGCCAGATAGTCATAGCTGCCCTGAAAATACTTTTCATCAGTCAGCACTGAAATGCCTGCTGCGTAAGGTTTATAAGCGGCAAGAATTTCGTCGAGGTCGAATACAGGGCGAATGAGCCCTTTTGACGGCGATGCCTTTTTACATTCAAAAATAAAACCGGCATCCGGCTGACTTAATGCATCGAACAAGCTTTTATTTGATGGTGTCAGTGAATCTTTAAACGTGGTTAACGGCATTGCTGCCATACGTGCTTCTAACTCCACACGTTTATCGGCGACGATGCGTTCTAACACATTACTCATCGTTACTGCTCTCCTGATGACTGATTTTTGCCACGGCGTTAAGCGTGGTTAACGGTTTGCCCTGTTTCATGGCTTCCATGGCCATTTCCGCACCGTCTTTGAATGTGGTCACGGTGTCGGTAAGTTTCAACAGCGCGCCGCAATTCATTGCAATGGCGGCCCGGTGTGCTTCCTGACCTTCGCCGGCCAGAGCGGCTTCCACCATTTTGCGGTTTTCATCAGGTTCACCGCCGGCTATGGCCTCAAGAGGGTATGAAGGTAAACCGAAGTCTGAAGGCGTCACGGTCAGTGTGCGTAAATCACCATGCTCTAAGTCGATGATATGAGATTCGCCGTGCAGAGCCAGTTCGTCCAGTCCGTCGCCATGAACAATCATGGCCCGGTGCTGGCCGAGCAGCATCAACGTGCGGGCATACGGCTCAAGAAGCTCCGGAGAATATACACCGAATAAACCATGGGTAGGGCTGGCAGGGTTTGCCAGCGGACCCAGAATGTTGAAAATGGTGCGGGTTTTCAGTGCCGCGCGGATGGGCGCAGCGTGACGCATACCGGAATGATAAACCGGTGCGAACAAGAAGCAGAAGTTCGCATCGTCCAGACATTGTCTTGCTGTCTCCGGGCTGATTTCCAGATTAATACCGAACTGTCTGAATATATCCGCAGAGCCGGATTTACTGGAGACACTGCGGTTACCGTGTTTGGCGACTTTTACGCCGCAACTGGCGGCTACCACACCCGCCGCACTGGAAATATTAATGGTGTTATGTCCGTCACCACCGGTGCCGACGATATCCGCAAACGGATAGTCCGGCGTGGGGAAAGGCAGCGCGTTTGACACCATGGCACTGGCAGCTCCGGCGATTTCATTGGGTGATTCGCCGTTCAGCTTTAAGGCGGTAAGCACGGTTGCCAAAATCAGATCAGGTTGTTCGCCATGCATAATGCTGTTAAATAAAGCAAAAGACTGCGCCTGACTCAGATGCTCTTTAGCAAATAACAGGTCCAGCAGGGGAGAGGCATCATACATGTTCCAACTCCTTGTCGGTTAAATAGTGAATACTTTGCAGTAGTAAACGGCTTCCGTCTGCGGTGAGAATTGACTCCGGGTGAAACTGGAAACCAAGCATTTTGTCTTCGGGGTGATAGACCGCCATGGTGGTGTCACCAAAACTGGCAATGGTTTCTAACCCTGCCGGTAATGATGTAGCCACAAGAGAATGATAACGGGCCACATGCAGCGGGTTAGCCAGACCTGAAAACATGGCCTCGCCGGAGTGACTGATGGGCGATGATTTGCCGTGCATTACCTCTCTGGCCCGGTCGACCACGCCGCCGTAATGACTCACGATAGCCTGGTGACCTAAGCATATACCCAATACCGGAAAAACACCCTGTACCTTTTTAATCAGTGCGGGCATGCAACCGGCTTCATGGGGCGCGCCCGGACCCGGCGACAATAACAGCAATACCGGCGCTTTTTCTGCTTCCTGCTGCATGCGGGAGAACAACATGTCTGCATCTACCGTGTTACGGTACACAATGATGTGTAAATCCAGTGCCCGTAGCTCGTCAACCAGGTTATAGGTGAAGGAGTCTACATTATCGAGCAGAAAAACGGTGATTTTATCTTTCATGATCAGGCTCCCTGTTTCAAAGAGCGGCGAACCGCGTTGATGACAGCCTGCGCTTTGGTGCGGGTTTCATTGGCTTCAGACTGGGGATCTGAGTCGTAAACCACACCGGCGCCTGCCTGAATATAGGCACGGTCGTTTTTCACAAACGCTGAGCGGATAACAATACAGGTATCCATATCGCCGTTCCCGTTTAAGTAGCCCACAGCGCCGCCATAGCTTCCCCGACGTTTCTTCTCAACCTGGCGGATTAATTTGGCCGCACTGACCTTTGGTGCGCCGACCAGGGTGCCCATGTTCATGCAGGCCTGATAAGCATGCAGCGCATCCAGATCGGTTCGTAACTGACCCACGACCCGGGAAACCAGGTGCATCACGTGAGAGTAGCGGTCTACTTTCAGCAGGTCTTTCACAAAACGCGTGCCCGGACGGCTTACTTTCGCCACATCGTTACGGGCCAGGTCGACTAACATAATGTGTTCGGCTTTCTCTTTGTCATCTTCACGCAAATTCAGTTCAATGCGGCTGTCCAAATCCGGATCGATTTCACCATTCGCCCGTTTGCCTCTGGGGCGGGTACCGGCGATGGGGTAAATTTCCACCTGATTCGATGATTTCTCGTATTTGATTGCCGACTCAGGTGACGCGCCGAATATAGTAAAGTCTGCATCCTGCATATAAAACATATAAGGACTTGGATTACTGATTTTTAATTGAGCGTATGCGGTTAACGGGTCAGGACAAGGTAAGGAGAAAGTGCGGGAAGGTACAACCTGGAAAATGTCACCGGAAAGGATATTGGCTTTTAAGTCGACAACGTCCTGCTTATAGGTTTCATCGTCTTTGTCGACATCCACATCCATAGCATCCTGAGCCCCGGGCGGGATAGTGGCAGTACTCGCAGGTATATCTGTGAGTCTGGCCTGCAGCCGCTCCAGTCGCTGTGCCACATCAAAATAACTTTGCGCCACGTTAGGGCCGCTGAATACGCTGCCGATTAAACGGGTCTGGCGGGTTTGATGATCGACAGTGAGTAAGGTCTCTGCCAGATAGAATACATAGTCCGGACAGTCATTTTCGCCATCGGGTACATCAGGTAAGTTTTCGAATGTGGCCAGCAGATCATAAGCAAATACACCACCCAGAAAGACGGCGTGGGGATGCTGCCGGATTGGCGTGATTTTCTGAACCAGTAACCGCAGTGCGTCGAATACGCTGGCCGCTTTCAGCCGGCTGTCTTCATCCAGGGCATTATCCGCAGCGTGGCAGGTGAGCGTTACCGTTACTCCGTCTCTGACAACACTGGTATTGTCCGGGCGCTGTGCTTCAATCAGCGGTAATACAGATTCGCCGTTGGGGGTCAGTGCAGTGCAGATAACCTGATTACCTTTGCACACAAGGCGCATCGCGGCATCTACCATCAGCAGGCTTTGCAAGTCGTCCTTGCTGTCAATTTCTGCTGATTCTAACAACAGTGCATTTGATTTTCCGGCACAAAGGTGGGCAAAGGCGGCTAACGGATCGTTCAGGTAGGTACCTGACTGTTCGATTGTTTCCACTTTGCCGGGCTGGGTGCCCAGTTCAGCTAAACTCATTGTCGCATTTTCTCCAACTGCGATTAAAAAAAAAGGCCCGTTAAACGGGCCTTTATTGTGTTCTTTTACGCACTCACGCGTACACCGCCCGTTACTTCAGGGAGTGCCACCACCAAACTGCTTTTACTAAAGTGCTGATTGATAATTGATTACGCATGATTTCTCTGTCATAAACTTCGATAGGCATCGAAGGCGTTAGTACGTATAATATGCCCTATAGAAGAAAACAAAAACGAAGTTGTGTCAACCGTAAATTTGCATAAGACATTGAAAATCGATCTACATAGTCATACAAAATTTTCCGACGGCCATTTAACGCCGGAAGAGCTGGTGCTCCGCGCGCACACCATGCAGGTGGATGTGCTGGCCATTACCGACCATGATACCCTCGCCGGTTTACCGCTTGCCCAACAAACTCAGGCAAAGCAAAAGCGTGTGATGGCGATCATTAACGGCGTTGAAATCTCCACCGCCTGGCATGGGTTCGATATTCATATCGTCGGCTTAAATGTGGATGTGGAAGATGCATCACTCAACAGCTTTCTGGCTGAGCAAAGTACAATACGCAAGGAACGTGCGGTTAAAATTGGTGAAAAGCTGCAAAAATGCGGTTTTGACGGTGTGCTTGAAAAGGCGCTGAATCTTGCCGGTGTGGGGCAGGTGACCCGTGCACACTTCGCACGCGTATTAGTTAATGAATATGGTGTTGCGACCATGGATGCCGCCTTTAAAAAGTATCTTGGAAAAGGGAAACGGGCCGCCGTTAAGGCTGTGTGGCCCGGCATGGAGCAAGCCATATCTCATATTCGTGCTGCCGGTGGTCAGGCTGTACTTGCTCATCCCGCCCACTATGACATAACGGCAAAATGGTTGCGCCGTCTGGTCAATGATTTTGCACATCACGGTGGACAGGCCATCGAAACGGCTTTTCCCGGTATTAATCCTGACAAGCAAAAGCTTATCAACGAGCTTGCCAGCGAGCACAATCTTTTGGCTTCGGCGGGTTCTGATTTTCACTTCCCGTCCAGGTGGACAGAATTGGGGCGTAATTTAGGTATCGCTTCTCACCTCAAGCCAGTCTGGCATGACTGGGCACTGCCCGCCCATCAGTAACAGGACATTGTAATGAGTCAATTTTTCTATATTCATCCTGAAAATCCACAGCAGCGATTGTTAAATCAGGCTGTGGAGTTAATCCGGCAGGGCGAGGTAGTGGTGTATCCCACTGATTCCGGCTACGCCATTGGCTGCCAGATGGAAGACAAAAAAGCGTTGGAACGCCTTTGTCAGATAAGGCAAATCGAGCACGACCACAACTTCACTCTGATGTGCCGTGATATGTCCGAATTATCGTTTTATGCCAAAGTGGATAACACCGCCTTCCGGCAAATTAAAAACAACACACCGGGCCCGTATACCTTCATTTTCAAAGCCACCCGTGAGGTACCCCGCCGGTTACAAAACCCGAAGCGGAAGACCATCGGGATCCGTGTACCGGATAACGTGATTGCACTCAAGTTGCTGGAAACTCTTAATGAACCGCTGATGTCCACATCGCTGATCCTGCCGGGTAAAGAAATGGCAGAGTCTGATCCCGATGAAATCCGCGACAGGCTGGAAAAACAGGTAGGATTGATTATTCATGGCGGGTATCTTGGTGAAGATCCCACCACCATTGTCGATTTCTCTGAAGGCAATGCGGAAGTGATCAGGGAAGGCAGTGGCGACCCGTCACCGTTCCTGTAAAACAATCATAGCACGGACGAACAGCACGTAAGATGACAGACGAACAAACGCCGGCGGCAGTAAGCGACCCCGTTCAGCAACCTTTGCCACTGGCGTTTATCAATGGTGAAGCGGTCATTGAAAAGCCGTCAGATCTGTACATTCCCCCCGATGCACTGGAAGTCATTCTGGAAACCTTTGAAGGCCCGCTGGACCTTCTTTTGTACCTTATCCGCAAACAAAAATTCGAAATCGTAACCTTACCCGTGGCAGACATTACGGCGCAGTACATGGAATATGTGGAGGTTATGAAAACATTGAAGCTGGAATTAGCTGCCGAATATTTGCTGATGGCAGCGATTCTGGCTGAAATTAAATCCCGGTTACTGCTACCAAGGCGAAGCGATGAACCGGAAGATGAAGAAGACCCGCGAGCGGAGCTGATCCGCCGGTTAAGAGAATACGAAGCCGTTAAAGAAGCTGCACAATCATTGGATGAACAGCCCCGTATGGAGCGTGATGTGTTTGCAGTGAAGGCTGATGTGGCTCTGAGTGTGCAACCGGTGCGGATAGAGCCGGATGTGTCACTGCAGGAGCTTGTGCTGGCATTCAGCCATGCCATGAAGCGGGCTGCTGCATTTGAACATCATACAATTGAGCGGGAGGCGCTGAGTACCCGTGAGCGCATGAGCCAGATTCTGGCTATGGTAAACAGTGAGACCTACACACCGCTGGATGCGTTATTCACGCCGGAAGAAGGCAGAGCAGGTGTGGTGGTGTCTTTTCTGGCGATTCTGGAATTAGTAAAAGAACAGCTTTTATTGTGCGTTCAGACAGGACCATTTGCCAGAATTCATGTAAAATTGGGCCGTCATGAAGAAGATTAATAAAGTCCAGCTTAAGCAACTGGTCGAGGCCGCACTGTTTGTTGCCGATGCGCCAATGACTAAACTGGCACTGCGAGAGTCTGTGCTGGCTGAATTTACAGTCAGTGAACGGGCGCTGAACGAGGTGCTCAAAGAGCTGGTGCTGGACTATCAGCCCAGAGGGATTCAACTGGTTGAAGTGGCCAGCGGATATCGTTTTCAGTCACTGGACAGCTTAAGCCCCTGGCTGAGCCGCATGTGGCAGGAGAACGCGCCCCGTTATTCACGTGCAATGCTGGAAACACTGGCGTTAATTGCTTACCGTCAACCCATAACCCGCGGCGAAATTGAAGCGGTACGCGGGGTGGCAGTCAGCAGTAATATTATCCGTACCCTGACAGAAAGAGACTGGATCAAAGTGGTAGGGCACAAAGAAGTGCCGGGCAGACCGTCGTTATATGCCACTACCAGACAGTTTCTGGATTATTTTTCGTTAAAGTCGTTGGCCGATTTACCCGGATCTGAGGTTTTTGAAGGGCTTGAAGACAACGAACAGCCGCCTGCGACGGCTACACTAGAGGCACCGTCTGACGACGACCGTGCGATTGAAACCGCTGAACAAAAGCGAGAAGAAAATGAGTGAAAAGTTGCAAAAAGTCCTGGCTAACCAGGGACTGGGCTCCCGCCGTGAAATGGAACGGTGGATAGAAGCCGGAAGGGTATCGGTAGATGGCAAAATTGCGACACTGGGCGACCGTGTTGAACCCGGCCAGCAAATCCGTGTAGACGGTCATCTGTTATCCCGTCAGGCAGAAAAACCGGTATGCCGTGTATTAATGTATAACAAGCCGGAAGGTGAATTATGCAGCCGTCACGATCCTGAAGGCCGCCCCACAGTATTTGACCGTCTGCCAGCTATCCGCGTGGGACGCTGGATTGCCGTAGGACGGCTGGATATCAATACCAGTGGCCTGTTGTTATTCACCAATGACGGTGAACTGGCAAACCGCTTAATGCACCCTAAATGTGAAGTTGAACGTGAGTATGCTGTACGCGTATTCGGTGAAGTGTCCGGTAAAACGCTGAACACGCTGACCAAAGGGGTTGAACTGGAAGATGGTCTGGCGCGGTTTACTGAAATCAAAGCCCGTTCTAAGCCTGCCGGTGAAGAAGAGAGTATGAACCGCTGGTACAACGTGACGTTGTCTGAAGGCCGTAACCGCGAGGTACGTCGCTTGTGGGAGTCTCAGGAAATGCAGGTCAGCCGTCTCGTTCGCGTGCGCTACGGACCGGTGGAGCTGCAAAAGCGTTTACCGCAGGGGGCCTGGGTAGAGTTGCCGCTGGAGCAGTTAAATGCCCTTCGTAAACTGGTGCAACTGGACGATGAAACACAAACGCTGGTGGATGTAAGACAGGGTAAACTTGATCATGCCCGCCTTACCCGTATGCGCCGCTCGGTGAAAAAACACCGTACACGGCAGTCTCATCAACGTAATCAGTCAGCCAGCTCTGACTGACTGGAAGGGCGTTTCTTTAAACAGGTACGCCCGTTATCAATACCGTGCCGGCGGGCAACCTGAGCAATCAGCCCGCGGTGCGTTTTGAGAAATTCATCTAATTTTTCCAGCATCGCCGGATACTGCTCACTGGAAATCCGCAGGCTCTCTTTCTTATCCTGAATATGTTCTGATGCCACAATGCGTTTACCTGACAGCTTCAGTGCTGCAGTTGCATCATTCAGCAGTTCGCTGTCTGTGATAATGGCATCAACCTCACCGTCAACCAGCGCCTTTACCAGGTGTGTCGGCTCAGAGAATGACACTATTTTTGTGTAGCCTTTACGTTCCTGTTCTAACCAGTCACTGGAAACCGGCTGATCTTCAATAATACCCAGTGCAGTCACGTCGGGGATTCGCATCCATTGATTCTCAGGCAACACACGGGTGATTTCACAAATACCGACCACAGGCTGGCTGTAAAATAGCGTGCCGTCTGTGGCAGACCAGCGGGGGTGATCCGGAAAGCGGAAATCAATCATGTTTTCTTTAAACCACTGATCGTAAGCGTCGCCCTGAAGGGGCACATATTCCAGTTCAAAGCCCTCTTCAAGAGCAAATGCTGTCATCACCGCATCGAGCACCGGGTGATATTTGCCACCGTTTACCGGGTGGACCTGTCTGCCTGAACTGTCTTCGACACCTACAAAGAAAGTATCTTTCGCCGCAAAAGCATGACCTGAAAGCAATACGGCAGCGAGAAGAGTGATAGCGCGTCGCATCGTATTCGTCCTGTTCACTTAAACTTTAGTCGTAACACAAGCCTATCAATGCAATTGCCTTTGCACGATAAGACCGTTGGCATGCAAGTATTAAAACCAATACCTGAAGAAAGTGAAGTAATCTGTATTCAATGTCTTAGCGTAGACAAGGTGAATTCATAATACAGGAGAAGATAATGCAATCGATGCCTCAATTAGGTGTAGGTACGTTTCGTTTAGAAGGAGAGGTAGCAAGAAAAACGGTTTCAGATGCGCTTTCCACCGGCTTCCGCCATATCGATACCGCCCAGTTTTATGGCAACGAAGAAGAAATCGGCAATGCAATTCAAACTGCCGGTCTTCCCCGTGAAGAACTGTTCGTGACCACCAAGGTATGGCACGACCATCTTGATAAGGGTCACTTCATTCCGTCTGTGCATGAAAGTCTGAACAAACTGAAAATGGCCTATGTTGACCTGCTGCTCATCCACTGGCCGTCACCCAATGATCATATTCCCATGGAGTCATATTTGGCGTCACTGAAGCAGGCTAAGGAAGAAGGTTTAACGCGCCATATCGGTGTGTCTAATTTCACCATGGCACAAATCGACAAAGCGGTTGAGATTCTGGGAGAGGGCGAGATACTCACTAACCAGATAGAGCTTCACCCGTTTATGCAAAACCGTCAGGTGGTTGAACATTGTATGCAGGCTGGTATTTCCACTACCGCCTATATGCCCTTCGCGGTGGGCGAAGTCATGAAAAATGATGAACTCAAAGCCATTGCTGACGCGCACGGAGCCAATCCTGCACAGGTTGTACTGGCGTGGATGGAAGTAAAAGGTATCCATGCCATCCCTTCATCAACGAATAAGGACCATTTGCAGGCGAACTTCGATTATACCGCTGTCAAGCTGTCAGAAGATGATGTGGCGCGCATTGATGAGCTGGACAACGGCGAACGTATCGTGGATCCGGATTTCGCGCCGCAGTGGGATTAATATCCTTTTACATTTAACCACCCGTAATTGTCATAAAGGGTTTGCCGGCTGCACTTTCATCACCATATAGTGGATAGGATGTATACGCCTGATGACGTGCAGTCAGGTAAGTAATGCAACATTAATACAAGGACAAACGTGCTACCGGATAATAAACAGCAGCAGCTCCGGCGTGCAAAACGCATCGCGCTTTTCTGGCTGGTGGGAGCTGCGTTTGTCTTTATTCTTGCGACGCTGGCAGAGTACCGGCAGTGGATAACGCCATGGCCCGCCTGGGCCGGGCTCATTAAGATGGCATCAGAAGCTGCGCTGGTTGGCGGGCTGGCTGACTGGTTTGCCGTCAGCGCATTGTTCAGGCCTATTCCGGCCAGATTTCCAATCCCTCACACGAATATCGTAGCGAATAACAAAGCGGCGGTTGCCGGTAATTTGTCCCGCTTTGTGAAGGAAAAATTCTTCAATGAAGTCGCTATCGAAAAACTGGTCAATGATGCCCGTCCTGCTCAGGGAATGGCAAGATGGTTGCGTGAGCCTCAAAACGCAGACCGTCTGAGTCGCTTCGCCGCGCGCTCGCTGGTGGGGATCATTAACACGCTGGATGATAAACCCGTTCAGGACATGATGGTAAGCGGAGTGAAGCGGGCTCTGCTGAAAATGGATCTTTCGCCTCTCGCGGCCGGCACGTTACGGGTTCTGACCCGTGATAAGCGCCATCAGGAGGTGCTGGATCAATTGCTTTATAAAATCGCAGAGCTTGCTCACCGGCCTGACAGTCAGATGTTTATTGCTGAAAAGCTGCATAGCTGGCTGAAAACAGAGTACCGGCGACTGGAGAAAATACTGCCAACCACCTGGTTGAGCGAGCAGGGCGCTGACATCGCTTCCAAAGCCATTGTGAGCATTCTGGCGGATATTGCCAACGACAGCGAACACCCGGTACGCAAGAGTTTCGACCGCCAGCTGGAGGACTTCACGGCGAGGATGGAAACCGACCCTGCAATGACAGAGAAGCTGGAAAATATCCGTACCCAATTGCTGAATAACGATACCCTTCAGCAGTACCTGTTTCAGGTGTGGGGCGACGTGAAACGCTGGTTAATCGATGATGTTGCAGCCACAGACGGCAAGTTCACAGACCGTTTATCCCATGCACTGCAGGAAGCAGGTAAATCGGTGGCAAACGATGAGCAACTGGCCAACGCTATCGATGTACACATCGCAGAAGCAGCCAGAGCGATGGCGCCGGAGCTCGCAGATTTTCTTACTGACCATATCCGTAAAACCATTCTGGCATGGGATGACAACCAGATGGCGGAACAAATTGAACTGAACATCGGTAAAGATCTGCAAAAAGTGCGTATTAACGGTACGTTGGTGGGCGGGCTGATTGGTGCCTGTCTGTTTTTAATTGAACATGCTATCAGTCTTTTATAACCGGTACGTAGCCGTCTTCCTTTTGAATTTTGTGTACTATCGTGTGACACTTTTTCTTCTCCATTTCTATTTATAAAAAACGAAAACAACATGAGAAAACGAATTCTTCCGGCGTTACTGCTGGTGTTGCCGCTTATGCATGTCAGCGCAGACGCAGAGCAGGTCAGAGCCCGTGATCTTGGCATCGCGCCTGGTGTACTTGCGACCGGAAAACTGAACAGTATTACCGATGTCGCAGGCGTACGGGTGGGGCAGGTAACCCTTCATAACGGAAAAGACGTTCACACCGGTGTGACAGCCATTATTCCGGCAGAGGGTAATTTACGGCAACGTAAGGTACCGGCTGCGGTATACGTGGGTAATGGTTACGGCAAAATGACCGGGATCAGTCAAATCCGGGAATTGGGAGAAATTGAAACACCCGTTGTGCTTACCAATACACTGAATGTGGCTGAAGGTATTGCTGGTGTAGTGGAATGGACGCTGGCACAACCGGGGAATGAAGACGTGGCATCGGTGAATGCTGTCGTAGGTGAAACAAACGACGGATTTCTTAACGACATCCGCCGCAGAACCGTAACGAAAGCTGATGTGATTCAGGCTATCAATACAGCGCAAAGTGGCCCGGTTGCAGAGGGAAATAATGGTGCCGGTAGCGGTACCCGCGCCTTCGGGTGGAAAGGCGGAATTGGTACAAGCAGCCGTTTGCTGCCTGCATCACTGGGGGGATACACGGTCGGTGTGCTGGTACAGAGTAACTTTGGCGGCATCCTGAATATTGACGGCCTGAAAGCCGGGGAAGCGCTAAATCAGCACTACCTGTATAAAGAAATGAATAACGATACCGCTGCTGACGGCTCTATCATGATAGTGGTTGCAACAGACGCACCGCTGGACGACCGCAATCTGGAAAGGCTGGCAAAGCGGGCCATGGCCGGTGTTGCGCGAACCGGTGCCAGCCTGACAAACGGCTCCGGCGATTATGTTATAGCCTTTTCTAACGCAGATGCATTACGTCGTGACGAGCAGTCGCCGGCGCATTCATCCACCGTGATGGCGAACAGTCAGTTGTCACCTTTATTCGAGGCGGTGATTGAAGCAACGCAGGAAGCCATTTATAACAGTCTGCTGATGGCTGAGGACGTGGAGGGTTTTCACGGGAGTGTAAAAGCCCTGCCGGTAGACAAAATCCGCTCTATGTTACCGGCCGAACACGGGAGAACAGAGTCATCTGATACGTTGAGAGTGGCTACTTTTAACGTAAGTATGGAGTCGACGAATTACCCTTCTTCAGGGCTTCCGCCCGGTGATGACGTGCTTAAAAAGGTGTTGTCAGATGGCAATAATCCGCAGGTCAAAAATATTGCTGAGATCATTCAGCGCACCGCGCCGGATATTATTTTGCTTAATGAGTTTGATTACATCAAATCGCAGAGCGATGGTGTGCGGGCTTTTATTCAAAATTATCTGAATGTCAGTCAGCACGGGCAATCTGCTATCGATTACCCGTACGTTTATCTCGCGCCGGTGAACACCGGTGAGCCGTCTCCTTTCGATCTGGATAACGATGGTAAAGCCACCGGAACAGGCGGTGATGCGTGGGGATTTGGCTTGTATCCCGGTCAGTACGGCATGGTTGTATTGTCGAAATATCCCGTCGTGCATGATCAGGTGCACAGCTTGCAGACATTTAAGTGGAAAGATATGCCCGGTGCTCAGAAGCCCGTTGACCCGGCCACAGATACTCCCTGGTATAACCAAGAGGAATGGGCTGAGTTCCGTTTAAGCTCCAAGTCTCACTGGGATATACCCGTTAACGTTAATGGCCGCATTGTGCATGTACTTGCTATGCATCCCACACCGCCTAATTTCGATGGTGATGAGGATCGTAACGGTAAGCGGAACCATGATGAAATCAGGCTGATGGCTGACTATCTGTCTCCGGATAAAGGCGAATATATTACTGATGATGAGGGTAAACAATCCGGCCTGCCGGAAAACACCCGTTTCGTACTGGCGGGCGATTTCAACGCTGCCGATGCGGGTGGTAAACACCGGCCCGGCGTCATAGAACAGCTTATTGATAACCGGTATGTGAACGGCAATGTTATCCCGGAAAGTGAGGGTGGCCGTGAACATTCAACAGAGCCTTACAGCCGCAGGTTCACTGCACACTGGGGGGCAAGGGCAGATTACGTTTTACCGTCAAGATATGGTTTTGAAGTGACCGGTAGCGGTGTTTTCTGGCCCGAAAAAGCCAGCCCGTTGTACCGTCTGGTGAAAGATCGTGAAGCGAGTTCTGATCACCGCCTGGTCTGGCTGGACGTGACGTTAACCGGTAAGTGATTAAGCAGGCCGGACAGTTGTATTTCTGTCCGGCCTGCAATGATTAGCTGCGGTTGCTGTTGTTACGTCTAATTACTTTGCTTTCCAGCGCAGGATTAGCAAGCTCAAGTACAACGGCGCGCTCTAAAATGATATTGCCGTTAACAACCACATCTTCCGTGATTGAAAGCACCGGTTGTTCGGATTTTTTCTTCATCCAGCCATTTTCAGTTTCTTCAAATACGATGTCGCCGTAGATACGGGTATTGCCTGACAAGGTGACATTACCATTTTGCGTTGTGACTGAGCCTTTTATCTCGCCATCCGGCACCGTAATATCGCCATTCACTGTTTCCAAATCGCCTTCCACCAGACTATTCACAGAAAGCCCGATATTGCCATTTACCGTAGACATATCACCAAACACATTCAGGTTTTTACCGGCATTAATATCGCCGTTAACCGTACTCGCTTCATTGATTGCAGCGTTATCTGCAATACTGATATTGCCGTTCACCGTACTGACATCTTCAGCAACAGTAAATGTTTGCAAAGTCACGTCTCCGTTAACGGAAGACACATCGCCTGCATGACGGCCTTCATAGATGGTTACCGATCCCAGTACACTGCTTACATCGCCGCCATCGTGATAATCACCGTTCCCACCGACATTGATTACACAGCCTGATAGCGTGACAGCACATAAAAGTGATAAAGCAATAATTGAGCGATTCCTGTTTAGCATTCTATTTTCCGTTTTGTAGTGATGTGTGTCCGGTATGGCGTTAATACTCCCGTTTTTTGCCGGGAAGCATTCACTTAACAATGAGCAATAACCGCACACGAATGAGTGTAAAAAGTATGACAAGTTCAGCAATTGCTGAGCCAAAAGTGATTATGTATTTAAAATCAGTGGGTTATGGATTTTTGGCGTGCAGGGGAAGGGGAGAGCGTATCCGGGAGTAGTACGGAACACCACATTTTGGTGTTCCGGACCAAAAATGCTTACTGATCGAGCGGGGTATTAAAATCTTCTGACAGTTCGAAGTCACCTTCTACGGTGGTTAGCACATTACCGTCGAAATTAAGTACCAGTTGCTTCTGGAAATCTTCACCGCGTTTGGACATACCGCGCTTCATATCGTACACGTAATACCATGTGCTCTTATCAAAAGAGTCTTCAACAACAGGGTGGCCAAGAACATAAACAACCTGCTCTTTGGTCATGCCAACACGCAGCTTTTTAACGTCACGTTCGTCCAGAAAGTTGCCCTGTGGCACATCAATCCGGTAGATCCAGTTGTTACAGGCAGTGGTGAAAAATACAGCGGTTAACAAAATAGCGATTTGATACAACTTCATGCGTGAGCTTGTCCAGTTATGCTTTGATTATAGTGACAGGCATTACCTTTGCCGGCAAACCAGTGTCAGAATGCGGCTGTCGCAAAATAATGCGCGACAGCATGCTACCCAATCACCTATGACCAATCAACCGCTTATTAGTTCGATTCTGCACTTTCTAACAGTTCTCTGGCATTTGCCAGTGCTGATTCGGTTACCTTATCACCGGCAAGTAACCGGGCCAGTTCGTCTATCCGGTCCTGCTTCGTTAATGGCAACATCTGTGTTTCTGTTGTACTACCATCACTGAACTTGGTCACAAACAACTGGTTATGGGCCTGTGCAGCAACCTGAGGTAAGTGCGTAACACACATGACCTGACTCACTTTACCCAGCCGGCGTAACAAACCACCTACAATGGCGGCGGTAGGGCCGCTGATCCCTGTATCGACCTCATCAAAAATCATGGTCGGTGTTGCGTGTTTGTCGCTGGTCAATACCTGAATGGCAAGCCCGATACGCGACAGCTCACCGCCCGACACCACTTTTTCCAGTTTATCTGCCGGTTGGCCGGGGTTTGTGGACACCAGGAAAGTCACATCATCCAGACCTGACGCTACAGGCGTTTTGTCTTCCTGATAATCGACAGCAATATCGATGACCGCATGAGGCATATTCATCTGACGGATTTGCCCCTGAATCGCTTCTGCCAGCTTAACCGAAGCAACATGCCTTGATGCCGAAAGTGCCTCACAGGCCTGACGGTAAGCGTCTTTAGCTTCAACGACCTCATGCTGCAAATCTTCCAGACGATTCTCATCCTGCTCCAAACCGGCAAATTCTGCCGCCAGTGCCTGGTGATGCCCGAACAGTTCTTCAGGCATCACGGCATGCTTTCGTGCCAGCTCCATGGCTTTACTGTAACGGGATTCCACCTGTTGCAGCCGCAGAGGATCTATTTCAAGGTCATCGCAATAGCTGCGTAATTCTCTGGCCGCTTCTTCTACCTGAATAGAGGCATCGTTCAGCAAGGCAATAATCGGCGTCAGGGCGCTGTCGTGTTCTTCCAGCTCAGACAGACGGTCAAGACCATTTTGGATAATGGATAACGCGTTACCCTCATCATTCTCATACAGGTTATAAAAACTCGTTTGCGCCTGTTCCAGCAATGTCTGGCCGTTACTCAACCTGCGGTGCTCAATTTCCAGTTCGGTAAATTCGCCGTCTTCAATAGCAAACTCATCCAGTTCCTGTACCTGATAGGCCAGCAGTTGCTGACGGTCAGCACGTTGTTGTGCCTGTGTTTCCAGGTTTTTCAGTTCCGACTGTTTTTGTTTCCACAAGCGGTAGTTATCTGACACGGCGCTCAGCAAGGCAGGATGCGCGGCATACTGATCAACTAGTTTTCGCTGATAATCGTCTTTCAAAAGCTGAAGATGAGTATTCTGGCCATGGATAGCAATGAGGTACTGGCCGAACTGTTTCAGCTGTTGCAGCGATACCGGTGTGCCGTTAATGAACGCTTTCGATCTGCCTTCGCGGGAAATGACACGGCGTACAAAGCAGCTGTCGTCATCTTCATCCAGCAATTCCTGCTCATCCAGCCAGGCCAGTGCAGCTTTATGGCCTTTCAGATTAAAATGGGCAACGATTTCTGCTTTAGGCGCGTCTTTACGCACCGCGCCGGCATCGGCCCGCTCACCCAGACAAAGGCTGAGTGCATCAATAGCAATAGATTTACCCGCACCGGTTTCACCGGTGATGGCCGTCATACCAGACTCAAGATTGACAGATAATTGCTTAACAACAGCGAAATTTTTGATCGACAGATTAACCAGCATGTGTTCACCGCAGTATGTTTATACAGTATGTGTAAATATATACAGTATTTTGGCTGTGTAAAGTAAAGTTTTTTCTACGTTGAAAACGCCCGGGTAAATTGCTTTATTATAATTTTTATTAAAAACCTGCGCACAAGGCATTACAGGCTGGCAAACTCAAACAATGGAAGCAAGAAACGGATTACCGCAAACGTTCGCTGGCTGAGAGGGCCATGTGGCGATATAAATCCCTGACCGGTGACAAGCTTCGTTTGCGGGATTATGACGCGCAGGTGGGTGAAGTCATGGCCCGGGTGGCAGTGTTGAATAAAATGGCCTCGTTAGGGATGTCCTTGAGCCAGATGATCCGCTCAGTGAACTGGGGTTAAGGGGAAATCTGTCCTAAATAACTGTTCTTAAGTGTAGATCACCCCATAGGGGGAACTCAGTGTGATTTCTGCGATCAGATCAATCGCCAAAAAGAAATTATCGAGAACCACACTGAGCATGAACAGAATATCATTGATTGACCGGGCTGAGCGACGCCGTTTAGAAAAAATCGTCCAATGCAGTAAGGATAAACGCTTTAGTCGTCGGGCAAATGCGGTGCTTTTGGTACACAAGGGCCAATCCCGTAAGCGTGTTGCGTTATTACTGAGTGCTGCACGTTCATCAGTCAGTCGCTGGTGTAAGTGGTATGAAGAATCAGGAATAGAAGGTTTAAAAGATGCTGAGCATGGCAAACCGGCTTATTTGCCTGGTGACGCGATAGTCAAACTCTTGTTTCTGTTGATTCACTGGACACCTCAGGAGCTGGGCTATCAGCGTAGCCGTTGGAGTTCGGAATTGCTGGCTAAAGTGATTTACGAAAATACTGGCATTCGTATACATAGCTCGACGTTGAGACGGTGGATGCCAGAACTTGGCATCGTTTGGCGCAGAGCAGCCCCGACTTTACGGATCCGCGATCCACACAAGGAAGAGAAACTTGCTGCGATTAAAGCAGCGCTTGATAAGTGTTCTGCTGAGCACCCTGTGTTTTATGAAGATGAAGTGGATATTCACCTGAATCCGAAGATAGGTGCTGACTGGGGATTTAGAGGACAACAGCGGTTAGTCCCAACGCCAGGACAAAATGAGAAATATTATCTGGCCGGTGCGCTTAACGCGGGTACAGGTAAAGTGCTTTATGTTGGTCGTCATTCAAAATGTTCAGAGATATTTATCCGCCTAATGAGGCACCTAAGAAGAACATACAGAAAGGCGAAGACAATAACGCTGATCGTGGACAATTACATCATTCACAAAAGTAAGAAAACACAGGCATGGCTGAAGCAAAATCCCAAGTTTATTCTGTTGTTCCAGCCAGTCTACAGCCCCTGGGTTAATAAGATTGAAAAGTTGTGGCATGCCTTGCATGAAACTATCACTCGCAATCATAAGTGCACGGAAATGTGGCAACTACTCAAAAGGGTACGGCGGTTTATGGAGACCGCATCACCATTCCCTGGCAATGACCACGGGATGGCAAAGGTGTAGCAGACTTCGGATCAGTTATTTAGAAGATGATTTGATCAACAAGGCTAGGGTTGAAAGCCCTAGCCTTGTTTCTCATTTGCACTCTGCTGTAGTGATTTTGGCTCAACCGGAGCAGTAATATTCAGTTTCAACTCAATTTCTTCAAGCGACAGCTGTTTGGTTTCCGGTACTTTTCGCCAAATGAAGATAAACCCGAGTAAACAAATAATGCCATAAATCAAAAAGCTCCCTTGTGCTTCAAAAGTATGATTAATCAATGGAAAAGTGTAAGTTAAAACAAACGAAGCAAACCAAAGAGTAAAAGTACCGATAGCCATAGCTACGCCACGAACCCGATTAGGAAAAAGCTCAGCTAGTAATACCCAGGTAACAGGTGCCAATGTCATCGCATATATTGCAATTGCACACAGTACCAGCAGCAGAACAGGCAAACCTAAAGTGCCTGTTTGATAAGCCAGTGCAATCAAGGCATAAATAATCGTCAAACCAATTGAACCGAATAACATGAGTTTACGTCGCCCTAGACGGTCAACTAAAGGTAAAGCGAGTAAAGTAAAAATTAAGTTCACAGAGCCGGTTGCTACAATGGATTTTAGTGTATCGTCAATATCAAATCCTGCGCTTGTAAAAATTTCCTGCGCGTAATTAAATACTACGTTGATGCCACACCATTGCTGAAATGCAGCCAGTACTATACCAATGATTAACACGGGTTTAAGTGATAGCAAATCCTCAAATCCACTGCCATGCTTTACTGACAAATTAGCCTTTAGTTCGGTTAGAACCTTACTTGTGTAGCTGCTACTACCAATTTTAGCCAACACTTCTCGCGCTTCAGTAAAGCGAGCTTTTTGCGTTAGCCAGCGTGGTGATTCAGGGATTAAAATGGCCAGAATTAAAAATAACATTGCCGGAACTAGCTCAGCCGCAAACATATAACGCCAGCCAATTTGTCCGTTCCAGGTATGCATTAGCTGAGCTTGAGTCGCAGCCGCCGAGTTTGGCTCTGCAATCACTAAATTGATGAGTTGTGCTGCTAATACACCAATAACTATCGTTAACTGATTAATCGAAACTAACTGTCCGCGTTTTTCAAGCGGACTCAGCTCAGAGATATACATAGGCGAAACAGTTGACGCTATGCCAATTCCGACCCCGCCGATAATTCTGGCCCAAACAAAAACATCCACATTGTCGGCCCATGCAGTTGCTGCGGCTGAAATAACAAACAAGACGGCAGACAATAGCAATGCTTTTTTCCGACCAAATGTATCTGAAATTTTGCCAGATAAAATAGCGCCGAAAATACAGCCAATTAATGCAGATCCCATTAACCACCCCGAAACTGAAGGGTCAGACACCGCAAAAAAAGCTTCATAAAATGGTTTAGCACCACCAATTACTACCCAGTCATAACCAAATAAAAAGCCACCGCATGCTGCGGTTAAACTGATCATCCAGATATAAGTCATATTGAGGTCGTTTTGTTTTGATTTCATTATGTCAGTTGCACACTATTTTACTTGAATGCCATTAAATAATTGTAGCCTGCTTATTATCTCGGGCTGAGTCTATAGGATTAATAAGCTTAAAACACTTTGTATTTAGGAATTAATGTTATAGGTGATGCCTTGCATGTAAATGGAAATACCAATTATTTTCGATGGATTATCTTATAAAAATTAACAAAAGTTACATTTACAAACTATACCTCAAAGAGTTAAAGCACCTCTCATAGATCTAGATTAAATGCTATGAGAGGGTGTCAGGTCAGAAACTGCGGGTTAAAATACTTATTTTTTCCGCTGGATTATTCTCACATTCAGCCAATAAGGCCAACCCTTTTTTTGCTAGGCTAGCAATCAGATCCAGCATTTGATCACGGCTTTGCTGAATATCGTCTTCAAACACAAGTAGATTTGGTAGAGATGTAGCAAAATAAGGGATTTTAGCTTGTGTTTGTGTTTCTGTTTCAACATAAGCCAACATGTCATTAAACAGTTTTTGCGCCTCACTGAACTGAGTTAATGCAATCAAGGCTAATCCTTTAAAATAAGATAATTCAGAAAAACTGACTACGGCCATATTCTGAAAATCGTTATTTTCATTGGCACAAGCTTCAAATGCATTTTTTGCCAGTTCAATTTGTCCTAATTGAGTTAACGTCATGCCCAGCCAATAGTTAACTTCTGCTTTGGCTTGCAATAAATGGTACGCTTCGCCTAAATTACCAGGTGTTTCAAACGCAAATTCAAAGTGAGCCAGTGCCTGCTCGAAATTAGCCTGAGCAAACGCTTGCTGGCCAAGTTTAATTTTTGCTCTAGTGTACTGTGCTAGCACTTTCCCTTCACCGCCTTCCCAAGGATGGAAACGACGTGTAGTCAAAACGTCTAAAGCAGCTGTCATTTGGCCGCTATCGTTTAACAAAGCACAGTATTCAATACAGGCATCATCACGACGCAACACTAAATCCAGATTTGATTGCATATATTGCAATCTATGCTCTACTAAATCGCCACTGCGTTTAGTTAACTGGTCGTATTCAAATACCAAGCGGGCATCACCACCAGCAAACTTAAGTGCCGTTAAATAGGCTTCTCTTGCTTTTACTTCATCCTGCTCAATATTCCAGTAGGCAATACCTAAATTACGAAACACAGTTGCATAGTCGCAATTTTGAGCAGCCTTTTCCCACGCCTCGATTGCGTCTTTATGTCGGCGTTTATCATAATAATAATTACCTAAACCATAGCCGATTAACCAATGCGAATTATGCTCTGCTGCCCATTCAAGCAATACCTGTTCCTGTAAGCGAAACGGGAAAAAATAATCTGCATTTTGCGCACACGCCTTTGAAAGCCATTGCGCAGATTCATTATTATTACCTTTTTGCTCAAACAACCAGGCTTTTAAAAATAAAATAACCTGAGATTGTTGCAATGGATTCGGCACTGAAGTTGGAACAACCGGATTAGCTAAATGAAAATCGATTAGTTCAAGTGCCGAGTCATATGCTTTGATTGCGACATACTCAAATGCCAAATCTAAAATAGTTTGCGCATCGTTTCGATATTGACAGGCAAATTTAGATTTAGCCGAATTATCTGCTTTAGCTAATTCCCAGCTAGCCCATACATCCAAGCCGTCTGTTCCAAGCAATTGCTGTAATATTTTTTCAGCTCCCTGATTATCTCCTAACTGACTGTGGCAAATCGACATTAAAGTATATGCGTTGTTATTTTCAGTATTGTTTTTTACACTAAGCTTCAAATGCTCTAATGCGCTGGTATAGTCCTGATTGGCCATATCCAACCTTGCTAGTTGGTAATAACCTGCACTGCGCCATTCAAAATTCCAAATTGCTTTATAAAAGCGACTATAAGCCAACTCTACCTTACCAAGATAATATGCAGCTAACCCCGAAAAATAATGAGCTTCTCCCGTTTCTGGATTAGGATGATAGCGAGTCAATTTAGAAATTGCTTCATTTATATAAGCAAGAGATTTTTCAAATTCGCCGCGTTTAAGCGCTTGCTTGCCTAGCGATAAATTACAACGAAAATCAGCTGGGTCACGTTTTAGCGCTTCCAACCAATAAATTTCTGGCATACGTGTAGGATGCTGATATTGGCGTAAATGCTCACCGATTAAATACAGTTCATCAATTGTCGCTATTTCTGCTGGTGGCAGAGGCTCCTGTGCTACTTCTCTAGTTTGACTAATACTATTTTCATCAATTGGACTAAAGCCACCTAAACATTTACCAGTTGCATCAAACACACTAACAACAAGTTGTGTACCTGAGGTATGGTTTAAACTGTTATTTTGCCAAACTTCACCTGGTTTTAATGATAATAGCTCTTCGTGAATAGACTGGTCATTCTCTGTTACTCTAATCAACAGCTTTTCGTGAACAGCAGACACGTTTAAGCCTAACTCAATTTGACCTGTTTTATTTATTTCACATCTTAATGCAATATTTTCATTCGCTTCTTGCACAGGACCAATTTGCTGAATCGGCCACCAGAATTGAGAAAAAGTTTTGGTTTCATACGGTAGTAAATATGAAAAATCTGGTTGGTTATCTGTATACACACCCGCCATTAATTCAACATATGGCCCACCTTCATCTGTTAATTCTCTATCCCAAGCCCAGCCAAATTCACTGTTCCCCCAAGTCCACTGTTTTTTACCTGGTGCAATATGGCGATTAGCAACATGCACAAAACCACCCTGCTTAGAAAAGTCGTAACCACCAAAAAAATCAGCTGCGGTTTCACACACCATATAACTGGTTGGCACTGGAATATTTTTATACCAACTTAAATCATTGGCGCCAGTGCGACTAGCGTAATCAATTCCATAATAATCATTATTAGCAACCGGAAAATAACTCATGGCTCTAACGGCATGATCTGCAACATAGCGCACATCTGGCGGGAAAAAGCTTTGATAGTCGTCATGCACTTCAGCAGCAACATTCGCCCACCATAAAAAGTTTTGGGTAAAAGAAGTACGATTAAATAATCTAACCTTTAATTCAATAACAGAACTGCCAGGGCGTAAACAAACACCGTGCATGCCTTTCATACGTAATAAAGGATCGTGATCCGACATCCATACAGTTTTTGAACCGTCTGCCTCTTCTTCAATAAATACATCGGTTGGCATATAAGTGCCTGGTCTGTGATGTTGCGGCCAGTTAAACTCAACTCCACCAGATAACCAAGGTCCAGCTAAACCAACCAGCGCTGGTTTAATCACATCCTGCTTATAAAAAAAATCGTAATTGTGATTAGTTTTATCTTGTCCTTTGAAAATACGTCCGCCAATCTCAGGCAAAATTTCCAGATAAATGAATTCGTTTTCTATAATAGCAACCTGATATTCAATATCTTGGGTAGAATTGTGTACTTCATCGACATAAGGTAATGGGTACACTTTACCGCTTTGGCCCTGATATACCCGTTTCTCAAAAAACATTGGGTTCTTTTCAGGTATCCCTAGTGTATATGTAGGTAACGTTGTTTTAGTTAGTTTTGCCGAAACAGTCATTCGATTTTTCCTTTAATAAAGCAAAAATATTTAATCAATTTTTTACAGTTCAGCTGAGGTTTGACTCACCTCGAATATACAACTGCACCGCTTAACTCAATAAAAAACGTTAGATTAGATTAGATTTGGCTTTGAAAAAATGAACTAACTTACCCAAATTGATGGATAATCTTATTTTAACGGGTTTTATCCCTTATTTATCTGTTAAAATTCATTGCGCTTATTGAAACAAAATACACATTTACGACACATAACTTCAGGAGCTGAATTGAACAAAAATATTGAGGCTAAACATATGGCAGAAGATACCATTGCAGAAGGGTTCCCAAGAGAAACCCTGGTGCATGTTTCGATTGAGTCTGTAAAAGCCATGCAGCAACTGCCTTTATGCCGAGCATTATACGTGACCGATGCAGGCCATTTTCCAGAAGCCAAATATCACAAAGTAAATCGACCAGATGGCTGCCCAAATTATATTTTGATTTTTTGTTTAGGTGGCAATGGCTACATAAAAATTCATAACAAAAATGAAGCGGTTGAAGAAGGTCAGGCATTTTTAATTCCGGCTGATACTGCACACGAATATGGCAGTATTGCAAACGGAAGCTGGCGTTTATATTGGGCTCATTTTAATGGTTCAGAAGCCGAAGGGCTTTACCAAACTTTATCAAACAACGGTGAAGATATAACCTTAGTTTTATCCAATCCAGCGCCAATTAGTAAAGCCTTTGAAAACACTATCCGTTGGGTACAAAGAGCTCAAACCATCAATGCGTTAATCTCTCTTTCCGGTAGTGTCGCCAATTTATTTGGTATTTTATCTGATTTAAAACGTTCAAAAATCAAACAAGTTCGCCTAGCTGAAGAACGTATTAGAAACACAATTATCACAATGGAACAAACCCTACGTATACCTATGACATTGGAACAATTATCAGAAGAAGCACTCATGTCTGTCCCTTATTATTGTTCACTATTTAAAAAACAAACGGGGTCAACACCAATGCAGGTTTATACAAAATTAAGAATTAAAGCTGCTTGCCAACTATTAGGTGAAACTCAATTGACTGTTAAAGAAGTCGCTGCGGAGGTCGGTTATGATGACGCTTATTATTTTTCTCGCGCCTTTAAAAAAGTAATGGGAATGAGTCCGTCTCATTACCGGGGCTATTTAGGCTTTATCTGAGGAACAATTGAAATTAACAAACACTCATTTATTTACAAACCAACAATGGATTATTTTAATTTATAAAGTATTTATCAAGTATGTTTATATAGCTTAATTACTAAGCGGTTAAAAAAGTACAGGAAAACCAAAAAAGCTGAGTTTTCCTGTACCAGAGGTCAATCGATTAGTTTGAAAGTAGCGCTTTCAAACTCTCCAGACTTGCCGCTGTAGATGGATTGAATGCATCATTCTCCATATAGTTCAGCAGACTGCTTCTCAGCTGTCTCGCAGCTGGTCGTTCTTTCAAGTTTGAAGTAAGGTCAATTGATGAAAAAATCAATTTACCAGGGCCAACTTTCGCTTCAACTACATTTGCCAAATGACGGTTAGACACAAAATTATCAATAACCCGCACAATTGAAGTTACTTGAGACTCATCCACTTCAATCGACTTGGATTGAATGGCTAGATCCCACCACTGCCAATTGGTATGAGACTCTGTCGGGAAGTGTGCAAAAGCTTGGTGAGCCGGGTCCACTAGCATTCCCATAGTACCGGCTTGGTCAGGAAACTGTACCGGGCTCCAGAAAACTGGAACAAAGCGACCCTCTACACCTTTCAGCTTTTTAAAATCCGGATTTAACAGTACTTTTTTACCTTGTTTTAAGGCTACTTCCGCTTCGTCAAAAGAGGTAGTTATTAGTACTTTGTCAGACTCTAGCTCAACGTTTTTAGGGTAAACCCAGAACGACCAGGCGTTCTTGTAGTCTGTACCAGGTAAAGTCAGTTCTACAGTCAATTTATCGGCTTTGTTGACGTTCAGGTCTAATGAAATATTACCTAACGCAAGATTATTACCGATCGCGAGGTTAAGCTTAGTAAGCTCACCCTGCTTAATAACATTGCCAGCAGAGTTGGAAATAGACCAGCGAATATTCTGTTCTTTTAACTCTCTAAAGAAGTTTGCGACCTCAACAGATGCCACGAACGTTTCACCGTTTTCATACACGGCTTTTTCGAAGCGTATAAGAGGAACAACTTCGCTATTAAATGTCCGGAACTCTTCTGCACTAATAGCCCCTTTAGATTCCCAAAATACATTCAAAAGACCCACAAGTGCGGTTCCCTGACCCGGAAAGTCCTGCAATTGTAATAGATGGAAACCATCAAACCCTGGCGTTTTAAGCGCGCGCTCAATTTCCTCTTTGTAAAGGAGTGCAGCCAATTCTCCTGATGCTGACGTAAAGCTATCAGCTAGTTGGAGCAGGTTTTTCTTTTCCAGCTCCTGTTTGACTGCAATAAAGTTTACAGGTTTTAACACACCAGTGTATTTCGGAATTTCGCTCATATCAGGGAATACAGCATACTGGCCAATTTCATGAGCAATGATGGGTACGTCGATGTAATCACTGTTCTGGCTATGGTCCATATCGAATGAAGGCGCATTATCATTGAAGAAGCCCTGACCACGTATCCAGCCTTTTTCTGTACGACTGGCTACATAGAATTGATCGACATCAAGCGGCCATAACGAACGTGGTTTATGCAATGTATAGGAGGTAGAGGTAAAAAGTCTGCGGTTATCCAGCTTTTTCAGATTGCTTACCAATGATCTAATTGTATCAACATCTCCCTGGAGTTCGTTGCCCATGGACATTAGAATAAATGACGGGTGATTACCATAGGTGTTAATAATTCGCACACTTTCCTGTTTAAGAAAATCAGCTGCAGCTTTGTCGGCTCCCACTGTATGGCTCCAATGCGGTAGTTCTACCTGAAAGTAAAAGCCGATTTCGTCTGCAGCTTCAAACGCGCCTTTTGGTGGGGTCCATGAGTGAAATCTAAAATGATTTAAACCATAGGTTTTAGCTAGCTCAATAATTTTGGTCCATTCTTCTTTTGTGGTAGGCGGATAACCTGTCAATGGGAAAGTAGCTGTATCTAAATTACCGCGAAGGAAAATACGATGATTATTCAGCATCAATTGCCCGTCCCGGCTATGAATTTCGCGGAAACCGAATTTTGTACTTATAGTACTTTTACCTTGTTCATTACCAGATTTTATTTCAAGCTTATAGAGGTTAGGGCTAAATTCATCCCAAAGGGCGACTGCTTCAGGTTTACTAAGTGAAAAGCTTATTTCGCTATTATTGACTTTGGCGTTATCTACAGAGCCATTAGCTACAACGCGGTTTTCCAGGTCGCTTATTTTATAAGAAAGTCCATCAATCATAGGCGCTTGTTGGGTATAACGGACAGCAAGGGTATTATTTTTAATATCAGAATACACTTGTAGATTAGACGGTTGATTGTAAGGTGTAGCAGTTAACTTAAGCGCTCCAACCACGCCATTCCACTTTATTTGGGTATGATTGGTATACGCGTGAGAAAGCTGTTTGCTAGGCTCAAGCGGATAGTTCTCGCTTTTATAGTTAATGGTTGGATGCTGGTCGCTATTGTCGATTCGGATCGTGATCAGATGCTTACCAGGAGTCAACCACTGGGTTAAATCATAGTCATGTGACGCTATCAAACTATCTTTCTTCCCAGCAAATTCACCATCGACGAATATACTTGATTCCCAGATAACACGCTCTAGAGTAAGCATGATTTTAACCCTATCCCAGTTATCAGGAATAACAATTTCTTTTTGGTACCAGGCAACACCAATAAACTCATGTGCACGTGTAAGATGAGACAGAACGTCATTATTTATAACAGGCTTAAGTGAACTTTTAGCACCAAGCTTAGCGTCATCCAAGGTACCCGGAAGAGAAATAGTCTCTCCAGACAAGCGCATTCCGCTCCAACCTTCAGAGTTGCCTTTTCTATCAGGATCGAGCTTCACGACCCAGCTTCCTTCGAGAGACAATGTATTGCTTTGAGGTTTGATATTGTCGAACACAGTACATGCACATACGACTAATGCAAGCGTTACACAGAGGACAATGTGCTTTATTTTATTCATATAATTTCTCACTTTTTAACTACCACAAATTGGTTCCGCGTAGCTTTAACCATGCAAATTAACGACTTTGAAAAAGATTCAGACGCTTACTGGTTTTTCATTAAGCAATTTTAATCCAACAACTTTTGCTGCATTGCTTCGAAGAACTTGTAGCTATTCAATTTTATTTTTATGTTGTTATCGAATGTTGGGGCGTTTGTTACAATATTTAACACCGGTGCTCGACGAAAGAGAATGCTATATTTGCGCATTCATGATGGATTATTTTATTGTCATTAACCTGCAGCATATATAAAGCGGGCGCCTGCGTGTAGCGGCAACGATTAACTGCATTTGATACATTTTTCCTTTGTTGTAAATCGCAGTTGCGCCACCTCGCCCGGTAAGGTAAACACCACATGGTAATACTTTACCGGCAACAACTGTTGTTCTCTGGCCTGATACCTGCGTTTGGCACTCGCCCCTGACGCTTCGGAAAGCGCCGGTTACGACAGGAGTTGTACGCAATCAGCCCGGTATGACAACTATCGCAACCCTACGGGAATTCAGGACGGCATTGCCCTTTATTCAGGATAGAAGTGCAATACAAAATCAGAATAAAATTAGAGATGTGGGAGCGAGAATCTTACCACGGAGCGGTTTAGTCCATTGTCCATTCCCTGTCTTGTGAAAGGTTTATACATCCCCTACAAATTCCGCCAGACAAAGAAAAACTAAAAGATACTCTTAGAGTTCCCGGGCAGTTGACCTTTCCCGCATAGCTATTTTACTCACCCCAAAACCACCTTCATTGCCCCGAACACCACCACCCCCGTGAGAGTGGGTAAACCCATTGAGCGGGTTTTCGACCAAACAATCAGTGTTGCCAGCAGGCCTGCTACTGTCGCTGTCCATGAGGGGATGGCGAGGTGGACCGGTACCAGCGAGCTGCCGAGCATGGCGGCTATCATTGCCGGGCCGGATACGGTGAGCCAGTCTGGCATATCGGGTGTTGTTTCATCATTTGCATGTTTAGCGAGTTTTTTGCGCATCCACAAATAAGGAAGCAGTCTGATTAAATAAGTGCCAACGGCAATACTGACGAGGGTCAGCCACATTTCCTGGCTCATTTCTGGCTCTCTTTCGGTTGAATAGCCTTCATCGCATGAAACACGATGGTGCCGGCTAAGGCGGCAAGGGGAATGGCTGCATTCGGGTAACCGGCTATTTTGCACAGCATAGACAGCACCGCAGCAGTGATAAGAGTGGTGGTCCACAACATGCTGTTGCAGCGCGGGGCAACTAAAACCGCAAACAGGGCGGGCAGGGCGAACGGCAGGGCTTCATTTACGAGTGGCCAGCGTTGGGTAAGTGTATCGCCGGCTAGTGCGCCAAGCGCTGTACCGCCAATCCAGCTGAACCATGCCAGCAAGCCTAAGCTCGTATACCATGCCATCCGATGTGCTTTGGGCAGTTGTGGCAAGCGCACCAGTGCCAGTGCAAATACCTGATCGGTAAGCCCGTGCATCAAAGGAAGCCAGCGCTTATCTGAATCCATGTACCTGGCAATATTCGGTGCATAAACCATATGGCGGGCGTTAATCAGCAATGTCATCAGTACAACAAGTGGCAGGGGAGCACCGGATGCCACCATGGCCACAAATAAAAATTGTGAAGCGCCGGCATAGATAAATGTTGAGATCAGAATGGTTTCAAATACGCTGAAACCGGCCTGTATTGAAATTAAGCCGAAGGAGATGGCTACGGGAATATAACCCCCGAACAAGGGGAGGGCATCCTTCAGCCCCTGACGCCATGGCGAAAAGTCCGGCGTTACTGTAAGCGTATTCATTCCGCAGGTTCCTGTATGCATTTACCGGTCACCCGGTCATAGTGAAAATAGTGTGTCATGTGCAAGGTGAGATGAAATTAAACGTTCCGGGTGTAACCGCGCAGTACAGGGGCGGTGGGATCCAGTAAAGCCAGTATCTCCAGCGCAAGTTCTCTGGCACCGGCAGATGCGCCGTATAACGGTGCTTTTTCCGGCTCTGACGTAACAGAAATAGCTGTACCGGCAATATTACTGGCCAGTGCATCTTCAATACAGGCTTGCAGTGCCGGATGGTGACAAAGCTGACCGCCGAGCACCACCTTTTCCGGGTTGGTCAGTACGCAGGTGGCAGCCACCACCTTACCGGTGGCATTCAGCAAATCAGCGGGCAAAGCGTTGCCGGATGTCAGCGCCATTTCATAAAAGTGTTCAGTATACAGAGATTCAAGCAACGGCGGCGCAGCGCCCAGCCTGACATAACCAATTTCACCGGCCATACCGTCAGCACCACGTACAATATTACCGTTGAGCATAAGGCCGCAGCCTATGCCTCTGCCAAGATGGATATAAGCAAAATTCTTACAGCCGGAATTCACATATTCCATGAGTGTGGCCCAGTTTACATCGTTATCGACGGTCACGGGGCACTGGTAACGATCGCCAAGCAGCTGTGCAAACTGAAGGCCGTGTGCCAGCGGAAAAGGAGAGTGAGGCAGGGCCAGCACATTGCCGGTAACCGGACTGACAGGATCGGCCACCGACACGCCGGTGGCGAGCAGCGGTGCGTTTGTTGCCGCCAGGGTTTTGTCTGTGAGGGTGAACATATCCTGCACGAAATCTGCCTGCAAACGCCCTTTGGAATAAGTCAGATACTCTTCAGAAAGTGTATTTCCGGTAAAATCCGTAATCCGTATCCAGGTGGCATTTTCTTCCAGTGCGAGGGAGAGCAGGGCCCCGAAATCCGGGTTTACTTCATAAATGACCGACGGACGCTTCGATGACACGTTATCCATTTCAGATGCGGTTTTAATCAAGCCTTTATCAGTCAGCCTTTGTGCAGATTCTGACACCGTGGGTTTGGAGATCCCGGTCATTTTGGCTATGGCTGCACGGGACAAACGCTGCGCTTTCTCCAGACACTGAAAGAACTGCTGGTCTGTGCGCATGGCCAGGCTGCCGGGCCGGTGATCAGGCTTGGCTGACATCGTGTGCTGTTTCCTTTCTCTTAAATCTGCTTTGTTAACGAAATGAAAAAATGTCTTTACTCAATGCGGTGCCCAGACTAGTATAATTTAACAAGTTAGGAAACCTTACTTATTTAATTGTGAGGTTAATGATCTATAAAATGAGAGGGAAGTACTGTGAGCGAACCGACGTCTAAATCGTATCTGCCCGACGATATCGAAAAAGCCATTAAAGACACTAAACAACTATGGCGGGCGCGCATTGGCGATGTGCCTGCTTTGCTGGACAATATTGTCGCGGGTCTGGAAAGAGACATTCGAGCTATTGAACAGGATATGCAAAATGGCAACACAGGCTGGCCCGAAGCAAACTACGAAGATATTGCCGCCGGTACGGTCTCCGCGGATGTGATGGCCCTTGTAAAACAACGGGGATGTCTGGTGGTAAGGAGGCACTTTCCCCGTGAACAGGCTGTTAAGTGGGACAAAGAGCTGGTGGATTATGTGGAATCTAACGATTTTGATAATCAGTACCGGGGTCCGGGAGATGACTTTTTCGGGACCTTGTCGGCGTCCCGTCCTGAAATATTTCCCATCTACTGGTCTAAACCTCAGATGGAAGCGCGGCTCAGCAGTCGCATGCAGGATGTACAGGTATTTTTAAATTCATTCTGGAAAACGGAATCGGAAGGCAGGAAATGGTTTGATCCTGCATGTAATTATATTTACCCCGATCGAGTGAGACGCCGCCCGCCCGGCGTGACATCCGGCGGTCTGGGGCCCCACACCGATTCCGGCGCGCTGGAAAGGTGGTTATTACCTGCGTATCAGAAGGTGTTCCGTCATATTCTGGACGGCGACTTTGATAAGTACGACCCCTGGGATGCTGCCTGGCGACCGCTCGTGAATGAGTATGAAGGCGGAACAACGAAATGTTCGGCGTTCAGAACGTTTCAGGGCTGGACGGCATTAAGTGACATTAAACGGGACCAGGGCGTGCTGTTTACCATTCCCGTGCCGGCTGCGATGGCGTATTTGCTTATTCGCCCGTTGCTGGACGATGTGCCGGAAGACAGCTTATGTGGTGTGTCGCCCCGTAAGGTGTTGCCGGTGGATGAGAAATGGCACAGCTTGCTGTTGCGGGCGAAGGCAACCATCCCCGATATGTCGCCGGGAGATTCGGTGTGGTGGCATTGCGATGTGATCCACGGCGTAGAACCGGTTGAAAACCAGCAGGGGTGGGGGAATGTAATGTATATTCCTGCTGCGCCGGGTTGTGATAAAAACCGTTTATATGCACAGCGTTGTGCCGGAGATTTTAAAGCAGGCAGATCGCCGGATGATTTCCCGGAAGAGCATTACGAAGAAAGCTGGGACAACAGAGTAAAATGGTCAGACTTATCTGACGCAGACAAAAAAGCATTTGGTGAATAAACCGGACAGTGCCGGCTCATACGATATCCTCACCGGACGGTACCAGAAAGCAGGAGTCACCGGTTTTCTCACCGCCTTTAAAGGTTTTCACCTCACTGACGGTGAGGCCGGTGTATAGTTTGGGGTCGTCCAGAATGGCATTAACAACAGGATCATCAGGTCCGCCATTTAACCAGGCGTTCACAGCGTTGCGGTTGTGGGGCAAAAAGCACGGAATGGATTTTTCGTGAAACTGGCTGAAACGAGGATGGGGTGGTCTGGTGATCACCGCACAGGCAGCCGTGCCGTTGTCGAACTGCCTGTACACCGCACCGATTAACATGGCGTCCTGCGCTTCCATCAGGTAATGCACTTTGCCTTTTCCCCGCGGATTGGACTCGCCAACTGCGGTGGCAACAACAATACCTCTTTGAGAGCGTACCGCATGTTTCCAGAAAGGACTGTCGAGATTGCGCGCATTGAAAGTAGTACGGTCACCAATAACCAGTCCGTCGCCCTCTGGTCTGGCATCAAACCACCAGGTCGCATCAATGACGTTGTCAGGCGCTGTTATCAGATTGGTGATTTTACGGGCCGGATTTTTACCAAAAGCGGGATAGAAATTCAGTACCCCGCCGCTTTCTTCCTTAAACAAGGGCAGTGTGGTGGTTAAGCCAACTTCTTCTAGCAGGTCAATGACGGCGGGGCAATCTGTCACCCGCTGAATGAATCCGCACATAGCAATGCCTTTCTGAGAATAATCATTACACAGTACAGGACAATCGTGGCGATAACACAGTTATTTGCCGTCTGTGACATCCGGCAACACGAAAGACACTTTATTCGGGTGCAGGCGGAACCATAAACCGGGATTCTCATCAAGCTGTGCCTGTGCGGTGGTTTCGTCTTTGCTGACGGATGTGTTCAGCACCTTTGCATAGGTCACCTTTTTGGCCGGTGCGGTGCTGGCATCCACCACTGACTGAACCAGTTTTTTCGCGCCCAGAATAGCGGCCGGTCCGAGGGTTAAAATCATCCCTGCTGCGCGGCATTCTGCTTCGTCCTGCGGGCTGATTGCGCTGCCACCGGCTTTAAATTTACTGATGTGGTGCTCAAGAATACTGGCAGAAATGGGAATGAGGCCTGCCATGTGTGAGGCTTTTGCGCCGGAGAAAGGCTTGATATAAGCCAGGTGAGACGCCGCATTGTCTTCCGGACCGTGACCGATAAAGAAAATGTCCAGACCACCAAGGCGTTCAAGTTTTTGTAAGTAATCTTTCAGACCTGCCTGTACATCTTCAAGATCCGTTTGCATGGGGGTGAAGCTTTTGATTTTGGCAAAGAATGCATCGCCAAGAATACGCTCGAAATCCCGCACAAAACTCAGGCTGTTTTGCATGCTCATGGGGGCCAGTGCATCCTGTGTGAATACGTTCAGCCGCGCAAGTACATCATCCAGTTCGCCGCTTTTTGCTTTTTCTCCCAGCAAACGGTGAAATGCCTGAGCGCCACGCCCGCCAAGCAGGGCAATGTTAATATCGCCGTCTTTGCCTTCTGCTGTTTTCAGTAATTCTTCCAGCATGGCTTTACCCACTTCCGCTTCTGATGGCAGAACAACGGGGGAAACACCATAGTCTTTGTAGTTGCTGACGGTCGCTTCGTGCTGACTTAACCAGACGTTTTTTTGTTTATTTGCTTGCTGAGTCACTCATTTCACCTGTTAAAACGATTCGGTTCTGTACCCGCTTTATCGATACATAAAAAAATGCCACCGGTAGCATAGCATTAGTCAGGGTTTGTTTCGAGGCTATCCTGAACGCGCAAACTACTCACCGGTATTCTGGTGACGGCTATATCTTCTTTGTTGACGGCATAGCTAATCCAGAGTGCATCACGCCAGACAATACTCTTCGGATAGCTGTAACCGGTGCGTTTATATTTTCCGGCGAATTTCATCGGCGGCAACGTAGATTCATCTCTGGCGAGCAGGGCATGATCAAAGTGTTTGCCGTCACGGCTGAGTGTGACAACCAGCGGCAGCCGGTCTTTTGTGCCGGAGGGGTTATTTACCAGATAGGCGGTGCCATCGGGTAAATTACCGGCGCTCTGTTTGGCCCGTGAATCAGGCATATTGGTAACCGCAGGCAAAGACCAGGTGTCACCGTTATCTTTACTCGCCGATGCCAGCACACGAAAGCTGCCGGCCTGATCGCGAAACGTCATAACAATGTTGTTGTCTGCATCAACAAAGGATGACGGTTCAAGCTCCCTGCTGATGGTGTCTTTGTGGGGTAAATGGGTGAAACTGCCCGCTGTCCATCCTGACGTGGCTGAGGGGTCTTCAGTGTAATAAGGTGTCGCATGCAAACCCGGTTGCATGTGAAAAGCCGTAAGAATGCGGCCTGACGGCAAGGCTTTCAAATCCTGCTCAATAATACCTTGTACCGGGCGTCCGCCGGCACCGGTAACCGGTTTAAATGCACTCCAGTTTATGCCATCTGAACTAGTGGCATATTCAGTATGCCCCTGCTTTTGTGGTGCATCGTCTGGCCATACATTAATAAACGCAATTAAAGTATCACCCTGCATCCACCAACCGCCGCTGGTAACAATGGCGTGCTCCCTGGCCGGTGCAAGCATACGGGACTTATTCCAGTGTTCTCCGTCCTCACTGACACTGTAAATGACATGGGTGCCGGGTCCGTCTTCATCTTTTCCCGACGTTTGCCACTGGCAGAAAAGTTGGCCTTTAAAGCCGGTGAGCACAGCGCCGTGGTTGTAGCCCGCCTGAGTTTCAACACCTTTAAATACGGTAAAGTGCTGTACGCCATCCGGCGATTTAAGTGCAGGGAAAGTGTCGCCGTGCTTTGTAAATAGCGTCGGATTGACGGTAAACGGCGCCGAGGGCTCAGCGGATTCTTCTGAAAACGCACTGAACGGATAAGTGAGGACAAGTAACGCAAACAGAATACGCAGATCTACTTAACGAAAAGCCGTCTGGCGGAATGCAAAGAGGGAAGCTGAGAATGGGGATTGAAACATGGCAGATATTAACACCCCGGGCCGGTTACCAGCGCTTCAGTTTAGGTTTGCGGCGTTGCCAGAATTGAGCGCCTTCGTATGGGAGTTCATGTTCTACAGTGAAGGTTTTGTCGGCAATAATGCTGCCGTTTAGTTCCAGTGTCATACGCCAGTCACCGGCTTTATCGTCAAGGGGCTCCCAGAGAGTATCCCCTAAATAAAAGTCCCAGTCGTTTGAGCGTACATATTCCTCACCGTCGAAGGGCGCCATGGGCTCTCCGTCTTTACCCGGTATGTCGGGGTGATAAATACAGTACCGGACCTTTTGATTTTTCGCCCGCTTGATATTCACAATGAAGCCGAATTCAATATCCAGTTCAAGGGGGATATCAAGGGTAAACGTCTTTATCTTAGGCAACGCTTTGTCTGCAGCATCCCATTTTGAATGGATACCAAAAGTCAGCATTTCTATAACGGGTTCAGGTCTGGCCATGGTCTTATCCGGCTGGGGTAAAATCGCAGGAATGGTATCAAATCCCGTGCCGGTCTCACAGTCTGTTTGAACCCTGTAGAATGCTGGTGGCGATCAACTATACTGTGATAAATGCAGTAAACAGAGTCTGACAGGTGGTTAGCAGTATGAAAATGACAGGCATTGTGGCGGTGTGTGTTTTATTACTGACAGGGTGTGGTGGTTCGGGAGACAGCACCAGCCGGCCAGTGCCGGCTGATAGTGTGCCTGACACAACAGTGACAGAAAATGTCAGTTACCGTCAGGTGCTGGCTCTGAATGCCACATCCCCTGATGTAAATATGGCTTATGGCGAAGAGCCATTGCAAACAGGCTATTTGTGGATGCCCGCAGACGTTGTATCACCGCCGCTGGTGGTTATGATCCACGGCGGCTGCTGGTCAAATCAGTACGGACCGGAACAACTCTATCCTCTTGCCTCAGCGCTTCAGGAAGACGGTTTTGCTGTGTGGGTGCCGGGTTTTCGTCGCAACGGGGATGAGGGCGGCGGCTGGCCGGGTACGCTGGAAGATGTCGTGCAAAGCATCAATTATATTTATCAGCAGAACGAGTTCCGGTTTGACGAAACCAGCGTTACGCTGGCCGGACACTCTTCAGGCGGTCACCTTGCATTGCTGGCCAGTCAGCAAGTCACATTACCTGTTGCGCGTATCACCGGGCTTGCGCCCGTTACGGACATTTTGGCTTACTCACAGGGTGCAAACAGTTGTCAGCAAGCTGTTAATTCATTCATGGAAAGCCGCCGGGAGGACGATCCGCAGGCCTGGGCTGAGGCAAATCCTGTTAATCACAGTTACGATACACCGCTTTGGATCCTTGCCGGTGAGCAGGATATTACGGTGACCATTGAACAGAATCCCATACCTGAGGCCACTTTTGTTGTAGTGGAACGCGCCGGACATTTCGACTGGCTACATCCTGATACGCCTGCTTTTCAGGTGTTTACCTCTTTGCTGGCCCGTTAGCCCCTAGTACAATTTTCGTGTAATTTGCAGTAAATATGCATAAAGTGGCTTTTTTCTGTCATCTGACAACCGTATTCTGAGCCGTATAAGAAAAAGAGTAAGGACGCTGTTTTGTTGTTATCCCATAAGCATCAGTTTTTGTTTGTACATATCGCCAAAACCGGCGGTACCAGTGTAAGAAAAGCCTTATCCTCTCACCGTTGGGATGTTAAATACGGTCTGCCCCAGTTTGTGGTGAACAAGCTAAGCCAGTTCACCGGGCATAAACTGGGATGCCGTTTTCCCCGCCACAGCCGCATTGTGGCAGCCAGTGAAATGTTGCCGGCGGATTATTTTAGTAATCTGTATAAATTTGCCTTCGTGCGCAATCCCTGGGATTTGCAGGTCAGCTCTTTTTATCACATCAAGCGGGAACGCCCTCAGGTGCTGGAAGGGCATGACAACTTTAAAGACTTCATGCGTTTCAAGTTCGATCCGGCACGGCCTTATCAGTATCACATCGATACTTCGCTGCAATTACAGTCTGACTATCTGGTGGATTTGCACGGCAATGTACTGGTAAATAAAGTCGGCAAATACGAAAACCTGCAAGGGGATTTCGATAACATCTGTGAGCATATCGGCCTGAAAAAAATCAATCTGCCCCACAAGCGTAAAGCGGATGACAGAAAACGCTACCGCGCTTATTACGATGATGACCTGGCTGAAAAGGTGGCTAACCATTTCGCCCGGGATATTCAGATGCTGGGGTATGAGTTTTAACCGGGCATAATGCCCGGGAGGATCAGTAAAGCTTGCTGCCCCAGCTCAGTTTATTCCGCAATACATTGAAATAGCTGTAGCCTTTAGGGTGCACAAGGCGCAGGGTATCCTGACTTTTATGCACGCGGATCTCATCCCCGGGCAGAACTGGCAATACGATGTGACTGTCACAGCTCACCTGCAGGCTGTCACTGTTTACTTTTGATACCCGCATTGAAATTGTGCTTTTTGAGTCCACCACGATCGGACGGCTGCTGAGGGTGTGGGGGAACATGGGCACCAGAGTTAATGCATCCAGGTGGGGTACAATGATAGGGCCGCCGGCGGATAAAGAATAAGCCGTGGAGCCGGTAGGTGTGGCAACAATTAACCCGTCTGAGCGCTGACTGAACACAAACTGGCCGTCGATATAAATCTCAAACTCCATCATGTGAGCTACTTTGCCGTGGTGCAATACCACTTCGTTCATCGCGGCATTGTTGCTTTTCAGTTTTTCGTGGCGATACACACACACTTCCAGCAGGAAGCGCTCTTCAACCACGGTTTCACCGGAAAAAATAATATCCAGTTGCTCTTCAATCTGGTCCGGGTGGATATCGGTTAAAAAACCCAGGTTTCCACGGTTTACGCCGACCACATGAATATCAAAACGGGAAAGGACACGCGCTGCGCCCAGCATACTGCCGTCCCCACCGATAACCACGGCAAGGTCGGCTTCTTTTCCGATGGTGACTAAATTAGCGGCAGGGTATTTGTCATTATCCATCTCATCAATGATGGATTCTTCGATAAGTACGCGGCAACCACGCTTATCGAGCCAGGTCGCTATTTGTTTGAGACTGTCCTGAGTGCCGGTATGGTCAGGTTTACCAATCAGGCCAACGGTTTGATAAGTCATAATCTGGCTAATGCCCGCATGCTGCTACATTTTTTCGGACATTAGCACAGAGTTTGATAAAAAAGAAAGGGTTAGCGTGCCACCCAGCCGCCATCAAGTACCATGGTCTGACCGGTGATATTGCGGGCGCCTTCGCTGATGAGAAATTTCGCCGTCGCACCCAGTTCGTCCATTGAAATAAACGCTTTCTTAGGCATAGGCTTGAGCATAATTTCATTTACCACTTCTTCTTCGCTGATCCCGTTTTCCTTAGCCTGGGCAGCAATCTGTTTGTCTACCAGCGGGGTTTTTACATAAGAAGGACAAATGGTATTGATGGTGACATTGCAGTCGCCGGTTTCAAGCGCAATGGTTTTCGCGAAGCCAAGTAAACCGTGCTTTGCTGAGACGTAAGCCGATTTAAAGGGAGAGGCAACCAGCGAGTGTATTGAGCCCACATTGATAATGCGGCCAAAATCATCAGCACGCATACCCGGTAAAAATGCCTGAGTAAGCAGGGCAGGGCCAACCAGCATAATATTGATAAGCTGTTGCCATTTTTCGGCCGGAAAATCCTCAATTTTAGACACATGCTGGATGCCGGCGTTGTTGATAAGTACATCTACCTTCACATCTCCCAGTTTGCCGGGAAGGGCTGCGACCTGCTCAGCATCGCATACGTTAACTTCAACGGCCTGCGCGCTGAAGCCGGCGTCCTTTAATTGCTGAGCCGCAGACTCAGCGGCATCAAGATTAATATCTGCAATGAGTAGATGATGCCCGTCATTTGCCAGTGATTCAGCAATGCCATACCCGATGCCACTGGCACCGCCAGTGATAAATATATTCAAAGCCATGATAGAACCTTAATTTGATGATAATCCAAGAACGATATCGCGGACGGCATTAATCTGCTCTCCGCTGCGTGTGGCGTAATCTTCTCCGGTGTAACCCCACCAGTCCCAGCAGCCCTGAGGATTTAAAGGCATGAAAAGCGATTTGCGGGTTTGCGGGTACACCACCACCATATTGTTACTGTCGGCCCAGTTATTCAAGCCGGTTTGCTCTACGTAAGCTTTGCCCACTGCTTCTGCGTACTGATTACAACCATGAAAACTGACATGCACCCGGCATTGTTCACCTTCACGGCAACTGGCAGGAATATAAGCATAGCCGGTTTCTGCCATGGTAGAGGCATTATCGCCGGCGAGTGTCTGCTGACTGAAACTCACCACCTCACCACTCAGCTCGTCGCTGGCGGGTTGTAAACCGTCCAGCAGAAAGTTGAGCATTTCACCTGCGGCATCATAGTCACAGCGGCCGATATAGGGTGAGTCAGACGACATGCATTGTCCGCCGTTGTTCTTTGTAGGGAATAAATGGGCAACCGGTTTATTGTTAACGTAAGTAATCTGTTCAGCCGGCATCAAAGCCGCATACTGGGCGTTCAGTGCGTCACTGACGGCGCTGTTCACCCGTACGTCGCGGGTGCCGTGAAATAACCAGACCTTATCGTTTTGCAGTGCTGACAAAGGCGCCAGTTTTCCCTCCTGCACCAGCGTTCTTACTTTTCCGGTGAGTGCATTAACATCAATGGCTGGTTCAGTTTTATCAACACATTGACTCAGCGCTGTGCTGATATCACCTTTTGCGCAGTAATAAGGGCCTGCCGCCAGAATACCCGCTCCGTCAATCCAGTCGCTGTAAGCCAGGTGAAACTGATTGGCCATGTAACCGCCGGAAGACAAGCCTGACACTGTGATGTGAGCAGTATCGAGGTTAAGCGCCGGCACCTGTGCCATTGCGCCGGCGCTAAAAAATGCTGAGAGCAGGGCGGCGGTGGCGTTGTTTTTCAATCCGTGCATAAATCGTGTTTCCGTTTTGAATCGTGAATGTTTGAATGAGGAACCGGGTGCATCATTCAGTTTCGTCGTTTAAAAACCGTCGTAGCAGTTGTTCTTTTTGTTTGATGTCTGCCACTCCTTCAAGATGCCCCAATGCGCCTTTCAGGTAACTGAGTTGCGTATTCTTGCCTTGTGATTTCAAAATACTATGGGGAGCTTCAGCCATGTATGGCATCAGTAGAAGATCGGTTTCAGCGGGTAAATACAGCGTTTTCGCCTTAACGTTCTTCAGCCCCTCTTGCAAGGAGCCCCGGTAGCCGGCAACGAACAATTGATTAGCGCGTACCAGGTAAAGCAGGTGGTTGGCATCCATTAAATCAGCACGGTCTTCTGCCCGGCTTCTGAGCCAGTTAATGATTGAATGGGTGGCATGAATATCCTCAAGCGGGTCTTTTTCCTGTGGGGTATAGTCCATCGCTTTGCCTTGCTGATTGAAAAAATCCGGATGCAGCGCCTGCAGAGTAATACTCATGAGTGCTGCGACCAGACCATCTTTTGGCGGATTATCACGGGTATAATCACCGTTATTCCAGTGTTTATCCAGCCGGATTGGCAAAGCCCACTGTTCCAGCGCGGCTGTGGTCCAGGCGTCAGCCTGAGCCGCAGGGATCACGGCAACCATACGGGGCACCCAGTCCGGGTATGTCGCGGCCCATTCCTGTGCCTGCATGGAGCCCATAGAAGGACCGGCAACGGCATGCAGCGATGAAATGCCAAGGCTTTCCAGTACGAGTTTCTGTACGTTCACAAAGTCGCGGATGGTCACCACCGGAAACGACAAACCATAAGGCTTACCGGTTTCCGGATTAATGGTGGCCGGGCCTGTGGTTACCACATTCGGGTCGTAAGCGGACAGGTTTACCAGAGAATCCACACTGATCACAAAGAACTTATTGGTGTCTATGGCCTTGCCGGGGCCGATAATGGCATCCCAGTATCCGGGTTCAGCATCATCTTCGTGATACCGCCCTGCGGCGTGAGAGTTTCCTGAAAAATAATGCGTGATAAGTATGACGTTATCTTTGGCGTCGTTGAGTTTGCCGTAACTTTCCCAGCCAACTTTCACTTCAGGAATAATTTCTCCGCCGTAAGTTTCAAACTGAGTAGTGGTGAAAACCTGCTTTTCTGTCATCAACATGGCTGTACCTGACTGGTTGGGCGGTGTGGCGGCACAGGCCGGTTGGACGGCTACCGCGTATAAGACAATTAACCTTACCAGTATGCTACGAAAATTAGTCATAAATGTAGTCATCATTTTCCTTAAAACAGACTGAACAGCGTAATGGCAATAGCTAAGCCAATAACCGGCACTACCACTGTCAGTGCGGCCATGGCACCGTATGCGGCTTTGTGGGTTTCGCGACAAATAGCACGGATGGTGGTAACAACGTAACCATTATGCGGCAATGAATCCAGCGCGCCGGATGAAATAGACACGATGCGATGCAATTGTTCGGGCTGCACGCCCTGGTCAATATAATGCGGTGCAACCAGCGGTAAAACAATGGCCTGGCCGCCGGACGCTGAGCCGGTGAGTCCGGCGATGACACTGACCGCAATCGCTGCGCCAATCAGTTCATTGCCGGGAATATGCGTCATAATTTCAACGGTTTGCTGAAAAGCCTCTGTGTGTTTGGCGATGGCACCGAAACCCACCACGGCGGCGGTGTTGCCAATGGCGACCAGAGCACCGGTTGTGCCATCGTTAATGGCGGCGGATAAATTATGAAAGTAGCGGAAATTGATGATCATCAGCGTCAGTACGCCGCCTGCCAGTGCAACGATTAATGCCAGTTGCGCCATGCTGTCATGGAGTAAAAAGGATAATGCCAGTACGACAAACAGGGGCAGTATGCCGGTCAGCGGACTGGGGTAATCTCTGGCTTCAATTTCAGGATCGCCGGTGCGGCTTTCAAACTTTTCGCCGTTAGCGATGGCGCGGCTAATCATGCGCTTCAGCCACCAGTAACCGAATGTGGCCATAAAAACAGCAACCAGCAAGCTGACTTCCCATGCTGCAAAGGGAGATGTTCCCAGATATTTTATCGGGATCCAGTTCTGGATTTCAGGTGAGCCTGCTGATGTCATGGTGAAGGTGACAGAGCCGAACGCCAGTGTAGCTGGGATAAAACGGCGGGGCAGATTGGCGTCTTTAAACAGGCTGAGCGCCATGGGGTAAACCGAGAATGCCACGACAAACAGACTTACACCACCGTAGGTTAAAATGGCGCAGGCAAGCACCACAGCCAGCACGGCGTGTTTAAAACCCAGCTTATCGACTATCCAGCGGGCCACGGAGTCTGCCGCACCGGTATCTTCCATGAATTTACCGAAAATAGCCCCCAGCAAAAACATAAAAAACCAGGCCGCAATGAAGCCGGAAAAGCCACCCATGTACAAGGTGACAAAATTCTCTTCGCCCTGAAAAAGAGGAATACCGCTGGTAAGCGCAACAATAACGGCGCAAAGCGGAGCAGCAATAAATAAATTCATGCCGCGGATGGTAAGCACAATAAGGAGGGCAAGCCCGCCTGTAAGGCCAATCATACTGATCATATCGGGTTCCTTAATAACAATCTGTGACCGCAGACGCTTCAGGAACTGAAAAAGATTGTGTCGTTAAATCAGTAAGATGCCCATAGTACGATGGTACTACTTACTGCTACAAAAAATTAACATAGAGTTTACCTCAGACCGCAGCTTCAGTGCCGAATAGTTGAAACAGATAACAAAAGGGACACATCATGATAAACGCACAGAAACCCGTTAACCGCTTTACCCGCACGCTAAGTGCAGTGGCGGTCACTGCCGCATGCTTAAGCAGTCAGACTGCTTTTGCGCAGCAAAACAACGATGAAAGCAGAGGCAAATTAGAGCGCATTGAGGTGACGGCCCGTAAAACGGTAGAGTCATTACAGGAAACGCCTGTTGCTATCACTTCAATCGGTGCAACTGAATTAACGGAAAAGGGCATCAGCGTGCTGACGGAAATTCAGCAGTTCTCACCGAATACCACCATGCAAACCAGCCGCGGTACCAACTCTACCTTAACAGCATTTATCCGCGGGCTGGGTCAGCAGGATCCGCTTTGGGGTTATGAGCCCGGTGTTGGGATTTACATTGATGATGTGTATATGGCACGGCCACAGGGCGCGGTGCTGGATTTACTTGATGTACAGCGAATTGAAGTGCTGCGGGGGCCGCAGGGCACATTGTACGGTAAGAACACCATTGGTGGTGCGGTGAAATATGTTACGAAAGAAATGACCGGTGAACCTCAGTTTAACGCTGAGGTGACACTGGGCAATTACAGCCGCCGTGACATGAAATTAACCGGTCAGATGCCGCTGATTGAAGACAAAGTTTACCTGGGTGTGGGTTATGCAAACCTGAACCGCGATGGTTACGGTGAGTTCCTGATCTCTGCACTGGATGGTCAGGATACAGAAAACTACAACAAAGATCTGTGGGCTGCCAGACTGACCCTGGAAATTCATCCGTCTGATAACCTGTTCCTACGGTTCGGCTGGGATAAAACCGAAGATGATTCAAATGCTAAAGGGGGTTACCGGTTACTGCCAAGCTTACGTACCGACGCACCGCAACCGGATTCTGTTTTCGACTCTTACACCAGCATGCCTACAGACAACTATGTTGAACTGGAAGGCTTCAGCTGGCTCGCCAGATACAATGTGAATGAAAATCTGGAGCTGAAATATATCGGCTCCCACCGCGAAAGTTTTTCTGATACCAATATCGATTTTGATAATACTCAGCTGGATATTTTTGACGTACCGGCCATTTACGATGACTCTAACGATACTCACGAAATTCAGGCGAACTATACCGGCAGTGCGTTCAGCCTTGTAAGCGGCCTGTATTATTATGACGGTGAATCCTGCGGCGTATTTGATGCGGTACTTGGTGTGCTGGGGCGGGACTACGCGGCGCTTGGCATCTTCCCTGAAGGTACGCCGGGTTTCACCCGTGAAGTGTCCGGTTGTAATAACAGTGAAAGCTGGGCGGCGTATACCCAGTTAAATTACGATATTACCGATAAACTCTCTCTGTCTCTGGGGGCCCGTTATACCGACGAAGAAAAACAGGCAACGGTAAATAACGGCACGGTATTGTTTAATCTGTATCCTGAATCCGGCTGGATTGACGGTTATGTCCGTCCTGACGGTCTGACTATGCCGCAGGTGCTGGGCAGCGATTCCGACGGCGACGGCGTGCTTGATGCGCCGGCAACAGAAAGCTGGTCACGTTTTACGCCGCGGGTAGGGGTAGAATATCAGTACACCAGGGACACCATGTTCTTCGCCAGTTATTCTCAGGGCTTTAAGTCCGGTACGTTTAACCCCCGCGCGACAATCAATGAACCCGGTGTATCACCGGAAGTAGTGGACTCGTTTGAACTGGGCGTGAAAAGTGATGTAACCAGTCAGTTCCGCGTCAATGCCACGGCGTTCAGCTACAACCATAAAGATCGTCAGTATATTGGTATTGAAGGTAACTCCGATGATCCCACAGCATTGCTTCAGCGTCTGAGAAACGCCGCTGAAACTGCCGCCTCGGGTATTGAGTTGGAGATGACTTACGTGGTGAATGAGGCACTGAAGTTTGATCTGGCCTACGGTTTTATCGATTTTGAAATTAAAGAAAATAACGCTACGCCGCCGCTAATCGGACTGGCAAGCACACCGGAAAACACCCTGAATTTCGGTGCAAACTATTTATTGCAAACCAGCATGGGTGATTTCATTTTCAACGCAAACTATTACTACCGTGATGACTATCTGCTGTTTGAAACCAGCGACCTTATTGAGCAGGACGCGTACGGTATGGTCAACCTTGGCGTAAGCTGGGAAAGCATGGAAGGTAACTGGTACGGTGGTCTGCATGTGAAAAACCTGACTGACGAAGAATATCTGGTTGGCGGTTATGACTTTGTCACCCGTAATGAGGATGGCAGTTACGGTCCCGGTCTGGGTAACGACACCACGCTGATTGGCTATTATGGTGATCCGCGCACAGTACAACTTACTGTAGGCTACCGGTTCTGACTCTGATTGTGTGTAAACTCTGAAAGGCGGCAAGGGCCGCCTTTTTGTGTTGGATGACTTGAACCCGGAGGCAGACTTCGTCAAAGTAATTCATGAATATGACTCAAACGGATTTACCCATGCAGGCCAATGTACTGATAGCTGATGATCACCCGTTATTCCGTGCCGCCATGCGTCAGGCGCTGGCCGGTATTACCGGTGAATCTGTGATTGAGGCCTCAACATTCAGTGAAGCCAGGGATGCTCTGATCCGGGATGACAGTATTGAACTGGTGTTCCTGGACATTCACATGCCCGGTAACGACGGACTCACAGGGTTGAGTGAACTTCGCACCACATTCCCCGATGTGCTGGTGGTGATGGTGTCAGCCGAAGACAAACCGGCTCTTATTCGCAAAGCCATTGACCTGGGTGCCAGCGGCTATATTCCCAAATCAACGCCACTGCCGTTAATTGCCGGTGCCGTCAGTCAGGTGCTGGACGGTGGTCAGTGGTTGCCGGACGGGCTGGAGGCTGAATTAGCCTCTCATGAAGACGCCGCTCAGGCAGAATTTGCAGAGCGGCTGGCTCAACTCACACCGCATCAGTTTACAGTTCTGAAAATGATGGCAGATGGCTTGCTGAATAAACAGATTGCCTGGGAATTGTCTATTTCCGAATCCACGGTGAAGCAACATGCTTCGGCGGTGTTACGTAAACTCAATGTGATAAACCGTACCCGTGCCGGCGTGCTTTTCCGTCAACTCACCGGCGCGGAGTAGTGTCGGTACATCAGGTAATTGTGACTATAAAGCGCGCAGTCAGGCTGACTATGGTTTACCCGTCTGTGATGATAAGCTTTTTCAGCATGCGCTTTAAGGCAGCGGGTTTTACCGGCTTAGGTAAATAGCGCAAACCCGCTGCAGCCGCTTCGTCTCTCACACCGTCTTCCCGGTTTGCTGTATTGAGAATACCGGGTACATTTTTTTGCCAGAAGTCTTTTAACGCAACGGCCGATGTTGTGCCTTTTTCGCCGTAATCCAGGTGAAAATCAACCAGCATCACATCAGGCGCCTGAGGGCATAAGGCTCTGGCTTGTTGCAATGACTGACTGCCGGTGACCGTCGCGCCCCAGCCGGTGAGCAGGGTTTTCATCGCAGTCATGATCTGATCATCGTTTTCCAGCACTAAAATGTGTTTTTCAGCCAGCCAGTTTGCCGTATTTGCCATGTTTGGATTGATATCTGCTGCAAGCATATTACTACTTTTCTGCAGTGCCCTTACGCCACGGGGCAATGTCACTGTAAATACCGTTCCTTTACCCATTTCCGATTCCAGCGCAACAGGATGACCGAGAAGCTGGCTGATCCTTTCAACGATGGTCAGCCCCAGGCCCAGTCCCTGGTTTCCGGGTAAATGTTCCAGTTGATGAAATTCATTAAAAATCGCTTTTTGCTGACCCGCAGGGATCCCGGTTCCGGTGTCGTACACCCTGATTTGAATCTGATTGTCTGACCGTCGCCGGACGCCAATCAGCACTTTGCCTTCCGGGGTGTAACGGATCGCGTTTGAAATCAGATTCTGGATAATACGCCGGAGCAGTTTTTTGTCTGAACGCACAACCAGTGCAGAGGGAATATAACGGAGTGACAGCGCTTTTTGTTCTGCAATAACCTTAAACTCATCCACCAACGGTGACAGCATGTCGTCGAGGGCAAATTCGGTGACTTGCGGGACTAGTACTCCGGACTCAAGTTTGGTCATATCCAGCAAAGTAGAGAGTAATGATTCGGCACTGTTCAGTGATGTCACCAGTCCCTGTGACAGACTTGCCAGTCCGGTGCCTTCGGTTTTCTGCGACAACATGCCGGCAAACAGAGTGGCAGCATTGAAAGGTTGCATCAGATCGTGACCTGCAGCAGCCAGAAAGCGGGTTTTACTCTCGCTCGCCCGGTCGGCTTCCTGCTTCGCCTGCTCAAGCTGAGCCGTACGTTGTGCTACGCGAACCTCAAGATCTTCTTTTGCTGCCCGCAGTTCATCCTGAATGCGTATATAGGCCGTAATGTCGCTGTAGGTAGTCACGTAACCACCGTGGGGCAACGGGCTGCCGTTAAGCTCAATAACCCGCCCGTCGGGTTGCTTGCGGATATACTGGTAACTGCTGCCGTTTTCCATGTAAGTAACACGTTTGCTTATTTCCGTTTCGACATCCGGAAGATTGCCCAGCAGGCCGCGCTCAGCGTTGTACTGCAATAAGGACTGGATCGGCATACCGGCCTTCAGGAATCCCGGTGGATAGCCAAACAACTCTGTATAGCGGTCGTTCCAGGCCAGCAGGGAAAGATCCTGATCCAGTACGCTTATCCCTTGCTGTATATTTTGTACCGAAGACTGCAATATGTCGTGATTAAACTGGAATGACTGGGAAGCTTCTTCTACCCATTCTACGATGTCACTGAGTTCGCCGTCGCGCTTTTGCGCAATGGCTGAAAGCAGAATACGGGCACCCGGTGTGCCCATCTGAGCAGCCAGTAATTTTTCTACCCGTGACAACAGACCAGCACTGGCAAACCCTTCTGCATATGCAGAAGAATGGGACAACTGACTTTTAAGCGTGCGGTGCACCGATGGCTCCAGTACCCGGCCGGTGAGCAGGAACAGATCTCTTAATCTGATTGCGAGATCAGGGTGACTGTCGCTGACGATATCGCCTGTATCCGGTGCCTGAACAGACCTGGCGCTGCCCTGATTAAAAAGCAGAGACAATCCGGCCAGGGTGACCAGGTTAATAAACAGGCTAATGATAAAACTCCGGCCCAGCTCCAGTTCAGTCGGCGGACTTTCAAAGTAATAGCTCGACAGAATAGAAGGGTAGAGCAGCCAGGCGCACCAGCAACAAAAACCGGTGAAAATGGCAATAATGACGGCTGTCTTTGATGTCTTTTTCCAGTACAGGCTTAACAACATTGCCGGCAGCAGTTGTCCGAGTAACGCGATAGCAATTACACCACTTTTCACCAGTGGCGCCGACTGGCTGACGTTGACGTGATACCAGTACGCCACTGACAGCACAACCAGCACGGTTAAACGTCGTACTGTCAGCAGGGTCGACGGCGTCATGGTGTTATGTGGATCATCTTTAAGGCGGATTTTCAGCCATAAAGGCGTGATAAGGTTGTTGGATATCATGATGCCAAGGGCAAGGGTTGCCACGATAATCATACTGGTGGTGGCTGACAGACCACCTATCAGCGCGGCCAGCGCCACACCGGCATTGCCGGCCTGTAATGGCAATGCCAGTACAAAGGCATCCGTTTTTACCACTGAGGTATCCAGTAACACGTGCCCGGCCAGTGCAACCGGCAGAATAAACGTCGTCATGCCAAGCAGGTAGAGAGGAAACAGCCAGCGTGCGGTGCGCATTTCTCCTTCACCGTTACACTCAACAAAATTCATATGAAATTGTCTGGGTAAGACAAAGAGTGAGCAAACTCCCAGCAGGACGTGACTGGCATACACAAGCGGTGCGCTGTCTGCGTACAGCACTTCTCTGGCAACGGGGTGACTGGCAGCCTGAGCGATTAAGTCAAAAGGCCCGCTGAACAGGCCATAGCAGACAAAAATACCGACGATGGAAAGCCCCACCAGTTTCACCACCGATTCTACGGCAATGGTCAGCACCAGCCCCGGATGTTTATCGGTAAGGTTTAATGTGCGTGTACCGAACAAAATGGCAAACAGAGCCATGAGTCCGGCGACATACAAGCCAACCGTATTGGTTCCCTGTTCCGCATCATAAGCAATCAGGCGGATGCTGGCTGAAATGGCATCGAGTTGAAGTGCGATGTACGGGATAACGCCGGTAAAACACAATACGGTGACTGAGGCAGCCAGAAAGTGTGAATGCCTGAAGCGAAGGGCGAAGAAGTCTGCCAGTGAGGTCACATTATTCTTCTGGCAATAACGGGAAATTTTTATCAGCACCGGAAAAAGAAAAGCCATACCGGCAATGATCCCGGCATACGTCGGTACCAGTGCCCAGCCAAATTGTGACGCCTGAGTGGTTGTGCCGAAAAATGCCCAGGAAGTGCAGTGAATGCCTAACCCTAAACTGTACAGCACCGGATGCTGCTGATTGTCGCGCAAACGCTTGTCTCCCCAGAAGGCAACAAGAAACAAAAACGTGAGATAAATCACGGTAATAACGCCGACAGTCCAGATACTAAACATGACCAGAAAGAGATGAAAACAATTCGTTAACAAACTCTACAGCAAACCCGTTGGCAAGCAAATCACAAAAAAATCGCGGTTTAGCCACAAATTTTTCATGGATACCCTTGAAGGGTGGGTAAGTAACCCCATTAATAGCCCCACTGAACGCATTCACGCAGCCTGTGGCACGGACTTTCCTGTGCAGGCCGCTAAGCAAAAATTCACCGCAGATGAGTATTGTTGGGAGGATAGCATGAGCGAAGATCGCGACGTGCAGGATCAAAAACAGCCTGAAGACGCAGAAGTGATTCAGGGTGAAGTAGTTAACGAAGACGCTGCAGAGGCGCAACCGGTTTCTGAGCACGAGCAAAAAGTTTACGAACTGGAAACGGCTTTATCTGACGCTCAGGCGCAGATTAAAGAACAACAGGACAGCGTATTACGTGCCCGTGCTGATATGGAAAATGCCCGCCGTCGTGCTGAAGCTGAAGTGGAAAAAGCCCGTAAATTCGCGTTAGAGCGTTTTGCCGGTGAACTGCTTCCGGTTATCGATAATCTGGAACGTGCTATCCAGGCCGGTGACGGCGAAAATGATGCGGTTAAGCCATTGCTTGAAGGCGTGGATATGACGCTGAAATCTTTCGTCAGCACAATTGAAAAATTCGGTTTAACACCTATTGATCCACAGGGTGAAAGTTTTAACCCGGAACTGCATCAGGCGATGTCTATGCAGGAAAGTGCAGATCATGCGCCGAACACCGTTATGGCCGTGATGCAGAAAGGGTATCAAATTAACGGTCGCCTGCTTCGTCCGGCCATGGTGATGGTGTCCCGTGCACCTGAAGGTGGCGTTGATACGCAGGCTTAACCGGGGCGGAAGCCAAAAACGACAGATTTTTTCTGGCGACTATTGAAATGGTGCGGGAATAACCCCACTAATAATGCAGAAATTAAAGATTCTTATTTTGGAGACACGTAATGGGTAAAATCATTGGTATCGACTTAGGTACAACGAATTCATGTGTCGCAGTTCTAGACGGCGACAAACCTCGCGTAATTGAAAACGCCGAAGGCGATCGCACAACCCCCTCAATCATCGCTTACACAAACGATGGTGAGACTCTGGTAGGTCAGTCTGCGAAGCGTCAGGCAGTAACCAACCCGACAAATACTTTATTCGCTATCAAGCGTCTGATCGGTCGCCGCTTCGAAGATAAAGAAGTACAGCGCGATATCGACATCATGCCTTACAAAATTGTTAAAGCTGACAATGGTGATGCATGGGTTGAGACCAAAGGCGAAAAAATGGCGCCTCCTCAGATTTCAGCTGAAGTGCTGAAGAAAATGAAGAAGACTGCTGAAGACTTCCTGGGTGAAGAAGTAACCGGTGCTGTTATCACAGTACCTGCATACTTCAACGACTCTCAGCGTCAGGCGACTAAAGACGCCGGCCGTATCGCTGGTCTGGAAGTAAAACGTATTATCAACGAGCCGACTGCTGCTGCCCTTGCTTACGGCATGGACAAGAAGAAAGGCGATAACGTTGTTGCGGTTTACGACTTAGGTGGTGGTACGTTCGATATCTCTATCATCGAAATCGATGAAGTTGACGGCGAGCACACGTTTGAAGTGCTGGCAACCAACGGTGATACTCACTTAGGTGGTGAAGACTTCGATAACCGTGTAATTACTTACCTGGTAGACGAATTCAAGAAAGATCAGGGTATTGACCTGCGTAAAGATCCGCTGGCCATGCAACGTCTGAAAGAAGCCGGTGAAAAAGCGAAAATTGAACTGTCTTCTTCACAGCAAACAGAAGTTAACCTGCCGTACATCACTGCTGATTCGACAGGTCCCAAGCACTTAGCGATCAAACTGACCCGTGCGAAACTGGAATCTCTGGTTGAAGACATGGTGAAAGACTCGCTGAATCCTGTTAAGCAGGCGCTGGCTGATGCTGACCTGTCAGTATCTGATATCCACGATATCATTCTGGTTGGTGGTCAGACGCGTATGCCTCTGGTTCAGAAGTACGTAACTGATTTCTTCGGTAAAGAGCCACGTAAAGACGTGAACCCTGACGAAGCAGTTGCTGTTGGTGCGGCTATCCAGGGCGGTGTATTGTCCGGTGACGTGAAAGACGTACTGCTGCTTGACGTAACGCCTCTGTCTCTGGGTATTGAAACCATGGGTGGCGTAATGACGTCACTGATTGAGAAGAACACTACGATTCCTACTAAGAAATCGCAAACCTTCTCAACGGCGGAAGATAACCAGTCTGCGGTAACAGTACACGTACTGCAAGGTGAGCGTAAGCAAGCTGCCGGTAACAAGTCGTTAGGTCAGTTCAACCTTGAAGGTATCCGTCCTGCGTCACGCGGAACACCGCAAATCGAAGTAACTTTCGACCTGGATGCTGACGGTATTCTGCATGTGTCTGCGAAAGACAAAGATACTGGTAAAGAGCAGAAGATCACCATCAAAGCATCTTCTGGTCTGAGCGATGATGAAATCGAAAAAATGGTTGCTGATGCAGAAGCAAACAAAGAGTCTGATGCGAAGTTTGAAGAACTGATCCAGGCCCGCAACCAGGCTGACGGTATGATTCACGCTACCCGTAAGCAGCTTGATGAAGTTGGCGATGCATTAAGTGCCGACGACAAAGCACCAATCGAAGCTGCTATTTCAGCGCTGGAAACCGCCGCGAAAGGCGAAGACAAAGCTGAAATCGAAGCGAAAACGCAGGAGCTTATCCAGGCGTCTTCTAAACTGATGGAAGCAGCTCAGGCGCAAGCCGGTGCAGCGGGCGGCGCAGATGCCGGTGCTGAACAGCAAGCTTCCGGTAAGAAAGCGGAAGATGACGTTGTTGACGCTGAATTTGAAGAAGTGAAAGACGACAAAAAATAAGCTGTAGTCAGTGTGTCTCCGGTACTTTGTGCCGGAGTGCTGTACAAGCCGGGCGCAGCAGGAAGTTCTTGTTGCGCCTTTGTCGTGTAAAGACCGGCTCAGTGCCGGATGATTTAAAAGTGTGTGGTTTAAGACAACTTGAACCGGGTGCTTGATGTAACGAGTAGGAAAAGTAAGCGATATGTCGAAACGTGACTACTACGAAGTGCTGGGTGTAGATAAAGGTGCTGGCGAACGCGATATTAAGAAGGCGTATAAAAAGCTGGCTATGAAATATCACCCCGATCGCACACAGGGCGATAAAGCACTGGAAGAAAAATTTAAGGAAATCCAGGAAGCCTATGAGGTTCTGACCGATTCGCAGAAACGCGCTGCGTATGATCAGTACGGTCATGCCGGTGTGGATCCGAATCGTGGTGGTGCAGGCTTCGGCGGTGGCGCAGACTTTGGTGACATCTTCGGTGATGTATTCGGCGATATCTTTGGTGGTGGCCGCGGTGGACGTCAGTCCCGCGCACGTCAGGGAGCTGATTTACGTTACAATCTGGAGTTATCGCTTGAAGAAGCGGTGCGTGGTAAAGAAGTTGAAATCCGCGTACCTACGCTGGTGGAATGTGATTCGTGTCATGGCTCCGGTGCGAAAAAAGGTACTTCGCCCACTACGTGTCCAACCTGTCATGGTAACGGTCAGGTACAAATGCGTCAGGGGTTCTTTGCTGTCCAGCAAACCTGTCCGACGTGTTCCGGGCGGGGCAAAATTATTTCCGACCCTTGTAATGCTTGTCATGGTCATGGTCGCAAAGAAAAAACGAAAACCTTGTCGGTTAAAATTCCGGCAGGCGTTGATACCGGTGACCGCATCCGCTTAACCGGCGAAGGTGAAGCAGGGGAGAACGGCGCACCGGCAGGTGATTTGTATGTTCAGGTGCACGTACGCGAGCATGATATCTTCCAGCGTGACGGTAACAACCTGTACTGTGAAGTACCACTTAGCTTCACAACCGCTGCCCTGGGCGGCGAGCTGCAAGTACCTACACTTGACGGTAAAGTGAAGCTGAAAGTGAGTCCGGAAACCCAAACCGGCCGTATGTTCCGTCTGCGCGGAAAAGGCGTTAAGTCGGTAAGAAGCGGCGTGACCGGCGATCTGATGTGTAAGGTAGTGGTTGAGACCCCGGTTAACCTGTCTGCAAGACAAAAAGAATTGCTGCAGGAACTGGACGACTCTATGGGCGGTGATTCTGCGAAGCACCGACCGAAGGAAAAAGGTTTCTTTGACGGCGTGAAGAAATTCTTCGACGACCTGACTAACTAATCAAATCCAAAGCATTATAAAAGCCCTCGTATGAGGGCTTTTTTGTGCCTGATGTTATTCCTCGTCCGGAGCTTGTGCGCGGATTTCCTGAATCTGCTCAAAATGCTCCAGCATGACATGTGTGATGATAGGGTCGAATTGCTTACCGGCATTTTCAGTCAAATAAGCTTTGACATCTTCTGTGCTCCAGGGCGGCTTGTAGCAGCGTTTTGATAACAGTGCATCGACAACATCAACGATAGCCATGATACGGCCTTCAATAGGAATATCGTCACCGGCCAGTCCTTCCGGATAGCCTTCACCATCCCAGCGTTCATGGTGAGTTTTGGCAATGATAGCGCCCATCTTCGCGACAATTTTGTCGGAGCCTGCCAGTAATTCGTAGCCTTTCGCAGCGTGGGTTTTCATGATTTCCCATTCATCCGGAGTCAGTTTACCGGGCTTGTGCAGAATGGTTTCCGGGATACTGATTTTACCCACATCATGCAGGGCAGAAGCATAGCGGATGGTTTCAATAAACTCGTCACTCATGAACAGTTTTTCAGCCAAAAACTCTGACATCAGCATGACACGCTTAACATGGCCGCCGGTTTCTTTACTGCGCATTTCTATGGCGTCACTGAGCACCATAATCAGCTCTTTCTGGGTATGCTGAATATCTTCTTTGTGCATCAGGTTCTGGAAAATGACGGACACATTTGAGGCAAACATTTCCAGCGTTTTCAACTGAAACTTATTCAGCGGCTCGCTTAGTTCCACATACAGAATATTATGGCTGTCTTTGCCCGTGGGGTAGTAGCCGATGAACAGCTCTTCAGATTGGAAATGAGATTTCTTCTCCAGTACTTCTTTCACTTTCTCCGCAATTTCATCCGGGATCTCTGCTGAAACGCCTTCTTTACTCAATCCCACCAGATCACCGCTGGCACCGAGCACGGTCATTTTAGTGTGGCCGTACAAGTCTGTGTGCTGGGCAGATAAATACAGTACAGAGTTATTCAGGTTAAGCAGAGTCAGGGTTTGTTTTAACACTGCGGTGCCGAATTGTCCCAGCGACTGGCTTTCCAGAATTGAAGATGAAGACTGTAACACGCCTTCGATGCCCCGTTTACCTTCCTCAATAGTCTGGATATCACGGTAGGAGCGGATAGCCGTGTACACACAGGATTTCAGTTTTGAAGAGGTCAGTTCGGTTTTCGACTTGTAATCGTTGATATCATAGCGGCTGATCACTTCTTCTTCCGGTGCCTGACCCGGCTGCCCGGTGCGTAAAACTAAACGTGTCGTACGGTTCTTAAGTGTATTGCGAATGGCGTCGATAAGGTTCAGACCAGCTTCATCTGTCTCCATGACCACGTCGACAAAAGCCAGCGCGATGTCTGGCGTATTTTTGAAGAGTTCAAGTCCTTCCTTAGCGCTGTATGCCGACAATAATTCGAGATTGCGGTTCTCAAAGGTAAATTTTTGCAGCGTGAGTTTCGTGACCTTATGCACATCACGTTCATCGTCAATAATGACTACTTTCCAGGGGGGGAGCTTCGATTTCTTGACTGCAATCTCTGACTTCTTAAATAACGGCATATACGACTAAAAAAGTTTGCGTTGCTTAAACTTAATTCACAATCTGCGATACCGCAAATGTGAACAGGCAGATAATTTCAAATTATTAAAAAGCCAGCCTCAGCCTGAAGGTGGCTCATGGTGCCGGAGCGGTAATATTCATTCGAAATGGTCATCTATGACTCAAGTTCACCGGACACCTGGCGAATTTTCAAGCGGAATGTGGTGCCTTCGTCAGGTGCTGAGATGAGTTCAACTTCGCCCTGAAGTTTTTGGATAACAAGGTTGTTAAAATGTTCCGACCAAGACCAGTGCCACCCTGATCCCGCGCAGTGGTGTAGAAAGGCTCGAACACTTTTTTGTGCAGTGAGGCGGGAATGCCTTTGCCGTTGTCACTGACACTGATGATGACGCCGTCATCCACACCATAGCAGCCCACAGTGATGAGATTGCCCCCGTTATTTTTATAGCCGTGAAATCCGTGTCGTTGTGCGTTTGAAAGTAAGTTAGTAAGTAGCTGGGCAATAATACCCGGACTGGTAATGATGATAGTGTCAGGGTGAATATCCAGCTTAAGTTGGATGTTGTCTTTTTTAAGCATAGGCCGCAGGGGATTGCATACTCTGGGAATGTAATCATCGGGAGATAAACGTTCCACGTCCATGGATGTCTGGTCGGCAGAGGTACGTTTGAAGTCCTGTACGAGGTCGGCAGCCCGGAAGAGGCTGGATTCAGCCAGATTGAGTCCTTCATTGCATATATCATTAAAATCTCTGAAGCCTTCTTCCGACAGTTCCCCGGATTCAAAATCCTTATAAATCCCGGCAAGTTCTTCCTTACAGTTACTGACAGAAGTAAGCGCAATGCCGGCCACCAGATTCCCCAGTGCTGCCATTTTTTCTGACTGAACCAGTTTCTCCCGTGCTGATTCCAGAGATCGCAGAGTATCTTCAAGCTCTGCGGTACGATCCTTAACTTTTTGTTCCAGCGTCTGATTAGCTTCAATGAGCTTATTCTCATAATCAGCCCGCTCCTTGGCACTCACTGCCCGGCCGTATAAGTCGGCCAACGCCGCAGCAAACACAATTTCATCGGGATCCCACTGTCTCGGGTTTCCGCGATGTTCGCAGCATATTATTCCAATCATATTACCACGGTGACGTATAGGTACATCGAGCATGGCGTTGATATTCAGGGGCGTCAGGTAGCATTCAGCAAACCGGGCATGTCGGTTCTAGCCTAAAGTTCAATCGAGGCATCACATCCGGTCTTCTATTCGAATGAATGTAAATAGCACTAATTGTTAGTCAATACGGCCACTTGAGCTGGCTAAAACAATCACTCATTTTGCTATCATCAGAGCATTTAAAATTAAGTTATTGATTTTAAATAGATAAAAAAGTTGGCACTTCCATTGCGATAGTAAGAGCAAGCATAACGCTTAAATCTCTTAATAATTGAAAAGGAAATAATTATGAAAGCATTTACGAAAACTCTGGCTGTTGTTGGTTTGTCTTTTGGTGCAATGGGTATGGCAAACGCAAGTCCTGAACTGACGCCTGCAGATACAGCAGTGACGTCAAAAATTTGTGTCACCGCAGCAACCGGCAGCAAACTGAAGCTTCGAAATGCGCTGGAAGATGCTGGTCTGACTAAGCACTATGTTGAAAATAATGTTACCTGTAATGGCCTGCCCATTGTTGAATTTGTTGCACAATACAGCGACAACCCTGACAGCATTAATGCCTTTATCACCAGTGGTAAATATGTGGCTGACAACTACATCGCGAGTGTAAAACCCCGTCATTAATCCGGTTTTGCGTTATGTTTACTTACCCCGCAGGGATGTCGGCATTGCCGGAGCGGGGTGAGGTAAACATCTGGACTTCCTTCCCTATATTCTGTTTACTCTCCCTATCATTCGTTTAATTCCGTCACTTTTATGGAACCCCGTCAGACCGGTGAAAAGTACGATCGTATCGCTCGCTGGTGGCATGAACGTCATCAACATTCTCAATATGGTGTAGCTGCTGTAACCCGTGCACTGGATTACCTTGGTGAGGGAACCATTGCACTTGATGCAGGTTGCGGTGCAGGCGGCAGAATGGTGAGGTTGATGGAGGAACGGGGGCTTGCTGTAACCGGTGTGGATGTGTCTGCTGAAATGATAGCGCTGGCGAAAGCGCAACACCCTGAGCACACGTTTATTCATCAGGATATCTGCACCTTTAAGCCTGAAGTGCAATATGATTTTATTCTTGCCTGGGACAGCCTTTTCCATCTTCCTTTTAGTGCCCAGGAGCAGGTCATTGCTAAGCTGAGCAAACATGTTGCTGAAGGCGGGATCTTGCTGCTGACTTGCGGCAACGATTGTGGTGAACATACTGACAGCTGGATGGATGATACATTCTATTACAGTTCAATTGGTATTAACCGGAATCTTCAACTCATGATGTCAGCCGGACTGACCATCGTGCATACTGAACTTGACCAGTATCCGCAAATACATGTGCTGATTGTTGCCAAAAGGCAATAATAGAAACAGTTCCGATGACAGCGAATTTTCGCATTTGAACCAAACTGACAGAAGTTGACAGGTTTGGCTTGAGTCCTTGCGTGTAATTTTCTAGTTTACGAAAAATTAACATTTGTGTTGATATTTCGGACAAGGAAAATACATGATATTCCAGACTAAGCATCGCGCACTAAAATCCGGCCGCCTTATCACCGGCGCCTTAATCCCTCCCGTCCTTCTGCTCAGTGCCGCATGCGCTGATGCCAGCGACAGACACAGACAAAATCAAAGTGACCCCGCTACCGGTATCATCATGGAATCCCTCGACCGTGGACTGGTTGTTATTCCCGCTGAGCAGGGCAATGCGGTGAGCTGGCGATTGCTGGGCACCGATCCTCTCGATATTTCCTTTGATATTTACAGGAACGGTCACAAGCTGAACGGTAAAAAGCTATCTGGTGCGACTTTCTTCACCGACCCGCAGGGAGACAAAGATGATGTGTATGAAGTTAAAGCTTCCGGCTTGAACAACAAAAATAAACGCAAGAAAGGTCGCAGTGCTGCCATGGCCACAGCCTGGCAGGATGTGATGCTGCAGATCCCGCTGAACAAGCCTGCGGACGGCTGGGTAAACGGACAATCCTTCACGTATTCGGCCAATGACGGCTCGGTGGCGGATTTAACGGGAGATGGCCGGTACGAAGTCATTGTTAAATGGTATCCGTCAAATGCCAAAGACAATTCACAGGCCGGTCATACCGGAAACACGTACCTGGATGCCTACACGTTGGAAGGACAGCAACTTTGGCGTATTGACCTTGGCAGGAATATTCGTTCCGGCGCCCATTATACTCAGTTTGTTGCCTATGATTTCGATCAGGATGGCCGGGCTGAAGTCGCCATGAAAACGGCGGATGGCACTGTGGACGGAGAGGGTATGGTAATGGGTGATACCAACGCTGATTACCGTAACAGTCAGGGATACGTGCTGGACGGACCTGAATTTCTAACCATGTTCGATGGTTTGTCAGGAAAGGCACTGGATACCATTGATTATGTCCCTGAGCGGGGCAGTGTAAGCAGTTGGGGGGATGGTTACGGAAACCGGGTGGATCGCTTTCTTGCTGGCGTGGGCTATTTTGACGGCTCCACACCCACCGCTTTTTTCGCCAGAGGGTATTACACCAGAGCAGTTGTCAGTGCTTTTGACTGGGTTGACGGCCAGTTTGTCAGCCGCTGGGTATATGACAGTAATAACGGCGGTGCAGATGCCGGTGGATATGGTCAGGGAGCCCACAGCATTTCTGTGGGAGATGTTGACGGCGACGGCAAAGACGAGATCGTGTACGGCGCCGCCACCATCGATGACGATGGCCATTTGCTGTACAGCACGGATTTAGGTCACGGTGATGCTTTGCATATGTCGGATATCGATCCTGAACGTCCCGGTCTTGAAATTCATATGGTGCATGAATCACCGTCTGCTTATACCAAAGACGGCACAGAGTATGGCGTTGAATTACATGATGCCGCCACCGGTGAAATCTTATGGCATCGTTCAGGCAACGGTACCGATGTGGGGCGGGGCGTAAGTGCTGATATTGACCCCGCATATACAGGTAACGAGAACTGGGCAACCCGGGGCGGACTGGTCGCTGCCAACGGAACAGTTATTTCGGATACCCGGCCGTCTCAGGTAAATTTTTTATCATGGTGGGATGGTGATTTGAATCGCGAGTTACTGGACGGAAACCGGATCTATAAGTGGCAGCCGGCTACGGAAACCTCTGAAGTCGTACTCGATGGAAGCGAATGGGGAGCCGTGTCGAATAACGGCACGAAAGCAACGCCGGTTCTGTCGGCAGATATATTGGGTGACTGGCGGGAAGAAGTCATTTGGGCCAACAGTGACAGCAGTGCTTTACTTCTCTTTTCTACCACTGAAGACACGGAATACCGTATTCCGGCATTGATGCACAACCCGCAATACCGGACAGCTATTGCGTGGCAAAACGTGGGTTATAACCAGCCGCCTCATCCTTCCTTTTACCTGGGAAGTGATATGAAAGCTATGCCGGTATATGACATTCAGACACAAAAAAGTCAGTTGTGGCTGCAGGCTGTTGCCCGCGGAAATGCAGACTCGGTTGAAATCAGCATTCATTCAAACGGCTATCCTTACAAAGGAATGACACTGTATAAGAGTTTATCTGATGATCCGGAAACCCGGGAATTGCTCACTACTCTGGGCAGTGGTGAAAGCCGTTTTGTGGACACTGATGTTGAACCGGACACCCGGTATTACTACTGGGGCAGTGTGAAAAGTAAGCATAATGAGCCTGAGTTATTGCCTGTGACAACTGCAACATTAACTTCAAGCGACATACCGGATATCCGCACTTTTCATCAAAGTTCTGCCAGTCCGGTAACCCTGAGCTGGTTCACTGCGAATATTGAAGTGAGTAGTGTATTTGTGTTCCGCGCAGAGCGTGTAGAAGGTGAAGCCGATCCCGTTTTTGAACAGGCATCAGGAGTCGCTTCACTTGCTGCGGATTCAACAGAGTGGACAGACGAATCATCAGTGCCCGGTACGCCGTACATTTACTGGCTCGTGTTTGATACTGCGTCAAAAGGCCGGATAACCAGTGATCCGGTGAATGCAGAACGTCTGCTGGAGCCCAAAACACATTTGTCTGCAGTGCAAAATGGTGACGGTATTGTGGTCAGCTGGCAACTGGAAGATTTCCCGCAAGCTATTCGTGGTGTACAACTTTACCGGAACACCAAAGCAGAGCTGAGCGGGCGCACGCGTATCAGCCCGTCAGCGCCGGTCAGCGGCAGCCTGACCGACAACCTGTCACTGGAAAATGGTACAACCTACTGGTACATGTTTAAACTGACCATGGAAGACGGTACAACTTACAACACCGAACCGGAAGCTGCGGTTACTTTTGTGCAGTAGGTGTGAAGCCGGTTTTTGGCGTTGTTATCTCAGCCGGTAGCAGCGCTCGGGGCGGCCCACGTTGCCGTAAACCTGTTCAGCAATGAGCTCTTCGGTTTCCAATAAGTATTCGAGATAGCGACGGGCGGTGGAGCGGCTTACGCCGACAGTGTCACCAACCTGTTGTGCACTCAGGCTGTCTTTAGGCGCTGCAGTAAAGACCTGCTGTATTTTTTGAAGTGTCAGGCCATCTACGCCTTTGGGTAAGCGCTGCGCCTTTCCGTCGCTCTGCCGGCTGAAGAATTGATCCACGACAGTTTGCGTAAGCTCTGACGCACCGGATAACTGCTTATGGCGGTTCTCAAAGTGCTGCAGAGCCTGCTCCAAACGACTTTGCAGAATCGGTTTTACCAGAAAGTCAGACACGCCTAATTTCATTGCCTGCTCCAGTACCTGTACTTCTTTCGCTGCCGTTAGCAGAAACACTTCTGTCTTCTGCAATTCATCGTGATGGCTTTTCATCAGTTCAAGGCCATTACCGTCGGGCAGATAAACATCCAGCAGAAGTAAGTCAGGCTGCATGGCGCCGAGCAAAGCTTCAGCTGCCGCCACGTTATTTGCCATGCCCATCACCATGTAGCGACCGGTTTGAATGAGGTACTGAGCCAGATACTGGGCTACGTGGGGCTGATCTTCAACAATAATACAAGAGTAGGGCATAACTATTTTGACACTTCTGTTCTCGGAATATACACAGAGAAGCGGGCTCCGCCTGATTCCGACTCGCCAATCTCGATACTGCCGTTGCAGCCTTCAAGATGCGTTTTCACTATATACATGCCCACTCCATGACGGGCATCAGATTTTGAGCTGAACGACGGTGCGAAAATACGTTCATATTCAGCAGCGGGAATACCGTCACCGCTGTCTTCAACATCGAAAACGATATTATTGCCCATTTCTTCCAGGCTCACACTGACTTTTGCCGGCCGGTGACTGCTCGCACGCTGGGACGCTTCGATGGCATTATCGATCAGGTTACCGAAGATAGAAACCAGACATTCGAGTAAGTGTTTATCGTTAATCACAGAAAGCTGCGTATCCGGACTGATGTCCAGCGCCACATTGCCTTCCTGTGCTTTGTGATATTTGCCGAACAACAAAGCGGCGAGCACCGGCGTTTGTACCCGGCCGACCAGACTGTGTACCTGCGTCTGCACTTCCTGACTTTCATTGCTGATCAGTTCAAGGGCTTTTTCCACATTCCCCATCTGCAGCAAGGCGGCAAGGGTATTCAGTTTGTTCGAGTAATCGTGAGTCTGAACCCGCAGCAGCTCAGCAAACGCTTCCACCCGTGCAAGTTGCTGTGACAAATGTTCCACTTCATCGGCAGGACGCATCGTCAGCATCAGGCCGGCCATCTGACCCTGAACTTGTAAAGGTACGCGGGATAACACCAGCCATTGCTGATTGGCAAACAGTTCGAAACCACGGATGTGTTTGTCGGTGTTTTTCAGCAGAAATTCTGCATGCTGGGGCAGGATGTCGTTTATCGTGCCGCCGTTTTCGTTCTCAGCGAATAACAATACCCTGGCACGTTGGTTCATGCGTTGTATTTTACCGTCCAGTGTCATGGCAATGATACCGGTCCGCACGGTGTTAAAGATAGCTTCCTGCTCGGCATACAAGCGGCCAATTTCATCCGGTTGCAGACCAAATAAACGACTACGCACACGGTTACCAATCCAGCGCGCGGCAATCACAGCCAACGCCAGAATCACAAAAATAACGCCCAGGATAAGCCAGGTTTGTTGCTCAATGGCGAGGCTTACTGATTTTTCCAAAAATCCCACAGACACCAATCCGATGACATCGCCACTGGCATTGATAACCGGCGCTTTACCACGGATTGACGGACCCATAGAACCCGTTGAAGAGGAGATGTAATAGTTGCCTTCCAGTGCAGCCTGACTGTCGCCGCCTTGCATTGGCTGGCCGACTCGATCTGTTACCGGGTGAAATAAACGGATTTTACTTTCGTTACCAATGACAACATAACTGGCGCCGTAACCGTGTTGCAGCAGAGCGAGTTCCCGCTGAAGCGGTTCAGGAACGGATTCTGCTTCTACAGCATGGATGATATCGGGACGACTGGCGAGGGAACGGGCAATGGCAAGGGCCTGTTGCCCGGTTTTTTCTTCAATGACAGAAGCCAGCAGGTACTGACTGGCAAAGCCTAATACAGCAAGCTGTAGCAGGCTCATTACAACGATGGCGGCAACTAACCAGGATTCCAGTTTGTTACGAATGAAATAACGTTTTGTTGCCACCAGTTATTTTGCCCCTTTTTAGTCCGGCGTTGCCGTTGTATTTGCCCGGCGGTTTTTGACAAAACCTAACAGCGGTACCAGCAACACAACAATTGCCACGATCAGAATCGACAGGGTAAGCGGCCGCTCCCAGATGAAACTGAATGAACCGTCTGAAATCAGCATGGCACGACGGAAGTTACGCTCAATCATGTCGCCCAAAATAAAGCCCAGTAGCAGCGGGGCCATAGGGAATTGTAATATGCGCAGGACAACCGCCACGAAGGCAAACCCGATCATCATAAATAAATCGAATGTGTTAAAGGATACCAGATACACACCAATTAAACTGAAGAACAGAATAAAAATGGTCAGCAGTGATTTGGGCAATACCAGCACTTTGGCCAGATACGGGATCAGTGGCAGGTTCAGGATGAGCAGTACCACGTTACCAAAATACATGGACACAATGACAGACCAGAATACGTCAGGATTTTCCTGCATAAGCAGCGGTCCCGGTTGTAAGCCGTAAGCAATCAGTGCACCCAGCATAATTGCCGTAGTACCTGATCCAGGGATCCCCAGCGTTAACAAAGGGACAAATGAACCTGTACACGCCGCGTTGTTCGCTGCTTCAGGTGCAGCAAGACCACGCTTGGCACCCTGGCCAAACTCTTTCTTGAAGCGGGCAGGGGCCAGATTTCTTTCTGCGGCATAGGCCATAAAGCTGGCGATGGTTGCACCGGCACCGGGCAAAACACCAATTAAAAAGCCAAGGATGGATGAACGGCCTACTGATGGCGCGATTTCTTTTACTTCGTCTTTGCTCAGCTTAAAGCTGCCCAATTGATTACCGCCCATGCTGGTGTCTTTAGCACTGTCTGGTTTGATCACATTCATCAGTGCTTCAGACAAGGCAAAAGTGGCCATAGCAATCAGCAGAAAGCTCAGCCCATCCAGCAAATCGGGCTGGCCGAAAGTAAAGCGCTCAGTACCGGATGACGGGTCGATACCAATGGTGGACAGGGCAAGACCAAATACGGTCATCATCATGGCTTTTAAAAATTCGCCGTTGCTGGAGAACGCTGCAATAGCGGTTAAACCTACCAGCATTAACATCACGTAGTCGCCGGAATGGAAACTCAGCGAGACTTCTGCCAGCGTAGGAGCCGCTACCATCAGCATTACCGCACCGATGGTACCGCCTGTAAACGAGGCCCAGGCCGCGATGGCCAATGCTTTACCGGCCTGTCCCTTCATAGCGAGAGGATAACCGTCGAAGGATGAGGCGACGGTGCCGGCAATGCCCGGTGCGTTAATCAAAATGGAGCTGGTTGAGCCTCCAAAGATGGCACCGTAATAAACCCCGGCCATCAGAATCATGCCTGAACTGGGACCGATACTGTAGGTGATCGGGATCATTAAAGCGATGGCAGTAATGGGTCCTAAGCCCGGGAGCATACCGATAAAGGTACCGACCAGACAGCCAATCACAACATACATCAAATTGTGCCACTGGAATGCGGCATCCAGGCCTATCATCATTGCATCAAACATGAGTTAACTCCAAAGGCTGCCGGGGGCCAGGTAAATATCAAGAAGTTGGGTCATGAGGAGCCAGAAAAACACCACCATAGGGACTGAGGCGAACAGCACTATGCGGGCGCGTCTTTCTCCCATAACCCAAAAGCCGGAAATCAGAAAAATAAGTGTTGCCACGATGAACCCTAACGGATCGAGCAGCGCGCTGTAGATCACCATCAGCAGCATAACAATCGCGGTCTGACGAACGGTATGTTTAGTGATCCCCAGCGGCTTTTGTTCGCCCTGTGGTTCTTTGCTTTTAATAACATGGCTGACGATAGCTAAAAAACTGAACAGGGCGCCTGCCATGGCGTAGAGTTTTGGCATAGTGGATGAATCCACAACTTCATATTGTTCAAACGGTAGCAGAGGAATTTGCCAGGCATAGATACCGTAAAACGTGAAAAAAACGAGAAACAGGGCAGGGCCGGTTAACTGACGTGTCATTGTTGTTGCTCCTGTTGAATAAAGCCAAGTTGAATCATCAGGGTCTTAATTTGTGCTTCCTGGGCTGCCAGGTCTGCGGCAAAATCGTCCGTGGTACGGAACAAATCCATCCAACCGTTCCGGTCACGAACTGCCGCCCACTCAGGGGTTTTCAGCAGCGCGGCGTATTTATCGATATATTCCTGTACTTTTTCATCAGATGTATCAGGCGCTGCAAACAATCCACGCCAGTTTACGAACGTTGCGTCGTAGCCCAGCGATTTTAAAGTGGGAATATCCGGATAGGCGGGCACGGTTTCAGGGGCTGTGATGGCTAAAATACGTGCCTGGCCACCTTCTGCAATTTCCAGTGCTTCGCTTAATCCGGTAGAAAGCATTTGTACTTCACCTGAAAGCAGTCCGGCTTTTGCCTGACCGCCTGCGTCATAAGGGATGTAGCGGATGCGGGCACCGTCTAGGCCGGCAGCATTGACTGCCAGCGAAGCCACCAGATGATCCATACTGCCCCGTGCAGAACCGCCTGCGATGGTCAGTTCACGGACGTTTTTGGACAGGATCGCTATGGCTTCATTCCAACTTTTGATGGGCGAGTCTTCTCGCACCACAAAGGCGCCGTAGTCGGCAATTATGCTGGCAACGGGCTTCACATCACGGTAGCTGAAGGGGACCTGACCGGTTAACGCACGGATTACAATAGGCGTAGAATTAACCATTAACATATCGCCGTGTTTGTTACCGGATTCAATCAGATAAGCGATAGCGCGACCACCACCACCACCGGACATGTTCTGAAACGAAGCGTTATCTGAAATACCTGACTTCATCAACGCTTCCCCGATACCACGACCGGTAGTGTCCCAGCCGCCGCCGGGACCGCCGGGGATCAGAAAGTGATCCTTGGCGAAGGCACTGGCACTCACCAGCCACAATATTGCAGCACTAATCAAAACAGAACGCATGAATCCCTCCGTTAAAAGTCGTAATGGAAACGCATGGTGATGGCATTGCCGCTGGTTTCATCACCCACAAGCGCTTCTGTGCCGGGGCCTGACACTTTGCTATGCACGCCGTTCAGCATAATTTTTGTATTTTCATCGATGTAGTAAGACACACCCGCGGTGAAGGATTTGGCCCGGGTACCCTGAAACTCGCTGGTAGCATCCATAGACGAAACGCGGGCGGCTATTTCCCACGCGTCTTCAACGCCTTTGGGCTGATTGAAACGTGCGCTGCCTTTGGAATAAGACTTGCTCTCGCCGGTTAGCATGTAGCTGGCCTGAAAGTAATAGCCGTCGTAGTTTTCGTCGTCGGGCAGGGATGCAGGATCGCTGGTGGCGATATTGCGACGGGCTACTTCACCCTGAACCAGTAAGTTTTTGTACTGGTAGGCGGCTTCAATGCCGTACTGACTCAGATGGTCAAGGGGCACGATATCACCGCCTGCGGCATAATTTACCAGTCTCACGTTCGGCTCTCTGACTTCCGCGCGGGCGAAAGAGGCTGACAACTGGCTGTTATCCATTTTGCGGTACGAGCCCCATGAGCCCAGGTGGATCAGATTGTTTTCTTTAAATTCGTGAGCCCAGGTGAGGCGTCCGGTGGTTGCCAATGAAATGGCGGAGTCATCATCGGTACCTTCTGCGCCGAATGCATCGTTTTTATGTATACCCACAGCGTAACGTAAACCTGTTGACGGGAAGTATTGATACGCAGCCACACCCCAACGGAAATAGGGCGACATAGTATTTGCCATGCTCGCACGCTCAATTAAAGCCATGTGCTTAGAGCTGGTCAGAGCGTCAAGAGTAATGTCTTCACGGATTTTACCGAACTTAATCGTCGGGCCGTTTTCAAAACCGGTATATTCAAAACGAAGTAACAAGATTTCGATGGTTTCTTCGGCGAATTCCAGAATCATCTTGTATTCCAGATCGCTGCGTTCGCCTTCTACCGACAACCGCGCACGGCGGGGAAAAATAGTAGAACCTGTGTTGCCTTCGTTGTCTGCATTGTAGGCGCCGTCGAAGATGTTAGCGTCTATCTGAAGTCGCCCGCCTAACGTCACCCATTTATCGTCACTGGCGTCTTTCGCTTCCATTGATGCGAGCTGTTGCTCTAACTGAGAAAGCCTGTTTTCAAGAGACTGATTACTGGCTGATTCTGTTTGTGCCGAAGCCTGATAAGTGGCTGCCAGACACAGCAAACCAATTGTTGTTTTATGCATCACAAAGTACCTCAATGTTTCGTGACGCAAGAATATTGTTAGTCCTTTGTTAAGGCTATGTAATGGATGTTTTTGTGCTTGAAAATATAACTGTCTGTTTTGTTCGTTTTGTCCATGAACACAATGAACAAAATGGATCAGGTTGCAGAAATAAACGAAGCTTTACCGGTAACAATTACTGTCTGATAATGTTAAGTTAATGTTATTATTGCATAAACTTTAACGGTGCCTGTCACCGGTTTCTATGATGAGGACCAGGATGTTATTCACTTTATTTTCCCACCAGCGCTTTCGCGGGTGTTTTTCTGTACTGTTTTTAACTATTTCGTCGCTATCCTGCGGGTATGCTGCCGGCCATGATACGCCTGAGGTGACTCTCGCCTCCGGTAAAGTAACCGGACAACATGCAGACGGAATAAACTTTTACCGCGGTATGCCTTATGCCAAAGCGCCGGTGGGTAACTTGCGGTGGCAGCCGCCTCAGGAACCGGATGCTATTGCATCGCCCTATGCAGCAAATTCGTTTTTTCCTCCCTGCCCGCAGCGGGGCAAAGATAATGGCAGCGAAGACTGTCTGGGGATTAATGTATTCTCCCCACAGGCGGATGACAATCAGACTGCCCGGCCAGTGTTAGTGTGGATCCATGGTGGCGGGTATGTAGGTGGATCAGGTGATTTGGATCCCAAAATCGTTTCACACTGGGTAAGTCAGGGACTCGTACTGGTATCGTTTAACTACCGGCTTGGTGCACTGGGTATTTTTGCACATCCGGCTTTATCTCAACCTGATGGTGTTAACTATAGTGTGATGGATATGGTCGCTGCGCTGTCCTGGGTTCAGGACAATATCGCTGAATTCGGTGGCGATCCCGCCAGGGTGACGATTGCCGGCGGCTCTGCAGGTGGCATGGCCGTGCAGATGCTAATGGTAACACCCAAAGCTGAAGGTTTGTTCTCCGGCGCGATTTCTCAAAGTGGCTACGGCACCTGGCCGTTGCCACGCACTTCAGGTGCACCGGCTCTTCAGGGCAGCCCGGATGCAGAGATCCTGTCCTCTGCCATCGCACAGCGGGCAACGGGAACAGACAAAGTCAGCAGGGAGCAGCTTTATCAGACCAGTCCGGAAGCATTCGTCAATGCGATAAACGGCTTTCACCTGCCGGTTGCAGACGGTATCACGTTGCCCGACGAACCGGCGCGATTGTTTGCTCAGGGGAAGCAGCACGCTGTACCTTATATTAGCGGCGGAAACAGTTACGACGGCAATGTTTATCCCTATTCCGGTGTGTCACCTCAGCGCATGCTCACCTTAACGGCATCTGCTGCTGACAGTGTGCAAAAAGCGTATGGACTGGGCGAGCAGGCGCTGACGGCCTTACCTTTTCAACATTTGTTCGGTGATTTGCGTTATGTTCTGGCCGGTATGGTGACAACCGGCGCAATGCAAACCGTTAAGCAACCGGGGTACCGTTACTTTTACGATGTTGCGGATGAGACTACGCCGGGGGCAGGTCATGCCTCAGAAACCTTTGCACTTTTTAAACCTGCCGGGAATGATGCTGTTAAAGCGATGCAGGCGTACTGGCGGAATTTCATAAGAACCGGCAACCCGAACGGGCAGAGCTTATCTGAGTGGCAGCCAGTGGATAAGCAGGACAAGAACTGGATGGTTTTTGATAAGACAGCCCATGCTGAAAAAGAGGTCAGAGCCGGAAAGCTTGGCATATTGCGACAGGTTTATCAGACGCGGGTGAACCCTTAACCCCGTTTGTTATTATCAATAACAAGGCATATCTGCCGTTAAACGAAAAAAGGCCCGGAATGACCGGGCCTTATCATTTCAACTGTTCAGCGAAAATATCACTGCTTGCAGGTATCGTTACCTTGTCCCGCCGTCCACTTCATACCGTTCTTTAATAACTTAATGTTGTATTCAGCGTTGTAAACTTCTTTGCGGTGACCGATAGCGCTGTACATTGCGCGGCCTTCGCCGATGCAATGGGTCCAGACCAGCGGATGATCTTCACCCATTTCCAGTTCTTTACCCGGCACATAAGTAGTTTCATCTATGGCCACTACGATGTCGTAGCCTTTGGAGGACACGCTGTCTGAGAACGAATACCACTCATCATTTAATTCCCAGCGGTCAGGGATCCCTTCTGCCACACCGGTGCCGTGACGGGTAACATCCAGCGATGCATCCTGGAACCAGTTGTCATCACCCGGATGGCCGATAAACTGAGCACCAATCAGCACATCACGATACCAGTCCCAGAAATACACCGAGTCGCCGGCTGATGCATGAATGCCCAGGAAGCCGCCGCCGTTATTCATGTAGTCTTCAAACGCTTTACGTTGTGACAAAGTGAGGGTGTCACCGCTGACATTATTCCAGATCACCACATCAAATTCAGACAGGTTTTCCGGTGTAAATGCACTGCCTTTGGCGCTGACAGAAACACCATAGCCCATTTCTTTTGCCAGCTTGCTCAGGTTTTCTGTGGCAGCAGTTACTGATTCGCCGTGGTCATAGCCATTGATTTTCTGATAGATCAGCACCTGAACAGGTTCTCCACCCAGGTCGAATTCCACCGGTTCTGAATCGAACCTTGCACAACGTGCAATCTTATCTTCACGGGTGACCGGCAGTGCTGCCAGTTCTTTACGCATAGCCGCAGCGTTTGCATCGTCTTCAACACCCACACGGGCCAGTAACTGGTCCAGTGTGATCAATGTACTGAAAGAAGGCATTGATTCACTTAAGATCCACGCCGGAATTTTAGCCAGTACGCCGGGATAGTGTTTTTCAACAATGGCTCTGGCTTTCGGGCGCATTACCACATCGTAAGCCGGCATAGAGCTGGAAAAAGGCACATCCCGTAAGGAACAGTCGGTTAAAGCCTCTGCGGCAGACGCGCTGCCTGTCGCTACCAGACTGCCCATTGTGATGCTGCCGGCAAGAATGGCTTTAAGCATATTTTTCTTCATCATCAGGAGTCTCCTTACATCGGCCAAACGGTCATCCAGGCTTTGTCCCCTTTCTTATAAGGGATATCTTTGTAGTCGCCCGGTATGTCTACGTGACGGAGCACCTGAGTGCCGCCTGTTTTCGACGTAAAGAAACCAAAGATCATCAGCTGCTTGTAGAGGGTAAAGTAATGGGGCAGGCCATCTTCTTTACCGTCCCAGGGCGAGTCTTCACCGCGGTTAAACGCCAGCGCCTCACTGTCCAGCTTTGAAGCCAGTGCCGTTTTCTGTTTCTGGCTTAAGCCAACGAAAGGCTTACCATATTTTTCCTGACTGCGTGCATCCACATCTTTAAATCCGGCTTCCATCAAAGCCTGTTGTTCCGGTGTGTAGCATTCGCGGATCATGCCGATAAAGAACGCCGGCAAACCCGCATCTTTTGCTCCCGGCGTATCAGTTCTCGGTAATACGGTTTCGCACAGTTCAGTAATCAGCGCGACGGTGTTGTCGTCCAGTCCTGAGTCTTTTACAGAGGTCAGGGCCGGTTGCTCCTGCCAGACGGCCATGGCCGGAGAACAGATAAAGCTTGTGCCGGTGGCGGTTGCGATAAGTTTTAGTAAATCACGACGATCCATTACAGATTACCCCGCTTGAGTTCTTCTACTGCAAAATCTGCGGCACGGGCTGTCAGTGCCATGTAAGTAAGTGAAGGATTAACACACGAAGACGATGTCATACAGGCTCCGTCGGTAACAAATACGTTAGGCGCATCCCACACCTGGTTGTGCTTGTTGAGGACGGAAGTCTTAGGATCCCGGCCCATGCGGGCAGTGCCCATTTCATGAATACCTTTACCCATGTGGTAAGTGGTTTCCCAGGCGGTGGCGTTTTTAAGACCGATGCTGTCAAACATTTCTACAATGTCTTCTTTCATGGCTTTACGCATTTTCAGTTCGTTGTCACGGATTTTGGCATCCATTTCCAGCACCGGCAGTCCCCATGCATCTTTCACATCATGGTTCAGACTTACTTTGTTGCGGTGGTCCGGCAGAATTTCACCAAAACCAACTGTACTGATGCTCCACGGACCCGGCTCACTGAGACCGTCTTTCAATCCGGCTCCGATACCTAAGTCGTCAGCGCTGCGGCTGAAACCTGAACGGGATGCGTTACCCTGGAAGCCGAAGCCACGGAGGAAGTCACGTTTGTCATCGCCCCAGTTTGCAAAGCGGGGAATGTAGAAGCCTGTTGGCCTGCGGCCATAGACGTATTTGTCGAGATGGCCTTCAATTTCTGCCATACCGCCCAGCATGTAGTGGTGATCCATGACATTGTGACCCAGTTCACCTGAGCTTGAGCCAAGACCGTTATCCCAGACATCACGGGCTGAGTTCATCAATAACCAGGCAGAGTTCAGTGCCGAGGCATTCAGGAAGACAATTTTGCTGTGGAAAACTTCAGTTAGTCCGGTTTCAGAATCAATTATTTCAACTCCGGTAACCCGTTTGGTGTCTTTATCGTAAATCAGCTCTTTTACGATGGAGAGCGGGCGCAGAGTAAGATTGCCGGTTTTAAGTGCTGCAGGCAGGGTTGCAGACTGGGTACTGAAATAGCCGCCGAAAGGACAGCCCGTCCAGCACTTGTCACGGTGCTGACACTTCACACGACCCTGTTCGGGACGTTGCTCGGTAATGTGCGCAGTACGGCCCATAATTAATTGACGCTTGCCCTTGTACTGTTTTTTAAGGCGGGCTTGTACGTCTTTTTCCACAGCATTAAAAGCAAATGCCGGCAGGAATTCACCGTCAGGCAATACATCCAGACCGTCGCGGTTACCGGAAATTCCGGCAAACTTTTCAACATACGAATACCATGGTGCCACATCTTCATAGCGAATAGGCCAGTCAACACCCACACCTTCTTTACCATTGGCTTCGAAGTCTTCAGGGTTTAAACGGTAAGACTGACGACCCCACAACAAAGAGCGTCCACCCACCTGATAGGCACGAAACCACTGGAAAGGTTTTTTTTCCACATAGGGAGATGTTTGCGCAGAAGCCCATGCGCCCATTGTGGGTTCATTAAAAGGATACCCCTTACCACGGGCCATATTGGGTTCAGCGGCCAGTGCTTCCAGGCTGGGACGACCGTGGTGTGGATAGTCCCATAAATTTTTACTCATGTTGGTGTAGTCTTTGATGTGCTCGACGTTTTCGCCGCGCTCAAGCATAAGTACCTTCAGGCCCTTTTCGGTAAGCTCTTTAGCAGCCCAGCCCCCGCTGATACCAGAGCCGACTACGATGGCATCATATGTATTTTTTGACATTTTCGCCCCTGTTTAAGTTGAAAACGATCTGCGCCTGTTTTTGTCCCTACAAGCAGATCACACAGTGAATCCTGACCTTAACCTGATTGATTTTGTTTGTAATTAATATGGTTAACAAAAAGTAAATTTAGTAACACTATAATGTATTTATGTCATCGATGTCATTATAAAATTGTCGTGTTTTGTAACAGACGTGGGGGTGTATTTGTAAGCGCTTTCTTGCTTGCCTGCTATGCATATGAGCAGTAAGGGGTTTTTGAAAAATTAATGTCAGAAGGAAATTGTGAGATTTTGTTTCAATGGCTCACGGTGTCAATATGCCGTGAGCCGGAAAGTCCACCCGAAACGTTATCCGGAAACAGCAGGGTTTTCAGTAAATGCAGCGGCAAAACGGGAGGCTTCGTTATGTGCCATACACAGGTGATACAAGGTACTGGCTGCCATTTTCGGGTCCACGGGCTGTCCGTTGCTGTCAATAACATACGTGTAGTGAGCTTCAAGTTGCGGATGGGAGAAGCCGTCAATCAACTGGTGGATGGCAAATGTAGCACTGGCAATGTCCTGCTCACGGTTTGCATTGTCAGGCAAAGTGCTGTGAACCAGTGCAGCTTTGATCCACTCCGTCATCGGCCAGCTCTTAAAGGTGGACGATACGACAGTTCCTTCAGGTGTAACTGTATCGTGCAACCAGCGGTTACCGGGCGTCAACCCGTAGTCCCTGGCATGGCGGTATAATACCGACTGATAACGTGTGGTATCTGTGCCACTGACAGTCTGAAATTCATGCAGCAGCCATACCCACTCCATCATGTGGCCGGGTTCTACACTCCGGCCGCCGGTGAGGCATGGCTGCCAGTCTGTGGTGAAAAACTCAAGCAACACACCGTGCTGTGCATCGAAAAAATGCTGCTCGAACAGTGCATACACCTGATTGCAGCGTTCAAGCCAGAACGTGTCGTTACTGACCCGGTACAAATGAATAAAGGCTTCGAACAAATGCATGTGCGGATTTTGACGCCGCGTGGTGTGAGCAAATGTCCCTTCAAGCCAGCCGCCATGATCACTTTTCAGAACAGTATCCACGTGCAGTGCAAGGTTTTTCGCTTTCAGCAGAGCATGGTCATCATTCAGCGCGTCTTTTTGCCAACTGTATGCCAGCAGAAAAAATGCCACATCATACAAATCGGTAGCGGCATTTTTTACTTTATCGGATGCATCAAGGGTCATCGGGTAAAAGCCGGGAAGGGCGTCAGGACAGGCATTGCTGATAAATTTTTCCGTTGCCTGCGCCAGGGCTTTACCTTCAGGCAGGAACCCTTTTTTATAGCCGTAGCACATTGAAAATATTTGTCTTGATTGCACCCGCATACGCTTGTCGGCTTGCCAGTCGGGCTTGCCTTCACCATCAAAACATTCCAGTGCGGCGCCGTTTTCAGCAAAACCCTGTGCAGCCCATTTCGGAAACAATGATGTCGTCAGCCAGTGGTCGAAACGCTGCCAGGCGTCGATAAAATCGCGATGTATCGTTTCCATGAAATTTCCTTGCACTACAGATGAATGGACAACGGACACGCATTGTAATCGTCAGTACATGGGTTTGACAGTGTTTTTGCAGTCTAAAAAGCCAGCTGGCGGACTACCTTGTTGCTACGATGACCAATTCCGGCGGACCGCGGAGGCACCAGTACGTTAGCGGACACACGATTTCTGCCTCGTTGTTTTGACTGATAAAGGGCCTGATCCGCGCGGCTCACTGCGCTGCTGATGCCGCCTTTTGTCAGATTCGTGACGCCGAATGATGCAGTAACCGGTATGGTTGTACCTTCTTCATTTCTGAATATCTCGTCATCAATAAATTTACGCAGTGTTTTTGCCACCACCATCGCGCCTTCCGGGCAAGTGCCAGGTAATAAGACAGCAAATTCTTCGCCGCCAAAACGACACAGGCTGTCGGTGTCCCGAAGATTTGTTTTAAGCAGTTCTGCAATGCGTTGCAGCACCATGTCGCCGGCAGGATGACCGTGAATATCGTTCACCTGTTTAAAATGGTCGATATCCAGAAGCAAAAGTGAAGCAGTCACCGGGTGGCGGCCGGAGCGGGTGCTCTCATATTGAAGGACTTCGTCAAACGCCCGCCGGTTCAGAAGTCCTGTGAGCGGATCTGTTCTGGACGTGATCAGCAGGCGGTTCTCCATCCGTCTGCGGTATTTATCAGCTTGCTCAAATAACGTAGCACTGATTGTGACCAGAATGATAATCAGCCAGCATACCGCAACGGCATAAGCGCCGACCCTGTCTGAGTCGTCGATGGATACGATAGAACGCACCAGCAGATAGCCAAAACTGAAGACCACGATAAATCCGGTAGTAAACTGAAACCGAGCTATCCTGCCGCCAATGTAGGGGGATAACACTGCGCGCAGCGCGCCGTGATTGGCAGTGCTCCACAATGCAGAACAACACAGCAAGCATAAACTTACTGCAGAGATAAGCGACATTTCGCCGTGAAAGCTGTGAAGAGAGTAGGCGTAGCCGAACAGAGCAAGGGACGGAAGGGACAAAGCAACAAACGCAAACCCCTGGGAACAGAGTGGCCGGTGGTTAATGCGTAAAATAACGGAGCACCAGACTAACATGAAGGTGATAAACGTGTTTAGCCCTACATGGTTTGTCAGACCATTACTATGCTCTTGTGCAGCTATACGGTTAAACGGAATAACGTAATCTGACAGTCTCAGACTGAGCAGACTGTCGATGAGAAGAACCAGAGACAACATGAAACTCAGCCCGAGCAGCCATTTAATATTTTGCCGGTGACCGGGACGGTTTACAAATATACATAATGCCAGAATAAATATTTGGGCGCAGGTAAACGGATGGGTAGCAGCCTGGTCACCTGACGGCCTGTAAAGATAAGGTATCTCAGTAAGGTAGCCGGCAATTGTGACTGCGCTGATGAACATAATAAATACAGATAACGAACGACTCGCACTCAAAGCCAGAAGGACGAGATAACGGGGTCTTCCGGATTTTATATTTGCCATGATAAATTTTCCCCGCCATTGCATGTATTAATGTAAATTACATGGATTGTTGCTTTTTTATACTTTAGTCTAGTTTGTCTGTCTTTGCCCTCAGATGATCTAAAAATTCTTTTTGTAACCGGGTGGGGTGCCAGTTTTTTCTTAATGTATAGCCAATCTGTCTCGGAGCATCGCTCAGGGGCGTCGGGTTGACCGCCAGCAATCCAGCGGCAACATCAATTTCAACCTGGCGGGCAGGCAGGATGGCGGCGCGGTCGCTGTTGATTAGCAATCCGCGAATTGCCATCAGTGAGCTGCATTCAATCACTTCGTAAGCGTGATCGGGACAAATGGCTTGTAGCACATCACCAAAGGCCTTACGTGCAGGTGTACCTTCTTTTGCCGCAATCCACTTCAGTGATTGCCAGTCTTGTGTCGTGAGGGAGCATTTGGCGGCCAGCGGATGGTGACTGCCGGTCACAATTGACAGGTAATCATCAAACAAAGGGATCTGTTCAATATCGTCAGACAGGGCGGGGAAGCGCAGGGCGCCTACCAGTATATCAATATGTCCGTGCAGCAAGGCATGCAACTGCTCTTCATAAGGACCGTCGACAATGCTTATGTTGGCGCCCGGCGCTTCTTCAAGCAGAGCGAGTACAGCTTTGGGAACAATCTCAGACCGTGCGAGCGGTAAGCTGCCAATACGCACGCTACCCAGCTTTTCACCATTTAATTCTGCGACTTCATCCAGCCCCTGGCTGAGTTCTGAAAAATACAATGAGGCAATACGGGAAAACTGTCTGGCACGCCAGGTGGCCTCAACACCGGTGGGGGAGCGGTTGAACAGGGTTTGCTGGCACAAGGTTTCCAGATCACGGATAGTTCTGTGAAGCGTGGGTTGAGACAAGCCCATTTTTACTGATGCAGCCGTGTAACTTTGCAATTCAACAATATGTACCAGAGCATCAAGTTGCCTTGCAGTGACCCCCCGCAGAAACGACGTTCTGCCATGCTTGTCGGCACTGAATAAAGTGGTGGCAAAGCTTTCCAGCAAACTGAAGGCACGGCCAAACCGGTTAAGAAAAACATCTCCCTCCGGGGTTACGAACATACCGGAGGAGGAACGGGTAAACAGCGTCCAGCCAATGCTCTCTTCCAGTTTTTTAATGCTTTGAGTAAGGGCAGATTGGGTGAGGTGCACTTGTCGGGCTGCTTCTGACAGATTGCAGTACTTTTTAATTTCAAGTGCACAGTGCAGGTGCCGGATATTCAACATGGCATGGCAAACCAGTAGCGATTTTTTGCCATTATAGAAAAAAGTAATGATGCTGCACAGGTTTCTAAACGGCTTTTTAACATTTACCGGCGCATACTGAGCCACACCAAAAAGTCAGAAGGGTTAAAGGTTATGGCAGTATGCGTTACGAATTGTCCACGTGCATCTGAGGACACGCTGAAAAAATATGAAGGCGCGGAAGTGGCTACCGTCCACGAAGCTCAGGGTCGCAAAGGTTTGCTGGCTGATTACATGCGTCCAATTTACCGCCCGGCCAGTATTTCCGGTACGGCTGTAACCTGTCAGGTTGCCCCGGGTGACAACTGGATGATCCATGTTGCTGTTGAGCAGTGTCAACCCGGAGATGTATTAGTTGTATCGCCCACCAGTCACTGCATTGACGGTTTTTTTGGTGACTTGCTGGCTACCTCGCTAAAAGCCCGTGGCGTAAAAGGGTTAATCATTGACGGCGGTGTGCGTGATACCGCAACGCTGCAGGAAATGGAATTTCCCGTCTGGTCTAAAGCTATTTTTGCCCAGGGCACAGTGAAGGAAACCATCGCCAGCGTAAACGTGCCGGTGGTTTGTGCCGGCGCACTGATTCATCCGGGCGACATTATTGTTGCCGATGACGATGGAGTCGTGGTTGTGCAGCGTAACGAAGCGGATGCAGTGCATGAAAAAGTACAGAAGCGTCTCGATAACGAAGCATCCAAACGGGATCGCCTGGCCGCCGGAGAACTGGGGCTGGATATTTACAATATGCGTGAGCGTCTGGCTGAAAAAGGCCTGAAATATGTGTCTTACGAGGAGTACAGCAAGTGAAGGCCATTCCCTGCCATCTGATGCGCGGCGGAACGTCTAAAGGCTTGTATTTTCTGGCATCTTCGTTACCGGAAGATACCGTATTGCGGGACCAGGTTTTGCTGGCTGCAATGGGATCTCCGGATGACAGACAAATCGACGGTGTGGGCGGTGCCCATCCGTTGACCAGCAAGGTTGCAGTAGTCAGTCCGTCTACCAGAGACGATGCAGACGTGGATTATCTTTTCCTGCAGGTTGTCGTGGATAAAGCCGTGGTTAGTGATGGCCAGAATTGCGGAAATATTCTTGCAGGCGTGGGTCCTTTCGCGATTGAACAAGGCTTAATTGACGCGCAGGAAGGTATCACCAGTGTGCGTATTCACATGGTGAATACCGGTGGTCTTGCGGTAGCACAGGTTGAAGTTAAAGACGGTGTGCCGGTATATGAAGGTGATGCCCGTATCGACGGCGTGCCGGGCACGGCAGCGCCGGTTCTGATTGATTTCCTCGATGTTGCCGGAGCCAGTTGCGGTGCATTATTTCCCACCGGCAACGCCAAAGATGTGATTGATGGTGTGGAAGTGACCTGTATCGATAACGGCATGCCTGTTGTGCTGTTAAATGCCGCTGACTTTGGCTTAACAGGCGATGAGTCTCCTGCGGAAATTGAAAAAAATACCGGCGTTAAAGAACGCATTGAAAGCATCAGGTTACAAGCGGGCCGGCAAATGAACCTTGGTGATGTAAGCGATAAAACTGTCCCTAAAATGTCGCTTATATCGGCCCCTGTCCGGGGTGGTTTGCTGAATACCCGCACCTTTATTCCACACCGTGTGCATGATGCCATAGGTGTCCTGGGTTCGGTGAGTGTTGCTACAGCCTGCGTGGTGGACGGTTCCATCGCCTACGGCTACCTCAAAGGTTGTAGCGACTACTCCCGTCTTGAAATAGAACATCCAACCGGCAGTTTTACTGTGGCAATGGATGTGGAAGGCAGCGGTTCGCTGTCGACTTTAAAAATTAACCGTTCTGCGCTGTTGCGCACAGCCCGTTTGCTCATGCGGGGAGAAGTGCTGGTCGCAGACTCAGCTTTCTCTGCGCCCGGGAAACAATAAGTTACAGGATTGATTATGATTATTGATTGTCACGGCCATTACACAACGGCACCGGAACCACTTCAATTATTCCGTGATGCGCAACTGGCGGCGTTTAAGGCGGGTAAAGCGTTACCTGAAGTTCCTCATATCAGTGATGAGCAAATTCAGGAAAGTATTGAGAAAAACCAGCTTCGTTTGCTGATTGAACGCGGTTCAGATATGACCATTTTTTCTCCCCGCGCGTCAGCCATGGCGCACCACCTGGGGGACGAGGCCGTTTCTAAACAGTGGACCAGCGCATGTAACGATTTAATTAAGCGTGTGGTGGATTTATATCCGAAGCAATTCATCGGTGTTTGTCAGCTGCCGCAATCACCGGGCGTGCCGATTAAAAATTCAGTGGACGAACTGGAGCGTTGTGTAAACGAACTGGGTTTTGTCGGGTGTAACCTGAACCCGGATCCTTCCGGCGGACACTGGACGTCAAAGCCGCTGACAGATGAAAGCTGGTATCCGTTCTATGAAAAAATGGTAGAACTGGATGTACCGGCAATGATTCACGTGTCCGGCTCCTGTAACGCAAACTTCCACGCTACCGGCGCTCACTATATGAACGCAGACACCACGGCATTCATGCAGTTCCTGCAGGGAAATCTGTTTAAAGAGTTTCCGGATCTGCGCTTTATCATTCCTCATGGTGGCGGCGCAGTGCCTTATCACTGGGGACGCTACCGTGGTCTTGCCGATATGCTTGAGCAGCCCCCGTTACGTGAGCACGTGATGAAAAATGTGTATTTTGATACATGTGTGTATCACCAGCCGGGTATCGATTTACTGTTTGATGTTATCGATCTGGACAACATTCTTTTTGGTTCAGAAATGATTGGTGCTGTGCGCGGCATTGACCCGGAAACCGGTTACTACTTTGATGATACGAAACGTTATGTCGATGCGCTGGATTTAACTGAGGAACAACGTACTCAGGTTTACTCAGGGAACGCCCGTCGTGTTTATCCCCGTCTGGATGCAAAACTGAAATCCATGGGACTGTAATTCAGGCAAAAAAATACCGCCGGGATGAGCTCCGGCGGTCTAAGGGTCCTGCCTTTTGGCTGGAGGAGTAGTACCAGGTTGAAAATTAACAGGCTCAATTCTCAAAAGGTGAACTCATCTTAATGCAAATGAGAATGTTTATCAATAAGGTTTAGCCAAAAAGTCCGGGTAAATCGCAACTGTCTCTTTTTCCCAAATCTCCGGTGCTGGTTTCCAGCCATTTCTCAGCGGTTTTTATGCCTTCCTCCTTCAGTTCCAGAAGGAACGCCCGTGAATTGTCGTACTTACTCATCTGGTCAAGGGCAGACATTAATTCACTGTTTTCTATGATGTGTGTGCGGGTTGCCCGTATGCGTTTCTCAAAATCGCCGGAAACCCAGCCCCACCGTTGAGACGAGGTTTTAATGTCCAGCATTGAGCGCATCTCCCGCAAGAATGCACAGTGAAATGTGAGTTCAATGATGCGGTCACTGATTTCTTCTGAACGGACGGGCAGTGGTCCCCGTTGTAACGGTTGCAGCAGCACAATCAGAACATCCTGAGCGTCACAACTGTGGATCAACGGAAAGATTGCCGGATTGGCCGCGTAGCCACCGTCCCAGTAGTGTTTATTATTTATCGTCACCGCTTTGTAAACGTTGGGCAAACAGGCAGAAGCCAGAACGTGACTGACGGTCAGCTCCTGTTCATTAAAGAGTTCCAGTTTTCCCGTCGTCACTTCAGTTGCGGCAATGAACAAGCGAAAAGGGGAGTGGTGCTGCAGTGCTTTGAAATCAGTGATTTCATCGAGCACATCCCGCAGCGGGTTGATGTCCATGGTATTGATGTCGTAGGGGGAGAAATGTTGAAACATGCTCATCCACCATTTGTTCAATGATTGCTCCAATATTTTCGGCATGGGCATCTGTACACCTTTGTCAGCGATGGCTTCCCAGAATGCATCCAGTTGCGCCGCTGCACCCCGGCGACCGTCTTTACGCCAGCCTTCAGCCAGCATTACTGCGTTCATTGCGCCGGCACTGGTGCCGCTGATGCCGTTAAACTCCAGCCATTCCTCTTCCAACAGCCTGATTAACACCCCCCAGGTGAAAGCACCGTGGGCCCCGCCACCCTGTAAAGCGAGATTAATTTTCAGTGGTTTCATCGCCTGTTCCTTAAGTTATGCTGCTATGCAGCATTTTCAGGATAGCATACGGTTCTGCCCGGGGTTTAGTGCAAAATTGAATAAAAAATAAACATTTCAGGTGGGAGGGGGAAACGGACAGCCTTATCCGGCTGTCCGGTAAACAGGTATTATGAGCTTCTGGCTGACCAGGGACCGGTAATTGCGACGGTTCTGGCCGGTGAATACAAATTAACAAACAGGGTACTGCCGTCCGGTGAGAAGCATGCGCCGGCAAGTTCGGTTTGATCATTTAAGCGGGCAAAAGGATACACACTGCCATCCGGGGTTATACCCCGCAGGTGGTTGTCGACAACGTCTGTGTACTGATCTTCACAAACAATTAGATCACCAAAAGGTGCAACAGTGAGATTGTCGCCAAAGTTGAACAGAGATTTGTCTGTACTTTCCAGGAACAATTGCAGCCGGCCCGGCTTAGCTGCTTCGTGTTCTGTGCCTTCAGACGTAGAAGGCTGATAGCGCATAATTTGTCCCAGTTGCTTTTTGCCGCCATTGGTGCAGCAGAAATAGAGTTCACCGTCTCCCCAGTGGATCCCCTCACCACGGGCGAACAGGGCTGCACCGTCTGCATATCCCCGTTTGCGGAGATCATCTTCCGGACTCTCCGGGTCTGTCAAATCTATCCAGCTGGCGTCGAGCCACTGTTGAAGCGGCATCGCCGGGTTAACCCAGTTGCGGCTGTCGTAACCCGGACTGGCTTTTATTGCCAGCGCCTGAAGTCTGCCACCTTTGATAAGATCGCCGGGCACATCGGGAATAAAGCGGTAGAACAGGCTGTCTCCCCGGTCTTCCGTCATGTAAACAATACCGGTGCGGGGATCCACTGCTGCAGCTTCATGGTTAAAGCGACCCATGGCTTTAAGCGGCTCAGGTGAGACAAGGGTTTGTGCTGTTGAGGGGACTTCAAAAACCCAGCCGTGGTCTTTATTGTTATAAGCCGACGGCTTATCAATACTCTCTTCGCAAGTGAGCCAGCTGCCCCAGGGAGTAATGCCACCGGAACAGTTCCGGATTGTGCCGCATAAACTCACATGCTGGCTCTCTGTTTCACCGGTAATTAAGTTATACACCATGGTAGTCGTGCCACCAGGCAGTGCGTTCCCGTCGGGGGCGGTGTCGTAGGCGTCTGCAGTTTTGTGCGAGGCAACCGATGCAGGCTGTAAGGCCCGGTCTTTTGGCGTAAGCTCATGGTTTCTCACCAGAGCCACACGTTGTTCATCCAGTTTGAAACAGCCCATTCCGTCAGCTTTATCCGGCACATTCAGGCCGTCAGACATGGCCTGGCCCAGCGCTGAAATGACTTTATAAGTAAAGCCTTCCGGTAAATCCAGCAGGGAAGCGGGATCCGGTTTCAGCGGGCCAAACCCGGTCGCTGCACGCAGTGCGCCTGCGGCATGCTGAGTTGCTGCATTCGCGAGCCCGCCGAATGCGCTGCTACCAGCGGAAAGGGCCGCGAGACCAAAGGTGAATTGTCGTCTTGTTATCATTGTTGTGTTCTCATAAAAAAAGGTATTGTTACAATATAACAATACCTTAATTCTTCATGCCAGTCTGTTACGTTAAGATGAAACCGTAACAGGATTAACCGTCAGATCAGCGTCGTGGTGATGCATGCGCTGCGCCACGGAATATAGCATTCAATAGCATGACGTTCAGACCATCCATATATGCGCGGCTTGAAGGGTCCTGGGTAAAGCCTATCACCATGCCTTCGCCGGACGGTTGCACCATCAGAAATGGCTTATAAGCCAGCTGTTCGCGGTTCTCGTCCCATAAATATCCGGATGCGAGCAGCTCATCAGCACCTTTATACCAGGCAACATTTTTACCGGCATCCAGTTTCATGGGCGCAAAAATAGTATTGCCTGTTACCAGCGAAACCACTTCAGGATTGACCCCTGCGGTAAGCCAGTGCTCCTGGTCCACTTCAACCTTCGCAAGGATTCCGGCGACGTAATCCGGTGAACGCTGGTTGTTTTCAATGCGGCGTATAAGTTGCGATTTATCAGTAATATGTGAACCGGCCACATGACCACGGTGGTCTGCCTGTTCATCTGCTACCACCGTTTCATCATTAAAGCTGTATTCCAGATCTGCATCCAGCAGGCCGTTATCCGGTGAGGCTGCAAAAGCGGTTGCCTGTGCAAAGGTAATTAACACACCTCCCTGTTTTACCCAGGTCTTGAGGTTTTCAGCGCCGCGCTGGCCTAAGGCTCCGTCGTACCAGCCTGCGGGCAAAATGATCACCTGATAGTGGTTCAGGTTTCTACTTGCCAGCATATCTGTCCGGATTGCGGTGACCGGATAGTTAAACTGCCGCTCAATAACAAAGCGGGTGCTGCCGGCGCTCAGTGAGCTGGTGGGAGAATCCCAGGCCATAGCAATATTGGGTGCAGACATCACCGGCGTACTGCGGCTGCCAAAGCTGGGACCGTCAGTTACCCAACTGCTGTCAGTACCAGTTACCAGCGCGCCGGTTTGTGCTGCCAGAGCAGCAATCTTTTCACCGGTGCCTTCGCCATTGGCTTTCACTTCAATAATTAATGTACCCGCCGGAAACCGGCGCTTGTCGTCGAGAGTGAAGGCTTCATCAGCACTTTTTAAATGGAGCCCCTGTTGCAGCGCAGCAGTCAGAAAACGGCCTGCTGCGGCATCACCCCAGGGCACCAGCCAGGCAACACTTGCGTCCGGTTTATCCACATTGCCTTTCAGGGGCATATCAGGTGTCACGTAGCTGCCTTTTACAGATAAACCATCATCACAACTGTCGGTTTTAACGTTGAATAACAGTGGCAGAGACCAGGCTGTCACATCATAAATTTCATCGTCCAGCTTGCGGGCCCGGCGCCGTTCCTGCTCTTTGATGAATGATTCCGCCATATCGACCTGGCGGGTAAACGTAGTTTTCACAAAACGGCCACGGGGCTGGGCAGTATCAATGATATAGGCACCTTTGTTATACCGGGTGCCGCATGCTTTAAATGATTCGCCTGCCTGTTTTACTTCGACACCGTGGGTCGCCATTAATGAAGCAAGACGGTGGCTGCCGGCACGGTCGGTGGTAGCCGGAATAATAAAGGTACGCTCGTCATCTTTTTTACCGGCTTCAATAGCATTAACCTGATACTGGTAAAAATCAGTGAGGATTTTTTCACGGTTATCCGCTGCTGCTTCGAGGGTAGAAAGGGAGGCAACAAAGTGCTTTTGCACAGGATCGCGATAGTGATTCACTTTGCCGTCTTTATTTCTGAATGTCATACCACGGGTAGAAGCCACTTCATAGGTGGCAGCAGATGCTCCGTAAAAAGTAGGCCAGCTGTCTCCATAGCCCGGATAAAATGCGTCATAGACTTCGCGGGTAAAATAGTCAAAACCCATGCGGTCAAAATGTTTACCGTTGTTTCTGCCTATTAAATCGTTATTGTCGAGCTGTGCCTGCTGCATATGCGGGTTGACCGGGCTCGCTGCCGGCACGAAAAAGTAAGTGGAGTCACTGCCCATTTCGTGTAAGTCGATGACTACCGTTGGCTTGAAGTGGTTCAGGGCATTCACCCGGCCCAGCGTTTCAGGCTGGGTAATGGCGAGCCAGTCGCGGTTCATGTCGAACAGATAGTGGTTACTTCTGCCCCTGGGCCATGGTTCATTCTGATCGACGCTCAGGCGATCATCGCTGTCCTGTAAGCCGGTGGAGGAATAGTAGTTGTGCGTAAATCTGGTGCGGCCATCGGGGTTCTGCAGCGGGTCAATAAAGACCAGTGTGTTTTTTAGCACCTTCGCCGTTAACGGGTCATTCTGTGCTGCCAGCAAGTGATAAGCCGTCATCATTGCGGCATCGGTACTGCTGATTTCGTTGCCGTGAACACCGTGCTGAAGCCATACCGATGAGGGCAGGGAAGCGATAAGCTTATTAGCTTCATCACGGGAAGTTTTTCGCGGGTCGGCCAGCCGGTTCATATTTGCTGCGAACTGCTCCAGGTCTTTAATATGCTCAGGCGAACCGATAGCGACATAAATAAGCGCCCGGCCCTCCCAGCTTTCTGCGTATTTAACCAGATGGACCCGCTCCGGAGCCGCCCCTGCCAGTGCTTTGAAATAGGTCAGCATATCACTGTGGGTCGTGATGCGTTCGCCGGTGTTATACCCGAGCACCGATTTTACCGTGGGGATGGACGGGCTGTACTGTGCGCCAGGCCACATTTCAAAACTTTCTGTTTGCTGGGGCGTGCTTGCAATAGCTTTTCCTGCACTGAAGCACAAAGAGGCTGTGAGTGCAGAAATGGTGAATAAGTGTCTGAGTGTCATGATTTTCCCGGTCAGATATTTTTATTATGCAAAGTGAATCATAGCAATTAAAAGCACCCCGCAACATTTCCCTTATCAATGGTTTTCAGGCCTTTATCGAATCGTTTTACTGTAATTCGTCTTAAAAATAAGCATTTACATTTGTTTTACTTGAAGCTAACCGGTCGTACCAGTAGGATGCGGCCCTTTTTCAATAATCATAGAGTTTTTATGAAGCATCCTTTATTCGTCCGTACAGCGCTTGCGCTTTCTGTAGCCGGACTGTTCTCTTCTTCTGCTTTCTCTGCAGGTTTTCAGGTCAATGAACACAGTGCGAACGGACTGGGTCGCGCTATGGCGGGTCAGGCTGCAAAGCCGGAAAACGCTTCTGTGCTGGCAACTAACCCGGCTGCTATCACCGCGTTTGATAAAGCACAATTCAGCGCCCAGGTCAGCTACCTTGACCCCGAAGTAGATATCCGTGGTGATATGACCACCTCAGTAGGCGGCGCAACCATTACCAGCGATGCCAGTGCTGAAGACATTGCTGAATCAGCCGTCATTCCTTCCATTTTTTACGCTGCGCCGGTTAACGATAAGTTCTCCTGGGGCATTGGTTTGTTTACCAGCTACGGCCTGTCGACAGATTACAGCGATGATTACAATGCGCTGCATTATGCAGATGAAGCTGAGATCATCTCTTTTACTGTAAATCCGGCTGTCGCCTGGAAAGCAACGGACACGTTGAGCCTGGGACTTGGCCTGAATTTTACCTATGCCGATGCGAAAATCAGTACCTCTATTCCTCAGGTCTTCGGCCAGGTGATGGGTAATCCGGCGCTGGGTAATCTGACTATTGTTGAAATGGCTGGTGATGATATCGGCTATGGCTGGAACGCCGGTGTATTCTGGCAACCGGTTGACGGCACCAATGTGGCGTTAAGTTACCGTGCTGAAACACAGCTGGAACTGGCCGGTGAAATTAAGTCAGATCTGGGTGTGCTGATCCCTGAAGTTGCTGAGCTGTATAATCAGGGCGGTAGTCTGGATTTGAATTTCGCTGCAGTCACTGAGCTGGCCATCGATCAAGAAATTGATGAGCAATGGTCTGTACAGGCCAGCGTGAATTACACAGACTGGAGCACCTTTGACAAGCTGGAAGCGAATCTGGACAGTGGCTATGATTTGCTGCTAAAAGAAGAAGATTTTGAAGATACCTGGCGCTGGAGTACAGGTGTTACTTATCAGTATGATGAGAAGCTGACGTTGCGTGCCGGTTATGCTTATGATGAAGGCGCTGTGAGTTTTGCACACCGCTCACTGAGCATTCCTGACACAGATCGTCACTGGGTAAGTGCCGGAGCAACCTGGGCGCTGACTGATGACACCAGTGTGGATATGGCCTACGTGTATATCAAAGGACGTGAAGCGGCGGTATCTCAGCAACGTGCAATCGGCTCTATTGTCAGCGATCTTACCGCTACAGAGCATGCGAAAGCGCAAATTCTGAGCGTACAGATTAATACCGCATTTTAACAGGCCGGGGCATCAGCCCCGGTGACATATTCAGATACTAAAAGCACAGCAGCAACGGCCGCTGTGCTTTTTTATTGTCAGAACCAGATCCGCGCGCCGGCAATAAAGCCGAATTCGGACGTGTCTTCACCGTTTGCAGCGGTAGTGTTCGCAGTTTGTCCTAACTGCTTTTGCCAGTAAACACCAAAGTATGGCGCAAACTCCCGCACCACTTCCTGACGGTAACGCAAGCCGAACCGCACGGATTCAACACCGGCCTCTCTGCCAAAGCGCTCTGAATCTGTCAGGTTGGTGTTCACCGTTAACCTGGGTTGAAGGTAACTGGTTTGTGTCAGCAAAAAGTCATATTCAAACTCGTTAAGCCACTGAACGTCGCCGTCTTCATTAATAAGCAAACTGGAGTCAGTTTCAAAGTAGTAAGGCGCCAGGCCTGTCAGACTGAATACTGCATAGTGCTCTGCGTTCTCCCCGGACGACATTTCACCTTTCAGACCAAGCCCGGCCTGCAGTGACCAGAAGGATGAAATCATGTAGCTGTAGCTGATATCTGTTCTTTCAAGGTCGGTGGGATGACCATCGTTTTGCTGATTTTCGCCCTCAGTCCTTAACACTACGCGGTGATAATCGCCGCCGTACCAGGCGGTGGCATCCCAGGTAAACACATTTTCTTTATCTGTATTACGGGATAATTCCAGCCTGTCGAGCATGACTTGCCAGGCTGCCATTTCCATCATCGGTGAAGGCCAGTCTGATTTATCCTCTGCCATTGCGCAGGTTGAGAATGTAATACTGCTAAGCACAGCAACAGCTACAAGATTGAATTTAACCATGATGATGCCCTCCGTGCTGAACACTGACTACCCTGAACATGCCGGCTTCCATGTGATAAAGCAGGTGGCAGTGGAAGGCCCAGTCACCCATCGCATCCGCGGTGATAAGTAATGACACTTTTTCTGAGGGTTTTAAGCTGATGGTATGTTTTCGCGGGCGGGGATACTGACCATTTTCCAGTTCCATCCACATACCATGTAAATGGATAGGGTGGTCCATCATAGTATCGTTTACCAGCACCAGCCTTAACCGTTCTCCGTGACGGAACACTACCGGTCCGTCAACCTCGCTGAACTTTTTACCGTCAAATGACCACATGTAGCGCTGCATGTTTCCGGTAAGGTGAAGTTCGAGGTTGCGGGACGGTTCCCGTTCGTCCCCCCAGGTTTGTGCTCCGGTGAGATCTTTATAAACGAGTACCCGGCGACCGTCATTACCCAGGCCAATACCGGGTTCGTCCAGTCTTGAACGGGGATTCGCTGCAATCATCGCTGCCCCCGGACCGTGTCCGTCCGCGTCGTGATGGATGGCAATATCATCGACGGCAGGTTTGCCGCTGCCCTGCATGTCGTGACCACCGTGGTTCATAGCAGCATGATTCATTCCACTGTGGCTCATGCTGCCATGGCCAGTATCGTCGTGATTCATACTACTGTGGTCCATATCACCATGATCCATGCTCATGGCATCCATACCGCGTTCTGTAATCGTCCGGCGGGGAGGGACGGCGGCGCTCATGCCAGGCCGTGGCGCGAGCGTGCCGCGAACAAAGCCGCTGCGATCATAACTTTCGGCAAAGAGGGTATAAGCTTTGTCCTCTTTGGGCTGCACAATGACATCGTAACTTTCTGCGATGGCAATACGGATTTCATCAACGGTGACAGGTTTTACCGGCTGACCGTCTGCCGCGACAACCGTCATTTCCAGCCCCGGAATTCGGAAGTCGAAATAAGTCATGGCGGAACCGTTCACCAGCCGCAGCCTGACTTTTTCTCCCTGATTAAACAGAGCTTCCCAGTTCATCACTGCATCCCGGCCGTTCATCAGGTAGGTATATGCGCTGGCTGACACATCAGCAATATCCCTGGGATCCATCCGCATGCTGTTCCACATACTGCGAACATGCCATGTATCGGCCAGGCCTTGTTCTTCCACATCTTGTAACGTGTCGAAAATGGTCCGCTTCTGGTAGTTGTAATAACCTTCAGACACTTTAAGCTTGCGGAATATTTCGTGAGGATCTTCAAATGTCCAGTCTGACAGCAGGATCATATGTTCTCTGTCGGCACCAATATCGCCGTCAGCGGGATGAATAACCAGCGGGCCAAGATGTCCAATCTGTTCCTGTAAGCCCGAGTGGCTGTGGTACCAGTAGGTACCGCTTTGTTGCAAATCAAATTCGTATCTGAAGGTTTCGCCCGGCTTGATGCCGGCAAAGGACAAGCCCGGCACACCGTCCATGTTGGCGGGCAAAATGATGCCGTGCCAGTGGATTGACGTGTCTTCGCTGAGGGTATTAGTGACGTTAATCACTGCCCGTTCACCTTCGCGAAAACGCAGTAGTGGCCCCGGCATCTGACCGTTGATGGTAATGGTGTTATTTTTCTTGTTGCCAAAAGAAAATGTTTGCTGGCTGATCTTCAGATTAACTTCATCATTACTGGTCTGAAATTCAGTGTTCCCCTGAGCAACAGCCCAACGGGGGGCGGCCTGATATAATGCCATCGCTGACATTGAGGTCACCGCGCCGCAAAGAAAACGACGACGTGACGAATCCTGGTTGTTCATAGCTATTTCCGGTTAAAAAAGTAATGTCCGCCTGCATGCAATGCAGGCGGTGTTTAACTGTAACTAACTTAACCGGATAGGGGGCTTGAAGGGCGGACCACCATGAGCAGTCAGCGGTTCTGATATGGTGCTAGTGGTATCATTCACCACAACTGCTGCGGTAAAGTGCGTAAAGTGAGACAGCACGAACAGGCTACCGTGGCACATGGAGACATTACAATGACACTCCTGTTTACAGCAATCTTCCTGAGTCATACCAGACATCATGACATCAGGCTCTGAATGTGCCTGCATGTGGCCGGTCATATTCATTTGTGCAGTTTGCATAGCATGGTGCCGTGCAGCATCGTGCACATTGCCTTGCGCGTTCATAGTGAACACACCAAGCAGGCAAACCATTAAAAATGCAGTGAAGACTTTCATCAGGGGAATAAATTGTTCCTGTTCATTTACTCTCTCAGGATATAACGGTCGCCGGACGCTATGCAAGAACAGACACGCAATCATACGATTCTGTTGCCGGATTTTACGGCGGGCGGCTTCATGCTAAAGTTTAATGTTTAAAAATTGTTAATGTGTGGTAAATTTAAGTTGTTGATAACCAAAAACGGGAAGTCCTCTATGAACCACCGTATTGATAAAATGAAAAACTATCTGAAAGATTGTGTGTCTGATCCGGTATTGTATTGTTTTGCTGCGGGTCTGATGATGCTGCTTATTGTGGAAAACAATCTGGTGATCAATCTTTAAAGCCTCAGGCTTTTTCTTTCATATCTGTTGAAGTCAGTTTTCTCAGTGAGGGGAATTGCCAGATTCCCCATCCAACCACACCAAAAGCTGTGATTGCTCCAATCAATGCAGCGCCGCCGGGCCCTGCTGCGGCAGCTACCGTTCCCGCTCTGAAATCTCCCAGTTGATTTGATGAGGCAATGAAGATGGCGTTCAGCGCGCCTACACGTCCCCGCAGTGCATCCGGTGTATTATGCTGAATAACGGAGCCGCGGATAACCACGCTGAACATATCTGATGCGCCGTAAATGAATAAGCATGCGCAGGCTATCCAGATACTGGTCGTCTGCGAAAATACCAGTACGGAGCAGGCAAAGACAAACAGGGCAGTGAATAGTGTATAACCGGCGTGGCGGAAGTCGGTTTTAAATTTCGACAGATAAATGCCGATGAGTACCGCGCCAATAGCGGGCATGGCCCTCAGCATGCCCAGCCCTTGCGGACCTGTGTGCAGAATGTCCGCGGCATAAACGGGTAACAATGCCACGACGGAACCGCCCAGCACGATGAGTAAATCCAGCGACAAACTTCCCAGTACGATGGGATTTCGCTGCATGAAATGTACGCCTTCCCACAAGGCTTTTTTACTACGTTGTCCTCCGGTATTAGCAGGACCAATCGGGGGCAGAAACAAGAAACAGATGCTGATCACAAAGCAAATTACGCATACTGTCCAGTACACTTTGAAGTCCATTAACGCTATCAGCAGCCCGGCGACGAAGGGACCGGCGGTTAATGCCAGATTCCACACGGTGCTGGTAATCGCGATGGCTGCGCCAAGCCGGTCGGGGGGCACCAGGTTGGGCACAATGGCCTGCATGGACGGAGATATAAACGCTTTGACGGTGCCGAGTGCCATTAATAACGACAGTAAAACCCACTTATTAAAGTTTCCGTCGTGCATCTCAAAGGCGATACAAAGAATGATACCCAGCCAGCAAACGGCCCCGGTTTGCAGTACCTTCTTACGGGACATATGGTCGGCAACCCAGCCGGTAAGGATAAAGAAAACATACACCGGGACGATTTGAAATAATCCTACCAGCGCCAGGTCGAAGGGATCTTTTGTAGCCTGATATAAATGCCAGCCTACAGCAGTGCCTAATATGGAGTCTATGACACTGAACAGCCCTCTGCCGGTGAGAAAAGCGTAAAATCCGGGCGGAAAACGTCCTGATTGTTGTGTCATGGTATCCTTTACTGGTTGAGCATCCTTTTACGGAGCAATGACTTAACGTAGATGTTGGAAAATTATCTCTTCAGTTTGTTTGCCAAGGTCCCGTAATACGTTGATATCCTGAGCCGAAAAAGTGCGGGGCGCGTCATAGATAACGCACAATGTACCCAGCTCGTAACCATCCGGAGATTTCAGGATCATGCCAGCATAAGCCCGGATAAAGGGTTCTCCCTTAACCAGCGGACTCCCTGCAAAGCGGTTGTCCTGTGTGGCATCAGGTACTATCAGGTATTCTTCTTCGGCAATGGCATAAGTACAGAAAGATACATTACGCGGGGTCTCAGTTTTATCCAGACATTGTCTGGATTTAAACCACTGGCGATCTTCTGCTATCAAACTGATAAGGCATATTTTACAGTCAAAATACGCTTGCGCGGCTTTCGTTATCGCATCTAACCGTTCATCCGGCTCAGTATCTAGAATTTTCAGGTCATGCAACGCTTTTAAGCGGGCGTCTTCGTGGGGCAGAACGGGATAATCCATACAGGGGTCACTTCAGATCCGCAAGGGACCGGCCAATGTTTGTTACGACAGGTATGGGATTCTATATTAACTCTGCCCGGTGAAGAATATTTTTTCTTTAAATTTGAACTATAGTATAGAGACTATGTTTTAATGCGTTACGCTGAACGCGGTTTACGTGTGTAACATGTTGTAGCAGCGGAAAAAAACAGGATTTTTTGAGGTGGAAGGTCAGGTAAAGGAATAGATGTTTAAAGTTCAGTCGCACATGCAAAAACTGCTGGCCACTTTTCTGGTCTCAGCAGGCTATATATTGTTTGGACTGCTCAGTATATGGGCTGCCATTCCGCCCGGTTTTGCTACGGTAGTCTGGCCCGCTGCCGGCCTCGGTCTGCTGGCCGTACTTTTGCTCGGTCCGTTTGCATTGTTTGGTGTGTTCGCCGGTGCTGCAGTGCTTAATTTCATTATATCTTTAAATTATGCCGGCGGAGAACCGTCGTTGTTTGTTTCCGGCATGATGGGGGCGTTCGCGGCAACACAGGCGCTGGTCGGGCGGGTACTGATTGTCAGTGTCATTCCCGCGCCGGTTAATTTTGTGCGTCCTGCGGTGGTGGCGAAATTTTTATTGCTCGGAGCAATTATCAGCCCCTTAACCGGCGCCACTTTGAGTAATATTTTTCTCTGGGCACAGGGGGTTATTTCTGACCAGGACTGGTTTAAAAACTGGGTAAGCTGGTATATGGGCGATGCTATCGGCATCGTGTTTACCATTCCCTGGCTGCTGGTATTTACACCGAAAACCCTGTCTTCTCATGTATCCAAGGTCCGCTTTGTTTTTTACTCCCTGATCACTATTACTTCCTGCACGGCGCTGCTGGGTTGGCTGGTGACCAAAACGGAAATGGAAAAACACAAAGTTGAGTTTACTGTTAATGTGAACGTTCTTGAGCGTGCACTCAGCGGTGAACTGTCCAAAGTCTCAGATATCCTTCAGGCGCTGGCGGGGTTTGTCAGAATTCAGGAAGATGTCACCCCTTCAGAGTACCGTGTCTTCACGCTGGATCTGTTAAAGCGGAACCCGTCAATTCACGGGTTATCATGGAATGAAAGACTGGAAGGGCGGGAACTGAAGGCATTTGAAACGGCTATGCAGGCGAGTTACGAGACCTTCGATCCCACCATTCATTTTGAAGTGAAAGGTCTGGATGCAAAAGAAGATATGGTGGCGGTAGATAACCGTGATACCTATGTGATCGTGTCATTTATTGAGCCTATGACGGGCAACATAAAAGCACTGGGGCTGGATGTTTATTCACAAATATCCCGCCGGAAAGCGTTGGATAACGCGTGGTCCAGCCATCGTTTATTCCCCACTGCGCCTATCAACCTTGTTCAGGGAGACAGCTCTGAACCCGGCGTACTTATGTTCATGCCTGGTGGAAAAACTACCGGATCAAATCATTCCGGTTATGCCACTGCGGTTTTGAAAGCTCAGGAAATGATTGAGAATGCCTTTGGTGATTCTCTTTTGCCTACTCTGGGTGTACTGGTCTTTGATCCGGCGGCACCGTCCGGCCAATCCACCTTGTTCCGGCAAAATCTCTCCGGCGAAGACGTAGAATTCCTGACTACAGGATGGAATAAGCCGGCAGAGGACAGAGCGGGCTTCCTGGCTGAGCGTTTTCCGCTAAATGAGGTCAGGACAATTACGGTCGGAGGACACAGTTGGGTTCTGCTGCAGGTGAGCGACAGCAGTTTCCTTTATCAGCCCTGGGGTGTGCATTTACTGTTGGCAGGTTCTGTGTTGTTCGCCGGGCTGCTGGGCTGGTTCATTATTATTGTGGCCGGACATACTGATGAAATTGAATATCAGGTCAAACGACGTACCCGTGATTTGACTCAGGCTAACAGCAGACTGGTTGAGTCAGAGTATGCTCAGGCTGAAGCGGTTAAAGACGCAGAACGTTCAAACCGTGCGAAAAGCGAATTTCTGGCCAATATGAGCCATGAAATCCGTACGCCGCTGAACGCCATTCTGGGATTAAGCCGGTTGGGGCTGAACCAGGAGCCGCCGCCCAACTTCCGTGACAAGTTCGAAAAAATTAATCATTCCGGCGAGCTGTTGCTGGGGATCATCAATGACATTCTGGATTTTTCCAAAATCGAAGCGCAGAAACTGGAACTTGAGGAACAGACTTTTTCTATAAAGGAGATTATCAGCCAGTTGCGGGATTTATTTATCGAGCAGGCCAAAGCGAAGGGGATTGAACTGCAATTCCGTTTCGACGGCAAACTTCGCCCGTGGCTTACCGGTGACTCGTTGCGTCTGCGGCAGATACTGGTGAACTTACTCAGCAATGCCATTAAATTCACCAGTGAGGGAAGCGTTACCCTGGTTTGCAGGTATGAAGATATCGACGATCATGAATGCCTGCTGGTAATTTCAGTGACAGACACCGGGATTGGCATGTCGGAAAGTCAGCAGAAGGTAGTCTTTGATGCTTTCACGCAGGCGGACTCATCAACCAGCCGCAAATTTGGTGGTACAGGGCTGGGAATGACCATCAGCCATCGTCTGGCAACCGCCATGGACGGGAATATCTCAGTAACAAGCCGTCAGGGCGAGGGCACGACTTTTATAGTAAAACTGCCGTTTAAGTTACCTCAGCCACGGGAAATTGATGAGTTTAAAGCTGAGCGGGCACGAGTAAGAGACAACCGTGAAGGGGCTTTTAGCGGTCACGTATTACTGGTAGAAGATAACGAGATTAACCAGGAAGTGGTGGGTGAACAGTTACGTCACCTTGGACTGGATGTCACCATGGCAGATAACGGGGCGCTGGCTGTGGCTGCAACACGTCGTCATCATTTTGATATTATTTTAATGGATATTCAGATGCCGGTGATGGACGGCTATGAAGCGACCCGGCAAATCCGCGAATCAGGGATCAATGTACCGGTTATTGCTCTGACCGCTGCGGCCATGGTGGAAGACAAACGTAAAGCACTGGAATGTGGCATGAATGATCATTTAAGCAAGCCATTCCGGCAGGAAGAAATGTATGCGGCACTGACCAAATGGTTGAATGCATCATAATCTACCCTGACGTCACTCCGTGACGACGGCAAGGGGTAATATTATTTGCCCGGTGACATCTTTTGCAGTTTTCTTTGTAAAGTCCGGCGGTGCATTCCCAGTGCCTTCGCTGTAGCGGAAATATTGTGTTCGTGGTCGTGCAGGGTGCGCTGAATATGTTCCCACTCCGCCTGTGCCGGCGTCATCGGTGTCAGCGATTCTTTTTCATCTCCGGCTGACACCACCCCGAGGCGTTGCAAAATTGTCTGGAAAGAAACCGGTTTGGTTAAGTAGTCTGTGGCACCGCTTTTGATGGCCCGCACGGTGGTAGGAATGCTGGCGTATCCTGTCATCACAATCAGGTGTCGGGGGCAAAAGCGGGCGGCCAGCTGCTCAATAAAATCCAGTCCGGTTTCATCCTGCAACATCATATCGAGTAAAATTGCATAAACACCGGTTTGCTGGTAGTGCATGGCTTCACTGGCCGATACAAAGCAATGTACGTTAAATTCTGTTTTGGTGGCAAACCGTCTGGCAAGCACTTGTGAAAGTCTGGGATCATCGTCAATGATAAAGATAGTCTGCATTATTGCTCTGCCGGCAAAATAACCGTGGTTTCAAGTGTGAGAGTGCCCCGGCTATCAATAATTTCCCAACTGACTTTGCCACCGAACCGCTCAATTGTTGCGTTTGTCAGCACACTGGCAACCCCGTTTCCTTTTTCGCTGTGAACAAGTTGCCGGCCGATGACCGGTGCGTGTTCAGGTGGCGCATTATTCAGCGGATTAGCTATCCGCAACGTCCATTGACCGGTGCTGACAACCTGAGTGATGCTCACGCCGTTGTCTGCTTCACCGGACGCTTCCTCACAGGCATTAACGACAATATTTGTAAGCGCAGGCAGCAGAGTGCGGTCAGCGTGAATATTGCAATCGCTATTACAGGTTTGCCAGTGAATAAGGGCTTCCGGTCTGGCAAGAGTCAGACTATGCCGTAATGCTTTGATTAATCCTGAACTGCGGTAGGTTGTGGTGCGGGACTCTCTGACATCATCAGCCACTACCCGCCAGTCAGATAACAAACCATTCAGTCTGCTGACCTGTTCACTGAGCTCTTTTATGAGTGCCGGATCCGGGCTGTCCCACCATTCTTCCAGTAGTAAATTAATTGTCTGAACCGGCGTTGCAGCATCATGGGTAAGTTGTGCGGCGGCAGTGCCAATAGCCAGGAGTTGTTCATTTCTTAACTGAGTTTCTCTGAGCGCAACAATAGCCGCATTGCGCTTTCTTAACTGGCGGCGGTAATAAAAAATGATGGCTGCAAGAAACACGCTCGTGCCGGCAAAACTCCACACCATATTGGCTGCATGCTGCGCCATGCCATCGTGATGAGAAGCGGGGGAAGCAAGCAGTTGTAATAACTGGGCACCGGTACTGATAAGCAATACCGCCGTGGCCAACCTGAAGGGAAGTTGAACCAGACCGGCGACAAGGGGGATCAGTAATATGATGGCGTAGGGATTACTGGCCGCACCGTTCAATCCGATAAGCCAGTTTATCAGCACGATTTCCATCACTGTGCAGATAAACAACGCTACGGCGTTCAGCCGGCGCTTTTCGGGTAGCAGGGTGAGCAAGATCAGTAGCATCAGCGTGGATTACCGCATTGTCTGTTATTCCGGCGTACTGCTTCTGCAGAGCGGGCCTGATTATAGAGTGCTCTGCGGCGTACAACCGCAGAGTATAAAGTGTTAAGGCTAAAACGCCAGTGTTACGCCAAGGTCAAAAGACCGCCCCCTTCCGGCAATCTGCGCGAAGCCCTGTTCCGGCGTTTGCTTAAATTGAGCAATGTTGACACCGCCAGCGGGCTCTTCAAACCAGGTATCCAGTAAATTATGGATGTCGAAGTGGAAAGTCATATTACCCTGTTGCCAGGCAGTAGACAGATGCAGCAGTGACCAGGCGTCAGTGGTGTTCTCATTGCGCCGGTTATCCACATCGTTTTTACTGCCTGTCCATTGCCACGATAATGCTCCGGAGAACGACGATATGGCATATTCAAGGCTCATAGTATTCTGTACTGGTATGATTTGGTAAAGATTGCCTTCTCCATGGCGGCGCTCACCTTGTTGCCAGCTGAATGCTGTTTTCCAGGTCAGTGCCCCTGCTTCATTGTCAAACAATCGCTTCGATGCTTTTACTTCAGCACCGGTAAGGGTGGCGTCTGTGTTCACAAATTGCAGAATGTTTCTCTGTCCTGCAGCGGAGTCTGTGCGGTTGAAAGTACCGGTGACGTCGACGTCAGTGTAGTCTGATACCCGCGTGTACCAGATACTCACTTCTGCAGCCCAGTCTGATTTTTCTGCTTGCCAGGACACCGAGGCTGTACTGGCGGTTTCAGGTGCAAGATTGATGTTGCCGATATAGCCGTTGCCGTCACCGAACCAGCCAATCATGGAAGTTGCCATGGCGCTGGTTCCCCAGCTGTAACGTTCATAAAGGTTAGGGGCGCGGTTCTTTCTTGCTAAACCAAGTGTCAGGCTTTGTTCGCCGGATAATTTGCGTGTAGCCAGCAACGTGGCGTCGAACAGTGTGTCAGACTGACTCCGGTCTGCTGAATTAAATGCGCTGGCTGCTGCCAGATTGTTTGCCATCATCATCCCGCTGCTCGTTGACATATCACCCATGGACATGCCACCCATGGACATTCCATCCATGCTGCTGTTGACATATGCCTGAACTTCACCGGTATCCGTTGTGACATATTCAGCGCGCAGCCCCGCCTGATACTGCCAGTCTTTATCAGCGGCGGACAACCATTCAGCCCAGGCTGCAAGGCGGTCCCGCTCCCCGTCATTAATGTTGATGTAGTCATTGGGGCCCATCATGGCTGAGCCTTCTACGGCCGGCCACCAGTCGTCCAGGCGATTGGCGTAATATTCCTGACCAAAAACAAAGGTACTGCTGTTGTCTGCCGGCATTGTCCACTTCAGCTTTAGTGCAGTGTCGTGGCTGTCTGTGTTCATTGGCATCATGCCTGTTTTCTCCGCCGTGAAGAAGCCCATTTCATGGGTGGTATGACGGGTACTGGCGGTGGCATCCAGGGCAATATCTCCGAACTGTCGCTGGTACAGGGCCGTAATGCCTGTACTGGTATTGTCAGTCATGTCCATGTACTGGTTCGGGAAGCCCTGATAGGGGATACGCTGGTGAGAAATGCTCAGTTGCAGGCGTTGTGATGCATCCTGATAACCACCAGTCAGCAAATGGTTTGTGGCTTTATAAAGGGTATCAAGTACCAGGTTACCATGCCCGTCTTCGTAGCTTTCTGCTTTGGACTGATTTCCTGCATAGCTCAGATACCATGTGTCACTGGCAACAGTGGCATCAGCGCTCAGGGTTCTGCCATTGTCGTTGCTTTGATAAAAATACCCCAGCGACCCTTTCTCAAACGTTACCGTATCACTTGTATTAAATGCCGGTGTGAAAGTAGACAATGCAATAACCCCGGCAATATTGTCACCGCCGGCACTGACCGGAGACACGCCCGGTAAAACGGCAATGGTATTGACCTGATTGGCGGAAACATACGACAGAGGCGGGTTCATCTGGTTACCACAGGCTGCAGTAACAGGCACACCGTCGGTGAGTAGCTGAATGCGGTCGCCCATCATACCATTCATCACCGGTAATGCAGAGACACCGCCTGCCGCTGAAAACGTGATACCGGCTTGTGCCAGGCGTGATGAGAGGTTCTCATCACCATGAAGATGAGACTGGCGGGTGGTGACTTCGATGGTTTCCACCAGAGTTTCTCCGGCAGAAGCTAATGTACTGAGCAGTGTGGCTGCAGACAATACAGCATAGGGGAATGGTTTCACTTACGTTTTCCGGTTATTAAATCCGGCGATAGTGTAACGGCGGCGTCGCAAAACCAACATGCGGCAAATTGTCGCACATGTTCAAAAGTTAAGCGTTTGAGAAGTTTGGCGATATTTATTTGGCTTTAAGGAAGATAAGCCCTTATTCAGGCTCAGAAATCATGTAACAATAGCCGCTCATCCGGTCCATCCTTGTCATACTAATGATTAGTTGCGGCTTTATCATATTGGTTATACGTTTCAGGTATAAAGTTATTCTGTAGGATATTGTAGTGTCTGATAATCTGGTTTCTGTTAAGACTCTCGATAAAGAGCAACTTAAACACGCAACAATTTTTTCCGGTATCAGCCCGAAGGCCATGCGCCGGGTGTTTGCTGCGTGGTGTATTTTTTGTGTTGTAGTCGCCATTATTGTGGTTATGGCTCCTGATTTATCCCAGGTTTTCCAACTTACCGTGTTTGGTGTACTGATTGCGTTTACGCTGGCCATGTTTGGTCAAAGCCGTATCGCTGAAGGCTGGCCGGCTGTACTTTCAAGTGACGATGAAATTTGCGTGATCCGCGATCCGCAAAAGCGGGAATTTATATGTGTGCCTGTCAGTCTGGTTACCGCAGCTGAACCCGCGCTGATAAAGCCGAATAAAAAAGCACTGGCGCTTATGCTGGATACGCAGCGGCTATCGGAAAACGATGTCAGTACCCTTAATCAGGCGGTCTGGCCACGGGACGACCGGTTGCTGGCTCTTGCGCACTTTATATCCCGCGATAAAGCATGCCGGAAAATTAATTCCTTCCTTTCCTGATATCCATTTCCCCGGTGTTTGCACGAAAAGTGAGCAGGTGCCGGTTGACTTGTCCCAATTTGGCCTGCCATGGGGACAATATTCACAGATAGAATTGTTTTTCAAATTTCATTAATGGTAATGTTGTCTTACCTTTGAGCATGAAATCAGTACGTTTATTTCTTTAAGATTTTGATATTCATCAACAATATTCGTTGCGGCGGCAACTGTAATCTGAAATAAATGCCGCTTATACAGAGATGGCGTGAATTCTGCACTCGTAAATTCTGCAGATACATGTGCAGAAAGGTAGCAACTTGATTGCTGCACCTGTAGCACCAGTACAAATTAAATGTGCGTTTCCTTAAGTTTTAGGGTCCATGAGACCTGTCGCAGAAATGCGGACAGAGTGTGAAAACAGCAAGGAGGCAACATGACCCCCGGTACAATTTTACAAATTCTGGTCGTTGAAGACGATCCTGTGGTAGCAAGCCAGCTAACCTGCTTTTTGACCGGTTTGGGATGGAAAGTGGATTTTGCTGCCAGCGGAAAGCTGGCTATCCGTCTGAGCAAGGCTCAGCGATACGATGCTATTCTCCTCGATGTAGCGATGCCGGATTTAACCGGTGCGGATATACTGGCACAAATAAAACAGGCCTGCGATTCGCCGGTGTTACTGATGAACCCCGGGCAAGACCCAGCAGGTAACGCAGCCTTCGCCGCTGCAGATGACAGTGTTCCGGATCCTTCAGACTACCGTGACATTGTGAGTCGTTGTCAACGTTTTGCCACACGGGAACCGCTGGCAATCACAGCCTGACAAAACGCCCTCAAAAGAGAGTTCATGGAAACCTGTAGCTGAAAAGCCACAGGTTTTTTTATGCCTGTTTAACTGATGGATTAGTTCTTAATCTCAGTGTTGTAAGTAAGGGAAAGTGGTCAGAGCCTACATCCGGCATTCTTTCTATTTTGACCAGTTCGAAATGCTCTGTATGAAAGACATGGTCAAGGGGCCAGCGCAGTAACGGGTAATCCGCATGGAAAGTGTTGAAAAAACCACGGCCACGGCGGGGATCCAGCATGCCACTTATTTTTCTGAATTTTCGGGTCGTCGGTGACCATGCCACATCATTGAGGTCGCCGGTGACAATGGCCGGGTGCTTTAACTTTGCCATTTCTTTTCCTACCCGTGTCAGTTCCTTATCCCTGGGGCCGGCAGATTTGTTTTCTGTAGGACTTGGCGGTTTAGGGTGTACAAAATGGATTTTTACCTGAGTACCGGCCATTTCCTGCCAGATTTCCATAGACGGTACGTCATCTTCAATAATGAACCGGATTTTTTCGTTGCCGAACGGACGCCGGCTATAAAGATGCATGCCGTAAAGATTTTCCAGCGGGCAGGAGAGGCGGTAAGGATAGTCATCATGAAGGACCGACAGAGCCTGCTCCCAGTCTTTGTTGCTTTCCAGCGTCACCAGAATATCCGGTTTACGTTGCCTGGTAAGATTAATCAGTGCGTTATAGTTATCGTTAGTCATTAATACATTGCTGGTCAGAATGCTTATTGTGCGGTCGTCATCAGTTGCTGATACCTGATTCACTTCTGTGCGCCATACCGGTGTGTAAGGGATCACCCATGCCAGTTGATAAAGCAAAGCACAGACAGCACCGGCCTGCATGCACAGCGCCAGTAAGGGCTTTTCGATATACCAGTATGTCCAGACTAAGGTGAGCACAAGTAAAATAAACGCCTGTTGCAGACGGGGAAACTCCCATACGCGAATTAACCAGTGCTGGCCGGGTATGTGAGGCAGTATCGCAGCCACAATAAAGAAAAGAGTAATGATAGAGAGTACTGTTGTCATGGTTCGTCCGATGAAATTACTGTCCGGAGTCAAAATTCTTAGCTTACTTATATAAAGACTTTCTGCCCGGTTCGATCAAACGAGGTGATTTCAGCAATTGTAAATGCAAGGTAAAAAATACGGGGTTCTGAGAAAAGTTTGCATGAAGGGAAAGAGTTAAAAATTAGAGTTAACGATAAAAAGTTATATTTTTCAGTTGTTTAATTTCATGGCATGAAGTTGGCTTCAGTTATTTTGCTTGATAATTAAGGAGAGCAAAATTATGAAACGTTCAATTCTTTCACTGTTAGTAGCTGGTACATTAACTACTTCTGCTTTTGCAGGATCTATGGATACTGCGAACAAGTGGGAGGAAGGTGCCAAGGATGCCTGGATAGACGGCAAAGCCGAAGCAACATTACTGTTTAACGGTAATCTGAATTCTTTTGATATCAACACCGACGTTCAGGATGGCAAGGTTATTCTGACCGGTAAGGTAGATAACTCGGTTGATAAAAAGCTCGCGGAAGAGCTGGTAGCAAATATCGACGGCGTAACAGATGTTGATAACCAACTCACAATTGTAGAAGAGCATGACTCTGAAGCTATGGCCGGCGATGACATGGACATGGACTCTGCAACCGGCAAACTGACAGATGCTAAAATCGCGACTGTAATTAAAACCCGGTTGCTGATGGACTCTGACATTTCCGGTTTTGATATCGACGTGGATGTTGAGCAGGGCAATGTTACGCTTACCGGTACAGTAGACTCAGACGCTGAGCGTGACCTGGCCGTTGAGATTGCGAAAAACGCCACAGATGTTACAGACGTTGAAGACAACCTGAAGGTCGTTCAACAGAAAACAGCGATGAAAAGTGAATAATACTTTTTAACTGCATAATCCGGAAAGGGCTGAGTTATCTCAGCCCTTTTTTATTGCATCCCGGTTAGTGAACCTTGCTGAAAAACCTTCCTTCCCGTCTGTGAAAATATTTCCTGCCTGTAGTAAAAAAGTATCATTGTCTTTTCAGGTTTACGTAAATTGTTTGGGTGTAATCGCCCGCATCCTTTCCCTATGATTTTTCTTCTATGATAATGAATTAATACTTAAGTCTAATAAAACAGTAGGTTACGAAAACGCCGGTCATGACGTTGAAGCACGGCGGTGGCTTTTGCGGCGTTTCTGTAAGGTCTTTAAAAATATGGCGCGGAAATTGGAATATTAGAAATAGTTGTGAGAGTAAATAAGTCATTTACCGGAATTCAATTCTACGCACGCAAGGGAGCAGTATGAAATTTCTGAAGACTAAACACCGTCCGTTACCGTCAACGTCATTTGAGCGTCTCATTCACTCGCAGCCAGTTTTTAACTGGTTCGATCGCTACGACAAACGTGACCACAAAGCCGGTAAGGCAACAGCAGGTGCAGTGATGGCGGAGGCAGCGACCGCTAAGTAAGTACAGGAAAGCGATCCGGACGGCCCTTGAATTAAACAACGATGGTGAAAAACATGAATTACTTAAAAATTGCAGTAATGACAGTGTTACTTCTGACCAGTCTTGTAGCTCTGGGGTCCGGAAAGCAACTTTCAACCTGGCTGGGGGAAACGCCGGCAGAAACATCAGCTGGTGCTGATCTGGCAGAAGTTGAGGCGGTATTTAATGAGTTGGAATTTGACCCGGCGAATTCGTTTCATCAAATTCGTAAGCAAAGGATTGAGCATTATCTTGATTTGGCCCGTAACTATGATGATAGTGACTGGGACTACAGCAGGGATGAAGCTCTGCAGCGGGCTCAAAATATAATGAATCACCACGAAAGGAAGGAAAGTGGTATCTATGCCAGCTTATAGACAAGGTGCTTTCGCCTTAATTATTTGTGTATTTTTATTGGGCGGCTGTGCCGGCGCGCCCGACATGCCTGAAAATTCTGCTGTACAACCGCAGGACAACACACAACCTCAAAAAAACGAACCTGCACTGGCTGAAGAGCTTGCGAAAGGGAAAGACGTTACCGTACAAACCAGCCAGGGAGCCGTATCCGTTTCTCCGGTAGTGGTTGCAGTAGGTGATACCCCTCAGTCAGGGAATACCGGTGATGGGGTGTATTACAACGATCCCTGGGAAGGCTTCAACCGGGCCATGTTCAGCTTTAATAACGTGTCTTATCAGTATGTACTTTTACCGCTGGCAGACGGTTATCATTATGTAGTGCCAGGGGTGGTGAGAGACAAAATTGGTAATGCCTTTGATAATCTCAGAGAGCCGTTGAATCTGGTCAATAACACCTTTGCCGGCGAGTTCGGTGAGGCTGGTGCAAACTTAGGGCGCTTTCTGATCAATTCTACGGTGGGACTGCTCGGCTTATTCGACCCGGCATCCGACTGGTTCGACATCAAACCGCAAAAGCAAACCATCGCAAATACCTTACAACGCTATGATATTGGCTCCGGCCCTTATCTGGTTATTCCCATTTTAGGTCCGTCTGATTCCCGGGGCGCGTTATCTACGCTCACCGAAGGGTTTGTCCACCCGGTAAATTACATTGCCGAACCACCGGAAAGCTATCAATTGAGGATTTTTGAAGGTTTTGATGACTTCTCAAATCAGTCAGATACGTACAGGAAACTGTATGAGCAGGCTGAGGATCCTTACATCTATTTCCGTAATCAGTACATTCAGGGACAGCGACGTGACGAACTCTTCGAACTCAGTGAACGCGAACAGCAAGATAACCAGTAAGCTGGCGGCAGGGATTGTTTCAGCCCGCTGGGGTATTCTGGTTTTCTTTATTGCGGTTTTAGTGTGGCTGGGATTGTACATATCGCAATTTCGCATTGATGCATCCGCAGACACCTTACTGGTGAAAGATAACAAGCTCTACATTCAGACTCAGGTTGCTGATCAGACATTCGCCCCACAGGAATTTATTCTGCTGGCTTATGAGCCGGTTTCTCATGATCTGTTCAGCCGGCAGACATTTGATGATATTGCTGCGCTGTCGGCAGAAATCAAGAAAATCGACCGTGTTGAAGCTGTGACATCCATTATCACCGTGCCGCTTATTAATGATGCCGGTGCACTTACCGGTGATACCGATGTGGCTTCTCTGTCATGGGAAAAGCAGCAGTATTCTCCCGCGCAAATGAAATCGATGATTTCAGGCCATCCGATTTTTACTGATCTGCTGGTTAACCGTCAGGAAACCGCAACGGGCATTCAGATTGTTTTTAAAGACAATCCTGAACTGGCAGAAATAGACAAAGAAATTACCGCCATTCAGGCCAAAGTACTTGACGGTAAGAGCCTCAGTGACGCCGACAATAAGAAAATTGAAGCGTTAAAGGCGAAGGCTGATCCTATCCGTCAGCAACTGACCACACAGCGAAGAGCCGAAATCGAACAAATTGAACAAATCACGCAGTCTGTGTCTGACAGAGCCAACACCTACCTTGGCGGTGCCTATGTGGTAGGCCAGCATCTTATAGATATCATCAAGTCAGACCTGGTGAATTTTGGCACTGCAATCGCTGCGGTTATCGTGTTACTTCTGGCCTTATTGTACCGTTCATTTAAGTGGGTATTCTTTCCGTTACTTTCCTGTACAGTAAGCGTATTTCTGACCATGGGCCAGTTCGGGTTGCTGGATTTACGTACCACGGTCATTTCCGCAAATTTTGTAGCTTTGCAACTTATTCTTACCCTGGCAGTAATGATCCACGTTATTGGCAGTTACCGCGAAATAAGCCGGGATAACCCTGAGTATTCTCAACGCCAGCGCATTATCGCTACGTTGGAAGATAAACTGTCTCCCTGTTTTTACGCCACGCTGACAACCTCTGTAGGATTCGGCGCTCTCATCTTTTCAGGCTTGCAGCCGGTGGTCGCATTTGGATGGATGATGCTGGCTTCCATGTTGATCACCATGGCGGTAAGTTTGCTGCTGTTCCCGGCTTTGCTGTCATTTTTACCGGCCAGTAAAGAAACGAAAGAGTACGGTTTTATTAAAGCATTGCTGGAACGCCTGCGCGGGCTGTCGATGCGCGCACCATTGGCTGTCAGCGGGTTTGTGCTCATTGTGTTTGCTGTTATGGCTGCGGGCATCACACGGCTTAATGTTGAAAACTCCTTTATTAATTACTTTGATAAAGACACGCAAATCTACAAAGAACTGGCGTTTATCGACCGTGAATTTGGTGGTTCTACTGCCCTGGATGTCATTATTACACTGGATGAACAAAACGCGTCGAAGGAACTGGTACTGACGGCAGATTCTGTCGCACAATTGCAGCTGGCGCAGGCGGCCATTAAGGCATTTGACGCCACAGGCAGTGTGACGTCGGTAGTAAATTTTACTGAACTGGCAAAACAGTTAAATGGCGGAAAACCTCTTACTGAGTATGAGCTTACCTCTATCTACCGTTTACTGGATGAAAAGGTGGTAAATCAGCTGGTGGGGGCGTATTTTTCTGCTGAAGATAATGCCTTTCGTATCTCTACGCGTATTCAGGACACTACGGAAGGGCTGAACCGTCAACTGTTTATGACCCAACTGCAGTCTGACTTAAAAGCCACGGGGCTGGATGATTCTCAGTATGAACTGACTAACCTGTTCGTGTTGTATCAGGATATTCTCAGTCGTCTGTTTGACTCCCAAATCAAAACTCTCGGCATTGTGTATGCTGTGCTGGCGCTGGTGCTGTTTGCTATTTTCCGCTCGCTTAAGGTCACACTGATTGCGCTGCTACCGAATATTCTCACCACGCTGGGAATTTTAGGGATTATAGGCTGGTCCGGTATTTCTCTTGATATTATGACTATCACTATTGCGGCCATAGCCATGGGCATAGCTGTCGATGATACCATTCACTTTTTACACAGTTACCTGTCTGGTATGAAACAGGGAGGTGGCAGCGCAGACGCGGGGAGCCGTTCAGCGTTCGGGCATTCCGGACTGGCTATATTGTTCACCTCTACCATTATTGCAACGGGTTTCTCACTGTTCGGTTTTTCTGACTTTTTACCCAGTGTGTATTTTGGCTTGCTGACGGCACTGGCGATGCTGCTGGCACTGTTTACTGACCTGAGTTTATTGCCGGCGCTGCTAAACCGTTTTGTTGGTAAGAAAAGTAGCGGGTAATGCCCCAGCAATCAGGTATGATATATAGACGAATAAAGGCTTGCAGCGATGCAGGCCTTTTTTACTGATGGCTGAGAAAGGAGCTGAGCAATGCCTGAGGCAGATTCCGTTGCAGGGTTAGGGTGTGAAGAGGCGTGTATTCAGGTGTTTATGGCAAACCGGCCTGATTATCCTCTGACGGGGCCTCCGGGACAATTGTTGCCGGCAAATAATACCCTCATTGAGAACATAAACCGGGAATGCGGAAACGGCTGGCGTAAAGTATTTAATGTCTACGCAAAATGGGTATTTGCCTTGTCAGAGAGTGCCGGCACAACGCAAAGCATTTCGTCATGGCAGCAGTATCGTGACGAGCTGTTGCTGACAGAGCAGGGAAGTACTGCACTCTGGTTTAAAGCGCCGGAACACTTTAACCCCGCCAGATTAAATATTGTGATGGGCAAAACCTTTGCCGGGACGTTGGGACTAACAGACAGTGTGGAATGGCTGACGGCTGATTTTGCTGTGTGCTTGCAACGGTCACTGGTTGTGACGCCGTATTTTGACTACCGGCAGCTGACAAATGAAAAAATTGGTTTTCTGAATTATCTGATCAGAAGGAGGCCGGCTTTACTGAAACAGGCTATGGGGTGTCAGACATAAAAAACCAGACCCGGAGGTCTGGTTTTGATTTTCTCAGAACTGATTAGCAGTCTTTGTCTTCTGCATTCATGCCTTCTTTGGCATCTTCACAGGCGTCTTCGACTGCATTACCTGCATCGGTAACGACTTCGTCGAGTTTTTCACCTGCGTTTTCTGCTTCACCGTCGCCACAAGCGGCCAGTGAGAATGCGAAACCTGCTACTAACAGTGCTTTAAGCATTAATTTAGATAAGTTCATAGTCCTTTCTCCTTGTTCCAATGTATATTGTTAGACTCTAGGTGATTTGCCGCGTAATGCATTTGCGACCAAAGAGATCACCAGCAACGCTACAAACACGAAGAATAAAAACTGAGCAATGCCTGATGCTGCACCGGCAATGCCGCCAAAGCCAAAAACTGCTGCGATAATGGCGATAATGAAAAATGTAACTGCCCAACCTAGCATAATTATTTCCTCATATTGCTCTAGTAAATGACATATTAACTTATGCTGGTATTGTGCCATTATTTAAGGTGTTGAAAATTAAGGGTTATTTTTTTGTTTTGCTGCGTTTGGGCCTGATGGACAGAGCGGTAGTTACAACATACTTGCATTTTTTACACAGTCTCCGGAAAGCTTTCATGCAGTGCATGAGAGACGCTGGTACACTAGATTTATATTTCATCATTTATTTAATCCGGCTTACCTGTGGCCCGCCAGCCGGTGCCGGTCCCGCTTTCGATACACGGACAACTATTCATGAGTAAAAACCATTCTGCATTTATCGGTTTGATGCAAAGAGCAAGAAACGTAAAACGCTGGCCATTGATGGCGCAGTTTCAGGAAGAAATGTTATCAACGCATATTTATGAAGCGGCGGTGGTTGCTCACATGCTCGGGGCAATTGCAAAAGACGTATTTAACGAAGATGTTGAGCCTGACCGGGTAGCCTCCATGGCTATTTTCCATGAAGGCAGTGAAATTGCCGGTATGAGCGACATTCCCAGCCCGGTAAAATATCACGACCCTGAAACTACCATGGCGATTAAAAAGCTGGAGCGAAGGTTTGAAGCCATGTTACTTCAAACGTTACCTGAACCACTACGTCAGCGTTATCAGCCTCTGATTGAGCAGGATAAAGAAGATATTCATGTGGCGCTGGCGAAAGCCGCAGACGTATTGTGTGCTTATCTGAAATGTGACTATGAGTTATCAAAATCTAACTCAGAGTTTTCAAATGCTATGCACGAAATGGACATACAATTGAAAAAATACCGGGACACGTTTAAATGTGTGGATTATTTCTGTCAGGTATTTCTTGAAGATGCAAAAGGAACGCTGGATGAGCAGACCCGCGATTTAGACTGGGTAGAAAGGGCTAATACACTGAATATTAAAGAATAACAGGGAACGTTTAACGTTCTCAGTTCAGGCGCGGTCTTTCAATAACCGCGTTCTGGCTTGTTTCAGGGATAATAATTCATCATAACATTGCTGCATGCGGGTGCGGATTTTCCGCAACAACTGAGCACAAGACTGGCTCTGTTTTTCGTTTAACGCATCATCAAACTGTCTCAGAACCCGTGATTCCAGCGCTATCAGTTGCTCAACAAACACCTGCTCACTGTTTGCAGAAAGCTTACTGACTACATGGGTATAGAGTTTTCTCGCTTCGATAAGCAGAGACGTTTCAGTAAAATCACTGTGCTGACCTGCATAAGGCATGAGATCAGTACAGGCTTGTTGCTTCTCTCTTAGTATACGCGAAAACAGGGCGCGGGTACTGTCGCAGCTCACGGCTTTAATTCCGTCACTGTAAAACGTGATACCGCTTTGCAGCACATTGATGAGATATGAAATATTATCAGACGGATAATTAGCAGCAGACACAGCGGATTCCCTTTGTTGCAAAACTCTGTATGGGAATTTGCAGGGATCAGGCCATATGCTGTCTCTGCTAGTGAAAATTTATATTTATGATATGTAAGGATTTTTTTCCAGGTGCTTAAACAGGCAGCGTGTGGAAGAAACGGGTAAATACATCTTTACAATTTGCTCTGTAAAAAAGTAAAAGCCGGCATTGAGAACAATGCCGGCTTTTAAGTGCTGATAACAGTAATTAAAGGTTGTACATTTTCACATCGCCTGCATTACCGGAATAGGTAGATACAGTGAGATCCTGAGTGAAGTACACGAAATGTACCTGAGTCGGATTACCGGTGTCATCGTAAAATACTTCGCCGGCATTACCGGGAATGTATCCGCAGGCGCCACTGTAGTAGTAAGCGTTCCAGCCAGTCACCAGGGGACTGTTGTAGCTGGCCAGCGCATTCACCGGTTCCGGGCTGCTGTAAACTTTGTTCCACAGGTCCACACAGCCGGCGGTATCCGCAGTGCTACCCTGAGCCCAGCCATCGGATGTGAAATCTACAGATTGTCCGCCGATATTTATCGGCGTTGTCTGGCGAATCTGATATTTGGCCTGTAACAGCGTAATGCCTGACTTGAATGCGCCCATCTGACCCTGAGTGACGGCATTGGTGGCATCTTCAGATAAATCAATAAAACGGGGAGCAGCTGTTACTGCCAGCACGCCAAGAATGACAATGACGATGACCAGTTCGATTAATGTAAAGCCTGCAGAATATTTAATAGTTTTCATCATGGTATAAGGTTCTGATTAACGACATGATGAGAATAGAGGAAAGGAACGTTTGCGCCAATAAAGAAACGCCTGAAACGGGTATTTCAGGCGTTTATCAGGTATAGAGCAGAATCAGTAAATGGCTGCCCCGGCGATGCTTACAATTCAGATATCAGGCAGGTTTGTTTGCCAGCAGTTCACTGACGGTGAACGCTTTTTTACCCAGAGTTGCCGCATCATTGCTCATTCTAACCATGATTGAAAAATACACGTCTTCCATGGTCTGTGTTTCAACGGTCATCTCTGTGGTTTGCGCCGGGAATGGCTGGGCTACGCCGGAACAGCCTGACATTGTGCATTGTTCTTCCTGCAGTACAGGGATTTGAGCAGCACTGGTGTCTTTTACCAGGCGTTTGCCGGTAGTCATTTTGCGTTCAACATCTGTTTTCACGATAGCCAGATACTGATAGCCGGCGGCCTGAGCGATTTCAGCTGCGCGGTATAAAGTGTATTCCTGCACCAGCGCCGCATCGGTGGCTTCTGTGGCGCGGAACATCACCCTGTACTCCGCATCAGACAGTTGAACAGATGAATATCCGTACTGTTTCTCAGATTTTGCCGCCTTATATGGCGTTGGCGCTGAGTCCGGAACACTGCTGCAGGCACTGAGAATCAGCACACTTGCTGTTAAAACCGGTAAAAATACGTTGCGCGTTTTAATCATTAATCCTGATGCAAAACCTGACATAAGGTGTCCTTATCCTAAAAAATTGAAAACTGCCGTGCGGGCAAAAGCAAACAGGGCTTGCCGGCGCTTGCCGGGTGGATCATCACTGGTTGCACCTTTCCAGGCACCGGCACCGAAACAGGTAAGCAGGGTTTCGGGGCGGGCAACAAAAAGTCTTGCTGTCACTTTAGCATGGTTCACTGCAACCGCACTTTCATATTGCGATATTTCGTAGTTTTCCTGCGCCTTGTCACGGGCGCGGAGTGCCGAACTTAAAAACAGGTTCATGATTTTGTTTCCTCCTGTTTTTCCTCTTTGTTCACACCAACAGCCTGCAACAGCGTTCTGACTGCAGGCATCAGCGAAATATAGCGGTAAGCATTTCTGGCTATCGCAAATGCAGCCACCGCCAGAGCGAGATTAAGCACAAAAACAATCAGTGCTGTTACGCCGTTGTGAACGTTGAAATGATGCAATGTGATGGCAATACCGATATTGGCGATAAGCCAGCAGAAGCAGGCAAACACGAATGACGCCAGAATTGATATGCCGGTAACTACCACTGATTGCCTGGCCACATTCACTTCGGCTGCGGTAAGTTCCGTCAGTGCTATCAATTCCTGTTGCTTTTGGAACAGCACCCATTGCGCATTGGTTATCATGTCGTCGAGCGAAGGATCAGACTCATCGGAAGTCTCAGTTTCTTCGTTGCCTGCGTCTTCAGTATAAGGATCCTGACGGCCTTCCGGGAATTCTGAGCGGGAAGGAGAAAAACCCCGGTCAGTATCACTGACCGGGGGTTCGTCGGGAATGTGCCCGGTGACCATCTCTTCACCGGGACCAGTCGGCTCCCTGACGCTCATGTTACTTTTTACGTAAAAGTGAAGTAACCAGCATACCTGCAGCAAACGCGATACCTGCAGTGGCTACCGGGTTTTCAATGGCGTACTTACGTACCCCTGAGGCCTTCCACTTCGCATCCATCTGCGCCTTACGTGCTGCCATGTTGTCAGCAGAGTCAGACGCGGTGGAGCGGATATTCTGTTCGGCACGGGCCGCTGATTCAGCCAGCTTATCTACAGACGAGTGCAGAGACGCCTGAGCTTTGTCTGTAAAAGGATGAGTCGAATCAGCCACACCGTTAGATGTCTTTGTTGCTGAAGCTGGTGAAGCGGTTGATGCTGCATTAGCCATAATAATTTCTCCTTTTTGGAATGTTCATAAGGAGTATTGCAAGGCCAATACCACTACGATTGTTTGTTGCAAAGTGTTGATATTTAATAATTTTTGCTTTTTCGGGGAATTTGTAGTGTTTCCACGTACCTGAGTTTGTTACAGGTTGCCTGTAATAATTGCAGGCAACCTCTTACTAAAACAGCGTGGCAAGATCGTTCCGGTTGACAGGTTTGAGCAATGTGCCGGCGATATCGATGTCTTTTAAGTCATTTTCATCAGGCTCACGGCCACTGACAATGTATATTTTTACATCTTTGTGCTCCTGACGGATATCGCTGGCAAGACTGATCCCGTTAGCATCCGGCAGAGTTAAATCCAGCAGGGCGGCATCGAATGGCTTAATGGCAATGAGGGATTTCGCTTCACGGGCATTATGAGCAACCTCAACACTGTGGCCGAGGTGACTGAGCAATAACTTCATCAGTTCTGCAGCATCGTGGTCATCTTCAACCAGTAATACCTGTTTTCCGTCAGAATCACCGGGTTGATTGTCACTGGTATCTGAAAGCGGGGAAGAGGACTCCGTTTCAGCTGTTTTATAAGGTACAAACTCCAGCGCTTTATTGACATTGGATGCTTCATCTTCTGAAGGCTTTGCCATTCCCGGTGTGCTGATAAGATAACGATCCAGTATTTCGAACAACGCGGGCTTATCGATGGGCTTGCCCAGCACATCATCAAATCCTTCGTCCAGCAGCGACTGTCTCAGGCCTTTTCTGCTGGCGGCGGTAATTGCCACTACGGCGACATTACACTGGTGTTTACGCATGGCTTTAAGGGCATCAATGCCGTTCATAACGGGCATGTGTATATCCATCAGCACCAGATGATAAGGTTTACCCGCTTGTTCAGCCTGCAAAACAGCTTCCAGCGCTTTAACTCCATTCTCTGCATAGGACACAGTTGCATGACACTGACTGACCATATGACCGGTCAACTTTCTCAGTTCACGTAAGTCGTCGACGATAAGTACCCGGCCTGTGACATGAAGATGGTTCTTGCTGAGTTCATCCGGCGTTGGCGCTGATAACCGGAATACGTCAAAATGCTGTTCGGTGATGTCACCGGGGTCAATGGTGAAAGAGAAAGTACTACCGCGGCCAAATACTGACTCAACACTGATTTCTCCGCCCATTTTGGACACCAGTTCACGGCATATCGCCAGGCCAAGACCGGCGCCGCCATGGTTAGCCCGCATAACATCTTCAATCTGCTCAAAAGGACGGAAGATGTCATCCAGTTTGTTCGGCGGCATGCCGATACCCGAATCAGTGACCCGGAATAACAGCAATTCTTTATTATCAGATTTTCGGGGAGGCAGGGTTTCCACTGACACCCGGATGGTGCCGGTATCAGTAAACTTAACCGCATTACTGATAAGGTTGATTAATACCTGTCTGAGCCGGGTAGGATCGGCGGTGATAAAATCCGGAATATCATTTTGCGAAAATACTTCCATGGAAAGCCCTTTGTCTTTCGCTGCCAGATTCATCAGTGAATGGACGTCTGTGAGAAAGCCGTTGAGATTCACTTCTCTGAGTGAAAGCTCAAGTTTATTAGCCATAATACGTGACATATCCAGCAAATCATTCAGCAAACTGAGCAGGTGTTTGCCATTGGTGTGGATAATCGACAGTTCCTGGTTCATCGGTTCGTTGGCTTCATCGTCAAGCAACAGCTCGGTGTAGCCCAGAATGGATGTCAACGGTGTGCGTAGTTCATGGCCAAGGTGGGCCAGAAACTTATCTTTTGCTTTATTTTGTTGCTCAACTTTATGACGTTCGATGCGCTCGTTTTCTATCTCGCGACGAACCATGGCATATCGCATAGTCCGCATGAAACGGGGGGATTCAATTTCGCTTTTGTTCAGATAGTCAGCTGCACCGGCACGCATCACCATGTCATCCACCTGACTGTCTGTCTGGCCGGTCAGAATGACAACAGGAACAGTGATACCTGCAGCTTTAAAGGTGGCAAGCACATCAAGCGCGTTTTCTGCCCCTAAAATGTAGTCCAGCAAACAGATATCAAAGGTGCGCTTCTGAAAAGCATCGATGGCGGCTTTGCCGTTTGTCACCCATGTGATGTGGAATTTAGGGTCTTCACACTGGGACATATAGTCGGCGGTGAGGAAATAATCATCCTCATCGTCTTCTACCAGTAAAACCCGAATAACTTCTGCCACGCTCGTTTCCCCGTGCACTATTTATTGCTGCCCACTTTTAATCGTGGGGTAACTCTACAAACTCAATCCAGTAACGTCCTAATGCCCGCATGAGGTCAACCAGACCTTCAAAATTTACCGGCTTGGTGATATATGAAGCGCAGCCGAGATCATAGCCTTTCAGCATGTCTTCTTCCTCTTTCGATGTCGTCAGAATGACCACAGGAATGCCTCTGAGCGACGGATCAGCCTTGATTTCCTGTAAGGCTTCACGGCCGTCCTTCCTGGGCATATTTAAATCCAGAAGAATGAGACTGGGGCGGGGCGAGTCTTTCGGATCGGCATATTTTCCTTCACGGCGCAGGTATTCCAGAAGCTCTACACCGTCTTCGACGCAATACAGATTATTCAGTACACGGCTTTCTTTAAGTGCATCGAGGGTAAGCAGACGATCGTCTTCGTCGTCATCTGCCATCAGAATATTTATCGGGGTGGCATGTTTAAGAGACATGTTTTACTACTCCTTCGCTGTTTGTCGCAAACGGTTCGCCATCGACAGGCATCGTAATGACAAAGCGCGATCCTTTGCCCGGTTCACTGAATGCTTTTATAACGCCATTGTGCCGCTCAACAATCCGGCGGCAAACGGCTAGTCCAATGCCCGTTCCTTTGTAGGCACTTCTGCCATGTAAACGCTGGAACGGCGCAAATATTTTTTCAGCAAAAGACTGTTCAAAGCCAATGCCGTTATCTTCAACTGTGATGGTTACCCATTCGTATTCATCTTTCAATAAAATGGGTTCGAGTTCTTCCTCCGCGGACGGGCGGGAATTCAGGGAAATAACCGGTGGTGTGTCTTCGGATCTGAACTTAAGTGCGTTGGACATCAGATTGAGCAACAATTGTTCAATTTGCGTTTTATCGCACTGCACCACCGGAAGGGAGCCTGCATTGATGGTGGCTTTGCATTCTTCTATTGCAATTTCCAGGTCACTGGTGACATTGTCGAGGATCTCAGACAAGGCAACTTTTGAGAAGTCCTTACCTCTTGTGGTCACCCGGGAGAAGGCGAGTAAGTCACTGATTAACATCGACATGCGTTCAGCTGCATTGAGCATGCGCTGCAGAAAGTCTCTTCCCCGTTCATCCATCACGTCAGCATAGCCAGCTTCCAGACGGTTACCGAAAGCGCGAATCTTCCTTAACGGTTCCTGCAAGTCATGGGAGGCGACGAAAGCGAAATCTTCCAGTTCGCGATTGCTCCGGGATAGCTCATCTGCATACAGTTTGAGTTCCTGCGTGCGACCCTCAATTTTATCTTCCAGTTCTTCGTTGTATTCTTCCAGATCCCGCTGATGCTTAACGGTTTCCCGCAAGTTAAGGCGCAATAAGATAAGAATAGCGATAATCAGTAAACCGGTAGTAATACCGGAAATAATGAGGGTCGTTACCGAGTCTGAACGCAGGCGCATCAGGCTGTCGAGGTGCTTGACCTGTGCCTCTCTTTCCGTGGCATCCACCCTGTCATAACGTAAATCGAATTCATCGTATAAGCTCAGGCCCAAATCGGTATTCACCAGAGATAGTGCTTCGGAGTATTCACCGGCACGGGTAAGCTCTACAGTTTTGATAAGCTCGTTAATTTTCGCCTTACTCAAATCGATTAAATCTTCGATATTATCTTCCTGTTCGGGAAGATCCGATTCCACAGATGCGGCTTCAACTTCTTCAAGCAGTTCATTGAGCTTGTTCAGGGTGATGGTGTAATCGGTGAGGTAGGCTTCATCTTTGGTTAGCAGGTAACCCCGTTGCCCGGATTCAGCACGAAGTACAGCCATGTGAAGTTTATTGATAGCATTGATCACGCGGTTAGTACTGAACAGCCTGCTCTCAAGAGAGGCAAGCTCATCCAGTGTACTGACAACGTAAAATGCATTTCCGGTAATAATGACAATGACCACGGTAACCAGCGTGATCCAACTGTAAGCAGATTGAACAACTTTATTCAGCATACATTATTATTCCGCCGTGCCGCTGGCCAGTTCATCCATCATTTCTGTCAGGGCGTGGCTGCAATCTTTTGTGCTTACGATAATTTTATCCAGCGCTTCCTGCGCTTTTTCTACCGGAATATCGCCGTTCAGCGCCATCTTTACCAGTTCGGCCTGCATCGAGATGCGGTTGAGCGGTTTTCTTGCATCATGTACCCACTTTGCAATTACCGCCAGCTTTTCATCAGTCATGGATCCTTTCCTCAGGACTCGTCTTTGCTCAAATCACCGTATGCGTGCAAACGGTTATAGAGTGTTTTGGTACTGATCCCCAGCATCTCTGCTGCCAGTGTTTTATTACCGTTCACTTTCTCGAGAGTGGCATAGATTAGTTCTTTTTCCACATCCTCAATGGTCCGTCCGGCTTCCAGCGCCGTCGTCGTCGATTGTTTTTTCGCGAAAGGAGATTCAATTGTTTTCGGTAATTCTATGTTGGTTTTATCCGGGTCACTCATGATGGCAGCACGATGCACAAAGTGACGCAGTTCACGTACGTTACCCGGCCAGTCGTAAGCAGTGAGGGTATCGAGCTGGGCTTCATCCCATTCAAAACGGGTATCATTTTCTTTATTGAATTCTTCAATAAATTGCATGGCCAGAAGCGGAATATCTTCCTTGCGTTCCCGCAATGGCGGGATCGTAATGGGAAACACGGCGAGACGAAAATAGATGTCTTCCCGTAATACTTTGCTTTCAGCAATTTCTTCCATCCGGCGGTTTGTCGCTGATACGACGCGGCAGTTTACCGGAATGGTTTTGGTTCCGCCCACGCGGATGACCACTTTATTTTCCAGTACCCGTAACAGGTTAGGCTGCATATCGATAGGCATTTCAGTGATTTCATCTAAAAACAGCGTACCGCTTTCAGCCTGTTCAAATACCCCTTCCTTACGATTCACCGCGCCGGTAAAAGCACCTTTTTCGTGACCAAATAATTCACTGCCGATCAATTCTTTAGAAAACGCACCACAGTTGGTGGCGATGTACGGGCCGGTCACATCAGAGGCCTGATGAATTGAGGCGGCAACCACTTCTTTACCCACGCCGCTTTCACCCAGCAACATGACGTTTGCGCTCGTGCGGCTTACCCGTTCAATAAGTTTATACAGTTCTTTCATTGGCGCTGATTCACCAATGAGATGACCGAAATACTTCTTAATTTTATTACCACCGGAAGCCGGTTTTTCTTTTTTACCGGACAGGGCTGCTTCGATGTCTTCCCGCTGTATGGGCTTGACCAGATAATCGATATTCGGCCCGCACAGGCCCTTGATAATGCCGCGGACAGAAGGATGGCCGGTAATTAACGTCACTTTGGGACGTTTGGGCAGGGCATCGAGTTCTTCAAAAAGGTGGACGCCGCTACCGTCGGGGAGCATGAAATCCAGCAGAACATGGTCGAAGGTTTCTTTTTCCAGCCATTCCCTGGCTTCGGCAAGGTTGCCTGCGGTCAGAATGTCATGACCCAAAAATTCGATAATTGTGCAAGCTACCTCGGTAAACTCAGGGTCGTCATCCACAAGTAAAACAGTCAGCACTGTGTTAGTCCTTTAGTAAAAATTATTGTCGCAATGTACGTTTTACAGGGTGTCTGCGGATTAAGATCACGCATTATTTTATAATTATAAATTCAGTGACCGCCGGCGTGAGTACGGCTTTGCGGTGATGTCAGGGAAGTACCGTCCTGCATCACAGAAAGGATGTCTTTTGCCGGCATGGGTTTGCCGTAAAGATAACCTTGTGCGATGTGACAGTCCAGCCGGGTCAACAGGCTGGCTTGTTGCTGTGTTTCTACACCTTCGGCGATCACATCGATCCCCAGGTTACGGCATAAAGACACAATGCCTTCCACTATTTTTGCGTCACGGTTTCCTTCAGCCAGACCACGAATAAAGGACTGGTCAAGTTTGACAGTATGAATATCCAGTTCCCGCAAGTAGGCAAATGAACTCATGCCGGTACCAAAGTCGTCAATCGAGGTGGCAATGCCCATTTCTCTGAAATCTGACAATACACGGCGGCTTACCGCGATGTCCACCATCGTTGCGCTTTCAGTGAGTTCAAACTCCAGCAAGGCCGGTTTAATACCTGACTTTTCCAGCAAACTACGGACAAAGGGGATGAATGCGCTGTCCATTAAATTATAAGCAGACAGATTGACAGAAACAGGTAATTCAAACCCGTAGGATGACCAGGTTTTGATCTGAGTGACCGCCATTTCCACCGTGTAACGGGTAAAAGCATGAATAATGCCGCTTTGTTCGACCAAATCAATGAATAACGAAGGTTGCAGCAGTCCTTCTTCAGGATGCTGCCACCGTACAATGGCTTCGGCGCCTGCCAGCCTGCCACTGCCAATTTCTACTTTGGGCTGATAATGCAGTACAAATTCTTTATTGTTTAATGCAGAGCGAAGCTGACTGCGCAACGTCACTTTAATGGTGCTGTTATATGCCAGTCTTTCATTATAAATTTGCACGCCAAGACGCAGTTTTTTTGCCCTGTGCATGGCGTTTTCAGCATTTCTGATCAGCATTTCGTGGTGATGACCATGCTCAGGGAAACAGGCAACACCAATACTGCAACTGACCTCAAATGCACTGTTTCCGATAAATAACGGCTCGCGGCAATCGTACAGCAGGGTAAACGCGCGGCTGAGCACATCGTCTGCCGGCAGGTCAGGGTGCCAGATAACAAATTCATCACTACGGTAGCGATATACCTTGACGCCTTTTCCGGCAATATTTTTTAACCGCTGTGAAAAAGCAAACAACATTCTGTCACCCATCGCGTGTCCCAGCGCATCATTTATTTCTCTGAATCGGTCGAGATCAAGAAAAAACAACGCGCCATGAGTTGAGTTGAAGGTATCACCGGACAGCAGCGCATTGCGGTTGGGAAGTTTGGTCAGTGCATCTTCAAGAGCCAGTCGCTCCAGCGTGTTGTTAGCCTGCTCAAAGCGGCGGGCAATAAAGGCGGACATCAGCAGGGCAGCCCACACTGCAACCCAAAACGTAATAAAGCCGGCGACAGAAAGGGTGTTGACTATCTGTGAGGATATCTCAGTGAGATCTTTTGTGCGCCAGATAACGGTTAACGGGGCTCCATCTGCGGTTGAAGGCAGTTCACGGATATAAAGACGCAGGTTATTAAATTCTGTGACCGGCTCGCCTGAGTTTGCCGTCAGTGTGTCGGGAAGGTCAACTATGCCGGACTTTTGATACAAGATTACCGGACCCCGTTTCACCATTATTACCGCATCAGGCATCAATCTTTTGTTAATGGCCGGCTGACTGGCAAGGGTGCTGATAAAAGGCATCTGGCTGTCGAAATACTGTTTTTCAAAATCGGTTTCAAGCTCAATCAGAATGCCATGGCCGAGGTAGCACAATACGCCTATCAGCAGCATAGATAAGCCTGTGGAGCCTGCCAGCAACCGCTTGCGCAAGCTGGCTTTATTATGTTGAATTTCGACTCTATGCGGCATTGATTGTGGTATCCGCTTTGGAAGGCTGAATCTCAGGTGCAGACCCTGTGGTTCCGGAATAACAATAAATGATGGTATGTGGCACGGGTCCCTCCTTTGTTATTATTTTATACGGGACCTGTTTGTTATACCTGCTTACGCTTTTTGGGGCAACTTTTGCGCCCGATTTGCGTGCTGTTTAACGAATTAAAAAGCCTTCCGCTTCTGCTGTGGGAAGATTCATTGACTGATAGCGCAGTTCGCCAATAAAAGCACGGGCAGCGGGTCCGAGACGGTCTCCGTCTTCAAAACAAAGATACAACAGGCCTTTACGTATACCGCTGGTCTCCATCGGAAGTGGTTTCAACAGTCCCTGATTGAGCTGTGGCTTGATAATAGCCAGTGGCAGCCATGCGAAACCCAGACCTTTGCATATAATGTCGATTGATGTACGTACGTGGCTTACTGTCCAGCGTTGGTCGGCACCCAGCCAGCCGGATTCGGCTTTGCGTTCTGCAGACGAATCACGCACCACTATCTGACGGTGAGATTTTAAATCTTCTACGGTTAAAGCACGTTCAAGCTGATGCAGCGGATGGTCCGGGTGGGCAACGGCAACAAATTCGATTTCGCATAAATCTTCGCTGAAACCGTTTTTAACTGCAAAAGGTGAGATAGCAATATCTACTTCAGCAGCTTTTAAAAGTGAATTTGCACCATTAAGTACGGTTTCCATCAGTTCTATCCGTAAAAGGGGATATTCCTGAGAGACTTTATTTAAAACATTATATAAAAGCGTAGGCGGGAAAATAATATCAACAGCAATGCGTAATTGCGTCTCGGTACCACTTTGCAGGTTCGTTGCAACGGCTTCCAGTTTGTGCGCTTCATCAAGGAGAAAATTAGCACGGCGCAGCATCAAATCACCGGCCTCTGTTAATTTAACTTTTCGCCCGTCATTTTCAAATAAAGTAATGCCAAGGGCTGTTTCCAGTTTTTGAACGGCGTGATGCACACTCGACTGACTTTTATGTACCAGCTGTGCTGCCTGATTAAAGCCACCTGCATCCACGACGGCTTTAAACATCCGCCACTGCTCTAACGTTGCTTTCAACATAATTTTCCGTGTCTGTCTTTAATCAACCACTAAGGTAACTTTGCTTCTGTTTCTGATAATCAGTTTACCTCAGAGCGCACGCTGGTAAAACACGAAAGCATAAAACCTTATCAGCCGGTTGCGCCGGTCTGTCATTCAGGGAAGTGTTTACAAATATCTATAACAGGACAGGTGATCACAGAGACATTTTCGTATCCCATCAATGCAAGTTGTTCTGCAGCCAGTTTGGCACGGACCCCTGATGCGCAATGTAAATAAACCGGTTTGGCGGCGTCAGGGAACTTTTCGGCCATCTTCATCTCTAATACCCCCCTGGGGAAATTGATAGCGCTTTCAGACGGCTGGTTCTGACATTCACCCGGCTCACGAACGTCAATCAATACGCCGTCGTTTCCGGCGCATTCCGACGCTGCCTCTTGAGCGGTGATAATTCGTAAGGGCAGGGTGATAGAAGCAATGCGTTCCTGAATCGTCTTCAGCATGGTTATTCTCCGGAAATGGTCGGGTCATGACAGTCATGTCCCCCGAGAGTGATAAAATTTTACAATATAAGCTAAATTTAATATAGCTTGCGGTAAATAAACAGTGGTAATACCTTGGAACGCATGTTATTTACGATGAACATTGTTGATAAGTGAGAATCATTTACGCTTTAATACCCACAAATAAATAATAAAGAAGTACTACTAATGACAGCGACTGCAAATAACATTGACACAGAAGAATTATTATCCCATGCCTCCGAGGCAGAGCGATATTTAAAGCAATTAGCGAACAAAACCCGCCTTATGGTGTTGTGTTCTCTGCTAAATGATGAATTTTCTGTATCTGATTTACTGACCCGGATTCCGGTAACTCAGCCGGTACTTTCTCAACATCTGGCACTTTTACGTGAGGCCAACATGGTGGCCACCCGTCGTGACGGGCAAACAATTTACTATAGTCTTGCTGACGACAGAGTGAAGCAGACTATAGGCCTGCTTTATGGTTTCTTCTGTGCTGCAGAGTGACATCTCCGGTTCTTATTGAATAAAGGCGGCGGCTGCCGCCTTTATTATTTTCGATCTGTCATTAAAGGTTTACTTGCCAGAGACGCAAGGTAGTCGGCGTCATCAAGGCGGTCATCATCCACTTCCGGTAATGCCATCAGGTCATCATGACTGACGTTCACATGAATCTTATGCGTCGACCAGTCGATGTCTTTTATCAGCGCGGGAGCGAGCGCAATTTTTTTCCCGCCGGGCAGCCAGTTTCGTGTATCAATAATGAAAAGCTGAATGGCCCAGTTGCGTTTGTCGATGACAAAATCACATACGTGACCTGTGTCCTCGCCCTGCGCACTGATATCGTACCCGTTTACTTCGTCGCAGGACCGTAAGTGATTTTCAGGCTTGCTTTCAAGGCTGTCCATGTCGTCCTGCATACTTTGCTGATCAACAAGCTCTGTAGGATGTGAGAAGTCGCCCCAGGCACCCGGTCCCGTCCAGTAATAGCCGTAACCGAAATATTTAAATAAGATTTCTTCGTATTCCCGCGATAACGGTTTGTGGTCGTCGATGGACGGACTTTCTTTCAAAGCATCTTTGGTCATAGACACATAGAGTTTTTCTTCTGTGTCATTCACCTCAGTAAGTGAAATGGGGGAGAGTACAACTTTGCGGCCAAGGGGCAGCCACTTGTGTGTATCGGCCACAAAATAGCGGATAACGAAATCCTGATCATCAAACAAAACATCTTTGCACTGACCAATGTCGCCGTCAGTGGCATGAATTCCGAATTTTGTCAGGGTATTAAAAGCAATCATCTTTTTGTCCTTTTTGCCTGCTTAAACCATAAGCGCAGTGAAATCCCGGTCTTACAAGTACTGAGATTGCACGGGTATACATGCTGTTTCGTACAGGCAATCTAAAAAGATCACAAAAAGCTGCGGGAAAAAGTAAAAAGTTAAGGCGTGAATAAAACAGCAAAACCTGACCGGTTCCGTGAAAGAAACCGGGCAGGTTCATAAAGATGACTGTGAAGATGAATCAGGCGACGTCGAATGTTTCGTCTGAGTAGTCATCATCAAATTCGGCCGCGTTGCTGGCCGAACTGTGTAACGTGTAGAAGTTACGTTTTCCACGGGCTAGGTGTACGTACTTTTGCCACGCTTTTTCCAGTCCGTTCTCAGCCGGAACAGTACCGGAAATGAAAGCGACAAAGTGTTTTTCATCAGCGGATTCAGGTTGTATTGTGCCTGATTCCAGATCACACAAAGTTTTACCGTAACGTGTCAGCAAGTCGGCCTCTGGTATACTGAAGTCTCCGGATTTTTTAAAACCGTACGGAAATTTTACCCTGTCGATGAAGGGCTTTGGAGCTGGTCGGATATCAAACGTTTTCATGGCGAAGTCTCGAAAAGGAGTAAACTCAGCAGACTTTTAAATCAATAAAAACATCATGGGAAACAAATTTTTTTTACCTTTAAGATAAATAATTTTGAATGTGCTTTTGTCAGGACGACAAGCACCGTGAGCAGTCCGGGAAACGGGCTCAACGGGGAAATTAGCCCTTTAACGCTACACTATTGAGGTAGCTAATGAATAGAGGGTGGTTGATTTTTGTTCAGTGAAATTATTCATCGTCACGATGATTAATTTTTGTTTCCCATTTTTGTCAGCACACTGATAATGGAGATGTGGCAATAACTATGAGACTGCAATGAGTAAAGACTATCGTTACCAGCGTGAAGAATGGGACTCGGTAGAAGATGGTGACCTTCACGGCAAAAAAAGCCAGGACCGTCGTCATCAGGTGAAAACTAAGCAAAAGCGTGACGTTCAGCGTCGCGAAAAACAGCGAAGGCTTCACCAGGAAAGTTACTGATAACACGCGATTAATGTTATCTGAGCAACGCATCAGTTTTCTGATGCGTTGTGTACATTTTTGTTTTACAACCATAGAAAGCTGTGAGACCGTATACCCTGTAACGTGACTCGCTGTGTAGCATCTATGGATATCCGCTTTTTATCTACCTTTCTTGAAGTTGTTAAGACCCGGCATTTTGGTAAAGCCGCAGAGAATCTTTATCTGACGCAATCTGCTGTCAGCGCCAGAATTAAATTGCTGGAAGAGTATTTTCAGACCACTTTATTTATACGCCACCGCAACAGTATTCAATTGACCCAGGCTGGTGAGAAACTCCTTCCTTTCGCGCATCAACTGACCGACACGCTAAAAGACGCCAAACGGGAACTGCAAGCCGAATCCGGCGAATTTGTGGTGTGCGCCGCTACCCAGCTGGCCAGTGAAATGGGGTTCACGTCTGTGCTGGGAAAAGTTCATCAGGCATTTCCAGACTGGTCTGTAAAAGCCGAAGTGCTTACGCTGGACAGCTTATCCCGTCAGCTTCATGAAAGAACCATCGACATTGCATTGTCTTCAGAACCGCTGAAGTCTGAAGAAATTCTGAGTACCGAGTTGCTGTGTGAGCCCCTTGCTATGTTTGCTTATGGTACTGAAGCAGAAGAGCCCGCGCCGAACACCTATGTGTCTGTAGAGTGGGGCAGCAAAGTCAGGGATAAGTTACAGCAAATCAGTCCTCAGCTCCGTGATGCCAGACTCAGTACAAATTCTCTCCGGCTGGCTGCCAGCAGCCTTACTGAAGAAGGCGGCTTTGCGTTGTTACCGGAATCGGTTGCAAAAAAACTGTTACCGGCCGGGGAACTCCGTTGTGTCAGTACTTTTGAGGATCTCTCTGCGACGGTTTATCTTAATACAATGAAATCGGTTAAACGTCCCGGGCTACCCGCACTGCTCGATTTACTCACATCCGCTCAAGTGTGATATTACCTGTATCGTCCGGTCACTCACCTTTTTATTTACATCGTCAGACTGGCGTAATACCAGTCTGAATCTGGAATTTAATTCTGTTTGGGTTATGATACCCGCATACGGTTAAACTTTCGCCAGGCTGGCGGATTAAAAGTTACCGTTTATCTCTGTGTCTGACGGATTTAGCACAGATGAGAACCAAATCACTATTAATACTGTATTGACTGACAGAATATGCGGCCATGGAAGGAGTAAAAGCATGCGTTGTCTGAAAATATGGGGTCTGGTAACCACGTGTTTGACCTCATGGGCGGTAACAGCCTCTGTTGAAACTGTCTCTGCGGAACCAGTTCCGTGGAAATATTCCTCATCTGTTACCAGTGTGGTACAGCTACAGCCTGCCAACGGCGAAGTGTTCAATTCTGTTGCTCAGGGCGCGATAACGTTCACCCTGGAAAATGGCCTTAACGTGGTCATGCTGCCCATGGATACAGCCGCCGCCGTCACCTTACATTTGCAGTTTGATACCAACCGGTATCCTGATAAACCTTTGCCCGGATTACCTGCGCTGGCTTTCGACGTATTGGCAGCAAATCCCGCTTTGTCAGATTTTAACGGTGATCTCCGGTTGGTCAGCGGCGCCCGTACCAGTCAGGTGAGCGTGGATACGTCCGGCGAAAAAGCTGTGGAAGCGGCTAATGTGCTGGCACAGGCTGTACGCTATAACGGTATTGATGAAGACATTCTGGCAAGAACAAAAGCAGAACACTGGCGGAACTATGAAATTGCCGGTTTGCAAAAAGCTACCGGTATTAAGACCGGTAATATAAGCCGCGGGACAGTGCAACCGGAAGCGGCTTCATTTTTGAACATCACCGGCGATGATATCCGCAACTATCTGACTGACACACTGGTGGCCAGCCGCGCCAGACTCTTTGTGGCAGGTGATTTTATGCCGGGTAAACTGGAACAGGCCATACGACAGGCATTTGCCGGCATGCCGGCAGGAAACGCAGGTGCTTCCGCCGGTGAAAACCGCTATGCCGGCTACACGTTAGTTCACCGTGAAGTGGCAACGCCGGCCAGCCGGGTAACAGCAGCTTTTGCGCCGGAAAAACGCTTAACGGCAGGGGATAAACCTGCTTCCAGTTTTGTGTTGATGCAACACCAGCGCGGTGAATTAATTAATCAGTTAGCAAATCTTTACGCTTTTGACTTGCAGGAAAGAAGTCTGACCCAATATATCAGCTATATTCATCAAAGATCAGTCGTCCGGTCTGGCAATACTGTGGAGAGAAATCCCATGGCAGATTCATTATCATCGGGTAACGGAAAGCCGGAATATCAAACACAGGATGATAAGCCGGACGCTGAAAAATTTAAGTCAGATAACCGCTTGCCGGTTCTGTAAGGAAATGTATGTCTTTATCTCACCCTCTACTGGAAGTCAGTGCTGAAAAACGCCTGCAGGCCACCGTTGAATCCGTCATTGAACATGGCGAGGTGTGGATCTTAAAAGATGACGATGGTTGTGTGATGCTCACTTCTGATGAAGAAGACGGTGTGCCGGTATGGCCCGATGAGGCGCTGGCTGCACTTTGGGCTACGGATGAATGGTCTCACTGTGAGCCGTTACGCATTTCCCTGCAGGATTGGATGCAAAAGTGGACACCGGGCCTGTTGAAAGACGCGCTGGTGGTCATGGTTTGCCCTGTACCGGGCGAAGAAGGCGAGATTATTGAGCCGGACGTCATGGCAGAGAAAATTCTCGCCGCAAAAGGCTGATCGCAGTTGCTGCCTCTTACGTTAAAACCGTATCAGAAATGAATAAAAGGAGCAGCGCATGTTATTGCAACAACCCACAATGCAGGATCTGTTCGCTCAACTGGGTCTGGACAACAGCGATGAAGCGATGGAAAGTTTTGTCGAAAAACACCGGGGTTTGAACGACAGCAGACACATTGAAGATGCACCTTTCTGGAATGATGCACAGGCTACATTCTTGAGAAGTGCGTTGCTGGAGGATGCTGAATGGGTCGAAATCATCGATCAACTGAATGCTGAACTGCATCATTAAATAAAGTCACGCCCTGCATCTGACAGGGCTTTTTTTAGCTCTTCCCTGACACATTTTCACACACTCTTTAGCGTCTCATCGCGATGCAGTCTCCTTTTGCAATTTCCATTCTGACGTCTGCCGGGTAAACTAAGGACGTATAATAACGACGGAAAAAAGCAAAGGAATCAAGATGTCCCGAAAAACAATCATTGCTGCGTCAGTAGCATTTTGCTGTGCTGCGCTTCCGGCACTGGCAAAAGAAGGTATGTTTACCCCTGAACAGCTCCCGCAAATAGCCGGTGATCTTAAAAATACCGGTCTGGAGATTTCCCCTGAAACACTCTCTGACTTAACCGGTTTTCCCATGGGCGCGATTGTTTCCCTTGGCGGTTGCTCTGCTTCCTTCGTTTCCGCACAGGGTCTGGCCGTTACCAACCATCACTGTGCCCGGGGCTCAGTGCAGTACAACAGTACACCTGATAACAATTATCTGGAAAACGGTTTTCTGGCAAAGGAACTGGCAGATGAGTTGCCGGCCGCGCCCGGCACGCGCATGTTCGTTACTGTGGATTTTACCGACGTGACCAGTCAGGTGACCGGCATGCTCAGTGAGGATTTACAGGGGCGGGAACGATACGATGCCATTGAGCAAAACCGCAAGGCGATTATTGCTGAATGCGAAGCAGAGCCCGGATACCGTTGTTCCGTACCGGCTTTTTTCCAGGGACTGGAATATAAATTAATCAAGCAAATGGAAATACGCGATGTACGCATAGCCTATGCACCGGCGGAGTCTACCGGGACATACGGCGGGGAAATTGATAACTGGATGTGGCCCCGCCACACAGGGGACTTCTCATTTTACCGCGCTTATGTTGGACCGGACGGAAAGCCGGCAGACTACAGTGAAGATAATGTCCCTTATCAGCCTGCACAAATACTGAAGGTCTCTGCAGCCGGGTTGGATGACGGCGATTTTGTTATGGCCGCAGGTTATCCCGGTTCGACAAACCGTTATGCCAGACATTCACTGGTTTCCTATACGTTTGACTGGTTGTATCCAACGAACCTTGATTTGGGAGGGCAGTGGGTTGATACCATCAAGGGCGCCTCTGAAGAGGGCAGTGATGCGCGGATAAAATATGATGCCTTACTCGCCAGCCTGAATAACTTCCTGAAAAATATACAGGGACAACTTGAAGGCGCTAAGAGGGTGGGACTGGTTTCGCGCCGCGCCGAAAGGGAAGAGGCTCTGACTTCCTGGCTAACGTCGCAGGGTAAAAATGCCCTGGTTGACAATATCAGTCAACTGGATAGTGTCATGGACGAGCGCATCAGAAACAACAAGCAAAATTTCTGGTATAAAAATTTGTCTCGCGCACAGCTATTGTCAGTGGCGAAACAGCTTTACCGCAATGCAATAGAAAGTGAGAAGCCGGATGCTGAACATTTACCGGGTTTTCAGGATCGGGACCGTTCACGGCTGGAAGAAAGCCTGACACGGGTTGATCGCCGCTTCGATGCCACTGTTGATAAAGCGGTATGGAAAAAAATGATTTCTCTTTATATGGCTCAGCCTGAAGATGCACGGGTAAAAGCCTTTGACAATGCTATGGGTCTGAAGGCCGCTGCCGATAAAGGAAACCTGGATGAAGTACTGGATACTTTTTATCGTGAAACTACACTGAAAGATACTGAAATGCGGGTAAACTGGCTTAAGGCCGGTCGCAGTGAATTTGAGAGCAGTAAAGATCCTTTCATTCGTCTTGCTGTGGCGTTATATGACACTGAAATGCAAATAGAAGATGCCACAAAAGCGCTGCGGGGGCAGTCTGCTGCCTTGCAGCCTCTGTATATGCAAGCCATTATTGACTGGCAGAAATCAAAAGGTAATCTGGCGTACCCTGATGCCAACAGTACTCTGAGGGTGACTTACGGAAATGTACTCGGCGGCTCGCCAAAAGACGGTTTAATCTATGAACCGTTTACCCGTCTTGAAGGTATTTTAGAGAAAGACACCGGGGAAAGTCCCTTCAATGCACCGGCAAAATTGTTGTCGCTGATTGAAGAAAAGCAGTACGGACCTTATAAGCTGGATAGTATTAATAGTGTGCCGGTCAATTTCCTTACCGATCTGGATTCCACCGGCGGTAACTCAGGCTCTGCAACGCTGAATGCCAATGCTGAGCTGGTTGGCTTGTTGTTCGACGGTACATTTGAAAGTGTCAACTCAGACTGGGATTTTGATCCCCGTACAACACGTACTATTCATGTTGATGCGCGATACATGCTGTGGGTAATGGAATATGTAGACGGCGCAACCAATCTCATTGATGAAATGACCATCGTGAAATAATTGCCCGTTCTGACTACGTACGGCCTGTGATTGACAGGCCGTTTTTATTTTAACTTCTTGATGGGGAGGTGATTATCAGCTCACTTAATCCGGCAAAAGATGATTTATGGTTTATTCCGCTGGGCGGTACCGGTGAAATTGGCATGAACCTGAATCTTTATGGACACGACGGACAGTGGTTAATGGTGGATTGCGGCGTCTCATTTAATGAGCCTCTGTATCCGGCCGCTGAAACGGGCGTCACAAAAGATGCCTTATTTTCTGTTGTCGCGCCGGACCCGGAATTTATCACCTCCCGCAAAGAGCAACTGGCCGGGCTGGTGATAACCCATGCTCATGAAGATCACGTCGGTGCGGTTCCTTACATCTGGCAACGGTTTCGTTGTCCGGTTTATACCACGCCGTTTACTGCCGAAGTGCTGCGCCGTAAACTGGCCAGGGAAAATATGGCCGGGCGGGTGCCAATTATAGAAGTGTCGGAAAACACCACCCGCACGATTGGGCCTTTCACCGTGCGCTGGCTGGCTATTACTCATTCCATTCCTGATCCCTACGCCATATTGATAGACACCTCCGCAGGTAAAATTTTTCATACCGCTGACTGGAAAATCGATGCGCAGCCTGTGTCAGGCAAGCCTTTTCAGCACACACTGTATCAGGCCCTGCAGGACGAAAACATTCTGGCCATGGTGGGGGATTCTACCAATGCATTGAAGCCGGGCATGTCACTGTCTGAACGTAATTGCTTCGATGGCTTGTTATCAGTCATCAAGCCATTGAAGGGCAGAGTCGTGGTAGCCTGTTTTGCCAGTAACATAGCCAGATTGATTTCTTTGGCACGGGTTGCTCAACGGACCGGGCGTTACCTTGCCCTGCTTGGCCGCTCACTCATCAACATGGTCAGCATTGCCAGGGCTCAGGGCTTCTGGCCGGAAGATATTACGCTGGCAGATCCAGAACATATTGGCTACTTACCACCCGAAGAAGTGCTGGTGGTGGCAACAGGCAGCCAGGGAGAGCCCCGGGCTGCGCTCTCCCGTCTGGCAACAAACAGTCATCCGCAACTGGAGCTGGCCAGAGGCGATCATATTATTTTTTCCAGCATAGTGATACCCGGTAACGAAAAGCCGGTTGAGCGGTTACTGTCCCGTTTTGCGGCCATGGGAGTCAGTACGTTGCTCAGTGAAGACAGCCCGTTGCCGGTTCACGCCAGCGGTCACCCCTGTGCTGAAGAACTTAAGCTTATGTATCACTGGGTGAAGCCGGAAATTGCCATTCCTGTACATGGCGAAGCTGCACATCTGCAGGCCCATGCAGATATTGCAAAATCATGCGGTATCCGGAAAACCTATGTGGGCACCAATGGTGATCTTTACCGTCTCGCTCCTCAGGCCGGTATCAAACGCGGCGCGGTGAAAGCCGGCCGGATCCCTATCAGGGAAAAGGACTGACACGTATTAACAGCTTCTTATTTTTCAATGAGGTATGTAAATTTATCCTCAGGTCAGGCAGTGCCGCTTTCATTTATGTGCAGAATCGTTAAACTGCACACCATAGACAAATAGCAATTGCGGTTCGCTGTGTCTGACCGGTAAAAAAACGGTGCACGGCGAAGTTGTCAGGCCCGGTGAGGCCTCTCATGTCGAAGTGAAACGACACCTGATGATAACAATGAAAATAATGCGCAAGTTCCCGGACATCAGGGAACAATTAATGACACTGTTGTTTTTTATTCTGTTTTTTCTTACCGGCACGGTGAATGCCGCTCCTCTTATCGAAGATCCCACTTTTTTACAGCTCGGTACCGCCGATGGTCTGGCTCAGGACAAGGTTCAGGATATCGTACGCGACCGTGACGGATTTATCTGGGTAGCGACAGAAGGAGGCGTGAGCCGCTGGGACGGTTACCGCTTTGTTACCCTGGAAGGTCCTGACGGATTGTTCGTCAACAACGAAATCCGTAATTTGTTTGTCGACAGCAGCAATCGTCTGTGGGTTTCCACTTATTCTGACGGCGTTTATTTTTTTGATTTAAACAGTAACCGTTACCAACTGGTCAGCAGAGTCAGTTATTTTGATGAAGAAGGTTGGACCCAGGGTGCTGATGCCTTCGAAGAACTGGCGGACGGTTCTATGGTGGTGGCGCTGGAACAGCACATTATCAGATATTATCCCCAAACCGGTGAAAGTACTGAACTGTATCGTCTTACCAAAGAGCATATCGGAGAGGGGAACGTAATCAGGGATGTAAAGAGTATGGGCGACCAGCTCTTTATCGCCACAAGTTACGGCCTGGAAGTTATGTCACTGTCAAAAGGGCTGGCAAGTCTTAAAACTCTCAACTATCTGCCTGCCGGCGATATCTCCAATCTTTCTGTTAATACAAAAACCTTATATACCCCTTCTCCGGATACATTATTTATCGGCACGGTAGGGGGGCTTTTTTCAATCCCGGTGACTGACCTTACCGAAAAAGATGATGATGTTATTGAGGTTCAGGGCAGCCGTGTCGTTAAAGATCGCAATATCTGGACAATGACACCGGCCGGTAACGGAGAGTACTGGCTGGGCACTGACCTGGGACTGTTCAGGTTGTATCGTGAAAATGACCAGTGGCAAAACAGCCATATTCTTTATCCCCATGCAGGCATTATTGCGCTGGCTGACAAAAGTATCCGGAGTTTGTTGTCTGATGAGCAGGGGAACTTATGGATGGGCAGTGTATATGGTGGTCTTTTGTTCTGGTATGCCAAGCCATTAGGTATCGAGACGTATCAGAACACCATTCGTGACGATAAGGCGGTCGTGGCAGATAACACCGTATGGTCATTTTTGCAGGAAGACGACATTCTCTGGGTGGGTACCAAAAACGGATTAACAGCATTCAATCTTAAAACAGAAGAAAGCCGGCATTTCCTTCGTGAAGATGATATCGCCAACAGCAGCGATGTCAGTATTATCATGAATATCTATCCTGCGCCGGGTGACAATTTAATTCTGGAGACATACAGAGGACTGCGGATGTTCTCTAAGCAAACCGGAGAAATCAGTCCGCTGCCGTCACATACACCGGAGGCTGAAAAAGTTTTAAATGACTGGAATTTTGGCACAGCAACGGACAACGAAGGCCGCATTTATTTTATTTCCCGGGGCTTCTGGCGCTACGATCCGGCCACAGAAAAACTGGAATCTCTGCCGCTTGATATCGAAGGCATTAACGCCAATTATTCCTTTACCTTTCTTGGCGCAGATAAGCGCTACCCCGGCAAGATCTTCTTGTCAGTGAGAGACGCCGTTCTGATGGTAGATACCACGGATTTCGGGATCCGCGATGTCTACCGGTTTCCTGAAAAGGAACGCAATAATATCAGCGCGGTTACCAGCTTCATGGTCGACAGTCACGATGTACTCTGGCTGGGCTTTCCCAGTTACGGCATGGTGGGTTTAGACGCTGAAACCTTTGCTGTGAAAACATACCTGAACGGAACAGAGTCGTTGTTCACAGACATTGTTTACAGCCTCACCGGAGATGAAAGCGGGAACATCTGGTTTACTACCCATGGATTCCTCGGGCGTTATTCACCTCTTTCCGGTTCCGTAGAGCGGTACCGTTACGGGGAAGACATCAGAGTCTCTGAGTTTAATGATGGCGCAGCGTTAAAGCTTAGTGACGGACGGCTGGCATTTGGTTCTACGGCAGGATTCGTGTTGTTTGATCCGGAAAAATTGCTGGATAAAGCAAAGCAACGGGCCCGTAGCGTGAAAAAAATGGTGATCAGCAACGTGTTGCTGGACTCCCGCATGATCCATGAACCCATGCGAAACCTTAGCGGTGAACATGTTACGTTTAATCATGACGATTACGGCATTACTATTCAGTTCACTGCGCTGTCGTCCAGTTACAGCCGCGATACAACATTCCGCTATAAGCTCGTCAGAGAAAATTCGGTGGTCAGTGAGTCGGTCTCCAAAAATGGCAGTGTCACATTTGCATTCCTGTCTCCGGGCGAATATCACTTTGATGTGTCCCCGTTAAAGCAGGACAACGATGTGGTGCTGCTGCCGGCTTCTTTGTCTTTTACCATTCCGTATCCGCCGCTACGTTCACCGGTGGCTTACAGTATTTATTTTTGCTTTCTGCTGGTTTTACTTGCCAGTTATCTCTTTCACCGGCAGCGTCAGCAAAACCGCTTACATCAGGCGCAACACCAGGTGCGTTTGTTCGGTGACGCGTTTCAGCACACCCGTGACTGGGTAATGATTTTCGACAACGCCTATATGCCGGTGGCTGTGAATCCTTCATGCTGTGCAGCATTCGGGCTCGACAGCGACAAGGGACTGGAACGCCAGCTGAATCGTATGTTTGAGAACTCGCCGCGACTGGGTAAAACGTTAAGAGAAAAATTATCTGTTCTGAAAGCCGGCGAGTTCTGGAAGAGCGAAGAAAGTCTCACCGGTGCTGATGGCCGCCATTATGACGTACTGGTTGAAGTCTCTGTGACCGGCACGATGACTGATGCGGATAAAATCGACCATTACCTCATTATCATGTCAGATATTACGGAGCAGAAAAACGCCGAAAGAAAGCTTATTAAAGTGGCGAACTACGACAGTCTTACCGGTCTGGTTAACCGGACACTGTTGCTCGAAAGGCTTGAACAGGCCATTGAGCGTGCCAATCACCATGGTAGCGAAGTGGGGGTATTGTTCGTCGACCTGGACAGGTTTAAAGGCATTAATGATTCTTTAGGGCATGATTATGGCGATAAATTACTCAGGATTGTTGCCAACCGCATGCTGAACCTGGCATCACCGGACGATACTGTAGCCAGACTGGGCGGTGATGAATTTGTTATTGTGACTGAAAATGTTACTGACAGGCAGAAAGTCGGCGAGTTTGTGGGGCACCTGATTGAGTCCGTTGAAACCCCTATCGCCCTTGGCAACGAAGTGGTGCGGGTGTCTGCCAGTGTGGGGATTTCTTTTTATCCCGAAGATGCCTCTGAGCCCGCTGAGTTGCTGAAACAGTCAGATGTGGCCATGTATACGGCGAAGAAAGATACTGTGTCCGGCTTCAGTTATTTCACTGAAGATATGAATGCCAAAGTCCGCGACAGACTTAAGCTGGAAAACAGGGTGAAAAAAGCCTGGCAGGAACAGTGTTTTTACAATCATTATCAGCCCATCATAAATGCGAAAACCGGCAAAACTGTCGGCGTCGAATTACTGCTTCGTTGCTCACTTAATGATCCTCCTTTATACCCGTCCGAATTCATTCCGGTACTGGAAGAATTACGTTATGTGATTGATGTGACCCGTGCTGCCATGCAGAGCGCCGTGGATGATCTCATAACGTGGTATGCGGACGGCTTTGAGGGGTATGTGGCAATTAACCTGTCAGCTTTACACTTTAAAACCGAGTTCGATATTGACGGTGTGAAAGCCTTACTGGATGAGGCCGGTTTGCCAAGAAGTGCATTGCGCTTCGAGCTTACTGAAGGGATCCTGATGGATGATGCGGAAGGTGCTCTCCGTCAAGTTAACCGGTTTATCGAAGCAGGATTTATACTGGCACTGGATGACTTTGGTACCGGCTATTCATCATTGAGTTATCTGAAAAAATTCCCCCTTCAGGTACTAAAAATCGATAAAAGTTTTGTCGATGACATTGAGCCTGATGGCAGTAACGATGCGCTGGTGCTCGCGACCATAGAAATGGCAACTAATCTGAATATGCGTTGTGTCGCTGAAGGGGTAGAAGAAGCCGGACAGGTAGAATATTTACTTGAGAAGGGATGTATTTACCACCAGGGCTATTATTATTCCCGCCCTGTTGAGGCGAAATATGTGCCTGAGCTACTGAACCGGCAATGGTAGCTGCTATTCGTCTGTCATAACCGGCAAAATGCCTGTACTCAGTACAGGCATTTTGCTTTTTCAACACTTAGCTTTTCAGATTGAGTTTTAACGGTAACGGCAAGGTTTTAAAACGCTGGCCGGTAGCGGCAAATAACGCATTGCAAAGCGCCGGCGTAAATGGCGGCGTCGGTGGCTCACCGACACCGGCTGCCGGTGCATCACTGTCAACGATATCAATCTCAAAGTGTGCCGGTGCATGTTGCATGCGTGCCACGGTGTAGTTGTGGAAGTTACTCTGATCTATCGCCCCGTCTGTGGCTGAAATCTGCCCCAGCGCACAGCTCAAACCATATACCGACCCCCCTTCACACTGCGCCCGTACATGTTCCGGGTTTACGATGGTGCCGGCATCAATACTGACCCAGGTAGCCGGAATATGCCACGTACCGTCCTCTTTTACTTCTATTTCCACCACGGTTGCAGTGTAACTTAGAAATGAGCGATGAGCTGCCAGGCCCAGGTAGCGACCCTGTGACTTCCGTTTATCCCAGTCTGCCATGGCCGTCACCCTTTCAATCACATTGATCAGGCGGCCAGTATCTACAGGGTATTTTTCAATGGGATCGCCATAATTTTCATACGCCGCACCTTCCGCTTTTAAGTCAATCAGGCGGGCAGGTCCAATGAGGGACAGTAAATGGGCTTTGGGATCCTGACCGGCGTGATGGGCCAGTTCGTCAGCGAAACTCTGCACTGCCCAGGCATGGAAAATATTGCATACACTGCGTAACCAGCCGATCCTCACATGATTAACCGCTTCACCTTTTTGCAGCAACATATTATCGATGCTGAACGGGTTATCCATGAATCCCAGACTCAGCTCGCCGTTTGATGGTGTGGTAACCCCGCCGGCGAAGGTGGTGGAAATTGAGGGAAATGCTGTGCAGTGTTGCCAGGCCAGCGTTTTTCCATTTTCATCCTGCGCAGCCTTAAGGTGCTGGGCACTCACACTGTGATAATAGCCATGCTGAATGTCGTCTTCCCGCCGCCAGATCAGCTTTACCGGAGCGCCGGTTTGCTTTGAAAGCAGCGCGGCTTCAGCAGCATAATCCGGCTTTGATTTACGTCCGAAACCGCCACCGAGCAAGGTCACATTGACCGTTACATTGTCAGCCGGGATCCCAAGGGCGCCGGCCACGTTGTTACGGGTAGCCTGAGGTGTTTGCGTACATGCCCATATTTCAGCTTTATCACCCTGTACGTGTGCTGTTGCCGCAGGAGGTTCCATAGGCGCCTGTGCGAGAAGGGGGGCGAAGTAAGTCGATTCAATGACCTTGTCTGACGATGCCAGTACAGCCGGAGCATCTCCTTTCGACCTGACGGTTTCGCCGCCTTTTTGGGCTGAGGCAATAAGCGCCTGTTTTTCATCTTCAAACTGATAATGGCTATGTTCGTTTTGTGTCCACTGAATGTTCAGCGCTTTTGCGCCCTGCATGGCAGACCAGGTGGACGCGGCTACGACAGCAACGCCACCTAACGGATTAAACATGGCCGGCGCAGCAGCAGCCGGCATGGTGATAACATGTTTTACGCCTTTGACCTGTTTCGCTTTGCTGTCGTCCAGCGATTTTACCGTCGTGAACATGACAGGAGGGCGCACAATGACAGCGGTAAGCATACCTTCACGTTGCACATCCTGACCATATACGGTTTTGCCGGCTACTACATCCGGTAAGTCGACGCTGGCCATGCCTTTGCCGCTGTATTTTAAGGCGGACTTTTCCTTAACAGTGACATCTGCTTCGGCAGGGACAGACAAGGTTGCTGCAACAGGAACCAGACTGGCAAAGCCGGCTTTGCGGCCTGTCGGCTTGTGTACTACGTAATGGTTTTCACAAATGCACTCACTGCTGTCGGTTCCCCAGCCTTTTGCTGCGGCCTGCCTCAGCATCAATGCAGCGGTAGCGCCTGCTGTTCTCAGCCGGTCGTAATTCCGGCGAATACTTCTGGAGCCGTCTGTATTCTGGTCACCGTAAACCGGATCGCCTGTTGCCTGAGTCACCTTGACCTTGGACCAGTCGGCATCCAGTTCGTCAGCAATGATTTGCGCAATGGCTGTGCGGATTTGCTGACCCATCTCCGAGCGGTGGCAGGTGACAGTAATCACACCTTCCTCACTGACAGACACAAACAGGTTCGGCGCAAGACGCTCTGCTGATGTGGCCATTTCTGCACCAAGAGCGTGAGTGGCCGGCAGCAATGTCACGGACAGGGAAAAGCCACCGGCAGCGGCAGACTTTTTCAGAAACGAGCGGCGTGACAGTTTCAAGTCAGACGTAGTCATTTTCCTGCCTCCGCTGCTTTTTTAATGGCTTTTTTAATTCTGGTATACGTACCGCACCGGCAAATATTGCCCGACATGGCCCGTTCAATGTCTGCGTCATCAGGCGAAGGATTAGAGGCAAGCAGGGAAGCTGCCTGCATAATCTGACCACTCTGGCAGTAGCCACATTGGGGAACATGTTCTTTCGCCCAGCTAATTTGTAACGGGTGAGCATTATTTTCATCCAGCCCTTCTATTGTGGTGATTGTTTTACCGTCTGCTGCAGACATGGGTAACTGACAGGAACGCGTAGCCTGACCATCCAGATGTACAGTACATGCGCCGCACAGTGCCATGCCACAGCCGTATTTCGTGCCGGTCATCTTCAGATCATCACGGATGTACCACAGCAGGGGCATGGCCGGTTCGCCGTCATACTCCTGAGTTTTGCCATTAATTGTAATTTTCATGATTTCGCCTTGTTTGTTCATTCCTTGTTCCCTGGTCAGTGCCGGGAGCGAAAAATGTATGCCTGTTAACTGGTTTAAGTGGTGTAAGTGTCAGTATCTACTATGATTAACCATGAATAACGCTTAGATTTATATAACCGCTTTGTGAATTTAATGTTAATCTCTGCGATACAATAGCAATAAAAACGGATGTAATGTCAATGACTCTAGCCGTCGTAAATGAAAATCAGCAAGTTCAGTATAGCCCTCTGGCCATGCTGTACCATTGGGAAAATACCCGGCCCGCCGATACCTTTCTTGTTCAGCCTTCAGATGGTCATTATCAACCTTATTCCTACGCGCAGGTTGCCGGTCTTGCAAGACGGGTTGCCCGCCGGTTAACTGAGTTGTCACTGCCTGCCGGCAGCCGTATAGGTATTTTCGCTAAAAATTGCGCGGAATGGTTTGTCGTTGATCTCGGGATCATGATGGCTGGTCATATTTCGGTACCCATTTTTGCCTCTGCCGGCGGGGATACACTGAATTATGTTATTCGCCATGCAGATATTAAGCTCTTGTTCATCGGCAAACTGGATAAGCCCGATACACAATTACCTGCTGTGCCGGCTGACTTGCATACTGTAGCGATGCCTTATCCCGGGATCCCTGCCAGCGAGCAATGGGATGCCTTTATTGCCTGCGAACCGCTAGCTGGCTCGCCTGATCGAGATCTTGATGATGTAATGACCATTATCTACACCTCCGGCAGCACCGGCGAGCCTAAAGGTGTGGTGCACAGCTTTCGCAGTATCTGCTGGGCTGCGGCTAATTCACTGGATGCGCTGACGTTTTGTGCCACTGACCGGATGATGAGTTATTTGCCGCTGGCGCACATAACCGAACGGGTACTGGTAGAACTGGCCAGTTTCTATTCCGGCGGAAAAATCCACTTTGTCGAATCCCTTGATACCTTCCAGCGGGACGTAAAACATTGTCAGCCCACCTTGTTTATTTCTGTACCGCGTCTGTGGACCAAGTTCAGAGATGGTGTGCTTGGCAAAATGCCGCAGAAAAAATTGTCTTTGCTGTTAGCTATACCTTTCATCAATTCCATGGTGAAAAAGAAGATACAGCAGGGGCTGGGCTTATCAGAAGCACGCTTGTTTGCCAGTGGTTCAGCACCACTGGCTCCCGCAATTATCAGTTGGTTCAGTAAGATTGGTATTCCCATCAGTGAAGGTTGGGGAATGACGGAAAACAGTGCATACGGGTCTGCCTGCGTACCGTTCCGGCAGGATAAAATAGGTAAAATTGGGAAGGCCTATAAAGGTGTGGATATCCGCATCAGCAGTGAAGGCGAAATTCAGGTTAAATCTCCCTGCAATATGGTGGAGTATTACCTGGATCCGGTAAAAACGACAGAAGTCCTGACCCCTGACGGCTATTTAAAAACCGGTGATAAGGGAGAAATTGACAACGAAGGGTACGTGAAAATTACCGGACGCCTGAAGGATATATTTAAAACAGAAAAAGGAAAATATGTGACGCCGGCGCCTATTGAAGCCCGCATCATGGAGAATGATTTAATTGAGCAGGTGTGTGTCGTCGGTACCGGATTGCCTCAACCGGTGGCCTTACTGGTGTTATCGGAGGAAGCAGCTAAGCAACCCAAACTGACACTGGAAACCCGTTTGCAAAGCACACTGAACGCAGTAAACAGCAATCTGGAAAGCCATCAGAAGCTTGATCATATGCTGGTGATCAATGAGGAGTGGACCATCGACAATGGGTTACTCACCCCCACGCTGAAAGTGAAGCGACATGTGCTGGAGGAGCGGTATAAGTCAGTGATTCTGGCCGGATACCGGGAACCGGTTGTGTGGATTAACTAAATTTTTTGGTTAAATTTAATACAGTTTTCAGTTTCTCTGTTACTATTGAAACTCTCCGGGTCGCCGGGGCCCGGCATGCAAAGGAACGCTTATGAAAATGAATGTATTACCCGCCACATTAGTATTCGCTTCACTGGCCTTATCTGCTTCAGCACACGCTGACGTTGCTGACTACATGAAAGCAGCCGGTGCGTTCTGCGACAAGCTGAAAGTGTGTATATCGCTGGAAATGGAAAAAGAAATGGGCGGCGAAGTTCCCCCTCAAATGCGCGGGATGGTAGAAGGTATGGCCGACCAGATGTGTCAGCAATATGTACCTGAAATGTTCGAAGAGAAATTTGCTGCGCACGAAGACATAGTGGAGAAAAGTACAGAGTGTCTTAATGAGATGCTTGATGTTGACTGCAGTGAGTTTGAAGACTTAAATGAACCCGCTTCATGCAAAGAAGCTGAATCTATGGCAAAGGCCAGGGGTCTGATTGAATAGCCTCTTAGCCCGGATGAAAAAGTAAAAAGCTCACTAAGAAGTGAGCTTTTTACTATGATTTATTCTCAGGCAGGATAGCGTTCTGCCAGTCCTGCGTAAACCTGATCAGCGTAGCCTTCGTGGTTGATATCAAGCGCCGCTAATACTTCCACAAGGTGTTCATTATCTTCCCGGCCTTGCCACTCTTTAATATAGGTTCCGGCTTTATAACCATTGTCCTGACGGAAAAAGTTCAGCACATTCTTACCCACATACTGGCGAAACAACTCATCACTACTCATTTCGCTTTGACCGGCGATATGCATAAACAATGGCACACTGAAACGTTTTGCCGCACAAAGACCGGCCATCAGTTCCAGGTTATCCAGCAGTGATTGCTGCTCCGGGTGATAATCTGTGCCGTCAAACTGCACTTGCACTGAAGTCTGTGCAAGTTGTGCCGCCAGTGCATCAGCGGATGCCTGCACATCACCCTGATAATCAATAATGCTTGCAGACAGGGCAAAGTGCCAGATATCTACCAGCTCCATCTGTAACTGAGGTAAATCTTTCTGTTGTGCTTTCCACCACTTCCAGCCGTGGTGCTCAATAGCCTCTACCGATTCCACCATCGCGGCACGCAGGTAACCATATCCGGCGGTTAACCACTGAGGGTTCACTTTGGTATTCATTTTATTTTGCAGCGAGAGCATGGTGGCGAGTTGTTGTTGGCTTAACATGTTTTTCTTCATAACGATTGTCAGGATGACAGAATTGTATAGGAACAGCATACGGGAGAAAAGCACTGGCAAGTTGCCTTGTCTTGGTGCGTTTGCACCAAAACAAAAAAACTGCTTTCGCAGTTTTTTGATGGGGTTGAGTCTAAGCTTTTGAATTTTATAGGCTATTTTTTTCTGGCACGCATAGTGCCTTATCTAAAGTGTTATCTGTGCTTTCTCCTGGCGTTAACCTTTTCCGGTGCCAGGCAACGCCGCGAACCGGTTGTCACGAGTGAGCCCGTAACCTTGCCCATACAGATTTTTCGTGTCCTGAGGTCTGTATGGGTTTTTTTATCCGCATAATTTTACCTCAAGGCCATTTTTTAGCCAACCGTTTATTTGTTGAACTTTAGTCTGTTTTTTGCTGCTGGCTCATTCTCACGTTATCCCGTAACATGGAAAAAAACGCGTGAATTCAGGTGATCATTGCTAGCCCTTTATCCCTCAAACAAGCTCGAACATCTCAGTTTTTTATTGTCAGCGTTGCTTAGCCAACAGAGCCAGTCGGAAGACACGGCCACTCTGTTCACACCGCAAACGATTCTGGTTGAAAGCCCCGGTATGCAACACTGGCTGAACATGTCACTGGCTCAGGACCGTTCCGTGGCGATGAACCTGTCATTCCCTTTGCCGGTCAGGTTCATGTGGGATACCGCACGTAAAATACTCGGGGAAGAACGGGTGCCGAAGCAGTCGCCGTTTCGGCGGGAAGTGCTGGTATGGCGGATAGACGCCATCATTCGCAGCGCTGCATTCTGTGAATTGCCGGAGGCTGAAGCGGTAAACCGTTACTGGCAGCAGTGCAGTAATGAAGAGGAAGCCAGTGTACAGCGCCTTCAATTTGCCACGGCGCTGGCAGACGTATACGAACAATACCTGTTATTCCGGCCTCAGTGGCTGTTCGCCTGGGAAGAAGGGAAGGGCGCAGACACCGGTAACAGCGATGAAGTCTGGCAGGCTGTTATATGGCGCGCGCTGGTAAAAGAGAACCGCGATCATCCGGCCCGGCTTCATGCCGATGCGATGCAAGCACTGGCAGAACGGGGCAGCGAACTGTCCTTACCGGAAAATATCATTGTTTTTGCCATTAACACCATGGCTCCGCAACTGGTGCAATTTCTCGATGCACTGGCTGTGCACACACATATCCATGTGTTTCACCTTAATCCCAGTGTGAATTACTGGGGCGAGGTAAAAAGTAACAAAGAGCAGGCGAAACTGTTACGGGAGTCCGGCCTGGCCCAATGGCAGGAAGCCCGGCAGGACAACCCCCTGTTAGGTAATCTGGGTCAGCAGGGGCGTGATTTGTTTAACCTGCTTACCCCCCTTGAAAGCTATGAAGTCAGCGCATTCGACACCGATCCCGTAGTAGCAGAAGAGCTGGCCGGCCGGCGCCTGCATGCCATGCAGGAGGATATCTTACATGCCTGTGCACCTGAAGCCCGTTCCGGTTTTAACAGCGAAGACAACAGCATTACAGTTGTCAGTGCTCATACGGCGCTGCGGGAAGTTCAGGCATTGCACGATTACCTGCTGACGTTAATGAATACCGCTACAGCTGACAGGGAAACAGTATTAAAACCGTCTGATATTGTAGTGATGTGTCCTGCAATTGAAGAATATGCTCCGTTTGTGGAGGCGGTTTTTCACCGTGTGGGCACGCCGGAAGCGGGCGATACTGACCCCCCCCGTATTCCGTGCTCCATCGCAGACCGTGCGCCCCTTGATGCCGAACCTATGATCGCCGCTTTTGTACGGTTACTCAGTTTGCCTGACAGTCGCTTTGAGGTTAGTCAGATCATTGATTATCTGCGTCTTGAACCGGTTCAGCGAAAGTTCCGGCTTACCTCTGAAGACATCGATATGATGAGCGAATGGTTGCACCAGGCACATGTGCACTGGGGTCGAAATGCAGCGCACAAATCTGCCTTACTTGATAAGGAAGCGGCTGAGACCTTTACCTGGGCCTGGGGATTGCGACGTTTGCTCACCGGCATGACTATGAAGGACTCACCGTCAATAGCCGGCGATATTCTGACTATTCCTGATGTGGAAGGGCAGAGTACAGTATTGCTGGGTAAGCTGCTCCATTTACTTGAAGCGCTTTCATTATTCGCCTCAGAATTGAAAGCGCCGCGAAATGCTGAAGACTGGCATGATTATCTCAATGAAATGAAAGCAGAATGTTTTGAAGCTACACCGGAAGATATGCCCGGCTGGGAAGCAATATCCAAAGCCACTGCTGATCTGGTAACCCATTGTGAGCAGGCCGGTTTCAGTGATGAACTTACACTGAGTCAAATCCGTGCGGTGCTGGTGAAAAAATTCACTACGCCGGATGCGGCTAACCACTTCCTCACTGGTCAGGTAACCTTTTGTTCCATGTTGCCTATGCGCAGCATCCCTTTCAAAGTGGTGTGTATTCTTGGCCTTAATGACGGTGAATTTCCCCGTCAATCAGCGCCGCTCAGCATCGACTTAATGGCAAAGACGCCCCGTAAAACCGGTGACCGTTCAAGACGTCTGGAAGATCGCTACCTGTTTCTGGAAGCATTAATCTCTGCCCGTGAATATTTGTATCTGAGTTATCAGGGACGGCGGGGAAAAGACAATACAGAACGTCAGCCGAGCCTGGTGTTATCAGAATTACTTGCGGTGCTCAGCAGCGGGTATGAATTTAAGCCATCCTGTGTCCGGCAGTTACCTTTACATCCGTTCAGTCCGGCCAACTTTGCCGGTGATATGCCATCGTTTGAAAGCGGCTGGTTCCGTCTGGCCGGCGCGGTAACGACTGTACCTGACGGAAGTCAGGGTGAGTTTGCTGCTACTTCTGCCCCGTTGCCACAGGCTGTTATCAGCACAGACGATATGGCAGGTGTTTTCGACAACCCGCTGCGGGCATTTGCCGGTCAGAGGCTGGGTGTCCGGCTGGAACAGGCTGAACCTTTGCTCGCCGATGAGGAGCCCTTCAGTGAAAACAATCTGCTGCGGTTTAATGCGTTAAGGGCCTTTACGGAGGCGGGTATTCACCAGCAGGATAAGACACTGGTGAGAGAAACGTTACAAAAAAGCGGTGACTTTCCTGATACCCCGCTGACACCTGCACTGATGGAAAGCTGGGAACAGGCAGGCGCACAATTATCTTCAAGCCTGGGTTTGCATATGGCAGAGCAGAACCATGTCAGCGCTGATCTTGGGGAATTACAGTTAGAAGCCGGTGCCTGGCTTGGCAGCGACGGCCTTAAAATGCTGCATTACGGTTCGCAGAACGCTAAAAGGATGATGGCTCAGTACCTGACGTTGTTGTGTTTTAACGCAAACGGGAATGATATGCCCCTGCAGGTTTTTTATCTGAAATGGGCAAAGGGACAGGCAGAGCTCAGGCAGGCGACATGGCACCCTGTCATGATGGAAGAAGCTCAGCAACGTCTTGAAGAAATTGGTGTATTGTACAGGCAGATATTAAGCGAACCGGTGCCTTGTTTTGCCGGGCTGGCAGTAGAACTGACGAAAAAATATACCGGTGGCCGGAAAAAAGAAAAGCCACAAATCCCGCTATCACAATGGTTGTCGTCGCCTGAGGGCTTAAAAACCTGGGAGAACGCACTGGACAGCGGTTTTATGCAGGCGAGCATCAACGACGACCCGTATGTGCGCTGGTTCTTCCCGCAAGGCTTGTTACCGGATCAATTTCCCTGTGAAGCCGCAGAGCGGTTTTTCGTGCCGCTGTTGTTAAATCAGAAAGATGGAAAAGTCTCGTGAGTGAATCTTCCGTGCAATCTTCCCCCCTTGATGTTATTGCCATGCCCCTTCGCGGCCGGCACTTAATTGAAGCCAGTGCCGGAACCGGTAAAACCTTCAATATCACCCGTATTTATCTCCGGCTGTTGCTGGAAAAAAACTTTACCGTGCAACAGATCCTGGTCATGACGTTTACCAAAGCGGCCACAGAAGAAATTAAAGGACGGATAGCTGAAACTCTTCGTGAAGCTGTTGATTTGTGGCGGCATGCGGCTTCTCAATCATCGTTACCGGACAGCGCCGATCCGGTATTTCACGCGCTGTATGCTGTTGCGCCGGGTGAGCCGGGGCTGGCAAAGCTGGAAGCGGCATTGCTGGATCTGGATGAAGCTGCGGTATTTACCATTCATGGCTTTTGTAATCACGTGTTGTCCCAACTGGCGTTTGCCAGCGGCTCGCCCATGTCTCTGACGCTTGAAACGGATACACAGGCGCTCTGGGAAGAAGCGGCAGCAGACTGGATACGGATTATGGCATTGCAACCGCAGCAATATGCGCTGCTCGCAGAAGCGGGCTGGCATGTGCCCGGGCAGTTTATCGCTGAGTTTAATCAGGCTATTAAGAGTGAGCTGGAACCGGAATACTGCGATGATGAAGCTGTTCTGCGCCAGTACGAAAAAGGACTGTCCAACCTGAAAGTACGCTTTCAGCACACGTTTCATGATTTATACAGCGAATTGAAAATCCATGAAGCACTCATCAGCGAGAAACTGATTTTAAGTAGAAAAGACAGTGAGCGGGATGAGCGGTCAGCAGAGTGGGAAGTGTTGCTGAACTGGCTGGAAGCAAAGCGGATTAGTGCTCCGGATAAAGCGGCGAAAGAATTTGTCAAAGGCACCAGGTATGCCAGACAGAAAGAGGTGAAGGCGGTCCTGGAGCCGGTTAAAGATTTCATCAATACCCTGGAAAAAGAGCTGGCGCAGCTGGACGCGGCAAAACAAAAAAATGAACAGCAACAACCGCTGTATAAACTGGTCTGTGAAGGCTTTGTATGGATACGGCAGCATGTAGCTACTGCAAAACGCAGGTTGGGCATTGTCGATTTTGACGACCTGATCCGTCTGCTGGCGCAGAAGGTGAGGGGTGGCGATGACACGCTGAAAAAAGCGCTGCGGGCGTTATATCCGGTGGCACTGATTGATGAATTTCAGGATACCGACGACAGCCAGTACAGTATTTTATCTGCGGTTTATCCTTCCGGCAGTGATAATTTGACCCTGATGATGATTGGCGATCCTAAGCAGGCGATTTACGGGTTCAGAGGCGGGGATATTTTCACTTATCTGGAAGCTGGCCGTCAGGCGGATTACCGGTGGGTGATGGATACAAACTGGCGCTCTGTTGCGCCCATGGTTGATGCGTATAACCGTCTCTTTTACGGTGCGCCTGTCGAAGCGCAAGCCCGTGATGTCTTTGGTTACGGTATCCGGTACGAGCCGGTAAAATCGACTGAGCATGCCAAAGCCGCGAAACATCCCCTGAGCGATCCTGCTGAGCGTGCCGCACTGAATTATGTGGTACTGGAAGCTGAAGAAGACACGCCGGCCAATGCCAATACGTTGTCCCTGCAATTGGCTAACTGGATGAGTCACGAGATTCAACGCTTGCTGTCTGAGGCAATGTTGGGAGATACAGCTTTACAGCCTGCTGATATCGCCATTCTCGTCCGCTCCGGGCCGGAAGCCGATCTGGTCAAAAAGGCATTGCGGCAGGTCGGGCTGGGTTCGGTTTATCTCAGTACCAGTACCTCTTTGTTCGCATCGGCAGAAGCTGCAGATTTATACCGTGTACTCGACGGCATATGGCACAGTGAGCAAATACGGCGTCTTTCTGCTGCCCTTGCCAGTCCGCTGATGGGGTATCCCCACGAAGAGCTCGTTGCCATGCTTCATGATGAAGACGATGACCTGTGGGAAGACTGCATGGCGGAAGTGGGCACACTTCGCCAGATATGGCTGAAACAGGGTTGTATGGCCGTGGTACTGAATTTGCTGCGGCGCAAATTCCGGGTCACCGGCCGGGATACTGAACGGCAACTGACCAACTATATGCATCTCGCGGAAGTGCTGGAACAACAGGTGGCGGCCACATTGCAGCCGGAGCAGCTACTGCAATGGTTGCACCGTCAGGTTCATGATCCTCAGTATGGTGAGGAACAAATCCAGCGTCTCGAAAGTGATGCGCGGCTGATTCAAATTATTACCCAGCACGGTTCTAAAGGGCTGGAATATCCGGTGGTTTTTGTGCCTTTTGCCAGCCGCTACCGTGACCCGGTAAAGCAGGGCACCCGGGATCTGACAATTTATAAATACTACAACAGCGAAACCGGAAAACAGACCCTGCAACTCGGGGCTACTGAGGAAGTGGCAGCACAGGTCCGTGATGAAGGTGAAGCGGAAGCCATGCGCTTATTGTATGTAGCCATTACCCGTGCGGCACACCGGTGTTACTTAGGCGTAGCCCCTTATAAAAATAATGAGCGCTCAGCGCTGGGTAAAGCCGCTGATGTGAAAGACGGGGAAAGCTGGTATTTGCCGGTAAACAAAGTGGAGCAGGAGAATGGCGGGCATACCCACTATTTGCAGGCCGCTGATTTACCTGCAGAGCCTCATTCCGGCCACACTGTTTCCGCACAAGCCAGTGAAGCACCACTGGCACTCAGCCAGTTCAGAGGCTCCGTTGAAGATGCATGGCGTTTATATTCTTTTACCGCGCTGACCAGACAGCAGATTGCGGTTAAACAGACTGCCCGTGACGAAGAAACCGACCTTGCAGTGCCGGGAAACGAGCCTGTAGCAGGCGAATTACCCATCCGTTTTACCCTTGATAAAGGGGCAACGGCCGGTAACTTGCTGCACGATTTGCTGGAAGTAACCGATTTCACTGCGCCAGACTGGCAGTCTCATCGCAGTCTGGCCAATCGCTTAAGCCTGAGTGATGATGATTTCAGCGCGCTCAGCTGCTGGATGGACGAAGTACTCGCCACGCCGCTGTGCGCCCCGGGACTGCGCGTTCCCCTCAACAGCCTGTCGCTGCCTGTTACATTGCGGGAGGCAGAATTTTATTTTCCGGTAGAGAAAGCTAACTGGTGGTCGGTCAGCCGTATTCTTACTGCCCACCGCAGCGCAGTAAACGGTGATAACGCGCTGGCAGTACCCAAGCTATCCCGTCCCATGCTGGAAGGTATGATGCACGGCTTCATTGATTTGATTTTTGAGCACGACGGGCGTTTTTATGTGGCGGATTATAAATCCACCCATCTGGGCGATACGTTCACCGGTTATTCTTTCAATGCGCTGGCCCACAATAACCAGCACCATTTGTACGATCTGCAATATTTATTGTATGCACTGGCATTGCACCGGTTTCTGACGGTCAGTAAACCGGATTATGACATTCACCGTCACCTTGGCGGGGTGTTTTATCTTTATGTACGCGGCATGCATCCTGACAACAGGGGTAGTGAAGGCGTGTTCTATACGCCCCTTGCGGCTGAACTCATTCTCGCACTGGATGCGGCCTTCAAAGGTGAAAACCGGGAGGTCGCGTTATGACAATACCTGCAATGAAAACCTACGCTGGTATCGAATTCATTGATTATTATTTTGCCCGCCATTATGCGCAGGCAGTGGATGCCTCAATCCGCACTGAGGCGTTTCATTTGCTGGTGGCATTGTCATGGCACTTGCGTCAGGGACATACCTGTCTGCCTCTGGCGGAAATTGCCGGAAAGCAATTGTTTGATGATGAGGAAGAGGAATGTGACGGGGTAACGTTTGCGGAACTGACACCCCTTATCAGGCTGGCAAGAACTTTGGCTGAAACCTTTGAAGATCCGCAACAGATGGTTTATCACAGAGGCAAGCTCTATACCGCCCGCTACCACGACTTTGAACAGGTTGTCTCAAAAGGTGTCGTGCAGCGACTCCACGCCAGACAATTTACTGATGAAGACTATACGCGGTTGCAAAAGCTCTGGCGGCATCTGTTTCCGGTTACGCCGGTTCTGGAACAGGACTGGCAGCAGATCGCGGTTGCCTGTGCACTGACACGGGAATTTGCAGTAATTAACGGTGGCCCCGGGACAGGAAAAACTTATACCGTAGCCCGTTTACTGCTGGCATTGCAGGCATCGTCGGAAAAAGCTCTGAACATTAAACTGGCGGCGCCTACCGGAAAAGCGGCTCAACGTTTAACAGAGTCAGTGAGTGACAGCCTGAATGGCATTACCGGCGCAGATATTGAGTCACTTAAAGCGCGTATAGTCACACAGGCCAGCACCTTGCACCGGTTACTGGGGATCCGGCCAAACCGGGTCAGACCGCGGCATCATTCCGATAATCCGGTGCAGTGTGACGTACTCATTATCGATGAGGCTTCAATGGTGGATCTTGCCCTGATGGCGCGGGTTTTCCGTGCCTTACCGGATGACGCCAGGGTCTATCTGGTGGGCGATGCCAATCAGTTACCTTCCGTTGAGTCAGGCAATGTGCTTGAAGCGCTGGCTGGCAATGATGACGACCGTCATCTTACTGTGCCTGCTGAGCTTGCCGCACACGTACATAAATTGTGTCCGCATTTACCCGGTCTTGCCACCGACGATGAACAGCTTACTACCGTGTTTTCTCTGAAAGTCAGTCAGCGTTACAGCGGTAAACTGGCAGAAATTGCAGTGGCGGTCAGAACCGGTAACAGCGATGACATGCTGGCACGGCTGACCCGGGTCAGTGAGCCGGTAACCGGTTTGTTGAGCCTGGAAGATGTTGTGCTCATGCCGCCACCTGAAAACACGGATTTCACCAAACTGGTAAAAGACAGCTTCGCACCATTGCAGCAGGCAACATCACCGGCTTCTGCACTGGCTGCTATGGGGCAATGCCGGTGGCTGACGCCGGTGCGCAACGGCAAAGAAAGTGTCAGCGAACTGAATGCGTCTATAGAGCGCGTTTTGCAGCCCGGCAAGCTGAATGGCCGGGATATCCACTACACAGGAAGGCCGGTGATGGTCATGGAAAATGACTATACACAGCGATTGTTTAATGGTGATACGGGCGTGATCTGGCCGGATGACAATAAACAACTGAAAGCATGGTTTACTGACGACCAGGGTGCGTTAAAGGCGGTGAGTTTATCCCGGTTACCTGCAGTAGAAACGGTGTACGCCATGACCATACACAAATCACAGGGCTCGGAGTTTCAGCGCGTGGTAATGTGGTTGCCGGAAGCAAGCGGTAAAGCAGCCAGCTTGTTTACCCGCGAATTGTTATATACCGGACTGACCCGGGCGAAAAAAGGGTGTGTGATGATAGGTCACACTCAGCGGATCAAAGAGATTATCGCTCAGCGGGCTACCCGTTTCTCCGGCTTACAGGCATGCATTGAAGAAAACTGGCATCACAGCTGAACATCAAACCTGAAAATAAAACAGGCAATCTGATTTGGCCGTTTCTGCCAGCCGGTTTACTACAATCAGCATAATGGGCATGGTCACTGTGAGACAATGGTCGTCAGCGCAGAACCAGGTGCTGACTGCTTCTCTGGGGCTTCTTCCGGCGATGCGGAAATGGCTGAGTTTATGATGGTCCACCCATCCGAGTACATCGCCGGGATTGACCTGTGTAAAACTCAGACCGGATATGTCCTGCCGCAACGTGCAATTGACGCCGAACACCGGTTTATCTGAATACGTCAGCGCCGCACTTCTTCTCAGTTCAAGTCTTCGAGGCTGTTTAAGTACGTTAACCAGCTGACGGGGATGGATTGATTCGGTATGCCAGAAATGCATCAGGCCTTTGTATAACTGACTACGCTGAAGACCGGTATATTCAGCCGGTGCATAGACAGAAATGAGGGGATAATCTGCAGATAAATCCGTAATCGCACCGGTCTTGAGGGGAGACCAGAGCAGATTGCCGGAGAAAAAAGACGTCAGAGCACAGGTATCTCTGTTTTCTGTCGCCGAAATGGCAAAGGTTTCTGTGAGCACGCAGGAGTCGTGGATATCGACCAGCGCACCGGGTTGCCATTTTTCAATCTGGTTGAGCAGTGTATTAGCGGGATGTCCGGGCTGGCAGATGAAAGGGTCGCGAAAGCAGCGGTTGAGATCCCGCTGACCCGGTAAATACGGATGACTGAATTGAGGAATCAGTTTCGCTGCTTCTACCGAGATAATCACAATTTTCATGTCCGTGGCAGGTTCGCCGCCATGGATCATGGTAGCCAGTAATGTTCGTAAACTGTTGCTGTTGTCTCCGTGCAGCAGGCTGGTAATTACTCTGCAGGGTGTTTCTTTCCCCTTTTTTTCCTTCCCTTTGATGTGCAGTACTGACGGGCCGGGCAATTGAGTTATGAAATCTGTTGCAGAGGCGGGGAGCAGTGCGGTATCCACATCATAAAAGTGATAGAAGCCGTCCTGATCAGTATCGGTTTTCCGGAATGCCGCCGTCATAATTATTCCTGTATCGCCATGAGATCCGTTATTCACAGAAAGCATAGTTGCCCGTGGTTTTTATGCGTTGACGCAGATCAAGAGGAAGGATTTCTGCAGAAATGGCCACCGTCCGGAAGAAATTCCACCCGACATTCATGGTAAAGGTGGGAGAGTTTAATCGCAAAACCAGCGTTATTCAGCGTGTGATCTTGCACCTTGTGAAACAATCAGGGTAGGGTAGGAAACGGAACTTCCCGTTCACTAAAACATAATAAATATAAATCCGCGCAGGCTTTTCTGCCTGTCGCAGACGTTCAGACACGACACTTGTTGAACTTATAATTTGGAGAACTCACTTTGCGCAAATCCCTCTCGATGTTGCTGCTGCTTGTCAGCAGTAATCTGTGGGCTGCACTGCCGTTGGTATCTGACTTTACGAAGGATATGACCCGCAGTGATGGCTACCTGCCATTCTATTACGATGCCGGCTCAGACAAAATTTATCTGCTGGTTAATAAACCTGATACCCAAATGCTGTTGCAGACCAGTCTGCCCCAGGGGGTAGGTTCTAATGATATTGGTCTGGATCGTGGTCAGCTTGGCCTGGCTCACCTGATTGTGTTTGAACGTCACGGTAACAAAGTGCTTATGAAAGAGCTGAACACCCGTTACCGTTCAGTCTCAGATAATGCTGCCGAACTGGCCAGTATTGATGAAGCCTTTGCAGACTCCGTGCTGGCGGGTTTTACCGCAGTCGCTGAGAACGGTGACAACGTCCTGATTGATTATACGTCGTATCTGCTCAGTGACGTGCACGGTATATCAAACCGTCTTACCCGTGCGAAGCAGGGCAGTTATAAACCTGACCCGTCACGCAGTGCTGTTTTTCTTCCACGCAGCAAAGGTTTTCCAAAAAATACGGAGCTGGAGTCTATTGTTACTTTTGCAGGTACTAATCCCGGTGAGTATGTAAAACAGGTTACCCCCAGTGCGGAAAGTATCACTGTGCATTTGCATCACTCGTTTGTAGAGTTACCTGGACCGGGTTATACGCCGCGGGCATATCATCCTTTTGCAGGGTACGGTAAGCAATATTATTTCGACTACGCCACGGATATTACTGAACCTACTGAAGTAAAATACATAGCCCGTCACCGTCTGCAAAAGAAAGACATTGATGCAAAGATGAGTGAGCCGGTAGAACCTATTATTTATTACCTTGATCCCGGCATTCCGGAACCGGTAATGAGTGCGCTTAAAGAAGGTGCTAGCTGGTGGAATCAGGCTTATGAAGCTATCGGCTATAAAGATGCTTTCCAGGTAAAAGTATTGCCTGAAGGTGCCGATCCTATGGACATCCGTTACAACATGATTAACTGGGTTCATCGTGCAACCCGTGGCTGGTCATACGGTTATTCAGTGAAAGACCCCCGTACCGGTGAAATCATTAAAGGCAATGTGACGCTTGGTTCGTTGCGGGTCCGTCAGGATTTTCTGATTGCTCTGGGTATGACCAGCCCGTTTGACGGTGAGCAGACAACAGATGCCCAGAAAGAGATGGCGCTGGCCCGTATCCGTCAGTTGTCAGCTCACGAAGTGGGACACACACTGGGCCTGTCGCATAATTTTGCTGCCAGTGAAGACGGCCGGGAGTCTGTGATGGATTATCCTCATCCCCTTATCAGCGTTAAGAACGACAAAATCGTGCTGGATGACGCGTATGATACCGGTATGGGCAAGTGGGACTTCCACACGATTGCTTACGGCTACCAGGACTATGCTTCTGAGGAAGCTGAAGCTGCCGGACTGGCTGCATTAATTGAATCGGACCGTGAAAAGGGTCTCGAATTTAAAACCGACTGGGACACCCGTTCTGCTTATCACCCTTCAAGTAATGGTCATATGTGGGACAACGGCAATGATCCGCTGGATGCCTTTGATGAAATAGCCGGTATTCGTAGTCTGGCGCTGAAAAACTTTGGAATGAATTCTATTCCTGATAATGCCAGTTTGTCGTCTCTTGAAGACGTACTTGTGCCGGTTTATCTGTCTCACCGTTATCAGCTGGAAGCTGTTTCCAAGCAGATTGGCGGCCTGAATTATGAATATGAGCGCAAAGGTGATTACAGCAAACCAAAAGGTGTGAGTTTTGTTGCTGCAGAGCGTCAGAAGCGGGCACTGAAACAATTGCTTGAAGCGACGTCACCGGCTTTCCTGCGCTTACCGGATGAAGTGCTTGCCCTTATCCCGCCAACGGCATTCGGCGATGATATTACCCGTGAGCAATTCAAAAGCCGTATGGGACTGGCATTCGACCCTGTCAGTGCCGCAGAAGCCGCAGCTAACTTCAGTTACAGCCTGTTACTGCATCCTGAACGCCTGAACCGTGTCTCCTGGCAGGCCAGCCAGTCGAAAGGGATCCCTGACGTGGCAGAAATTGCCGGCCGTATTTTTGCTATGCACTGGTATGACAAAAAGCAGGCTGATTATGGTCTGAATGCCAGATTACGCATGGTGGCGCTGAACGCTGTCATTAAAGCGGCAACGGCAGATGAGCTGGCGCCGGAAGCGAAACTGGCGCTGAATGATGCGCTTATGGAGCTTGACGAGTGGCTGGATGATAAAAGTAAATTGCCGGGCTCTGAGCTGTTACATAAACAACTCGGCGTATACTTTGAAACAGGCAGCTGGCCGGGGGCATTCGAACCTAAACCTCTGCCACCCGGTTCACCCATTTAAGCAGTGTCAGCAGGCAGTTTGTCTGCTAAATAACCGGTGTAATACGGAATAAAAAAACGGCGCATCATGCGCCGTTTTTATTTGTGTTCTTTTTCTGCTCAGGCCGTAGTCAGGTAGGTATAGTTTGTAAATACCTTAAATAACTGGGTGCCGCTGAGCACCGATGCGGACGGAAAATGAAGCATAGGAATTAAATCGCAGGGGGCTTCCAGGGTAAAACAGCCGGCCTCTGTATCGAGTTCATCAATGTTGAGGACCCTCGCCATCGTGTCGCCCCGTGTGACTTTCTGACCGGGTTTAACGCAGTACTCCACCATACCGCCCCACTGGGTGAATAATGTTTTGTAGTCTTTGAGCGCCACGCCGATCCGGTCCATCCCGGCAGGCTCCAGCGTGGATGCCGGTAACACGTCTTTTTGTGTCAGGTAAGTCAGAATACTCAGCGCATCCACTTTTCCTTCAGAGAACTGAATCACTTCCTGACTACCCATTTCAAGAGTGAACCCTTCCACACCGAATGCGAAAGGCCGGCCGAACCTTGTTGTCAGTGCATCCTGCAGTGTCCACCAGGGACAGAACGTGGCTTCATCCAGTGCACCGGCAAATTTGTTAGGAATAAAAATACAGTGAGGAAAGTTAAACTGGTTGGCCGCGTCTCTGGCATATTCAGGAATATAAATGTGTCTTGTGGATACCGGTCCGTTGTGTAAGTCCAGCACATAATCAGCATTCACAGCCAGTTGCTGTAACTTCAGATTAAGTTGTTGAGCCAGCCCGAGTCCCCAGGGCGAAGCCAGCTTTTCGGCAATACATTCTGCCCAGTAATGACGGAAGTCGTTGCGGATAGTGGCTATATCGTCATTGTCCTGCACCGTTTCTGCAAACGCCAGGACCTTTTCTTCATCATAAAAATAGCCGCGGTTCCAGTTTGTGCCGTTGACCGGGTCAAAGCGCCCCAGGGTGTATTCACCGGCTTTGATGTTGGTGCCAATGGGATTACAGTTCGGGACGAGGATGACTTCACCGGCAATCTGTTGATCTTTCAGCGCCTGAATTAACTGGTATATCACCACGTTGCCCTGAACTTCAGCGCCATGGATAGAGCTCTGGATATAGACTACAGGACCGGGTTTTTCTCCCGTGAAACGGTAAACAGGCACATTCATGCTGCGGCCTGAAGCATTCTGGGCAACCACCATGTGGTTTTTCGTCATTATTGTCATAACATCTCTTTTATTTTGGCTGACAAATGTCGCAGTCTGGCAGCGGTGGTACAGTAAATTTTTGCCATTGAAAAGTGAGGCCGTCAAAAAGGTGAAGTTCACCGGCGGGTAATGTACCAAAACCGGTCAGTACCTGCATGGCAAGTTGCGCCTGGCAGGCACCGGTGATACTGACTACCGGACAAAGGATACCTGCTTCGTTACAACTCAGTTCTGTCATACTGAAGCGTTTTTCCACACATTGATAGCAGGCTTTATCGCTGCCGGGTATGCTGACAAAAAGCTGACCTTCAAAACGGATGGCAGCACCGCTGACAAGGGGTTTACCAAGGCGGTAACTGATTGCATTGATTTGCTTTCTGCTGGCAAGGTTGTCTGTGCAGTCAATAACTATGTCATGGCTTTCTACCAGACAGCTCAGCACGTTGTCATCCGGCCTTTCGGATACACAATGAATGACACACTCCGGCACGAGTGCAAGTAAACGTTGCCGGGCCGCTTCTGTTTTTAATTTACCGCAATCTTCTGGCGTAAACAGAATTTGTCGGGGAAGATTGTGTGCTTCCACTCTGTCATCGTCGGCCAGTGTGATTGTTCCCGCGCCGCCAGTGCACATGAGTTGGGCAACCGTATTACCCAGGCCTCCGGCGCCAAGGATTAATACTTTGCTGTTGAGCAGTTTTTCCTGACCTTCCAGGTCAAACTGTGGCAGCACGATGTGCCGGTTGTATCGCATAGCTTGAGTATGCGTTAAAGTATCTGGCATAGTAGTAAAAATCTCTTTTCAGCGACGGTGCGGTACTAAGCGTACACGTGTATTTACCGTTGTATTTTATCAGGAAAACCCATGTCTTCAGCAGTATCTCTTAATATCGCCGTTCTTACTATCTCTGACACCCGGACAACAGACACAGACACGTCCGGTGCTTACCTCATTGAAGCAGTAGAAACAGCAGGCCATAAGCTGGCTGCGCGGGATCTTGTAAAAGATGATATTTATGCCCAGCGTGCGATTGTTTCTGCATGGATTGCCGACCCTGCTATCCATGCGATTCTGGTGACAGGTGGTACCGGCTTTACCCACAGAGATTCAACGCCTGAAGCGTTGTCGGTTTTATTTGATAAAACCGTTGACGGTTTTGGCGAGCTGTTCCGTCATCTGAGTTATCAGGAAATCGGCACCTCTACCATTCAGTCCCGTGCTATTGCCGGGTTTGCCAACCGGACTGCTATTTTCTGTTTGCCGGGCAGCACCGGTGCCTGCCGCACCGCCTGGGAAGGTATTGTACGCAGTCAGCTGGATTCTGAATACCGTCCGTGTAACTTTGTAAAACACCTTACCGGTGAACTGTAATGAGCGGGTTCAGTCATTTAAATGCCAGTGGCGAAGCCAATATGGTCGACGTGTCCGGCAAGCAGGAAACTCAGCGTGAAGCGCTGGCAGAAGGCTACCTGTATGTGTCTGATGCCGTTATGACAGCCATTTCAGAGCAAACAGTGATGAAAGGCGATGTGTATGCCGTAGCCAGAGTAGCGGGTATACAGGGCGCGAAACGTTGCGCTGATTTAATTCCGTTATGCCACCCGTTACCGCTGACCAAAGTGGACATCGGCTTTACCGCTGAGCCTGAACAAAACCGCATTCACACGACCTGCTTTTGCAAAGTCAGCGGCAAAACCGGCGTGGAAATGGAAGCTCTTACCGGTGTGAATATCGCCTTACTGACATTGTTCGACATGTGCAAAGCGCTGGATCCGGCCATGCGCATAGAAGGCGTCAGAGTGTTACAAAAGCGGGGCGGTAAAACCGGTGACTGGGAGGCAGAGCAAAAGACATGATTACCATAAAAACCTTTGCGCAGATCCGTGAAATCAGTGGCGACAGTGACCTATCTCTTCCCCTGCCGGAAAACTGCACTACCGTTGCCGGTCTGAAAGCGCATCTTGCAACCCGGTCATCCGCCTGGGAGCAGGCCTTGTCTGCCGGGGTGCTCTGCGCGGTTAATCAGTCGCTGGGTGATGAAACCAGTGCGGTTAACGATGGTGACGAGGTGGCGTTTTTCCCGCCGGTGACAGGAGGCTGAATGTTTGCTGAAGTAACCACAGCCTTACTGGATGAAACGGCTTATGTTGAAAAGCTCCGTCAATCATCGCACAATGCTGGTGCAATAGTAACGTTCACCGGTCTGGTCCGTGACTATAACGCTGACGGTGCAATTGAAGGTATCAGTCTGGAGCAGTACCCGGGGATGACCGCGAGTGCCATTCAACAGTTGTTGCAACAGGCCTCAGCCAGGTTTGCATTGCTCAGTGCCGGTATTGTTCACCGCGTCGGTTACATCGGAAATTACGAGCCGGTGGTGTGGGTAGGCTGCAGCGCCAGCCACCGTAAGGCTGCCTTCGACGGCGCAGAATTCGTTATGGATATGCTGAAAAAGTCGGTGCCGCTTTGGAAGAAAGAACATGCTGACGGAAAAACAGCATGGGTTGCCGCAAAGGCATCAGATGAAGAAGCCGCCATGAAGTGGCTCAGGAATGAAGGTTTATCAGACAATTTATGAAGAACAGGATGTGTCGGGCGTATAAAGTCTGTCTGTGTGTCATGCTACTTCTGGCAGGTAAAGGATTTGCCGCAGAGCAGGTAGTAACTATTGCCGTTGCCGCCAATTTTGCCGGGCCGGTTAAACATTTCGCCAGTGCCTTTGAAGAAAAAACCGGTATCCGTCCGGTTATCACCGTCGGTTCAAGCGGCACTTTATTTGCGCAAATCGGCCACGGTGCCCCCTTTGACGTATTTCTTTCTGCTGATGCAGCCAGACCAGAAGCGCTGGTTGCTGAAGGCAAAGCAGATAAACAAAATCTGCGCAGTTACGCCAGAGGGCGTCTGGCACTGGTAACCAGACAGTCAGCGCCGTCCGGGCTGGAAGAATTTCTGACAAGACAGTTCAACAAACCTGTTGCCATTGCCAATCCCAAACTCGCGCCTTATGGTCTGGCGGCTGAACAGGTGTTTTCCACGCTGCCTGAAAATACCGCACTTCCTTTTAAACTGGTACGTGGGAAAAGTATTTTACAAGCGTGGCAGTACTTTACTGCAGGTAATGTGGACGATGCGTTTGTAGCGTGGTCACTGGTGAAAAATTCGAAAGCAAATTACTGGTTAATCCCTGCCTCCATGCACGATCCCATCGTACAAAAAATGGTGATTGTTAAACATAACCAGCACCCTTATGCCGCACGGCGGTTTATGCAATACATGATGTCACCGGCGGTGCAGAACGCGCTGGCAGACTGGGGATATCAGCCGGTAAAAGCGCGGCAAAAGAAAAACAAGGATAAAGCCGGTGAACGGTGACATGGATGCTATCTGGCTCACTCTGGAACTGGCACTGATCACCAGTCTGGTGCTGATGCTGATTGCCACGCCGCTGGCATGGAAGTTATCCCGCTGGCAGCATAAAGCAAAGAATCTGGTACTTGCTGTGGTGGCGCTGCCGTTGGTGTTGCCGCCCACCGTGCTGGGTTTTTATCTGCTGGTGGTGTTTTCCCCGGATGCACTTGCAGGGCAATTATGGCAGGCCGTAACCGGTCAGCAGCTGGCCTTTTCTTTTTCCGGACTGGTGCTGGGGTCGGTGATTTATTCACTGCCCTTTGCCGTACAGCCTCTTTATGCCAGTTTTATTCAGCTGGACAGTCGTTATATCGATGTAGCCCGCACCATGGGAATGTCCAAATGGTCACGTTTCCGTCGCATCATTATGCCTATCTGTAAACCCGCCTTTATCGTTGCACTTGGATTAAGTTTCGCCCACACCATCGGTGAATTTGGTGTGGTGCTGATGATAGGCGGCAATATTCCGGGTGAAACTCAGGTACTGTCTATTGCGTTGTTTGAGCATGTGGAGGCACTTGAATACGGTCAGGCTCATGCGCTTGCTCTTGGCTTGCTGGTCTTTTCCTTCCTGCTGATGGCGCTGCTTTACCGCTATAACCGAAACGGAGTGTCGTCATGGAAGTCGTAGTGCAGGCAGCATGGGAAAATCTGCAACTCAATGCCAGTATTCAGTTACCGGCAACGGCACAATTTATTGGCCTGAGCGGACCATCCGGCGCCGGTAAATCAACATTACTGCGTTGCCTGGCCGGACTTACCGGTTCTGCAAAAGTCACCGGGCAGTGGGAAAATAGTCGCATTGCCAGGGTCCGCACAGGGCTCGTGTTTCAGGACAGTCTGTTGTTCCCCCATTTATCAGTGGGGCAGAATTTACTGCTGGCGGCAGATTTTGCAAAACAGCAAACCTATCACTTTGATGAAGTGGTTCTGGGATGTAAATGTAATCACCTGATGACACGTATGCCCGATACACTCTCGGGTGGCGAAGCGCAACGGGTAGCCATTGCCAGAGCCATATTAAATTCACCGCAAATTCTGTTACTGGACGAACCGGTGAGCGCGCTGGATGATACGTTAAAACACGATGTGCTTAAGTATTTAACAAAGCTGGCCCGCAGCGGTCTGAAAATGCTGATGGTGTCCCACGACCTCCGTGAACTGGCTTTGTACAGTGAATACATGGCGTGGATGGAGCAGGGCAGTATTGTCCATCAGGGCGCATCAAATGATGTGCTGGCACAGTTAACTCCGTCTATGCCAAATTTCGAACAGCAGTTCAGTGTGCTTAAAGGCGCACTAAAAGCACATCTGCCTGAGCAAGCTTGTTATGCCATAGAATGCGAAGGTCATACGCTCTATGCGCGCCATCCTGTGGTCAGTAAGGAACAGGCCATGCTGACCATCGACGCCAGGGATGTCAGTATCGACCGGCAGGAAGCCAACGCCTCTTCCATTGTTAATGCCTTGCCCTGTGTCATTGAGTGCGTGTCTGAAAGCAGGGGCGGGCAGGTGATGATAAATCTGATGTGTGGTCGCAGCAGATTGTTTGCGCTAATCAGTCAGTTGTCACAGGAACGGTTACAGTTCCGTGAGGGAGAAGCTGTAACCGCCAGGTTTAAACTCAGATAACTCTGGAATACCGGTGCTGAATTGCGGCACTGCCTTTAAGGTAAGCGTCGAAAGTCATACAGATGATGCGGATAAACAGTCTTGCTGACGGAAATACCTCGATACCCGTTCCGGTTACCTGTAATAAACCATCTTCTTCAAATTCTCTCAGTGCCGCCAGTTCCGGCTCAAAATGCTGGCGGAACTGAATGCCGAAAAGCGCCTCAGTTGCAGAAAAATCCACGGCAAGATTGCACATTAATCGTTGGATAACGTAGCGTCTGAGCAGATCTGAGGGCGACAGAAACACCCCTTTTTCTGCAATTTCTTCATTGTTATCAAGTTTGCCGTAATAGTCATTCAGGGTTTTCGGGTTTTGTAGATAAACATTGCCTGCGGCACTGATAGAGGAAACACCCAGCCCCAGTAAATCCAGATCCCCCCGAGTGGTGTAGCCCTGAAAATTCCGGTGCAATTTTTTATTACGTTGCGCTTCAGCCAGTTCGTCAGACGGCAGGGCGAAATGGTCCATGCCAATCATTTCATAACCTGCCTGTGTAAGGCTGGTGATGGCTTGTTTCATGAGTCCTGTTTTTACCTGTGCAGAAGGCAGCCACTCATTTTTTATTTTGCGCTGGGCAGCAAACCGCTCAGGCAGATGTGCGTAGCTGAACAGGGAAATCCGCTCCGGCGTCATCGCCTTTACCGCTGCAAGTGTAGTAGCAAAGGTATCTGCTGTCTGATGAGGCAGGCCGTAAATCAGATCCAGATTCACAGATTTAAATCCGGCGGAACGGGCGCAATCTACCAGCGTGGCGATATGGGATGTGCTCTGAACCCGGTTTATCGCTTCCTGCACACGGTAATCGGTATCCTGTACGCCAATACTCAGGCGGTTATAGCCTAAAGAGGACAGGTGTCGCAAATAAGCAGGCGTGGTACGGCGGGGATCGATTTCAATACTCATTTCTGCATCGCTGACCACATCAAAAGCCGATGTAAGCATGCCTGCCAGGCGTGTTTGTTGCTGCTCTGTGAGGAACCCCGGCGTGCCGCCTCCTAAGTGTATTTGCTCCGCTTTACGGTGCCGGAAAGCAGGCGCGCGCCGTTGAATTTCTTTTTCCAGATAATCCAGATAACGATCTGCTTTTTCCTGATGTCTGGTCACAATTTTATTGCAGCCGCAGTAATAACAGAGGCTGTGGCAGAAAGGAATATGTACATACAGTGAAACGCCGCTGGCCTGAGTGATACTCAGTGCTTTTTCCAGAGGCGCTGGTTCAGATAACCCGGAAAACGTTAACGCGGTTGGGTAAGAGGTATAGCGCGGCCCGTTAATATTGTATTTCTTCAGGCGTGCGGGATCGAATAATTCGTTTGCTGACATGGTTATTCCGGCTTGAGTAGAATGCACGGAAAGTATAATCAGCAGACAAAGAGGTGTTGTTGATCTACTTCAAGTTTTCGCCAGCCAGTTTTGCTTAACGCAACCGGCCGGCGTTTACTCTTCGAAATGACAATCAGAACTCGCGGGTAACAGTCACACCCCAGGAGAGCGGCTGGCCGGGATAAGCCATAAGCTTGCCGGCCTGAACAGGTACATCGAAACCGTTTCTGGCGATGTACTCTTTATTTGTCAGGTTCCTGCCCCATAACGTGATGCGTGTATCCCACTGCGGGACTGACAGTTCAACCCGTGCGTTCACCAGGGCATAACTGCTGCTGTGTTTATACGGATCGTTAGTATCATCAAGGAACAAGTCTCCCGTATATTGATAATCTGCAGCCATGACAACCGGATACCCGCCTGCCATTAATGTGTGTTGCAACGTCAGGCTGGCAGAGGTTTCCGGTTCAAACCCCAAGCGATCACCGGTTCTGGAGCAGTAGGGTGTATCTGCAAAAGGCCGGCCGGGATCATCCGTCCCGGTATGCCAGGGATAAGCAACCTGGCAGGTGCCTTTTTCAAAATCATCAAAACCGGTAAGGGTACGGGCCAGGGTCAGGCCGGCACGGGTATCGGAAACAGGAAACCAGACAATTTCAAGTTCATATCCTTTAGTATGTAAGTCGCCGGCATTTTGTAAATTAAAACCAAGACCGGTAAAAGTCGAGGCTTGAAAATCTTTGATTTGGGTATAATGCAGTGCACCGTTAATACGCAGGTTTTGCTCCGGAAATTGCTTTTTCACACCCAGTTCGTAAGCGGTGGCTTTTTCAGCGTTAAATTGGGGGCTTAACCCTTCGGCAATGCGATCTGTATTCATGCCTCCCGATTTAAACCCTGTGCTGGTACTGGCATACCAGAGGCTATTGTTATCTGGTTGCCAGCTTAGTTTCAGCGTCCCTGTAAGTTGTCCGTCGTTACGTTTTTCATCCAGATCACTACGGGGAAGTACCGATGCTGTACCGAGAAAATAATAGCCCCAGCCCGCCTGAGTAAAAGGAAGCAGCGCACTGAGCTGAGTGTAATCAGGGGGATTGCCGGTTACCAGGCTCTGAGCAAAAGAGCCAAGGGCGACAGCGGCACTCAGCGGATCAGGAATGTTTTCAGTACCTGTTGGTAATCCGTCAATGCCGGGACCCTGTTCATCAAAACGGGCGGTCAATGTTTTATCCTCGCGGGTGTATCGTAATCCGGCTGTGAGGGTAAATTTTTCAGCAAATTGCCAGTCAGTCTGGCTGAATAGGGCCAGGCTGTCCTGCTGCTGATAAGCATTGTGGGCAAACTGAGTCTGGCCGGGCGTGGCTGATGCAACAGCGGGGACAAGGCCGGATGTTGCTGCACTCAGGGCATTTATGCCGTCAGTCAGGGGTTGTAGTTCAGCCGCAGACGCTGCGAAAAATGCCGGAAATGCGTCACCGGTGGTGATAGCAAAATCCAGGTCAAGGTTCTGGCTGAAATACCACAATCCGGCGATGGTAGTGACATGCTCACCGGACCAGGTTGCCCGCAACTCCTGGGAAAATGCCTGTTGTCGCGCGTTGTTGGTAGTGGAAAGCAAGTCTGCATCAGTAAAATCTGTATCTGTCTGGTCGAAGCTGTCAAAGCCACGCCAGGCTGTGATGGAGGTGAGCAATAATGCGGGGGATGTTTGCCAGTTTATTTCTGCAGAAAGCCCCTTGTCCTGCATGCGGGATTCGGGCAGGGAGCTGAGTGCCGTGGTATAGCGGTAAAACTCATCACCGGTAAATAAGGTGGCATTGAACGGTGCCATCATCAGCAAGGTGTCTGTTCCGAATTTCCCTTCGACACCGTTGGCTTGCCGGTTATCCTGCAACGTTAATGCACCGCAACAATGTTCATTGAGCTCTGCGTAATCGGCAATCACCCGCACAGATACGTCGTCTGACGGCGTATACAGGGTTTGCAGACGCACACCGGAACGGCTCCTGTCATTAATTGAGTTTTCACCATATCCTTTGTCGTCTATCCACCCATCTCTGCGAGTACTGAAGCCTGATACTCTGGCAGCCAGTTTATTATCAATTACATTAACTGACGTTGCTCCATTTAGCCGAAAGAAATCATCATTGCCGGCGGTTGCTGTTATAAAGCCATTGCCGGTTTCAAAATCAGGTTGTCGCGTTCTGAAAACCACTGCACCAGCCGGTGTATTCTTACCGAAAAGTGAGCCCTGAGGGCCGCGAAGAATTTCTACAGTATCAATATCGACTAAATCATTGATCACCGCATTCTGTCTTGACCGGTAGACGCCGTCCATGTAAAGACCGGTAGATGACTCAAAACCGTAATTCTGTGACGAGGTACCAATTCCCCGTATGGAAAAACTGGAGTTAACCGCACTTTGACTTTGAAAGGCAGAAAAAGCGGGTACATAACCCTGAATGTCGAAAACGTCCATTGATGCTGTTTCATTAATCATCTTTCCGGTGATGGCAGACATGGCAACAGGCACATCCTGCATATCCCGCGGGCGTTTCTGAGCGGTAACTTCAATACGTTCAAGTTTGGTCGGAGAAGGATCTTGCCGGGCAATACTTTGAAAAGAGGTGACTAAGGCGCTACTTATCAGAGAAAAATAAAACAACCTGCCTGTTGAGCTGTGCGACATGAACAATTCCTGTTTCTTATTTTGTCCGGTCCTTCGCTGCGATGAAAAGGTTTTTCAGACTCCTTTTGAAAAACGGCCATTATTCTGCACGAATAATCAGCAAGTTTCATGACAATTTTATAAAAACAGAAACAGGTATGAGCAGGGCGGGAGGGACTATATACGGATAGCACAAAAAATTGCGGCCCGTAAAACGGGCCGCGGAGATGCAGATGTTACTCTGCTTACCATGTTGAAAGGTTCAACACCTTCCCTGGTGCATGTTACGGGTTAGCCGCAACAAGATGGTCTGGTAAATTTTTTAAAAGAAGTGTCTTTTTGTTTTCCTGCAGGGAGCTGAAGATGTCTGCAGTTTGTTGTTCTTCTACGGCTGCCGCCGTCAGAATAGTTTTGTCTAAGGATTTACCTGCGCGAACTTTCTTTTTCACTGAAATCTCTGCAACACCGGAAGCCGCTGCTACGGAGGCTGTTTCGCTAGTGCCGGCCAGAACAACATTGCTGGAAGCCAGCAGAGATAAACCGATTAGTGTTGCTTTGATAGTTTTCATTCTGTTTATCCTGTTTAAAAAACAGGGCGCCGGAAGCGCCCGCAATGATGTTGTTTGTTCGCTATCTATTAAAGGCGATAATGACGCCGTTAGATACGCCCGGGCTGATACTTAGGTATGTGATAAAATACGATAAATTTGGTATCTATATATTTTACAACTAGTTACGTCATTTTGGCGGGTGTATTTTCTCCCGAAAATTGTTGTTTTTTACCCTGTGACCAGCTTTAATCAGCTATTTCGTATTTTCAACTATAACTTTTATGATGGGGTGAATTTTTCTTATTTATCAATTCTATAAAAGAAAAAAGCGACGTTCCCGTCGCTTTTTAGAGTGCAGGCGTTAACCTGCTACCATGTTGAAATGGTATCTTCTGTTTCGTCTTAATCCTTAGAGGCGCTTAGACAAAACATCCGCGATAGGGCTGCCCTGGTTACCAGTTTCGTTTACCCAGGCCTGAAGGGTTTTGCCATCAGCTTCCGGTGCACTCAGGTCGCTCTTGGGCATTTTCTTCACCAGCAAGGTGCCGGTTTCTACTGCGTTGCTGCTGATGGCAGTACGGATAAGGCTGTTGCCACCACAGCTGATGCCAGAGTAGTAATCACGCAGCTTCAGGCGGTAATCAGATTCTACCAGACGAATTTTCTTACGCAGCTCACCTTTATCGTCAGCTTGTACAATAGTGCAAATGTTAGCCAGATCATCATTGATGTCCGCTTGCGCTACGCCAGTAAAACCTAAACCCATTGTTGCTACGATGAGAGAAGTCTTAACAATTTTCAACATGGTTAATTCCTCAGAAATAAAATTAAAAAGTGGTGTTGTTTGTTCGGGTTTAATTAAACTAAATTAATGCAGAATGAAAAATAGCAGGGTGAATACTAAGGTATGCTGTGAAATACGATAATCTGATGATTATTAGATAAGTGATTGTATTTGTTTGCTTAATTGTCTTTTTTTTGGGTCTGGCATTTTAATGTTTTTATCTCAGCACATCAGCGAAAAATATCAGGCCGGATTTAAGACGAAAAAAAGCGGCGTTTCCGCCGCTTCTTAAGTGCAGGCTTTCGCCTGCTACCATGTTGAAATGGTACTTTAAATTTTTAGTCGTAATAAAATTACAGACGCTTAGCCAGTTCGTCAGCGATAGGGCTGCCCTGGTTACCGGTTTCGTTTACCCATGCCTGCAACGTTTTGCCATCAGCTTCCGGCGCACCCAGGTCACTCTTAGGCATTTTCTTAACCAGTAGCGTACCAGTTTCTACTGCGTTACTGCTGATGGCAGTACGGATAAGGCTGTTGCCACCACAGCTGATGCCAGTGTAATAGTCGCGCAGTTTCAAACGGTAGTCAGATTCTACCAGACGAATTTTCTTACGTAGTTCACCTTTGTCGTCAGCCTGAACGATTGTGCAGATGTTAGCTAAGTCGTCGTTGATATCAGCCTGAGCTGCGCCAGCGAAAGTTAAACCCAGAGTTGCAGCGATGATAGAAGTCTTAACAATTTTCAACATGGTTAAATCCTCGAAGTAGTTAAAAGTTTATGTTGTGTTGTTTGTTCGGGACCTATTAAACAAAAGTTGAAGAGGAAGAAAAATACCAGGGGATAAACATTGGTATTTGAACTGATACCTAACTGAAGGGGGCTTGTAAAGTTTGCAGCCCGGACTGGTCTTCACTTTCTGCCGACGAAAACTTGAAGAGTGAATCCGCTAAGGACAAAGTAAGCGTACTAACTATATAGACAGATTTATACTTCTAATAATGAAAGCAGGAGCAATGACATGACAGAAAAGCTAGATGATCAGGCGATTGCCACAGCGCTCACGGAATTGAACGAAGGTTTAGCAGAAGATAAGCAGTGGGTTTTAAAAGAAGGGAAGTTGACGAAGCAATTTGTTTTCAGAAACTTTATCCGCGCCTTTGGCTGGATGTCTCAGGCTGCAATATGGGCTGAAAAACTACGCCATCACCCGGAATGGTTTAATGTTTATAATAAAGTAGATGTTGCATTAACGACCCATGATGCAGGGGGAATTACTGAGCTGGACTTCAAATTAGCTACCAAAATGGAGAGTCTTTTACAGTAATTTGTATGCGAATTGAGCGGTCTGCCGGAATATTGTCCGAACAGTCAAAAAATTGCAATATTCTTACTTCTATCCCTTGCCAAGGATTAATGCCTATGTATAATACGCACCACTCAACGGCAGGGGGCTTTCAAACAGCCAACAGCCGGTAAGTAAACGGACGCGGGATGGAGCAGTCTGGTAGCTCGTCGGGCTCATAACCCGAAGGTCGTTGGTTCAAATCCAGCTCCCGCAACCACTTTACTTCTTTGAGAGCACAATCTATTTAATTCGGACGCGGGATGGAGCAGTCTGGTAGCTCGTCGGGCTCATAACCCGAAGGTCGTTGGTTCAAATCCAGCTCCCGCAACCAATCCGAATGTTTAAGTTCTAAATTAATTCCCATATATTTTTCCCACAAATAAGTCATCACTCTTTATTAAGTTGCGCTTCACCGTACTTTTTCGGCAACTTCACGACTTTCGCCCTGCAACCAATTTGTACTTTACTCAATAGCTGTTACGCTAACTATTGATAATAAACTATACATGGACTTACTGATGCTCGAATGGCTGATGTCTTTTTTTGTCATTCCTGACACCTCTCTGTTACTTACCGGCGAATATTCACCTGTTCTGGTAACTATTTCCATTTTTATATCGGTTGCTTCTTCTTATATGGCGTTCCGCGTAGCCGGTCAGGCCGCAGAATCTGAAGATAATAACCGGAGACTAATTTTGATTGGTCTGGGAAGTCTGGCGCTGGGAGGCGGAATTTGGGCCATGCACTTTATTGGTATGCTGGCTTTTGAGTTGTGTACTCCCGTTAGCTGGGCTCCGTGGACAACATTTATGTCCTTTATTCCCGGCGTGCTGGCAGCATTTGTTGCATTGCAAAGTTTGACTCACCGGAAAGTGAAATTTTCTCAGATATTTATTGGCGGCGTCCTTGTCGGCTCGGGTATCGGGGCGATGCATTATACCGGGATGGCGGCTATGGAAATGGCGCCTCTGTTACGGTACAACCTGCCTGTTTTTGCCTTATCCATCGTTGTGGCGGTATTGCTGGCCATGTTGTCTTTATGGATAAAGTTTGGTCTGAAGCGATTTGCAATTTCCCGCGGATTTAAAGGTATCCGGGTTATCGCCAGCGTTGTGATGGGTTGTGCGATCACGGCAATGCACTATACCGGTATGGCTGCCGCCCGCTTTGTTGCCCCTCCCGGACTGGAAACCTCTGCTCAGGATCAATCTCTGTCGTACATCCTTGCTGGCTATGTGAGTTTCTTCACGTTATTGATTATTGGCATTGTGATGGGCGTTACATTGTTGTTCCGTTACATGGATATTTCTCAAAAGGCTGAGAACAGCCGCCGTACCCAGCTTGCGCTGATGGATACTGCTATTGATGGCATCCTTACTGTCAATGGCCAGGGAACTGTGCTGAATATGAATCAGGCGGTGACAACCATACTGGGCTGGACAGAGGAAGATCTTACCGGTCACTCTATTCATCGTATGATTCCTGAAGAAATGCGCAGCCGCTACAATGAGCAATTTTTCCGGCAGGAAGTGGTTCCTGTTGATGAACAAATTATCGGAGTTAGCCGTGATGTGGAAGCACTTAATAAAACGGGCCAGCGGGTTCCGGTTCGGGTGGGGGTGGGCCACACCCGATTAGGTGAACAAAATCTGTTTGTGGTCATCGTGGGCGACAACCGCGAACGCATCGAAATGGAAAAGACTATCAGGGACAACGAAGCTAAGTTCCGGTCTTTTTTCCATAATATTCCCGGCATGGCTTATCGCAGTATGAATACACCCGGCTGGCCTTTCGAATTTGTCAGTGCGGCTGTTGAGGAATTCAGCGGATATCCGGTTTCAGCATTTATCCGTTCAGACTCACCGGTTACCCTTGAGCAACTGGTGCATGAGGACGACCGGGAGTCGTTTCTTACTGCCCGCCGTTCCGGCGCTGACTTTTATGTGGAATACCGTCTTGTTCATAAAGACGGAACAATAAAGTGGTTGCGCGAGTACGGCAACGTTGTACACAGCACCGACAAGTCAGTGAGCTGGGTCGACGGCTTTATTATGGACATCACTTCCCGTAAGGAAATGGAGGAAGAGCTGCGTCATGCGAAAAATGATGCCGAGCAGGCCGCTGCGGCCAGAGCCAGCTTCCTTGCTAATATGAGTCATGAAATCCGTACACCCATGAATGCCATTATCGGTTTCAGTGATATTTTACTGGATGAAAAACTCACAGACGGCCAGCATAAACACCTGACAACCATTAACCGGTCTGCGCGCTCGCTACTTCATTTACTGAACGATATTCTCGACAGTGCCAAACTTGATAAAGGCAAGCTTGATCTTGAATACCGTGATTTTTCAATTACCGAAGAAATTGACACGGTGATTTCTACCTACTGGCTTGAAGCGAAGAGAAAGGGGCTGATGCTGGGGGTCAGTGTTTCGCCATCTTTGTCTGATTACTATTACGGTGCTCCTGAGCGTATCCGGCAGGTGCTGAATAACCTTATCAGTAATGCCGTGAAATTCACTGCCCACGGCGAAGTTGATGTAGAAGTCTACCCGGACGCCGACGGTATGATCGCATTTTCCGTCAGCGACAGCGGTATCGGCATGACCAGCGACCAGGTGAGCCGGGTTTTTGATGCCTTTGCACAGGCAGATGCTTCCATGAGCCGCAAATATGGCGGTACAGGTCTTGGTACGACAATCAGTAAACAACTGGTTGAGTTAATGGGCGGCACGATCTCGGTGTCCAGCGAACCGGGAAGAGGCACTAATTTCACTTTCACGCTGCCTCTCACTGCGGTGGAAAAACAGGTCGGCGAAATCCGTGCAGCAACCGTTGAATTACCGCCACTGCACATTCTGGTGGTGGATGATATCAGCCAGAATATTGATCTTATCAGTTTGCTGCTAAACCGCGCCGGTCACACTGTTGACTTTGCAGAGAACGGTGCCAGAGCACTGGAAAAAATGAATAAAGGCAGTTTCGACATTGTGCTGATGGATTTACAGATGCCGGTAATGGACGGTTTGACAGCGGCGGCACGACGCCGTGAATATGAGCAGGTACATCATCTGAAACAACTGCCTATTGTGGCCTTAACCGCCAGTGTACTGGTACAGGATAAACAGGATGCGATAAATGCCGGTATGGAAGGCTTTGCGAACAAGCCCATCGATTTTCCTGTACTGGTGAATGAAATTGCCAGAGTGCTGGGTTTTGAAACAAAGGAAAGTGTGCGTGAAACAGAAACAGCCAGAGAGGCCTGTGCAATAGATTATCGCCGCGGTGTGCAGCTTTGGGGCGATAAGGATACCCTCAATAAGGAAATCTCACAGTTCCTGCGCAACAGTCATGAAACTCTGACTAAACTGGTGAATTTCTTCGCTGATGATGATTACGAGCAGGTTGTGAAATATCTGCACGGCATGAAAGGTGTCAGCGGTAATCTGGGCTTAACAAAGCTGATGAATTTGTGCGGTGAGTTCGAGCGCAGCGCAAGAAATGATCATTTAAGCGCCGAAGATATTCCTACCCTTAAGACGGCATTGCGGGAAGTCGAAAATGAACTCAACCGGCAGACGGAAGAGCCTGCTGCAGAAGAGTCCCGTGAGGAAGTCGACATTACTGCCTTGCGTAACACACTGAATGCACTGCTGGTTTCAGCGGCGCAGAATCAGTTTGACGAATCTACCTATCAATATTGTGAAGGCCAGTATTTTGGAAGCTACAATGTACAGGTGCAGGGCATTTTACAGGATATGGATGATTTTGAATTTGAGCGTGCTGTTGAACGAATTAAGCAACTACTTGCATCTACAGAACAAACAGGGGAATAAGTGTGTTTGGTGAACCCGGAAAGCCCAAATTACTGCTGGTAGATGACGAACCGGTTAACTTGCGGGTACTGAAACAATTATTAGGTAAAGACTACATCCTTTATTTTGCAAAAAGCGGTGATGAAGCGTTAAAGCTGGCAGAGAAACAACGTCCTGATCTTATTTTAATGGATGTGATGATGCCGGAAATGACAGGTTTTCAGGCCTGTACACACCTTAAAAAAACATCCGGTCTTAAGCATATACCGGTTATATTCGTTACAGCTCTTAACGATGCGACTGATGAAGCGGAAGGGTTTGCTGTCGGAGGCGTGGATTATATAACCAAGCCAATTTCGCCACCGGTGGTGCTGGCGAGGGTTAAGACCCACCTTTCCCTGGTACAGTCTGACGAATTACGCCGCACCCGTATGCAAGTCATACAACGACTCGGTCGGGCGGCAGAATACAAAGATAACGAAACAGGCATGCACGTGCTGCGCATGAGTCACTTCTCAAAAATCATCGCGCTGGCGTATGGTTTTTCAGAAGCGAGGGCAGATATGCTGCTTCACGCTGCCCCCATGCACGATATCGGTAAAATCGGAATTCCGGACAGTATTATGCTCAAACCCGGCAGACTCACTGATTCAGAATTTGAGGTCATGAAGACCCATCCCAAAATTGGTGCAGAAATACTCGGTGATGCAGACTCTGACCTCATGAATCTGGCGCGAATCGTTGCACTCACACACCATGAAAAATGGGATGGCACCGGGTATCCTGAAGGTCTCGCCGGGGAAGACATCCCCATTGAAGGACGTATTGTGGCAGTGGCGGATGTTTTTGATGCGCTCACAAGCCGGAGACCATATAAAGAAGCCTGGCCGGTGGATAAAACCCTCGACTTTATGCATTCTCAGAGTGGTATTCATTTCGACCCGGCACTCATCGCATTACTCGACCAGTGTCTGGATGATATTTTAGAAGTGAAAGAACGCTGGAAAGATGAAGATCCAAACCCGTTACTGAGTTGATATCTGGTCTGAGTACCAGTATAATGCGCTCCAACTAGTTAGTTAGCGGGCTTACTGGAGCATTTTACACGGTATACGCCTAACTATTTTGCAAACTTTTCTGCGTATTTTGCGTAGTTAAACCTGTATTGTTTGCAACTGCCTCTGGCAGACAGGGTTCAGATTCTTGCAAAAAGCCCCGCTAGTACGGGGCTTTTTGTTGTATTTAAACTGATTTATTCCCTTTTCAGGCAGTAAATTAAGTAGTTGGGCTATATGCCCTTTTTTCGTTTTTGGAGGTAAGGATTGGCAAAGCTTGAAGATAAACTGACCGAGATGCTTGAGCCGGGTGTTGAAGCCCTGGGTTACGAACTGGTAGGCGTGGAATTTGTACGTGCAGGTAAGCATTCGATTTTGCGTGTTTTTATCGACCATGAAAATGGTGTAACCGTTGATGATTGCGCGGAAGTCAGTTACCAGGCAAGTGCGATTCTTGATGTTGAAGATCCAATTACTACGGAATACAACCTGGAGGTGTCTTCTCCGGGTATGGATCGACCTTTGTTCAAGGCCAGGCACTATGAGCAGGCCGTGGGTGAAGTTATTCAGGCGCGTTTGACTGTGCCTATGGATAACCGGCGGAATTTCAAAGGAAAGTTATTGTCATGTGAAAATGGCATGATCAATATTGAAGTGGATGGCCAGCAGTTCCAGTTAGCTGTGGCGAATATCGAAAAAGCAAACATTGTTCCCACATTTGACTAATGGAACAGCACGCTTTCAGCGTAAGAAAGCATCAGTGAGGCGAAAATGAATAAAGAAATTTTGTTAGTGGCAGAAGCCGTTTCAAATGAAAAACAAGTGCCTAGAGAAAAGATCTTTGAAGCACTGGAGTACGCGATTGCCAGCGCAACGAAAAAGAAAAACGAAGGCGAAATTGAAGTACGCGTAAGCATTAACCGCACCACCGGTGATTTTGATACGTTCCGCCGCTGGGAGGTTGTTCCTGACGATCACGAACAGGAAAATCCGTATGCAGAAATGTCGCTGTCTGCCGCACAAGTTGACGATCCTGACGCACAACTGGGCGATTATGTTGAAGAGCAGATTGAATCTATTGCATTCGACCGTATTACTACGCAAACCGCCAAGCAGGTTATCGTACAAAAAGTACGTGAAGCTGAACGCGCGCAAATGGTTGCAGAATACGAAGACAAGGTTGGCGAACTGGTAACCGGCACGGTGAAGAAAGTTAACCGTGACAACATTATTATCGACCTGGGTAATAACGCTGAAGGTGTTATTTACCGTGACGATATGCTGCCCCGCGAAACCTTCCGTCCGGGCGACCGTGTACGTGGTCTGCTTTACGTTATCCGTCCTGAAGCCCGCGGTGCACAGCTGTTTATCAGCCGTACTCATCCTGACATGCTGGTTGAACTGTTCCGTCTGGAAGTGCCGGAAATTGCCGAAGAGACGCTGGAAATTAAGTCCGCTGCCCGCGATCCGGGTTCACGTGCAAAAATCGCTGTGAAGACAAACGATAAGCGTCTTGACCCTGTCGGTGCCTGCGTAGGTATGCGTGGTTCACGTGTGCAGGCTGTATCCGGCGAACTTGGCGGTGAGCGTGTTGATATTGTGCTTTGGGACGAAAACCCGGCACAATTCGTTATTAACGCAATGGCACCTGCTGAAGTGGCTTCTATCGTAGTAGACGAAGACGCCCATGCAATGGATGTTGCAGTGGAGCAGGACAACCTGGCACAGGCCATCGGCCGGAGTGGTCAGAACGTTCGCCTTGCAAGCCAGCTGACCGGCTGGGAACTGAATGTCATGACAGTTGCCGACCTGAACAAGAAGCACGAAGAAGAAACTGCCAAAGTACTTCAGGTGTTTGTTGAAGGTCTGGATATTGACGAAGATTTTGCAGAATTATTGGCTAGCGAAGGCTTTAGCACACTTGAAGAAGTAGCTTATGTCCCTGTTAGCGAACTGCTGGCCATTGACGGCCTTGATGAAGACACTGTTGAGGAACTGCGTAATCGTGCACGTGCTGCACTGACTACCCGTGCTCTGGCGAATGAGGAAACGCTGGAAGGCGCTGAACCGACTGAAGCGCTGCTGAACCTTGACGGTATGAATAAACACATTGCCTATGTCCTTGCTAGCCGTGGAATTACTGACCTTGAAGAGCTGGCTGAGCAGGGAACAGACGATATTAGTGATATCGAAGGATTGACCGAAGAAGACGCCGGAAAACTCATCATGGCGGCACGGAATATTGTCTGGTTTGGTGAAGAAGAAGGTCAATAAGGGGAAAAAGACTAAGATGGCAGAAGTATCCATAGAAAAGCTCGCCAGCGACATTGGAACAACCGTTGACCGACTGGTAACTCAGTTTAAAGATGCCGGTATTACGAAAGCAGTTGATGATTCCGTTACAGAAGATGAGAAACGTCAACTTCTTGAGCACCTGAGCAAGCAACACGGTAGCGCCGGTTCTGGCGAACCGACACGAATGACGCTGCAGCGTAAAACTACCAGCACGTTAAGTGTAGGCAAGTCTAAGTCTGTAAAAGTTGAAGTACGTAAGAAACGCACGTACGTGAAGCGCAGCGAAGTTGATGAACAGAAAGCGGCTGAAGAAGAGGCCCGTCTGGAAGAAGAACGCGCACGTCTTGAAGCTGAACAGAAAGCAGCAGAAGAAGCCGCCGCTGAAGCCGCCCGCAAAGTGGCTGAAGAAAAAGCGCGTGTAGAGGCGGAAGCGAAGAAGAAGGCGGAAGAAGAGCGTGCCCGTAAAGCTGCTGAAGAGAAAGCTCGCAAAGAATCTGAAGCGCCCGAGCTGAGTGCTGAAGAACTGGCTGAGCAGGAAGCTGCACGTCAGGAAGAAGAGCGCCTGCGTAAGCAACAGGAAGAAGAAGCGAAGAAAAAGCTTGAAGAAGAAGCAAAGCGTGCGGCTGATGAAGCCCGTAAGCTGGCTGAAGAAAACGAGCGTCGCTGGAAAGAAGAAGAAGAGCGTCGTAAACGTGATGAGGCTGCTGAAGTTCATATGCACTCAAACCGTTACGCGCAGGAAGCGGAAGACGAGGAAGACATGCAAGTTGAGCGTTCTTCACGTCGCCGTAAGAAATCGAAGAGAAATGCCGGTGAGCATCTGAAGCAAGGCTTTAATAAGCCGGCTCAGCCAGTTGAACGTGTTGTTAAACTGGGTGCGACTATTACCGTTGGTGAACTGGCTAACCGTCTGGCTGTTAAGTCTAACGAAGTTATCAAGACCATGATGAAAATGGGCGAGATGGCTACCATCAACCAGGTATTGGATCAGGATACTGCCACACTTGTTATTGACGAAATGGGTCACAAGTATGAGCTGGTTAATGACAATGCGCTGGAAGATGAACTGATGTCAGAATCCGGTCAGGGTGAGAAAATTACCCGTGCACCGGTTGTTACCATCATGGGTCACGTTGACCACGGTAAAACGTCATTACTCGACTACATTCGCCGCGCTAAAGTAGCCGCAGGCGAAGCCGGTGGTATTACTCAGCACATCGGTGCATATAAAGTTGAAACGGATAACGGCGAAATTGCTTTCCTGGATACACCGGGACACGCCGCGTTTACTGCAATGCGTGCACGTGGTGCAACCGCAACTGATATCGTAATCCTGGTTGTTGCAGCAGATGACGGTGTAATGCCGCAAACTAAAGAAGCGGTACAGCACGCGAAAGCGGCTGGCGTACCTCTGATTGTTGCTGTTAACAAAATGGATAAAGAAACAGCGGATCCTGATCGTGTTAAAACTGAACTGTCTCAACTGGAAGTTATTTCAGAAGAGTGGGGCGGTGAACACCAGTTTGTAAACGTATCTGCAAAAACAGGTATGGGTGTTGATGAGCTGCTTGAAGCCATCACGCTGCAAGCTGAACTGCTTGATCTGAAAGCCGTACCGAATGGTCCGGGTCGTGGTCTGGTGATTGAGTCGCGTCTTGATAAAGGCCGTGGTCCCATTGCATCGGTTCTCGTTCAGGAAGGTGAAGTGCGTGCCGGCGATATCTTATTGTGTGGTGAAGAGTACGGCCGTGTTCGTGCTATGCGCGACGAAAACGGTATCGAGCTGAAAGTAGCTGGTCCTTCTACACCTGTTGAAGTACTGGGTTTATCCGGTGTACCGGTAGCCGGTGAAGACGCAGTCGTTGTACAGGACGAGCGTAAAGCCCGTGAAGTAGCTGCCAAGCGTCATCAGAAGAAACGTGAACTGAAACTTGCCCGCCAGCAGAAAGCGAAACTGGAAAACATGTTTGCAAACATGGAAGCCGGTGATATCAGCGAACTGAACATCGTACTGAAAGCTGACGTACAAGGTTCTGTGGAAGCGATTTCTGAATCACTGCTGAAACTGTCTACTAACGAAGTTAAAGTGAACATTGTTGGTAGTGGTGTAGGTGGTATTACTGAAACTGATGCAACACTTGCAGCGGCCTCCGGCGCTATCATTCTTGGCTTCAACGTACGTGCCGATGCAACTGCCCGCCGCGTCATTGAAGGTGAAGAAATCGATCTGCGTTACTACAGCGTTATCTATAACCTGATTGACGAAGTGAAAGCGGCAATGAGCGGTATGCTTGCCCCTGAATTCCGTCAGGAAATCATCGGTCTTGCTGAAGTACGTGATGTGTTTAAATCACCGAAACTGGGTGCCATCGCTGGTTGTATGGTTACTGAAGGTATCGTGAAGCGCAGCAATCCAATCCGTGTTCTTCGCGACAACGTAGTTATCTACGAAGGTGAGTTGGAATCACTGCGTCGCTTTAAAGACGACGTGCAGGAAGTACGTAACGGTATGGAATGTGGTATCGGCGTTAAGAATTACAATGACGTTAAAGTTGGCGACCAAATCGAGGTCTTCGAAGTCATCGAAGTTGCACGTCAAATTTAGTCCTGAAATGGCTGAATGACAAAGCGGGGGCGTTAGCCCCCGTTTTTGTCCTTATAGCCTGATGCAGGTATGAGGAGTTAACTATGGCACGGGAATTTTCTCGTACAGACAGAGTGGCACAGCAAGTTCATAAAGAAGTTGCCAGCATTCTGCAAAATGAATACAAGCACCGGGTGGGTAATATCCCTATGATCACGGTGGCAGACGTGGAAGTCTCCAGAGATTTGGCACACGCGAAAATCTTCATTTCAATTTATGGTGCCGAAGAAAAAGAGGCCAAAGCGCATACAAAACAACTGGAAGAGTCAAAGGGCTTCGTTCGTTCGTTGCTGGCTAAACGCTTGCGCATGCGCAGTGTGCCGCATTTGCATTTCTTCCGCGATGAATCGCTCACCGAAGGTATTCGCATCTCAAATCTGGTTTCTGAAACCATTGCAAAAGATGAAGCGAAAAGTAAACAGCGGGACGAAGAGCAGGATTAATGGGCAGACGTCGTAAGGGCCGTAGTATCAACGGTGTATTGCTGTTGAATAAGCCAACAGGCGGTTCATCTAACCAGATTTTACAAAAAGTACGCTGGTGCTATAAAGCGGCGAAAGCCGGTCACACCGGCGCGCTGGATCCGCTGGCCAGCGGCATGTTACCCATATGCCTGGGCGAAGCGACAAAGTTTTCTCAGTTTCTGTTAGATGCTGATAAAACTTACGAAGTCACCATGCACCTGGGCGTCAGAACGACCACGTCCGATGCTGACGGCGAAGTCGTGGAAGAAAAGCCGGTAAATGTTTCTGAGGACGAAGTCCGCAGTGCCTGCCAGGCGTTTCTTGGTCAGAGCAAGCAAATCCCTTCCATGTTTTCAGCATTGAAGTACCAGGGAAAGCCGCTTTACTACTATGCGCGTCAGGGCATTACAGTAGAAAGAGAAGCCCGGGATATCACCATTTTCGAACTGGAAATTACCCGCATGGCGTTACCTGATGTTGACATGCGCGTGCGTTGCAGCAAAGGTACTTACATCCGTTCACTGGTGGATGACATTGGTCAGCAATTGGGTTGCGGTGGTTACGTTACCCGTCTGCATCGTACGGAAGTTGCTGATTATCCTGCAGATAAGATGGTATCTCTGGATGACGTAATTGCTATGCAGGAAGCTCTGGATGAGGGGGAGTTTGATACCCTTGACCAACTGCTGTTACCCATGGACACGGCTGTTTTATCATTACCGGAAATTATGCTGGACTCGCAGCAATGTGCCCGTTTTGAACATGGTCAGAGTGTTTTGCCTGACAGCCCGGCATCACTTGTTGCCGGTGAACAATACCGGGTGTATACCAGACAAGATGATGAAGTGCTGTTTCTGGGGGTAGGAGAAGGCGTGGTATCGCCGAAAGACCAGCCCCGGGCAGATGCCGGTGAGGTATTTGTTTCGCCGAAACGCAGAGTCGTCTACACAGATTGATTTTACTTGCGTATGGTAACGTCATCGTTATAATACGCGCTCTCATAATTTCGCTGAATTAGTGATCGGCGGAATTTAATCCAATCAGGAGAAAATTATGTCACTAACTAAAGAAGAAACAGCACAAATCGTAGCTGATTATGGCGTTAAAGAAGGTGATACTGGTTCACCTGAAGTACAAGTTGCACTGTTGACTCACAACATCAACAAACTGCAAGGTCACTTCTCTGGCCACAAGAAAGATCACCACTCACGTCGTGGTCTGCTGCGCATGGTTAGCCAGCGTCGTAAACTGCTTGACTACCTGAAAGGTAAAAACGCAGAACGTTATCTTGATCTGATCAAGCGTTTAGGTCTGCGTCGCTAAGACACAGTTCTGAACGAAAAAAGCGCCGAAAGGCGCTTTTTTTGTGTCTGCAGATTTTTCTAGCCGGGGTTAGTATCTGCTGAGCAGACCGGTAGATGGCAGAAAACAGTCTCTAAAATACTCTGGCTTGCGGCAGAATGTCGCCTGCCGGCAACAGATTACTGAGGTTGAGGCTGACTGACGACGACTTTTGTCGCTATTTCACGGATTTCGTTTTCCATGCCGCTGATACGGCCTGCCAGGCTGTTGTTACGGTTTTCCAGAACTGAAATCTTGTCAGACAGGCTCTTAACCGTTTGCGCCTGTGAGGCTTTATCACCGGCCGCCTGTTCAAGTTGAACGTTCAGCGCCAGAATTTCATCAGCCAGACCACTTAACTGGTTGTTTAACGAAACCACCTTACTTTGCTGGGCTTTTAAATCTTCAGCGACCGCAGTAACTGACTTCTTCAGTCCGTTTTCTGTGGCGTTAAGCTTATCACCCAAATCCGTGATTTCTTTCTGATTACGGCGCCAGGCTGAGGCCCAGAGCTTATCCATCTGATCCCACAATTCATTGCTTTTATCAGTCAGCTCACTCACTTTCACCTGCAGCGCGACAGTGGATTCACCCATTTCTTCGCCTGTTGCAGAGAGTTTTCTTTCCAGCTGGGCAATGCGTGAATCAGCATCTTCAGCAGCGATTTGTTGTTTCTGCAGTTGATCATACAAGTAATAGCATCCGCCACAGCCGGCCAGAGCGACCACGGCGACAAGGGCAATCCACAATCCGTTACCGCCACCGCTACTTTTTTCAGAAACAGGTGACGCCGGTTTTTTGGTACCTGACTGTGAACTCGTGTCCGCTTTAATGGTGTGTGCAGCGGTGTGCTTTTTTTGCTGGTAGTCGCGGCGATCTTCATCATCCAGTCTGATGGTAGGAAAATCATCGTTTCTTGAATCGTTAGACATACTTACTCTTTTGAAAACTCAACTTCAGGTGATTAATCTTGCTAATAAGGAAGATGGTATCCTTAATCCCATACCAATACCATTCTCCGCGGGAAATAACAATGCACGCAGGGTGCATTGTTATTAAATTCCCACAAGTTACAGCAAAGGGCAGGCCAGTTTGCTGTTTATGGCTGCTAACTGGCCGGTTAACAACTTATTTATCACCAATCCACTGAACACGGTAGAGATCGCGACGTCTGTCCAAATAGTTGCGGACGGACCCTTCGTTTTGCAATTTGGTGAGCTTGTCGAGATCAAGATCAACAATCAGCGTCATCTCGGTGTTTGGTGTTGTCTCAGACACAATGGCATCGTGAGGGAACGAGAAATCAGAAGGTGAGAACACGGCAGTTTGTCCGTACTGAATATCTACGTTATCTACTTTCGGCAGGTTGCCCACACTGCCGGCGATGGCCACATAACATTCGTTTTCAATGGCACGGGCCTGTGCACAACGACGTACCCGCAGATAACCATTCTTGGTATCTGTCCAGAAAGGAACAAACAGGATCTGCATTTCCTGTTCTGACTGGATGCGGGCGAGTTCAGGGAACTCCACGTCATAACAAATCAAAATGCCAATTTTACCAAAGTCTGTGTCAAAGACATTCAGGGCGTTACCGCCTTTCATGATCCAGTCTTTCTTCTCATGTGGGGTAGGGTGAATTTTATACTGGCTGTCTATGGTACCGTCGCGGCGGCACATGTAACTGACATTATATAATTCTTCGTCTTCCACAACCGGCATTGAACCGGCAATGATAGTAATGTTGTAACTCACCGCGAGATGAGAAACGGCGGTAAGAATTTCATCCGTATAGCTTGCCAGATGCCAGATGGCATCAATGGACTCCTGTGACTCACTAAGTCCCATCAACGGTGCATTAAAGAACTCGGGAAACAGCGCAACGTCGCAGCCATAGTCTGATAAAGCATCCACAAAATACTCTACCTGTTGCAGTAACTCTTCAACGTTCTCAAAGTAACGCATTTGCCACTGAATACAGCCGATGCGGGCATTCGATTTCTTGCCGCCGAATAAACGTGGATTACCCGGTTCATAATAGATATTGTGCCACTGAAGCAGTGTGGCATAACCCCGGGAGGCTTCATCTTCCGGCAAATAGGCCTTCAGAATTTGTTTTACCTCGAAACCGTTGGATAACTGAAAGGTTAAGATAGGGTCATAAATGTCTTTCGACTTCACCGCTTCAATGTATTCATACGGCGTCATTTCGTGACTGTGTTTGCCGTAATTCGGAATGCGGCCGCCAGCCATAATAGACTGCAGATTCAGATTCCGGCATAACTCTTTCCGCGCTTCATATAAGCGCCGGCCAAGTCGAAGTCCGCGGTAATCCGGACATACAATGACTTCTACTCCGTAGAGCACATCACCGTTAGGATCGTGGGTGGTGAGGTATGCGTCACCGGTAATCTCATCATAGGTATGTTTGTCGTCAAACTGGTCGTAATCCACAATAACTGAAATGGCAAACGCAACCACTTTGCCTTTATCTTCGATACAAATCTGGCCTTCAGGAAAGGTGGTAACCTGAGCTTTGTAATTTTTGAATGGCCAGGCGCCTCCCACGTTGGCGTAAACCTTGTCCATCAGTTCTTTTACATCATCATAGTCATCCAGCGTTAAGTTACGCAGTTCCAAATGATGCTCTGTTTCTTCGTTATGATGAATATCCTGACTCATTAAATTCGCCTTACTCTTTGATTTTACTACACCGGATGTATACACCATGACAGAAAGAAAAGATCCTTTCCATCACCTTGTCACAGTGGTTAAAAATTGATTGCCAAAACCACTTTTCCGTCGTATAAGTCCGCCAGTTTTTTTACTTACTCACACACAATAATGACTGCACTTCTGGCTGATGACATTCCTGTCGACACGTCGCTTTTTACCCGTATCGCGGATGACATTTATTCGCAGGGATACAGCGTACAAGAATATGCTCTACCCGAAGCATTAGCGAATGCTTTATTTTTGCAAAACAATGCGATGAATGAAGCTGAGTTTCAGGCTGCCGGCATAGGCCGCAGTACTGACTTTCAGGAAAACAGCTTCGTACGGCGGGATGAAATTTGCTGGATAGACGGCTCGTCAGCGGCGGGCGCTGACTGGCTGTCGTGGACTGCACAGCTTAAACAGTTCCTGAACCGTAATCTGATGCTGGGTTTGTATTCCTTTGAAAGCCATTTTGCCGTGTATCAACCCGGGGCATTTTATAAACGTCATCTCGATGCCTTCAAAGGTCAGACGAACCGGGTTTTGTCTCTGGTCACTTACCTTAATCCGGACTGGCAGGAGGCTGAAGGCGGTCATCTGGTCGTTTATACCAGTGAAGAAGACAAAACCGGCATTCGCGTTTTACCTAAGTTCGGTACGGTTGTGGTGTTTCTGAGTGAGGAATTTCCTCATGAAGTATTGCCGGCTACCCGCAGCCGGTCGTCTATCGCTGGCTGGTACAGGGTTAACGGCACCATCGGTGACGTCATTGACCCTCCTCAGTAACCAGCAGATTCATCGCTTCTTTGTAATCAAGGTTTATGATGGCAGTGATAATAGCTTCACTGCCATCCTCACCGTACTTGTCTTCCAGTGTATTCCGGTAAGGTTCAACGTCGCTCTTGCGCAGATAATGATGGTTTTTAACGGCCAGAATTAATTCATCCAGTCCGGCTTTCGTTTCACCGCCCTCCGGTTCAATAAAAGGCTTGCAAGCCTTCAGCGCCTTACCGGTATTGTTGTAAACGATATTAAATTCTTTTCTCAAATCCCGCGTTGACTGCAGTTTACCTGATTTGTGTAAGTGCTCTGCTTCTTTAACCAGGGTTTCCAGCCGGGTGGCCCCGATGGACATGGATAAGCCTTTCATCGTGTGCAGGCGCCGGCCAATCTTTTCATCGTCGCCATGCTCACTGAGTTCTTCATCAAATTTGGCAAAATGAAGATGGAAGTTTTCCAGCAAACCCAGATACGTCAATACATCATTTCCCAGTCTGCCTGTGGCGGCATCAATGTCGAAGCCAATCAGCGTGGTCGCCAGAGCTTTACGGATAGCTGCATCATCCTGATCCTGTTGGTCCCGGGGCAACCTGACGACTGAATCTGCTTTGGCGATTTTTTTGACCAGTACTCTTTCCAGCAGTTTGTATAAGTCTTCTCTGACTACAGGTTTGGCGATATGTCCGTCCATACCGGTCGACACCACTTTTTCTTTATCCGACTCCATCACCGCAGCAGACATAGCATAAATGGGAATGGTTTTACCCACCGGCAAGTCGCGAATTTTGCGGGCAGCGGTAAATCCGTCCATATTCGGCATCTGCAAATCCATCAACACAATATCAAAAGGTTTCTTCTGAAACTTACTGATGGCCTCAACGCCATCTTCAGCCACGACTACTTCCAGCCCTACAGCATTCAACAACTCTGTAGCGACAAACTGGTTTGTTGGATGGTCTTCCACAAGCAGCACAGATGCGCCGCTGAACATCAGTGGCGGTTTTTCTTTTGTCCTGTCTTTTAACGTGTGATTACGATTTAAAATAGCGGTGACGGATTCTTCAAGGTCGGACATCACAAAAGGCGTGACAAGCCAGGCCGATGCCGTGCTTAAAATAATATCACTGGCTTTTTCATGAAAATGGCTTTCAGAACTCAAAAAGATAACGCCTTTCGTTATCATATTATCGTGCTGATTGCTGAGCAGTGCTTCCATAACTGAGCCTTTTTCTGCATTATTCAGTGTTGTCATATCAATCATAACAACGTCGAAATCTGTGTCCCATTTCTGATGCAGGTAGTTGTAATTGTCGACAATGCTGACCTCGCAGCCCACAGAGGTAAAGTACTGTTCTATAACAGGAATATGCCGTGAAGAATTCCCGATAATCAGTGTCCTGGCATTCAGCAATTTCCCTTCCAGTGTGGCGGCATGATGGGCGTCTGCGATAAGCGGCAAGGTGAGAGTAAACGTGCTGCCTTCACCAGGCGCACTTCTTACAGTCAATGAACCGTTTAACAATGTGGCAAGGTGTTTACAAATTGACAGGCCCAGACCGGTGCCGCCAAACCGGCGGCCAATAGAGCTGTCCGCCTGAGAGAAAGACCTGAACAGACTTTCAAGCTTCTCCTTATCAATGCCGATGCCGGTGTCTGATACCGCAAACTTCACCATATACGTGCCGGATACGGGACTGAGTTCGGCAGTTACAGACAGGGTGACTTCCCCTTTTTCGGTAAACTTAATCGCATTACCCAACAGGTTGTTGATGATTTGAGCAATGCGTGTGGCATCACCGATAACAAATCTGGGAACGCTCTTTCCGACGTCTGAATCGATAAACAGGTTCTTTTGTGTCGCCGTGGTAGAGAACAGGTGCAGGCTGTTTGATAACATTTTGTAGAGATCAAAAGGTGTGTTATCGATTTCCAGTTTGCCGGCTTCCAGCTTAGAGTAATCAAGAATATCGTTAAGGATTTGCAGTAAAGAGCGGGACGAAGCCTGCACTTTTTTCAGATACTCCCGCTGCTTATTACCCATTTCCATTTTCAGCACCATGTCTGTTAATGCGATAACAGCATTCATGGGGGTGCGGATTTCATGGCTCATGTTGGCCAGAAATTCACTTTTAGACTGATTGGCATCTTCAGCTCTATCTTTCAGTGATAACAGATTGTCCTGCATCTTTTTCAGTGGTGTGATATCCAGAAAAGATCCCATGATTTTGAGTGGCCGGCCTTTGTCGTTTCTGTCGAAGACCACATCCTGCGCCATTAACCATAACCAGTTTCCATTGGCGTGTTTTACACGGTACTGGAGGGTGAATACATTACCGTCGGTAGGATCGCTGAGCAGATGATGGAAATGATGTTTAACCTTGCCCAGGTCTTCGGAGTGGATTAGCGAACTGATACCTCCGTTCAGATTATTGAGCTGTTCAAGAGAGTATCCGGTAATTGCAGTATAGCGGTCGTTAACAAACTGATTTTTTCTGTTTTTTACATCGAAAATGTAGACGCCTGCAATGGAAGCGTTAATTGCTCTTCGCGTGATGCTTTCACTTTCAATCAACTGCCCCTGAAACTGTTTTGCTTCAGTGACATCTTCAAACATCACGACCAGCTTACCCGGGGAAGTATGAAACAAATACAATTGAAGACTCTGTAAACCGGGAATGGGGAGAGTAATTTCGGTTTTAATCGCTTTTTCATGGCCTTCTGCGACAGATTGCATCTTTGCTGTCAGCGCAGGCTGTGAAATAAATACATCAGGCTCGCATTCTGAAAGCAGTCCGTCAGCAATAGTATTTGATTTCAGTAATACAAACTCTTCCTGATGATATTTATAAAAATGGACACCCAATGGCATATGTTCAATGAGGCTGTCGGTGGTGGAGCGGCTGGCCGCTAATGCCTGCTCGTTGTGTAACCGTTCGCTGATATCCTGCACAGACACATAAACCATGTGCGCATCGTGTTGAGCACGGTTAAGACGGATCTCCAAAGGTACAGGGCTGCCATCTTTTTTATAACCGGTCACTATCCGGTTCATGCTCAGTGCCGCATCAATGGCGCTGCCGTCGATGAATTGTTGCATGAGTTGATCATGTTTTTCCGTGAACTCAGTGGCCACCAACAGATTGATATGGCGATTTTCAAGTTCATCTTTTTCATAACCAAAAATAGAGCAGGTCGCTTTGTTAGCGACAGTAATTATACCATCGGAAGCCAGCACCATGATGCCCACATGGGCACTGTCTGTACTTTCACGCAATATTAAATCCTGCTGGTATTCATTTTCCAGGCGTAAATTTTCCAGCTTCGCATTGCTGGCGTCTTCCATCGCTTTTTTTAACTGATTAACGTTTGGCAATTGCAGAGCGGCAGGAATGGAACTATATACTTTATAGGCGGTAATACACGAAACAGTGGCGGTGACGAGTTTGGCGATACCATGGAGGCCGTAAGCACCATGCCAGATAACGAAGATACTGATGAGATGCGTCACACCACATAAAGCGATGAAAAGAGAGAAAAGGATAAAAATACCTTTAAATTTTAGATCGCTTCGCTGCCTGACAAAGTAAAAAATGGCAATGGGAATTGAGAAGTATGCCGTGGCAATGAGCAGGTCAGAGATGACATTTAGCCACAAAATTTCCGGGTTCCACAGGTAGCAGTGTCCGTGCGGCATGAAGTTAGTACGCAATAAGTTATCTAATACGTTGGACATAAAAAGTCGTTTTGTTCGCCATGTATTTCATAATAGAAAGGTTTTTGTATTACTGCGAGTTGTTATTGGTTTAAGAAACAGGATTTCAAAAAATGCCCATATCACGTTCCCGCGTGCTAATTGTCGATGATGACATTACGACAATCAGGCTGATCGCCGAAGCACTGGCGACAGATTACGAAGTGATTATTGCAACGGATGCAGAGGATGGCTTGGAACAGGCTATTTCAACTGAGCCTGAGCTTATTCTTCTTGATGTATTGATGCCGGAAATTAACGGCTTTTCTTTATGTCGGAAATTAAAGTCTGACGAGCGTACCCGCCGTATTCCCGTAGTGTTTGTTACCGGTTTAACCGAAGTCAGTGACCAGGCTAAAGGTTTCGAAATTGGTGCGGTTGACTACATTACTAAGCCTATCGAAGTGCCGTTGTTGCGGGCGCGGGTAAAAACCCATGTGCGCCTTTACCGGCAAACTATGCAACTGGAGTCGCTGGCCGCCACAGATCCTCTCACCGGGCTTTCTAACCGGCGTAAGTTCGATGAGAGTCTTGCCCATGAAATCGAGCGTTGTCAGCGTAGTCAGAGCGAACTGGCATTGTTGATGATCGATATAGATGATTTCAAAGCCTATAATGATAAATACGGCCACGGTAAAGGTGACGATTGCCTGATAACCGTAGCTAAATTACTTAAAGACAATGCCCGCAGGGGAACAGATTTATGCTGTCGTCTGGGCGGGGAAGAATTCGGTATTATACTGGGTGAGACCGACAGAGCCGGCGCAATGACGCTGGCTGAGTACATCATTTCTGTGTTCAACGAGTTAAAGCTGCCTCATGAAACGGCCTCAGCCTTCCCTTTTTTGACTGTAAGTATTGGGGTGTCAGTTATGGATATGCGCAGTGCCCTGAAAAACCGCGTATATGGCCGTGACCTGGTAGACAAAGCGGATGAAGCGTTATACCGGGCTAAATCTCTGGGCAGGAACCGCGCCGAATTTATGCCTCTTGCATTTCCTATGGTAAAAAAAATAGGATAAAACCCGTAGCCGGTCTGCTTCATATTGCTACTAAAGTCGTAACAGTTTATTGTAAACGGTAAATATTGCGAACTTTACACAGATGGCAGGCCGCATTTCATTCCGGTGAGACGGAATTATCATGGCGAGTGTGTGCTGCCACTGAACAGGGAAGAAACGCAAAGGCATTCGGATTAGCAGTAAGATTGGATACACAAATTGGAAAAGTTTCCTCCACTTGTCCCCGCAGAAGAGTTAAAAGTCCTGATTATCGATAATCAGGGTCTGGTTCATGATGTTATCAGCAACGCCTTAAAAGAAGTCGGCATCCGCCGTGTGGACAGTGCATTTAATGCCTTTCACGCTGTTCGCCTTTGTGAGCAGAACACTTATGACTTTGTCATGATCGCTTTTAATGTGAGTGTGGATAAAGACGGCTTTCATTTGTTTGAAGAGCTCAAGCACCACAGTCATATCACAGATAAGACCACGGTTATCTTTCTCAGTGCCGAAACCAGTCAGGCGCTGGTGAACTGCATTGTTGAGTTGCAACCTGCAGATTTCTGGGTCAAACCGCTGGATCGCAACCGTATTGAGCAACGGTTGCGCTATCTGATTAACATCAGAAGTAAGCTGCATAAGCTACAATGTTGTCTTAATCAACAGGATTATTCTACCGCTGTTTATTACGCAGAGCGTCAACTGATGGATAAGTCCGTCAGCGAATACCATCCCCGCCTGAAGCGTATAATCGGCGAAAGCTATCTTGCATTGCGTGACTACACCACTGCAGAAGTGTATTTCAGGAAACTGCTGCAGCAATACGATCATGCCTGGGTGCATATGGGACTGGCCAGATCGTTACTTCGTCAGAATAAACTGGAAGAAACTGAAACCCTGGTGGAAGATTTGCTGCAACGTGATGATACCCGCTTCCTCACATACGATTTACTTGCACAGTATTACATTGAAAAGGAAGAATTTGATAAGGCGTATGAACAGATGCGTGAGGCCAGTAAGCTGGCGCCGCGGAATATCGAACGTAACAAACGCTTATGGGATCTTGCCAGGTTAAACCATGACAAGCCCGGTCAGTTAATGGCTGTGCAAAATATGGCAAAGTACGCCAAAAATTCAATTCACGATTCGCCGGAACTGACCCTCAATGTTATGCGTGCAACGCTCGATATGGCTACCACCGCTTCTGCCGGTGACGCTGAAAAGCTGGTGAGAAAAGTTGAAGCAGAACTGGCGGAACTGAGTAAACAGCAGGGACTGGATAAAGTACTGACCGAGCAATTTTCTGTACTCAATGCCAGAGTATTGTGTTTGCGTAATCAGAAAAAATCCGCCGAAGCGCTCATGAAGACCAAAAAGCCGGATACGGACGGTCTGTCTATGGAAGACAACCTGGATAAAATGAAAGCGTTCCATGAACTGGGTATGCGGGAGCATTGCCTGGCGTTACTGGAAAAACTGCATAAACAGATTGCCGGGGATACCTTTACCAGTCAGGTTGTTGATGAATACCTGAAACAGGAATCTATCGAGCGCAAAGAGATTAATTTTACCACCCGTGAGCTAAAAGACATGGCTGCGGTAAATTACAAAGAGAATCGCTTTGTGCCGGCGTACAATAACCTGCGACAGGCACTCACGTTATCTCCCGGCAATAAGCAAATTGCGCTGAGCCTGCTTAAGGTACTGGTGCAACTGAATAAGAAAGAACCTTTGAGCGACGAACAGCTGGAGCAGGCTGTAAAAGCTGCTACTACGTTATCCGGCGACGGTCTGGGCACTACCCAGGCAGAAAAGCGCAACGAATACGTGCATTTGCTGAATATCGAAGAGCAACTGAGCGGGGGTGATGAACCAGCCTCTTCTCTACTGACCTGACACATCGCCCGATGCCGGCAGCTACGGGTTAGCTGTCGGCGCCTGCGTTTTAGCTGCCGGCGCCTGCGTTTTAGCTGCCGGCATCCCGCGCCGCTGTGCTGTGTTGCGAAATCTTCATTGTATTGTCACTTGATCCCGGCAACATACTTTGCCAGACTATAAATTGCATTTTTCGCTCAAATTCAAATCCAATAATCAAAAAAACTGATTAAGCCTTTCAATATTACCAATTATCTTTTTGAACCCTGCACGACTATTCTAATCACAAGTCAACGGGGACGGGTTCAACAAACCATAAAGTTCGAACCATGTTTCTGATTAATTCGTAGATACCGTGTCCATTAGTCAACCGGTTGCCCGGTGCGAACGACACACAACAAACTAACTTAATGGAGATTAACCAATGGCAATTATCAACACTGCTATCAAACCTTTTAAAGCAAATGCATTTAAAGACGGTGAATTTGTTGAAGTAAGTAGTGAAGACATCAAGGGTAAATGGGCGGTATTCGTATTCTATCCTGCAGACTTCACTTTTGTTTGCCCGACTGAACTTGGCGACATTGCTGACAAGTACGAAGAGCTGCAAGCCCGTGGCGTAGAAGTATTCTCAGTATCAACTGATACACACTTCACTCACGCTGCATGGCACGCGTCTTCTGAGACCATCGGCAAAATCAAATTTGCAATGATCGGCGACCCTACCGGTGAGATCACACGCAACTTCGATTGTATGCGTGAAAACATGGGTCTGGCTGACCGTGGTACGTTCGTAGTTGACCCTGACGGTATCGTACAGGCAATGGAAATCACTGCTGAAGGTATCGGCCGTGAAGCAGACGACGTAGTACGTAAAGTTAAAGCAGCACAATACGTTGCTTCTCACCCTGGTGAAGTTTGTCCTGCTAAATGGAAAGAAGGCGAAGCGACATTAGCGCCTTCATTAGACCTGGTAGGCAAAATCTAAGGTAACGTTGTTTACCAACTCTTTGTGACGGTGCAGGCAACTGCCTGCACCTCCTTAACACTAAGCAAAAGGCAGAATTACCGTGTTAACTAAAGAAATTTTACAGGCATTGAAAGGCTACACCGCGTCAATGCAGAAAGAAGTAACATTCGTTGTCCAGACTGGCGAGCACAGCAAGCGTGACGAATTGGTTGAATTTCTGTCTGGCGTAGCAAGTGTAAGCGACAACATTAAGTTGGAAGAACGTGATACAAATGGCGTTTTACGCGGCGCGACAAGCTTCTTGCTTGAAGCTGACGGTGAAGATACCGGTATTCGTTTCTCCGGCATCCCGGGCGGACACGAGTTTAACTCGTTAATCCTGGCTATCTTACATGCGTCAGGCACAGCGCTGAAAGTAGACGACAATCTGCAAAACATCGTTAAAGGTGTCAACGAGCCGCTGCACTTTGAAGTGTTCATCAGCTTAAGTTGCCATAACTGTCCTGATGTTGTGCAGGCGCTGAATCAGTTTGCATTATTAAACCCTAACATCACATCTGAAATGATTGATGGCGGTGTTTATCCGAAACTGATTGAAGAAAGAGACATTCAGGGTGTACCGAGTGTTTACTTAAACGGCGAGTTATTCGCTAACGGCAAGGTAGATGCGTCTACACTGCTTGATAAGCTGTTAGAGCGCGACCCGTCGCTGAAAGAAGCGAACAAGGGTAAGAGCATGCCGCTGCAGGACGTAACCGTGATTGGTGGTGGTCCGGCAGGTGTGAGTGCCGCAATCTACAGTGCACGTAAAGGCTTAAACGTGACCATCGTGGCCGACCGTTTTGGTGGTCAGGTAAAAGATACCATGGGTATCGAAAATTTAATCTCAGTGCCGAAAACCACAGGCCCCGAACTGGTGGGCAACCTGATGGAGCACATGAAAGATTATGACATCACGTTGAAAGAGCACGTGAAAGTCGAAAACATTGAACGTGGCGACATTAAAATCGTGGCGTTGTCATCCGGCGAAGAAATTCGTACCCGCTCTATCATTGTGGCCACAGGTGCCCGTTGGAGAGAACTGGGTGTACCGGGTGAGAAAGAAAACGTAGGTAATGGCGTGGCATATTGTCCGCACTGTGATGGTCCTTTCTTTAAAGGAAAAGACGTAGCTGTTATCGGCGGGGGTAACTCAGGCATCGAGGCTGCTCTTGACCTGGCGGGTATCGTGAAGTCTGTCACCGTGTTCGAGTTTATGCCAACGCTGAAAGCCGATGATGTGCTGGTTAAGCAGGCTGAAAAGCGTGACAACATTACCATTCTGCGCAATGTAGCAACGAATCAGATTGTGGCAGAAAATGGCAAAGTAACGGCCATTGAGTACACAAATCGCGAAACGCAGGAAGTGACCACGTTACCGTTGGCAGGTGTGTTCGTCCAGATTGGTCTGGTACCGAACAGTCAGTTCATGCAAGGTGTCGTGGATATGACCAAACACGGTGAAATCATCGTTGATAATAAGTGTATTACTTCCGAGAAAGGCATTTTTGCAGCCGGCGACGTCACCACCGTGCCGTACAAGCAGATTGTCATCTCAATGGGTGAGGGCGCAAAAGCATCATTGTCTGCCTTTGAATACCTGTTGACTCACGAAGTCCCTGCAAACGAACAGGCTGATGCATAACGCATCGCAATAAAGAACTGACCGGCATCCTGTGATGCCGGTTTTTTTATGTCCGCCGTACTGTGATAGTTATTCCCGCCACGCCCAGTCTGTATGCTGCAAACCCAGCAGGGTAATAAACTGGGAGTAATCGTTTTTGCCCATCGCCATGGCAACGGTTTTAAATACCGACTTTGCCCGTGAAGCTTTTGCCTGAAGCAGTTCAAGGCGTTTCTCTGAATGGCTGTCGAAGCGGCTGGCGAGGATGTCGTCTATTTTATTTACGGTATGCCAATACGCCAGAACGTTGCTGATAAGCTTCTGGTAAATGCTTACCAGTCTTTTGTCCTTAAATACGTTTTCAAGTCCGGCACTGCTCACTGCCTGTTGAAAAGAGTGTACCGTTTCATGCTCAAGCATGCCTTCCAGTGCTGACAGTTCTCTGAGTAAATCATTCAGGTATTTTTGATGTTCAGCACCGGCGTAAAAACCGCTTTCCTGCATTTCGATATCACTGAGAAGGATATCTATATTCACCAGGTGCCGCTGTGTCGTGGCGATCATTACAACATCAGAATAAAGAAAATAATCAGTGAGCATACACGAATTTCCCACGTAAAGGGTAGGGAGAGCCTGATGAAACCTCTCTGATCCATAAACGGATCTGCATATTGCTTGACAAAAGCGCTTATTTGATTTAAAAACCGACCAGTTGGTTTGTTTTGGAAGAGTGATGACAGAATCAAAAGCGGATACGTCGCGAAAGCGTATTTTGGATGCTGCCACAGAAATTGCTATTGAACAGGGGCCCAAGGTGCTAACCCTGGACAATGTGGCAAAGCAGTGCGGAATGAGCAAAGGTGGTGTTATGCATCACTTTAAAAACAAAGATGCATTACTGGCCGGTATGGTGGAAAGCATGATTGGCATGATGAAAACTGAACTGTATGAAGTTGAGAAAGCCCATGCTGATGCGTTACCGGTGACAAATTTGTTGCGTACCCGCCAGCGGGCACACGAAAAGCTTGCTGTGCATCAGGCCAAAATTTTGCTGGTCGCGGCGGTGGAAAATTCGTCGTTATTGGCACCCATGCTCGAAATGATGCAAAGCAAACGTGAAGAAATTGAACAGCGCGACGCGGTGGATGAAAGCACCCTGTTGTGGCTGGCGGCTGATGGACTAAGCTTTCAGGAGCTGATGGACATCAGTCCTTTCACAGCAGAAGAGCGCATTGCCCTGCGCGGGAAATTAATTAATAAAGCGATTGCCTTAGAGGAAGCACGAAATGAAAATCAGGATTAAATTACCGTCAATTATGGCAATCGCAGCAGCATCTGCGGCTTTTCTGCTCGCAGGATGCAGCGGTGAAGCGCAGGAACAGAAAGCGCCGCCGCCACCGTTGGTTCAGGTTTATGAGGTCGGCGCAGACGATCAAACAGTCGTCAGACACTTTGTTGCCAGAGTGGATGCTCTGAGTACGGTGGATTTATCTTTTCAGGTAGCCGGACGCATAAACCAGCTGGCAGACCGTCAGGGGGTTGTGGTACCGGAAGGTGAATTGCTGGCCGCCCTGGATCCGCAGGATTACGAGCTGGCCCTGAAACAATCTGAAGCCAGTTTCCGCAAGGCAAAGTCTGATTTTGAACGTGGAAAACAGCTTCAGAACGATAATTACATCAGTCAGAGTGAATTCGATGCGCTGGAAACTGCTTATGAAAATGCGGAACTGGCTGTGGAGAATGCCGGTATCAATATTGAATATACCGAACTGCACGCGCCTTTCGATGCGCTGATCACTAACCGTCTGGTTGAAAAGTTCTCGTATGTGCAACCGAATCAGTCTGTGCTGCGGGTACAGAACATTAATTATCTGCGGGTTCACGTGAATGTTCCTGAGCAGCTAATGCGCTACGCCGTGGAAGAAAACCCGGTGTACCAGGCTTATCTTGAAGATGAAAACGGCAATCTGATTTCGGGTGACGACGGCAAACCGGTAACTTTAAGTTATCTGGAGCATAAAACTGAAATTAATACATCAACGCAAACTTATCAGGTGACATTTAAATTGCCCCGCCTTGAGCATCTGGACTTGCTGCCGGGTATGGTGCTGACAGCGCGTATTGTCGTGGCAAACCCCATCGGGCCGGTCGGTCTGTGGGTGCCGGTGAGTGCTGTTGATACTTCTGGCAGTGAAGACTTTGCGGTATGGCGGCTGGAAGGGGATAAAGTGGTTTATCACCCGGTGACAGTAGGTCTTATCCGTGATGATAAAGCGCAGGTAACAGCAGGACTGGAGGCCGGTATGCGGCTGGTGGCTGCGGGCACAGACAGCCTGCAGGATGGTATGACAGTACGGGAATTTAACAAGGAGAAGCCTGTACTATGAGAATCGCCACTTATTCAATTAAGAATCCGCTGACAGTATGGCTGCTCATGCTGATCTGCCTGATTGGCGGTGTCACCGGTGTCGTTGCCATCGGCAAGCTGGAAGATCCGGCTTTCGCGGTGAAAACCGCTATCGTTACTACCACGTATCCCGGCGCCACTGCCGAGGAAGTGGAGCTGGAAATTACCGAACCGCTTGAATCTACTATTCAGCAGCTGGCGCAACTGGGTGATATTACCTCCCGTTCTCTGCCAGGGCAGTCTCAGATCACGGTGGAGATCCGTGACGACTTCAACAGTGACAATTTGCAACAGGCCTGGGATGAATTGCGCCGCAAGGTGTCTGCGGCAGCCATGAAATTGCCGTCAGGAGCAAACAGTCCGGTGGTGAATGATGACTTCGGCGATGTATATGGCATGTTTTACGCTGTGGTGGCTGAAGGTTTTTCAGACCGTCAGCGCCAGGAGCTGGCAACACGGTTAAGACGTGAAGTGCTCACTGTGCCGGGCGTAACACAGGCACAACTGGCCGGCGTGCCGGAAGAAACTATTTATGTGGAAGTGACGCAGGAAAAGCTGGCCAGTCTGGGGATTTCTATGTCCAGTATTGCCAGCGTATTTCAGACCGAAAGTGATATTGCCAATGCGGGCAGCATGCGTCTGGGCGAGCGCCGGATCCGGCTGGTTTTGCCTGCCGGTGATGATTCCGAAGAAACCATTAAAGGTTTGAAATTCGGTGTGCCCGGCACCACCGAACAACTGCACATCGGCGACATTGCCCGTGTGTACCGTGTGGAATCTGAATCGCCGTCACAGGTTGTCAGACATAACGGTCACGAAGCGTTTACTCTGGCCATTGCCGGTCGCAGTGACCGGAATATTGTAGATATAGGTCACGCGGTCGAAGCGCACCTCGACGAACTGCGTACCCACTTACCTCTTGGCGTGGATATTCTGCCGATTTATGAACAGCATATTGTGGTAGATACAGCTATCAGCGACTTTCTGGTGAACCTGGCGGCTTCTGTTGCCATTGTTGTTGCTGTACTTTTGCTGGTCATGGGCTGGCGCGTCGGCGTTGTGGTTGGCGGTACATTGCTGCTTACTGTACTTGGTACCGTGCTTACCATGTGGATATTTGAAATCCAGATGGAGCGGATTTCCCTGGGCGCACTTATTATCGCCATGGGGATGCTGGTGGATAACGCTATTGTTATTGCCGAGTCTATGCTGTTAGGCATGCATAAAGGTCAGGACTCGGTATCCGCTGCCGAAGATGCGGCACAACAAACCCAGTACCCGCTGCTGGCTGCCACCGTCATCGGCATTCTTGCCTTTGCCGGCATCGGACTTTCACAGGATACCACCGGCGACTTCATGTTCTCGCTGTTCGCGGTGATCTGTATATCACTGCTGCTCAGCTGGATTCTGGCTGTTACGGTAACGCCTCTGCTGGGGCACTACCTGTTTACCCAAAAAGAAGCTGGTGAAGATGCCGGTCACTATGACGGCGGAGGCTACCGTTTTTACAAGGGGTTACTGGGTGCAGCGCTGCGCTTTCCCCGCATTACCGTACTTGTGCTGGTTGCCACGACGGCGGTCAGCGTAATGGGTTTTGCGCTGGTGAAGCAGTCCTTTTTCCCGCCGTCAAATACGCCCATTTTCTATATTAATTACACCTTGCCTCAGGGCAGCGACATCCGCGCTACTGAAGCTGACATTGCTGATATAGAAGCACTGGTGAAAGCCCGTGATGAGGTAGTAAACGTGACCAGTTTCATCGGCATGGGCGCAAGCCGGTTTATGCTGACGTATTCACCGGACCTGCCAAACCCGTCATTTGGTCAGTTAATTGTACGCACGCATAACCGTGAAGAAATACCGGTGGTGATGAACGAATTGCGGGCACAAATACGTGAACGGCATCCTCAGGCTGATGTATTTACTCAGCGTTTGTTCTTCGGTCCGGCTACCGGTGCGAAAATAGAGGCGCGCTTTAAAGGTAATGATTCTGCCGTGCTGCGGGAACTGGGAGCAAAAGCTGAAGCATTAATGCGTCAGGAGCCTACCATTACCGATGTGCGTCAGGACTGGCGTCAGCGCGAATTCACCATCTATCCGGTAGTGGATGAGCAGAAAGCGAAAATTGCCGGTTTGTCGCGTACTGATATTGCTGACGCAACGGAATTTGCCACGGTAGGTAAAACCGTAGGTATTTATCGTGAAGACGAACGTCAAATCCCGGTGGTGATCCGCCCGCCTGTATCAGAGCGTCAGAACATGGACTGGCTCAGAGATCGTTTGATATGGAGTGAAGTGCAACAGGACTTTATCCCTATCACACAGGTAATTAAAGAGTTTGATGTGCAGGCACACGACGGCATTATCAAACGCCGTAACCGTGTACGCACGCTGACCGTTCAGGCAGAACCCGCCGGCGATTACACCGCGGAGGAAGCCCGCCGGAACGTGGCAGCCGTGATTGAAAACATGCCTCTGCCGGACGGCTACAGTTTTGAGTGGGGCGGTGAGTTTGAAAGCTCCCGCGACGCGCAAAAAGCGCTGGGACAGCAGTTGCCGCTGAGTTTTCTCAGTATGATTCTGATCACCGTATTGCTGTTTAATGCGGTCAGGCAGGCATTGCTCATCTGGTTTATTGTGCCAATGGCGATTTGCGGTGTTACAGCAGGCCTGGTGTTTACCGGTATGCCATTCAGCTTCACGGCATTACTCGGGTTGTTAAGTCTGTCGGGCATGCTGATTAAAAACGCCATCGTACTGGTGGATGAAACCGATCTGCGCCGCAAAGAGGGCGGAGCACTGAGAGACGCGATTGTCGGTGCCAGCCTCAGTCGTGTAAGACCGGTAGTGCTTGCCGTGTTAACCACTGTTCTCGGTATGATCCCGCTGCTGTGGGATGCATTCTTTGCAAGTATGGCTGTGACTATCATGTCCGGCCTGACCTTTGCCACGTTACTCACGCTGGTGGCGGTACCGGTATTGTATTCGCTGTTTTTCAGTGAGAAGGACATGGGTCACTGATTACGACTTATTTGTGTGTGAGTGTCATATCCCTTCGTACCGGCGCATATTTTGCGCCGGTGCTTTTTCTGCTCCGTTAATCACGGCGTATACTGCGCTGCAGTTTTCGTGATATTAATGATAATGAATATCTTTTACATTTCTTAAGGGTGTTTGTACTATTAGCGTTTAAATGACTAGCGCACAGGACAAGTGCACAAACCTGCCTTCAGGTCAATCCGGACGTTATGACAAATATCATTCTTTCCTGCGGGATCAGTGCCTTATCACTGGTTCTGCTTTATGTAAGCTGGCAGAAGCAACATCGTGTCTGGCTGTGGTTTTCTTTGCTCGCTTTCGCGGGATCTTTTTTCATGTGGAGCAGGGCAACCGGCTGGGAGACAGGCAGTGTGTTCGCCCTTTGTCTGCCTGCTATCGGAGTGTGGCCGTTGATTTTAGCAAACCGGCAAACGCTGCCGTCACCTAAAAATCAGCCGGCACCCAAACCGTTGAGTTTTGTCAGACGGGAGGTGTTGCAACATGCCGGTCATTATCTGGTGATCCTGATCGTGTTGTTAGTCGTCAGTTTACTGTCCAGTCTCGCTGTCAGTCTGGCGCTGCCCATGAAAGAAACAGGACAACTGGCTACCTGTATTGTGTTGTTGCCGGTTATCTGGGGCCTGCTGGGATATCACTACTTTGCCGTTGCATCAAAACCAAAAGCCCTGGCGCTTTACACAGTACTGGGTGCACTCAGCGCAGCGTATCTTCTTTTCATTCCGGCATTTCAGGCAGTATCAGTATGAATAAAACTACAAAACAAGCTGCATTAAATGCCCACAGCTGGGTGGGTGTGTTTTTAAGTGTATTGCTGTTTCTTGTGTGCTGGTCCGGTACGCTGGCTGTGTTTCATCAGGAATTTGAACGCTGGGAGCAACCGGGTGTTACGGAACTGGAAACGGTATCAGGAGACGTAATTGATACCGCCATGGCTAATTTCCTTGCTGAACATAAAGAAGAAACTCATCATCTCTTCGTCGTTTTGCCAACCTCGAATATTCCCAGGCTTGTGGTTGAAAACGATCACACCGCCTGGTTTGCCGGTGCATCCGGTGAACTGCTGGAAGAGGAATCTGTGTCCTTCACTAAAATGCTGGTGGATTTGCACCTGTATCTCAATTTGCCGGCAAGCTGGGGCATGATTCTGGTGAGCGCGCTGGGTGCCATTATCGTCACGTTAGTGATAAGCGGTATTGTGGCGCATAAACGCATCAAAAAAGATGCCTTCCGTTTACGGCAGGGCGGAAACGGTCAGCAGTATCAAATTGATTTACATAACCGTTTCGGTTTGTGGGCATCACCGTTTCATCTGATCATTGGTATCACCGGTGCGTACTTTGGTCTTGCAGGCCTTGTGCTGGTGCTGGTCGCTCAATTGTATTTTGGTGGTGACCGTGATGCGGTGATAGAAAAGATTTTCACACCGGACCCTGAATTGTCGCAGCCTGTTTCGACTCCGCAAATCGGTAGAGCCGTAGAACAGATGGCCACCATTGCCCCTGATAATCAGCTGATTTTCCTCACCGTGCATGAGGTGAATACACCGGAGCAATTCATCGAAATTTATGCCAGAGTGCCGGGTAAAATGATTTACTCAGAGAATTACCGGTTTGACAGTGCGGGGAATTATCTCGGTACAGCCGGCTATGCAGACGGGCACTGGGGCAAGCAGGTGGTTTACGCCATGTACCGTTTACACTTCGGTGATTTTGCCGGTATTCCCTCTAAGCTGTTGTATTTCGTTCTTGGCCTTATGCTTACCGTGTTGTGTATTTCCGGTATGGAAATCTGGTTGGCGAAGAAGGCCAATCCGCCGCTGGCTACACGCTTATGGCATTGTGTAGTATGGGGAAGCGTATCAGCCCTTGCGCTTACTGCGCTGGTTGATATGTTTGCTGCCATTCCGCTCATCCCTGTTTTCTGGATAGTGATGGCCCTCAACCTCACTCTTACGGTGGCGGTTAAGTCGCTGGATAAATCCGCCTGGCTTGGATTATCGGCGCTGTCGGTGTTAGTGATGCTGTTCGCTTATGTCATCTGTCACGGCGGGGATGCCATGTCATTGCCGGCATTGCAACTGAACATACCTATGCTCGCTTATGTTGGCTGGGCATTACTCAGGTGTAAACAGTTAAGGACGGGAACGAACTGAAACAGGAGGCTGATGCCTCCTGTTTTTTTATGCTTTTAGCGGGCTCTTTGCTGGCGCTGACCGGGTTTCCCTTTTGCGCCGTTTCTGCCTTTACCAGAGGCATTTTTTTCGCGGAAGCCTTTTGGCGGTAAACCGGTGTGCTTCGTTAAAGCCCGTTCACCCCGTTTGCCTTTTTGCACCTTCTGGCGTTTTTCGTCTGCGGTTTCCGGCGGAACCAGATGCTGAGGGCCACGACCAATCAGATCTTCACGTCCCATTTTCTTCAGTGCTTCGCGGATTTGCGCAAAGTTCTTCGGATCATGGTAACGCAGCATGGCCTTGTGCAGACGGCGGTGAATTTCACCTTTTGCTGAGGGTACCTGTTCACTGTCTTTATTGACCTTACGCAGCGAATTCACCCCAGTGTGATACATCGTGGTGGCTGTCGCCATAGGTGACGGATAGAAATTCTGTACCTGATCCAGCTTAAAGCGGTTTTCTTTCAGCCAGATTGCCAGGTTCAGCATATCTTCATCCGTTGTGCCCGGGTGAGAGGCGATAAAATAAGGAATGAGATACTGTTTTTTACCGGCTTCGGCAGAATACTTATCAAATAATTCCTTAAACCGGTAGTAACTGCCCATACCGGGTTTCATCATCTTGCTAAGCGGCCCTTCCTCGGTATGCTCCGGCGCAATTTTCAGATAGCCACCGGTATGATGAAGTGCCAGTTCTTTCACGTACTCAGGGTCTTCAACCGCCAGGTCGTAACGCACGCCAGACGCAATCAATACCTTTTTGATGCCTGGCAATTCCCGTGCACGGCGATACAAATCGATAGTCGGTTTATGGTCGGTATCCATATGTGCACAGATAGACGGGTACACACAGGACGGACGGCGACAGGTCGCTTCCGCTTTAGCACTCTTACACCGCAGGCGGTACATGTTTGCCGTCGGGCCACCGAGATCGGAAATAACACCGGTAAAGCCCGGCACCTTATCGCGGATATCTTCTATTTCACGAATGATTGAATCTTCAGACCGGCTCTGAATAATGCGGCCTTCGTGTTCTGTAATCGAACAGAAGGTACAACCGCCGTAACAGCCACGCATGATATTAATGGAAAAACGAATCATGTCGTAAGCCGGTATTTTTGCATCTCCGTAAACCGGGTGGGGGATACGCTGGTAAGATAAATCAAATACCGCGTCCATTTCATCGGTTTCCAGCGGCATGGCCGGCGGATTAATCCAGATGTGACGGTCGCCATGGCGTTGCATTAATGCACGGGCACAACCAGGATTGACTTCCTGATGCAGAATCCGGGAAGTATGGGCATAAAGTGCTTTGTTGTCTTTCACCACTTCATAAGCAGGCAGTTTGACATACACGTGTTCCCAGGGCTTGCGGCGTTCAACCGGCTGGATAACAACCCCTTTCGCTTCCGGTGCTTCAGAGGACGTTGTGTCTTCTTTATCACATTCCGGCAATTCCTGATAAGGCGAGGGGATCGGGTCTATTTTACCCGGGCGATCCAAAGACGTGGAGTCGACACCCTGCCATTCCGGCAGTGCCTCTTTTACGATAATCGCTGTACCGCGCACATCACGGATATCTGCAATGTCTTCACCGGAGGCCAGTCTGTGGGTCACTTCAACCAGCGGGCGCTCGGCATTACCGAAAAATAACATGTCAGCTTTACTGTCAAACAGCACGGAACGTCTGACTTTTTCTGACCAGTAATCGTAGTGTGCAATCCGGCGAAGGCTGGCTTCAATGCCGCCAACAATAACCGGCACGCCTTTGAAGGCTTCACGGCAGCGCTGGGAATACACGGTTACCGCACGATCAGGCCGTTTGCCGCCCACATTGCCCGGGGTATAGGCATCGTCATGGCGAATTTTCTTATCCGCTGTGTAACGGTTGATCATGGAATCCATATTTCCGGCAGTCACACCGAAATACAGATTGGGTTTCCCCAGTTTCATGAAGTCGTCTTTACTGGTCCAGTCAGGCTGGGCAATAATACCCACGCGGAAACCGTGGGCTTCCAGTACCCGTCCGATCACCGCCATACCAAAACTGGGGTGGTCCACATACGCATCACCGGTGACCAGAATCACATCACAGCTGTCCCAGCCGAGCTCGTCCATCTCTTCCTTTGACATGGGTAAAAATGGCGCAGTACCGTAGCAATGAGCCCAGTACTTCGGATAGGAAAACAGGCCGCGGTCAGCCTTGATGGTAGCTTGCATGACAATAAACCGGAAAGAACGACGTAAAGGCGTAATTATATCAGCTACCCGCGGGGTGACGATAGTTAAATACAAAAAAGCGTGCCCGGTCCGGCACGCTTTTGCCGTGTTTCAACCCCCGGTTGCCACACGGCAGACCACATCGTTGCCTGCAGGCGGCTCAGGCGGTGGTATTAATGCCAATGCTGGAAGTGAGTCTGTCCATCAGAGATGCGGACGCAGAACCCAGTTGTTCATTGCTGGCATAGGTTTGTGTCTGGCTGTTACCCGGCGGCGGTGGTGGCATATCAGTAGCTGCTGACTGTCTGGCAGACTGCTGATCGTGCTTCTGTTGAAAGAAGCTCTCCAGATTGATCCCGTTCTCTTCTGCAAAAGCCTGCATGGTGGCCGGCGCGTTGGCGGCAAGGCTTTGCGCATCAAATTCGCCTGATGTTTCCATGTCCATTATGCTCTGCATAAAGGCTTTTACATCTTCATCACTGCCGGATTCCGCCATGTATTCTGATAATGCATCCTGCTGAGGTGGCGGTGGTGGCGGGCTCTGGTTTTTAATACTGTTAACGTTACTGGTGCCGGTCAGTGCGCCGGTTTGCATGGCACTGTTTAATTGAGAGATTTCCATTAGGTTGCTCCTGTGGTCGATGCCCGAATTGGCATGATGTTAAAATAGCAACCTGTATTCCGGTGTGTGTCAGTATTGTGTAAAGGTGGGTAAAGCGGACGTTGTCCACGAAATCGGATGCTGTGATAGACTGCATTTTTAAAAAAAGGTTTTCAGGAGACATTGTGGCTTACTGGCTGTTTAAATCAGAACCGGATGCATTTGGTATCGACGATCTTGCTGCCCGTCCGGATAAAACTGAGCCCTGGGACGGGGTCAGAAACTATCAGGCAAGAAATTTCATGCGCGATGAGGTGAAAGCCGGGGATTTACTGTTTTTCTATCACTCAAGCTGCAAGGACGTTGGCATTGCCGGTGTTGCAGAAATTTCCCGTGATGCCTATCCCGATGCGAGTCAGTTCGATCCCGAAAGCAAATATTACGATCCTAAATCAGACCGCGATAATCCCCGCTGGTTTTGCGTAGATGTGACGTTTAAAGAGAAGTTTGCTTCGGTGCTTCCGCTGGCGACAATCAAAGCCATGCCGGAAATAGAGCAACTGGGTGTGGTTAAAAAAGGGCACCGTTTGTCGGTGATGCCCGTTACACCAGATGAATGGGATGCACTGTATGCAAAGGCAAAAGCCTCCCGTAAATAAACCCCTGCGCTGCTAAACCAGGCGCAATACAAGCTCAGGCCCGGCATCAAAAAACGGGCCTGCCTTACGTTAATAGAAACTGATGTCGTCCATTGACATCCATACTGAATCACCGGCTTTACCGTGCTTTCCGGTCTCCAGCATCAGCAACTGTGCACTGTCCAGTTTTCCGCCACAGAATGCACTGAAGGGTAACTGCACCGTTTGCCAGGCCGGGGTGGCTGAGAATGAGGTTTCACATTCGCCGCTGCCCGTGGTCAGGCTGACAAAATATTCTCCCTCGCCACGCACTAAAAGCGTGATGCCTGTATAAGCGGAGGCGTCTACCGGTACCACAGCGCCCGGAGTAAAGTGCATCCGTACTGAAGCTTCCGGTTCTTCCTTATTAGACAAAGCAGCCTGCATGAAATAGGCATAGCCACTGCCATCTTCTTTCGGTACCCGCTGAGACAATGACCGGCTATGTCCTACGCCGGTATCCCGGTGATTGATATACACCGTATTTAATGCCGTTCTGCCCGATGAAGACTCAAAATCATCAATCAATGCAGTGGCTTTTACCGCTGGCGGTAAGCCTTCGGGCTGCGGCGTGACAAGAGTGTTGTTACGCGCCTTCAGTTCGCCGTCAATCCAGACCTGCTCAACCTTGCGGGTATCTGAGATGGATTCCCAGGGCATACCGTCAATGATCACAAGATCAGCCCGTTTTCCGGCTTCCAGAGTCCCTCTGTCTTCCAGCAAGTTCAGGGCGGCAGCACTGTTTCTGGTTGCGGCAACCAGTGCCTGCTCCGGCGTCAGCCCTCCGGCAACTAAAAGCTCCATCTCACGGTGAGTGGAACTGCCGTGTGGTGTTTTAGGCATACCGGCGTCAGTCCCTGTTGCTACGGGAATGCCAGCTTCACTGAACAACTTCAAGTTGTACATGGAGTGTTTCTGACGGTTGTCTGCCATGGCCAGTGCTTCTTCGTCGTAATAAGCCTTTTTCGCTTCTGTGACTTCATACACCGCCAGGCTGGGCGAATACGTCATGTTAGCTGTCAGCATGGCCTGAACCAGTTCTTCATCTGCGTCGCCGTCCTGAACAGCATGTACCAGCACATCCACACCGGCACCGGCGGCTTTCTTCGCGCGGTCTACCGTGACCACGTGAGCCACAACAGGCAGACCCAGAGGGTGAGCAGCATCAGCCATGCCCTTCATGGTGAGTTCATCCATGCTGGTATTTTCTTCCTTACGGCCATAACGCCAGCCATCAGCAAATAATTTGATGAGATCGGGCTTATAGGGTGCCAGCGTTTTCATGGCAACAGCGGCATCTTCCGGTGTGGAAATTTTATACGTGGTGTGGTTATCTGCCCACATTGCACCATGGCCACCCGGTGTGCTCATTCTTGCAGCGAAAGCCACATGCGGGGCACTGAGGTTCGCCAGCCAGGCGCGCTTGGGTGCATAAGACTCCGGCGCAGAATGAAAATCGGTGACAGTGGTAACACCATGAATGACATATTGCTCAGCAATGGCCGGAATGGAAGGTGGTTCACCACCCGGTGTCCAGTGCACGTGGATATCAAAAAAACCGGGTAACATGGCTTTGCCGCTGGCATCTATAACCTCAGCATTTCCCGCGTCGCTGATGGAAGCGGCTATCTGACTGATGCGGCCGTCTTTTACCAGCACATCTGCAACGAAAGGTTTTTTACCTGTGCCGTCGAACAGCGTAGCCTGTTTAAAAAGGGTATCTGCACAGGCAGCGTTGAATAGCGAAAAACAAAGAGAACCGGCCAGAACAAGAGATGAACCAGTTGGGCGTAAACGCATAATAACAATCCGTATTGTTTGCTCAAGCGTTGGCAGCGCGTGAAGCGGGTAGGGCGTCCTGACAAATCTGATATTTGCAGATGGCTGCCGGATAACCTACAGGCTAAAGATAAATCGCTAATAAAATGCGTTCTGTGACATATAGGCTATACTTTTGTTGTAGAGATTGTGGTTGCAAAAAGTAGCCGCTGTTTTTTCTCAGGTAGCAGGGAAACACCTTGAATAATCACAGTACACCTATGTCAGCTCAGCCATTACTGAACAATCAGCTGGCCTTCACCGAATTGCTTTCAACACTGACCTCAAGATTAATCAATGTAAAACATGCTGAGCTGGATCCTCTGATAGAGCAGAGCCTTGGCGCATACGGAAAATTCCGTGGTGTTCAGCGGTGCTACCTGTTCCGTTTTTCTGCAGACAAAACCACTATGGACAATACCCATGAATGGGTAGCAAATGGTGTGAAGCCCTATAAGCAGCAATTGCAGGGCGTGGTAACAACAGAACTCCCTTACTTTACCCGCGCCATTTTCTCTGAGCAGCTGTTCAGAATTAATGATGTTAATGATCTGCCGGAGGAAGCCGCCGGAGAAAAGGCGGAGTTTCAGCGTGAAAATATCAGTTCTATTTTGTGTGTTGCCATTCGGATAAACGATGAGCTTACCGGATTTGTCGGATGTGATGTGGTGGGGTCACCCTATGAGTGGCAGGACAACGACGTACGTTATCTTAAGCTCATCGGCGAAATTCTGAGTAATACACTGGAAAGTCAGGCAAACCGCATCGCCCTCGAGCGGGTAAGTAACGAACTGCTGGCCGCGAATCAAAAGCTGGATGTACTGGCAAATTCAGACGGACTGACCGGTATTGCCAACCGGCGCTTTTTCGACAACAGTTTGCAAAAGGCCATCCGCCGATGTGCCAGAAGCTGTAACACGTTAAACCTGGTCATGCTGGATGTGGATTTTTTCAAACAGTACAACGACACATACGGCCATGTGGCCGGTGACGAAGTACTGAAAAATATCAGTGAAGTATTGAGCAGGGTTGCCCGCAGACCGGATGATGTGGCAGCACGGTATGGTGGAGAAGAGTTTGCTGTACTGTTGCCCTGTATTCCCGCTGAAGAAGCGCACAGTATTACGCAAACGTTGCTGGATGAAATTTCTGCGCTGGCAGTACCTTTTCCGGAATCTGCAGTGAGTAAGTTTATCACTGTCAGCGCCGGCATTGCGTCTTTGCGTTGCGACAAAAACACCAAGCCGGTAGAGCTTGTACTGCTGGCAGACAAGGCCCTTTACCGTGCAAAGCAAAACGGCAGAAAAGGAATTGTCCACGGAGACGTGAATAACACGCCCGGTTGATTCAGATCGGGTTTTAAGAAAAAAGCAGCCCTTACACCTTGATTCCCGACGTTGAAAAGGAATAATACGTCTCTCAGTTTATCTTCCGGAGTTTTCTGGTGAAATACCTACCGCTTTTACCGTTATTATTCTTTGCTGCCCCCTCTTATGCAGCAACCGGCACCACCTTCATCGGCATGATTATCGTTGTGGTTTTTGTCACTATTATGCTGGTCCTTTATTTTCTCGTGGTAACCGAAGCCGGCAGCAAAAACAAAGACAACAATGACAGTGAGCAGGCTGCCCCGGCGGAAGAGCGCAGTAAAAAAGAGCGTTAATCCGCTGATTCAGCGTATTAGCACTATTTTGGCTATTTTCTGGTCCGCAAAGTATTCTCTGGTGAAGTTTACTAAGTGAAAAAGCCGTGAATCATGTATTCTTGGCAACTTCATTAAAAGTTGTCAGTTAAAGGTTATTCCCCGTTATGAGTTCAGATCAGGCAAAACGTCTTAATAAATACATCAGTGACACCGGCCACTGTTCCCGGCGTGAAGCAGATAAACTCATCGAACAAAAACGGGTAACCATTAATGATAAGCTCCCGGAGCTGGGCACCAAAGTGGAGCCGGGGGATAAAGTCAAAGTCGACGGTAAACTTATAGGTGCGGTGGCTGCTGATAAATCAGACCGGATTTACATTATGTATAACAAACCGGTTGGTATTACCTGTACAACGGAACGTCACGTCAAAGGCAATATCATCGACGCGATAGGCCATAAAGAGCGCATATTCCCCATCGGTCGTCTCGACAAACCTTCCGAAGGCTTGATCCTGCTCACCAGTGACGGCGACATTGTGAATAAAATCCTGCGGGCAGAAAACGCCCATGATAAAGAATATGATGTGACCGTCAATCAGCCCATCAGCGGACGTTTTTTACAGAAAATGTCCCGTGGCGTACCCATCCTCGGCACAGTCACCAAACCCTGTCAGCTTGAATCCCGTGGCCGGGATCGCTTCACCATTATTCTGACTCAGGGATTAAACCGCCAAATCCGCAGAATGTGCGAATTCCTCGGCTATGAAGTCACCAAACTGAAACGCACCCGCATCATGCACCTGACTTTAGGCAATCTGCGTCCCGGCCAGTGGCGTAACCTCACTGAAAAGGAACTGGATTTGCTGAATAAAGCTGTACAAGGTTCTAAGAAGACAGCGCCGGAAAAAACAGAGAAGTAAAGCTGCTTGCAATGGATATGAAAAAGGGACGTAACTCATAGATATTGAGCTACATCCCTTCGATGTTGGTGGAGCTGGCGGGATTTGAACCCGCGTCGATCCCCTTGTTTTATTGCTCTGGAGAAGATTCCGTGCAGAAACGGTGTATATAGTATATATCTAATATAAAAATCAAGCTTTAAAGGTAGTGGACTCTTCATCTTTCAGCGGTGCGTTCCACCACTGTTTCAAAGTGAGATTCTTGCTCCAGCATTCATAGCCTATACGAAGAACCTCATAAAGTAGGTACAGCCCATAAACTAGACCCAAGACTTTTAGTTCCATTATGTCTTCCTTCTCAATCGATGTTATCCCACTTTAACAAAATTACCTCTCCACGAGCTTAGTTATTTCTGAGGTTTACTACAAGGACATAACTATGACAAAGAAGACGCAACACCGTGATCTGCAAATCACGTTCATTCATCAATTCAAACGTTCGACGAGAACAGAGTGGCCTGACAAATTTAGGGTGTGTTGGTATTTCAACGCGGATACTCTGGATTATATCTATGAGCACAAGAATGAGAAGTTTGTCACTAACGGCTTTGTGCTCTCAGATGGATTAGTTCAGCAGCTTCCTGAAGAGTTTCGAAAGAAATACTTTTCACCGACGGAAAGATGTTTGCTGTTCTTACTCTTTGAATTCCAGATTTTTCAATTCATCAGTTCTGATGAAGTTGACGACCAGGAGTTTGAGAACGTCTTTGGGGTATCAATCAGAAGATACTTCTCGGACGACGCTATTGAGGAATGGACTGAACAGATCGAACTACTTTGAGGGCTGCTTTGCAGCCCCTTTCTTAGTCAAAAGTCAAAACATTATCCTTTTATCATTTGCGTCGCTAGGCTTATGTATCATTTGATTGTCATGATATATCTCATATAGTCACAAGCTGTGTTAAATAGTACAAAAAACACCCTTTAATTGTTGATTTTTTGTTCTGTTTTGTGTCACTGTTATCCTTCATTACTAATTCGGTTTATCAAGGAAGAAAACAGTGAAAATTACATATGGAATTTTTCTAGCAATAGTATGGTTCCCTTTTCCCTCAAATGCTAATTACAATTTTACTGAAATGTTGAGTGATGAATCTCAGTTCTGTGTAGATGAAGGAACTGAAAAAATATGTGTTAATGCAGAAACACAAGCTCTTTTCGACATAAGTTTTACTCCGTCTTATAAAGCGGTTTATCCATTTAAAGTTAATAATACAAGTGATGATTGTTCTATTACACCTTCAGTAGATGTTCCAAAAGGTACTAAATTTAGACAAACTCATGATAAGGGTTCTCAAACTGATTCTGAATATATCATTCACATTTATGAAGTTAAGATGGTTACCGATGATAAAAATACTTATAAAACGTATTTTGATAATCCCTTTCGTCTATGCAGTGAGAATGTAAATAAGTCATATTATAAAAGGACGGGCGGGTTAAATACTGGACTTTTAGTCGTTCCATTCAAATTAAGAAGCGGAGATATTTACAGCGACTCAACCCTAGGCCCCTATCTGTCTTATAAATTTGAAAGCGTGGAGCTTATTTCTCTTTTAGGTATTTCTCAGGTTTCAGTTAGCGAAATAGATACCAGTGAGGTAGAAACAAAACAGGCTATTACTTGGGCAGCAGGTGTAAGCTTTGAAGTTGCTAAAGATTGGGATGTCGCGTTTTTATTTGGTGCAGATCATTTATCTGGAGAAGCTGGTGAAAACTGGGAGTACCAAGATAAAGTTTGGTTGTCGTTTGCAATAGGCTTCAATTTTACTCGTTAAAGTAAATTTTTGCATTTTATAGGGAAGTCGAATTAGGGAATAGCAATGAAGGATTTTAAATTTATTTTATTGTCAGTGGCGTTAATCTCACATCTTTCCTTCGGTTACGAGATTGGTAAAAAATCGATAAAAGACTTGAGCAACCCTGATTTTGGTATAGACAGAGTTATTTCACTTTCTTGGGAAAGAAACCATGAAAAATTAACAGCTTTAGCATTGCAATGCTTAGCAGACCTAAATAAGGGTGAAGAAAAACTGTCGAAAAAGCCTGAATATTGCTCTAGACGAGATGTAACACCGGAAGATATGTCATTATTTAATGGTGGAGATGGTTATCCCAGCTCACTCAATAAATATAGGTTATTGTTAAAAACAGTAAGATGGCCAGATGATCCTACAAGACAAGTGTATGACAGTTCAGATACTTCTGTGAAATTCGCGGGAACGATGAAATCTACTTGTAAAAGAAGAATTAATAAGTCTCCCAATCATGAAATAGAACTAGCAGCAGATGGTCTTCTGTGTGCTGGGCATTACGGTAGGTTTCAATTCCTACATTCTATGGCAACGTTAGACGGTATTGAGGCTGATACTACTTACAACAAAATCCTGGATTGGAGTAAGTTTGCGTACTTGTTTTCTCTGAATGAACTCAATCACGGAGATGAATATTGTACATATTGGGACGAAAACTCCGATTATCCATTCATAAAAGATGCATTTCAAATAGATGGGGTAAGAACGAGAGGTTGGTGTAAAGAAAGAGAAATAAAGTTTCGTGATAGACTTTCTAACTTTAAGCTTTGGTTTAGTAGCCAAAAAACATATCCCGCTTGGACGATAAGCACTATCTTCAGTTTTCATTGCGACCGTTTCGCTGGCTCAGGTGATTGCACAATTGTCGACGATTTAGAAGAAATAAATTTCTCTGCTCTTGGCTCAATCTTGCATTTAATACAAGACTCCTATTCACTTAGCCATACTAATCGGGGAGGAGGAGTAACTTCAGCAGAAGTAAAATGCTCAGGACTCGAAAACTTTTACAGTTACTACAACCAAGATACAAATAAACATTCAGAAGCAGATAAATGGCCAGAATTTGACAAATCTTGCGATGCGAATTCTTTAGGTACGTTAGATCCTATAACAGCGTCTGCTCAAATAATTTGGCTACATGCAAATGATGAAAAAAATGCTGAAGAGGTAGCAGAGATCATTGGCTTGGTTTACGGGAATATTGAAAAAAGTGCTCTTTCAATGCCTGGCGAGCAATATAAATAAAGAAATATATGCCTGATTTATCTTTAGTCAAAGTTTTGAAGTTACTGATATCGTCTATCGATTCTTGTAATATGCTTTTATGGCGGTAAAGGTAAAATAGCCAACAGGTTGAGTCAGTTTTTGTAGAGTTCTTTGTATGTTTTTCAGTCAAAAAAGCAGCTCCCCAGTCGGGGAGCTAATATCATTCACTCCTCAATTTCTTCGCTGCAATAACAGCGACAACGCCAAATATCAGAGATAAGCCCAGCAGACCAAAAGATATCAAGTAGAGTCGATATAGACAGTCGTGCTCGCTGATATATTCAGAATGCCCTGTTAACAGGAAACCTAAGTTCCACAGGGTGTTAATGAATGCAATTGCAACAACCGTGTTGCTAGTTGCGACCCATCTGTTACTCATTTTGATGCTGTAGTTGAAAAGCCTTTCGTAATTGATGTTCATTTTTAAATTTCCCTTAGTTAGTCCTGCTAGTACCTAAGATCAGGTAAGGGAAAATAAGGGGAATAAAGTCTGGTAGTCTCTGCGTCTCGACTACTTGTTGACAAAAAACAGGCGCAATTGTGCCTCGATGTTATTCGATGCACATACCTTTGAATGCCGGATGTTTGTTTAAGAAAAAAGACGGTACGCCATTTCTAAATGAAGCTTTCGCATCATCGTCGTGCCGAAGTTTTAAGACTTTCAGCAGAGTCTAGCTCACTAATTTATGGGAAGAGCCAGAACCATATCGGCTAATTATCTACTTCTTTTAAACTTGCTCCTATTATCATAAAAAGTTGGGCGTACCGTCTTGATGCTGAGCTGTCGTGTCGCGATCACTCCATCACTCAACGATTAGAAGTTTACCCTAGCTAAGATTTCCAAAAGCACTTAATTGTGCTGAAAATCACCTTATTTGGTTCCTAGTTAATAGTGAGCAGAACCACAGTTTACTTTTCAAAGCTGTCTAACCACTTTTGTGGTGGACGGGAATCATATTGAAAGTGCGGTAAACCTCAGCTGTGCTTTTGCAGGTTCGCTGTTTGCTGAGGTGCAGACAGTAAGTTGTAGAGATGAATCATCGCGATTTGTCTGTGCTACTGAAGCTTAAAAGCCAAAAAGACAAAGGGAGCCAAGAGGCTCCCGAGGTCATTTACGCAAGCAGAACATTAATCCAGTAGCCCCAAAATTCGACCAGCCTCTACATAACCATCACGTCGAATAGCGACCACGCGGTCATCTGTAGAAGCAAGAATTTTTTCTATCTCTTCAAGCCGCATCAGATAGTTTTCTTTTCCTGCAAAATCATTCTTGCTGTCACCGAGTTGACGCTTGCTGTTAAACATCAACTCATAGATCAGGTTGCTTTCTGCTGGCTTAAATTTAATCCGGCTGCCGATGAGTTGCTGCTGCGAGTGAGAGAAGTATGCGCGGTTTGTTGCAAACAACCTCGAATGCGCTTTTTCAATCTGTGTGAGAAACCGTTGACGATGACTGTACATGTAAACGAATTCGTACAATCCATCTTCTGATTCTAGCTCTTGAAGATACTTAGCTAGTATTTTTCGCCTGATCTCTCCATTGGATTTGTTTTTTGCGTTAGAGGTTTCCATTTCAATTGCGACCGAGCATTCTGTATCAGCGTCGATTACAAGTGCATCTATGAGTCGTGGGTCATTCCCGCGCTGTTCAAGTTGAATAGCGATATCACGTTCAGATGCGAAACCTGAGATTTTTTTGGATTTAGCAAGGTCTAGAACTATCAGTTGAACAGAAAGATCATGTAAGAGATTCCTTTCATTAACTCTGCTGATATCAGAGCGTAGGTGTAGTTCTCGATTAAGTAACAGCTCTGCGTCACGAATACCTTGGGCTGTTAAAATGATAAAATTTCTGTCGAGATTAGCGAATGTAGAGTGGACAGCTATAAGCTGTTTCTTCTTCAATCTGTTGATAAGCTTATTAACAGCTTCGCGCGATAATCCCAAGTGACGTTGGATAATTGTTTTCGATGTTACGCCGAACGTTCCGACGATCGCAATTACTGCATTTTCTCTCAGAAGGCCCAGCGTTGCAGGATCGTTGGTATGTGATATTGCAATGTGCTTCATTGAATTTTCAATTGCTCTTTCTATGTAGTTCAAGTTTTTCTCCGTTTATAAATACAAAACTACATAGAAACGATTTCAGAGAAAAAGCAGGAAAGGGCAGTGGGCTTTGCATTCTGCCAGGGCTTCGCCTTGCAAAGCATTCTGCTTAAAAAAGACATTCTCCTGCCGGAAAATGCTAACAACTTCGTTGTAGTAAAACTCGTGCAAAGCAGAGCGGACGCGACTCGTCGCTGCTCTGCTACTTGTCGCTGCGCGACAGCGACACGAGTTTCACTTGGAGTCAGCTACCGCTGATTAAGCCATATTTTCCCGTTTAGTTGCTACGGGAAATGCGTTGCTTCGGATATACCGAGCAACTCTCGTATCGATGATACTCGGGCTGACATCAGTTAATTCTCAACTGATGTCAGGTTTGCTAAGGCAAACGAAAATTTGGCTTAATCTGCGATGCTGACTCCAGCTCCGTCGATTACTCTGTTTCACAAAGCAATCAACTACGCAGCAGTTGTTGAGCTTCGCTCAAGCTTGTTTACAAAGTCCAACGGACTTTGTTATTTACAAACTTTGTTTGAGACGTGTATCGAAAGATGAGAAAGCGCTGGCAGTTAGTTATTCTTATTAATAACTGGTTTCGTCTTTTATAATTCTGAAAATATGACTACAAGTGGTATGTTGGTGCAAATCAAAAGGATAAATGCCATGCCTGAAGAACTTATTTTTATATTACCGTTAATACTGCTTGTAGGTGGTGTCTTCTACGTTAAAAAGATAAGCAGCAAGTAGCCGTGGATATCTATTGCGCTGATGTTGGCTCGATTAAAAACAATAATTTTGGTTGGGCGAAAATATCAACTGGCTGTGATGAAACTAAATCTGGCACTAATATTACCGATTTTGCCATCAATATCGCGAATTCGATAAAGAGCAATATTCCAGTTTCTCTGGGTTTTGAATGCCCATTATTTTTACCTGTACGGGACGATCCTGTACGTGTAAACGGTGCTCGGATTGGTGAAGGGAACAGACCATGGAGTTCCGGTGCCGGAGTTGGCGCAATGGGCACAGGTCTTGTTGAGGCGCTTTGGGTAATGCGGGAGATTAACAAACAACTTTCATCACCGCCGCTTGCAACAATGTGTTGGGATCAGTTCGTTGAGGGCAATGCTGATGTTTACATCTGGGAGGCATTTGTTACAGCGAGTGCGAAGGGGATAACACACAGTGATGATGCATTAATCGCTGTAAGAGAATTTGTGAAAGCTCTGCCCACACCCGAAAAAGCAAATGCTATTGATGAAACAGATGCTTTATCACTGATTGGCGCAGCTGGCCTAAAAACTAAATGGTTCAGGAATATATCCGTTTTGTCTGAACCCTGTTTAGTAGTCAAAGCAAATTAAAAGGGACGTTTTATCAAGAGGAACAGCAATGGAACGCTTTAAAGAACTCAAAGAATATCAACGGGCAAATAGAGATAATTTCAGTGACAATCTGGCGCTGCGAAGCCACAGAGGTCTAAGCTGGCTTCAGCGTGCAGAAATGAGCGATGACGATCCTGATGCGAAATTTATCTTTCTATGGATAGCGTTTAATGCGGTATATGCACAGGATCTTGAAGCGTTAAAAATGCGCGAAGCAGAAAGCTTCAGCCGCTTCATTGGCAAGCTATTGGCGTTGGATACAGATAACACACTATCGAATATCGTCTGGAAAGAGTTTTCAGGCAGCATTCGGGTATTACTCAACAATCAGTATGTCTTTCAGCCGTTTTGGGATTATCAGAACGGTGCTATTTCTGAAGACGAGTTTAAAAACCGTTTTGCATTTTCAAAATCCAGAGCGTCCAAAGCTCTGGGAAACACGCAAACAGATGTTGTGCTCCAATTGGTACTCCAACGCTTGTACACGCTCAGAAATCAGTTAATCCACGGCGGTGCAACATGGAATAGTCGTGTTAACCGTGACCAGCTCAGGGATGCCAACAGCTTTCTTCATAAACTCGTTCCTGCTCTGTTAGACATAATGATGCGCAATCCTGACGAACTGTGGGGCGATGCGAATTACCCAGTGGTCACATCGTAAGCAGTTAAACCGTCTATAAGCATAAACTACTCAAATTAGTTAAACGGGCACGGTAACATCAAATAGTTAAATGGTACTGGCGATAAAGGGCCAGTAGCAGAAAAGAAGAACAGGACAAAGTAGTGGATAACAACGAACAAGAATTTCTCAATAGTCTTGAAAAGAAGCTGTGGAATGCCGCAGATAAACTACGTTCAACACTGGATGCCGCCCAGTATAAACACGCGGTATTGGGTTTAGTGTTTCTCAAATACGTTTCCGATGCTTTTGCCATTCGCCAACAAGAATTAAAAGCCGCGTTCAGCAATCCCGATGATGAATACTTTATCGATCCGGCAGACTTTGATGAAGGTGAAAATGACCCTGAGTACCTGGAAGAAGTAAACTCCGAACTGGAAGTACGCGACTTCTACACCGAGAAGAACGTTTTTTGGGTGCCTAAAGAAGCGCGCTGGTCATTCCTGCAAGACAACAATAAAGTGGTCAATGGTGGTGAAATCGAAATTGGTGGCGACAAAGCCACAGGCAAAGCAGGTAAAAAAATCCGCTCAGTGGGCCAGCTAATTGATAACGCACTGGAAGCCATCGAACGCGACAATGCCAAACTCAAAGGCGTACTCAACAAACAGTACACCACCTTAAAAATTGACCAGAGCAAACTAGGCGAACTCATCGACCTGATTGCTACTATTCCGTTTAACCATGCCACCATGAACAGTAAAGACATTCTGGGGCATGTGTATGAATACTTCCTGGGGCAGTTTGCCTTAGCAGAGGGTAAAAAAGGCGGCCAATATTACACGCCAAAATCCATCGTATCGCTGATTGTTGAAATGCTGGAGCCTTTCAAAGGCCGCGTTTACGATCCAGCAATGGGCAGCGGCGGCTTTTTCGTGCAGTCTGAAAAATTCATTACAGAACACGGTGGTCGTATTGGTGATGTGAGCATTTACGGGCAGGAATACAACTACACCACATGGCAGTTAGCCGCCATGAACATGGCGATACGAGGCATCGACTTTAACTTCGGTAAAGAGCCTGCCAGTACCTACACCAATAACCAGCACCCAGACTTACGTGCCGATTACATCATGGCAAACCCCCCGTTTAATATGAAAGAGTGGGATGCAGGCGTTGCCGATGACGATCCGCGCTGGCGATACGGAACACCACCTTCAGGTAACGCTAACTTTGCGTGGTTACAGCATATGCTTTACCACCTGGCTCCAAATGGCTCACTCGGCTTATTGCTAGCCAATGGCTCCATGAGTTCAAACACCAACAATGAAGGCGCAATCCGTAAAGCGCTTATTGAAAACGACTTGGTTGAATGCATGGTAGCGTTGCCAGGCCAACTGTTTACCAATACGCAAATTCCCGCCTGTATCTGGTTTTTAACCAAAAACAAAGGCACACGGGTAAATGACTATGGCCGAAACCTGCGAGACAGAAAAGGCGAAGTGCTGTTCATTGACGCTCGTAACCTTGGCTATATGAAAGATCGCGTGCTCAGAGATTTCACCCCAGAAGATATTGCGAGAGTAGCCGAGACCTTTCACAAGTGGCAATCAAAAGATTTCTACAGCGAAGAAGCTGTGATGGCCTGGAAAAAACAGGCCGAAGCAGACAGCGACATTGATGGATTGATAGTCGATCCAGAAGAACCTTATTTAGATATCGCTGGATTCTGTAAATCAGCCAAGCTGGAAGAAATCGAAAAGCACGACTTTGTGCTAACGCCAGGGCGCTATGTAGGTGCAACGGAACAAGAAGACGATGGCGAACCTTTTGCAGAAAAAATGGCGCGACTAACGTCTCAGTTAAAAGAACAGTTTGAAGAAAGTAGCCAACTGGAGCAGCAGATTAAGGAAAATCTGAAGGGGTTGGGTTATGAGTTCTGAGTGGTCAGTTTACGAGATTAAGGAAGTAGCAAAGGTAATTACAGGAAAAACACCGCCTGGTACTCTAGAAAAGTATTTTGGTGGAAGCACCTTATTTGTTACGCCAACTGATATGGAAGATGAAAAGGAAATTGTGAAAACCTCCAGAACTCTTTCTGTTGATGGGGAAAAAGTTCTATCTCGCATCATTTTTGATAAGGGTATTGCAGTATCATGTATTGGATGGCAAATGGGAAAATCCGCAATTGTAAGAAGCCGAGCCGCCTCAAACCAACAAATTAATACTGTTATCGTTGATGAGAGCAAGATTGATTTTGATTTTTTGTATTATGTGCTCAAAAGCAAAAGGTCTGAGATATTTAACTTAGGGGCTACGGCAACAAGAACTCCAATATTAAAAAAATCATTGTTTGAAAAGATAAAATTTAAAGCACCAGAATTAAAGGCACAGAGATATATATCCAATATTCTTTCAGAATTTGATGGAAAAATTACCTTAAATAAAAAAATAGCAGAAACTCTGGAGGAAATCGCACAAGCCATCTTCAAAAGCTGGTTTGTAGATTTTGAACCAACCAAAGCTAAAATCGCCGACCGCGAAGCGTTACTGGCAGAAAACCCAGCAGCCACACCAGAGCAAATCGCCACCACCGAACAACAAGCCGCTATTCAGGCAATAGCAGGCGCAGGCGACATCATCCCAACAGAACAACTGCAAACGATCGCCGATCTGTTTCCAAACCAGCTGGTAGATAGTGAGTTGGGAGAAATTCCAGAGGGATGGCAATCAAGTTCACTAGGATGTTATTTTGAAGTGGTGATGGGACAAAGCCCCAAGGGGGATACCTATAATGAGGATGGAGATGGGATCGTATTCTATCAAGGAAGAAGGGATTTTGGATTTAGGTTTCCTCTTCCACGGGTATATACAACTGACCCCAAAAGAATCGCGGAGAAAGGCGATACACTAATTAGTGTTAGAGCACCAGTGGGAGATAAAAATATGGCAGATGAGCGTTGCTGTTTAGGAAGAGGATTGGCTGCGATTCGCCATAAGTCCGACTTTAAAAGTTTTACTTATTCGTTCATAAGTCATTTTGAAAGCGAATTGGCAAACTCAGGGTCTGAAGGGACGGTTTTCAATTCCATAAATCAAACTCAGTTGAAAAACTTCCCATTCGTAAATCCAACGAGTGACTTAATTAGAAGTTTTGAAGAAATTATTTCTCTGCTGGATAGTCGCATTAGCATAAATTCAAAGCAGGTAAGAACACTGACAGAACTGCGGGACTCTTTACTACCTAAATTACTTACAGGTGATATTGAACTGGGAAATACAAGTGCCTGATATTGTTGAATGGAATGAAATTTCAGACAGATATCATCGAGGAACATTGTTGTTAGGCAATGGTTCTAGTATTGCTGTAAACGATTGCTTTCGGTACGAGTCATTATTCGATGAAGCTTGTAGGCTTGGATACATAAATGATCGGGTACAACAAGTATTCGAAGAGTTTCATGTCTCAGACTTTGAGCTTGTCTTACGAAGATTATGGCAGGCTAAAAAAGTAAATGAAGCACTGGGCATTGAGCCTGGAAGAGTTGAAGAAGCATACTCATTGGTGCGCACTGCATTGATAAATACCGTGCGCGATGTGCATGTTTCTTACGGTGACGCTCGTCCACATTTAGCTCCCATCTTTAGATTTATGCAACGTTTCGACACTGTAATAAGCTTAAACTACGACTTGCTTGTGTATTGGGCCACTCAGCTAGCAAATCGAGAATTAGGTAATTGGTTTAAGGATTGTTTTAATCGCTCAAGATTTAGAAATGACTGGGCTGATCTTCGTGAAGCATATCGTGCTGATGGGGCAACTCTATTCTTTTATCCGCATGGCAACCTAGTACTCTGTAGAGAAGGATTTGCAGAGTCCAGAAAGATTACAAGTGGTGATTCTGGTGGTTTGCTCGACGCGATATTAAATGTTTGGGAACAAGGTGAATTTGCCCCTTTGTTTGTTTGCGAAGGAACAACTGATAGAAAACAGCTTTCAATAGCCAGTTCAGACTACCTTGAGAAAGTATTCTATGAGGTTCTTCCTTCTCTCGGTGAAACGTTAGTGATTTATGGTTGGAATGTTGGAGACCAAGATGCACACCTCTTAAACCAAATCCAGAAATCCACTGTTCGACGTGTAGCCGTGTCAATTTATGACAATGACCAAGTTATAGCAGGCAACATTGAGCGAGTTCTTTCGGAATTAGATATTGATGAAATTGTCTTTTTCAATTCTGGTAGCGAAGGTTGCTGGAATAACATAAGTTTGGAATAGTGAGAAAAAATAGATAATGAAAGAATCTGTGTTCCTGCTAAGCGAAATTGAAAATGGTAATCAACTGGCAGTTCAAAAGCATTTAGAAATTGACCCTAGCCTTTGTAACGAAAAGGACGAAAATGGAAAAAGCGTTTATGTAATTTCTTTGCAAAAAGGTTTTAAGTCAATTGCTCAAACTCTCCTCAATTGTGAGGCGTTCGATGTAAACCAGTATCATGCCCAGCCTATTATTCATTCTATTGAAATGGGCTACATTGAACTAGCGGCTGAATTGCTTCGAAAAGGCGCTAATCCCAACATATCTGACGGAAAGAGATATCCTCTATTATCTGCACTCGAAGCTGAACATTTCGAACTTGCGAAGCAGATGTTGGAACACGGTGCTGAGATAAATATCCGTAATGGTATGGGGTGGACGCCGCTTATCTGGGCATCGATTAAGGGCAGAACTAACATTGTTCGTTTTTTATTAGACAATAAAGCGGATATTCATATCTGCTCAAATGATGGATGGAATGCATTGACTGGTGCGTACTTTAAAAATCGCACTGATATTGTTCAGATATTGCGTGAAGCAGGCGCAACTTTTCCGTCACAATATGCTGAAGCTGCTCTGCTTTCATCGTTTGAAGCTGGCTATTTGGATATAGCTAAAGCACTCATCGACATGGGCACTAACGCTGACGTGGCAGATAAAAATGGTGATTCACTTCTGTTAAAAGCGATTAAGCGTGGTGATGTAGATTTTATCAAACTCCTTATTGAAAAATGTTCTGATGTGAACTTTCAAAATAAGTCTGGTGTAACGCCGCTCATGAGACTTATCAGATTTGGTAATATTGAATTAGTTACACAGATTATTGATAAAGGTGCGAATGTTAATCTGGCTGATATCAATGCTCACACTGCTGTTTGGGTTGCTGTGGAGACTAACCAACCTGAAATGTTGAAACTTTTAGTAGATAAAGGCGCAAATGTAAATTGTGTTGCGACTAGCGAATGGACGCCGCTTATGCATACCGCAGTCAAAGGTTATCTGGAGGCTACAAAGCTTCTTTTAAGTGCTGGTGCAATTACAACGTATAAAAATGATAAGGATAGGACGGCTTTATTTCTCGCAGACTATATTCAAAGTTTAACGAGAGATTCGAATTTGAAATATAACCTTGAAATTATCTGTCAGCTGTTAGAGGTTAAGTGAGTGATTGCTGCTTCAGATGTGTTCGAAGCCGTGAGGCGAGGCTATGTTGAATTAGGTAGTGCAACTCCGGCAGAAATCATTGAGCATTTCGAAAACATCGATATCTCATCTGTTACCGGACACTTGAGTAATATTAAGGGTATCCTATTTGAACAGGAATATCTTGATGTGCTCAACGAACAGGGAATATCAGCAAGCCTTTTTGAAACCACTAATCATCCACTTACTGATATCAGCATCCTTAATGATGATGGTAGTTTCAATGAACTTCAGCTTAAGGCTACTGACAGCGCAAGTTACATTCAATCAACGCTTTCAGAAAATCCTGACATCGATATTGTCACCACATCAGAAGTATTCGGGCATCTTGATGTTGATGGTGTGATAGATTCTGGGATTTCAAATTCTGAGCTTGAAGAAGTCGTAGTTGACACTTTGTTTGATGAGGTTGTAAATCCATTTAGTCCACTTTCAGTAATAGGCTGGCTGTTCGGGTTGCCATTATGAAGAAGGGAAGCTTTAAATGTTCAAAATAGACAAATCCACAAACCGTATCACCCGCCTTCAAAACAAGCGCTTCACTGACCTGGGCTTTTCTGAACGAAATCATCTTCAGGAATGGCTGGCGTATCAGCCTGATGCATTTGGTGAAGAATTATTGATCATTCAAAAAGAATTTGATGGCTTTGATGACACCCGTGAAAGACTGGATCTGCTGGCTCTTGATAAGGATGGTAACCTGGTCATCATCGAAAATAAGCTTGATGATACGGGCCGTGATGTTATCTGGCAGGCATTGAAATATGCATCGTACTGTTCGGGCCTCAGCAAAAAGCAAATCGTTGATATCTACCAAAGCTACCTCAATCGGTACTGCGGGGGCGGTGACGCTAATGCTTTGGTCTGTGAGTTTCTTGAAGTTCCTGATATGGGTGAAGTAGTGCTCAATTCCGGTAATGCACAGCGGCTCATTTTTGTGGCAGCGAATTACCGCAAAGAAGTGACCAGCACCGCGTTGTGGCTTTTAGGGCACGGTATACAGTTACAGTGCTTTAAAGTTACCCCCTTTGCCATGCAACTGGATGTTGCAGGTAACCCGCATGAAGAGCTGTTCCTGAATGTAGAGCAAATTATTCCAACCCCTGAAGCAAAAGAGCTGATGATAGGGATAAGTGCCAAAGAAGCGGATGAAAAGGTGACTGAGCAGGAGCTTAAAAACAGACACAAGATCCGCCTGGCATTTTGGGAACAAGCCCTCGAAGCGTTGAGAGGCAGCCAGTGCAATCTATTCGATAATGTTAATCCCACAAAAGACCACTGGCTGAATGCAGGTTCAGGTGTAGGTTCATGTCCTTTCACGCTTATTTTCGGAACGAAGGAGGCAAGAGTGGAAGTGGGGATGAATCGCTCAACTGCCGAAGAGAACAAAGCAATATACGATTATCTCGCAACGCATCGTGAAAATATTGAATCAGCCTTCGGGGACGAACTTGAATGGCTTAGGTTGGATGAGAAAAAAGCGAGCCGGATTCAGTTTTCAAAAGAATTTAGGGGTTATGAGCGTGATTCCTGGCCTGAAATTATAAGCTGGATGATTCAGCACATGATTCGGCTTGAAAAAGCGATAAAGCAGCACTTGTTGCAGGCAAACGGCCAGATTAAGAATAATAACTAGAAAGAGGATTTGTCATGATCACGGAAGACCAACTGGAACAGCTCTGTATCGACTGGTTCAAAGAAACTGGTTACGAATATGCAAACGGCTATGACATCGCTCCCGACGGTTCATCACCAGAGCGGAATGACTACCAGCAAATTATCCTGACAGATAGATTACTTTCACGACTAAGGCTTATCAATCCGCATTTGCCGGAAGATGCACTCCTGTTTGCGATCAGTGCTATTAGCCAGCCTGAAACTCCCATACTTAGTAAGAACAACAAGCTGTTTCATCAGTATCTGTTGGAAGGGGTTAAGGTCGAATATAAAGAGAACGGTGAGGATAAAGTTGATTATGTCAGACTCATCGACTTTGATACGTTACCCAAGAATCAGTTTCTTATCGTCAATCAGTTCACAATTACAGGTACGAAGGGAAATCGCAGACCCGATATACTGGTTTTCATTAACGGCATTCCCCTGGCTGTAATTGAGTTAAAAAATCCGGCCACTGAAGCCGCTACTATCGATAGCGCATTCAATCAGTTATTGACATATAAAGAACAGATCCCAGACCTTTTTACTTTTAATGAAGCGCTGGTTATCAGCGATGGCTTTGCCGCCAAGGTTGGCTCATTAACGGCCAATAAAGAACGTTTCTTGCCGTGGCGAACTGTGAAAGATGAAGATGATAAGCCAGTGATGGAATATCAACTTGAAACCGTCGTCAGAGGTTTTTTTGAACCTGAACTGTTCCTGGATTACATCCGCTACTTCGTATTGTTTGAAGAGAGTAACGGTGAGCTAATCAAGAAAATTGCGGCTTATCATCAGTTTCATGCAGTGAGGGCGGCAGTAGAAGCGACGGTTGTAGCCAGCAAAATGGTTGATGAAACCAATGAATTTAAAGAACCGCGAGCTAATTGGATAAATAAGGTTAAACCAGGATCAGGTAAAGCAGGGGTGGTGTGGCACACCCAGGGTTCGGGTAAATCTATCTCGATGCTGTGCTATGCAGGTAAGCTGATGGCTCAGCCACAAATGAATAATCCGACCATTGTGGTAGTAACCGACAGAAACGATCTGGACGGTCAGCTGTTCAATACCTTTTCGATGGCATCGGAAACACTTAAACAAACACCTGTGCAAGCCGAAGACAGAGATTCATTAAGGGATATTCTTACCTCTAAACAATCCGGCGGCATTGTATTCACCACAATTCAGAAGTTTGCGTTGTTAGTGGGGGAAACAGAGCATCCTGTACTAAGTGGCCGCAATAATATTGTTGTTGTGAGTGACGAAGCACACCGTAGCCAATATGGCGATAAAGCCCGTTATGTTGAAATTAAAGATAAAGACGGCAAGGTGGTTGATAGCAAATACGTATATGGCTACTCCAAATATATGCGCGATGCGCTGCCAAATGCATCGTTTATCGGCTTCACAGGAACTCCCATTTCAGCCGAAGACAAAGATACCCGTGCAGTGTTTGGTGACTACGTATCTATCTATGATATTCAGGATGCGGTGGAAGACGGTGCCACCGTACCGATTTACTATGAATCACGCCTGGCAAAGCTCGATATCCGACAGGATGACATTGAAAAGCTTAACGCTGATGTTGATGAAGTCTTTGAAGATGAGGAAGACACTGCGCAGAAAGAAAAGGCCAAGTCTAAATGGGCGGCACTTGAAAAGCTGGTAGGGGCTGAGCCAAGAATGGCCGAAGTTGCCGAAGACTTGGTTAATCACTTTGAAACACGAATAGCCACCTTCCCAGGCAAAGCAATGATTGTATGTATGAGCAGAGAGATATGCGTTCATATGTACAATGCGTTAGTTGCGCTTCGCCCCGACTGGCATGACGACGACCCCGCAAAGGGTGTTGTAAAAGTGATTATGACAGGCTCTGCATCCGATAAGCCGTTATTGCAGCCTCACATCCATAACAAAGAAACCAAGAAGTCTTTCGAGAAGCGCTATAAAGATATCAATGACCCGCTGCAAATTGTGATTGTGCGAGATATGTGGCTAACAGGATTTGATGCACCCATTTGCCATACCATGTATGTCGATAAGCCTATGAAAGGGCATAATCTCATGCAGGCTATCGCAAGGGTTAACCGTGTATTCAAAGATAAGCCTGGTGGATTGGTGGTTGATTACATCGGCATAGCAAATGAACTGAAAAATGCCCTCAAAACCTATGCTGATTCGCAGGGGAGGGGGAAGCCGACACATGATAACCATGAAGCATTTGCGATCATGCTTGAGAAGCTTGAGATCATCAGAGCGCTAATGGTTGGTTTTGACTATTCAGATTACGAAGCCAATGCCCTCAAGCTTCTTCTTGGCGCTATGAACCACATTTTGGGCTTACCCAACCCAGGGAACGGTAAGTTGGACGGTAAAAAGCGATTCCTCGATGCGATGCTACCGCTTTCAAAGGCGTTTTCACTATGTAGTACGTTAGATGAGACTGCTGAGTACAAGAAGGAAATCGCTTTTTTCAGCGCAGTGAAATCTGCATTTGCAAAACATAGTGGTGGTAAGAAAAAATCGGAAGACGATAAAAACTCCGCGCTAAAACAAATCATTGATAACGCTATTGTCGCGGGTGGCGTTGTGGACGTCTTTGAGTCAGTTGGTTTAGACAAACCCAATGTCGGGCTGTTGTCAGAAGAGTTTCTCGATGATGTCAGAAACATGAAGCAGCGACATTTAGCCGTAGAACTTCTGGAGAAGCTGCTCAAAGACGACATCAAAGCCAAGATGAAGAATGATGTTGTATCTGAGAAGGCATATTCAGAGCGCATTCTGGAAACGTTGCGCAAGTATCACAATCGCGCCATCGAAACTGCCCAGGTTATCGAAGAACTCATCAAGATGGCGAAAGACATGGAGAATGACCTCAAACAGGCCGAACAACTCGGCATGAATGCTGATGAGATTGCTTTCTATCGCGCATTGATACAGAACGAAAGTGCAGTGAGAGAACTTGGCGACAACAATCTCCGTAACCTAGCCAAACACATAACTGAAAAACTACGTCAGTCTACAACTGTTGACTGGCAGAAACGGGACAGCGTTCGTGCAAGACTGCGCAACCTCGTACGCCGTGCACTCCGCAAATGGAAATACCCACCAGACCGCTCAGATGAAGCTATCGACCTTTGCCTTAAGCAGGCCGAGGTATTGAGTGAAAGTTGGACTACCTAGTTGTATGAAGCAAGAAGTCTCAGTCAAAGCTCAGAATATTTATGCTGATTGGAAAAAAAGCGTAAGGAAAAGCCAAAAGTCGATAAGAGTCATTACGCCTTACTTTGATCGGAGCTTAATCGATCTGGTTAAAACCTCAATATCTGCAAACAAAACCGTGCAGGTTTTAACAGATGTTGATACTCCTAATTGGATAGAAGCACTGGCTCAATTAAAGGCTGCGATTAAATTAATCAAAATGGGGGTAGAAGTTCGTTCTCTTAAAGGACTTCATGCAAAAGTTCTGCTGATTGATGGAGCAATAAAAACAGTTGGTTCGCAGAATTTTACTCGACGAGGCAAAGTTAACTCAGAGGTCTCAATGTTGCTTTCAGATGGAGAGCTGAGGGCGGAAAAAAAGCTAGAAGAATGGTGGGATTCTAGCCGTGAAGTGTTTGCTGAGGATCTTTACGAAATTCTCGCAGAACTTGAACCAAAGTTAGAAGAGCTAGAACGTTTGGCAGAATTACTACAAAGTAGTCTGAATAAAAAAAAGGCCAGCTTAGATAAAATTAGGTACCTAAATCGTCTAGAAAAAATAAGATTGAAGGCTGAAAATTCCTCCATCATCGTGAACGATGAAGTTAATGATATTGCATATCTCGAAGCGAAAGATAATGGCCTATACGTATACGACTCTCAGTTGATATTTTGGAAAGATGGTCAAAAAATCAAACGACTTTTCTTCTATCCAGTGTTCTTTTTTAACAGAAATAGATTGGCCTTTTGCAGAGTAGCAAAGACCCGAATAAGGTACTTGAGTGATTCTGTGAGATGGAGTGGCACTAATATCCCAATAGGTCAGTCCTTTATCTATGAATATGAAGTTACTTGTTCTTGTGGGGAAAAAGGTGCTCAAATTGAATTCAAATCTAATCTTGGTGATTTAAAAATACTATTCAATGATGGAGAACTTGATTTTAAGATTTCAGATTTGAAATCTGAAATATCGATCGCCTTTTCAGAAGAACAAAAAGCTAAAAGTATCATTGCAGGCTTAGTTTTTGGTGATTTTAAATTTGAGAGGATGAATCATATGTCCATAGATAAAGAGACTTCGGCGGAATATTTTGAAGTTGAAGAATTTTATGAAGTTAGGGTGATAGAAGTCTACGGACATCCGATTCTGGTTTTGAATAAATATTAGAGGGTTAGCAATTTTATGAGTAATGTTGTCAGCTTGATACCCACTGAAAAATTAGTTTCATTATTTGAGGGTGAAGTCAGGAAACTTTTAAGAGAGCATCAATTATATGCAATAGAGTCGATGGGGTATCTGGATAGTGAAGAAAAAAAACCTGATTACCTGGGAATTTGCCACTGGATAGAAAACCCTAGAATTAACCTTCAACGAGCTTACTTTGACCTTGAAACTGAAGAGAATGTATCAGAGTTCAATCATAGGGCTACAGACGAAGAATTGGAGTTATCTACAATATCAGCAGATATTGCAGGGCTTTTTGAACTGTCTTATTTATCTTTAGGACAACTTATCGTTATTTTTTCAGGTTGTACGGGAGAGTCAAGGTATCAAAAATTTCTTGGTGAACCTGTAAAGCTTCAAGTAAATGATAAGTCAATATACTGGTTAAATTATAATACGACGGTAATATATCTATCAACTCTATCAGACCGTTTATGTAAGTATCTTATTCAAATATTTAAAGAAAAAGCTATTGAAATTGAAGTGAATGATAAAACTGATTTTGATAAAGATTTTTTCTACAAGGTAAGGAGATATGTTGCGGAGTTTTCGGTTCCAGTGGATATTGACTATAATAAGTTCAAATCAATAGCTAACAGTATTAAAAAAAGACGAAGAATTAGGAATGACTTGGTTCATAAAGTGTCTACTGAATCCGCGCGTATAGAGAAAGTTATAGTTAGTTCGAGTAAGCTTTCTGATGAACAAGGGTTGGTAAAACAAGGAATAGGGCAGTCAAACTGTACTGATACTTCCGAAGATATAAATAATCAGCTTGATTTTTGTAAAAGTTGGTACTTAGAATTAATTGAACTTGCGAACATGATTTTTATTATTGAAAGGCAGTCTAGAATTTAATTTTGTGTGAATAAATTTTCACGTCTAATTTGATGCTGTGACGAGTAATTAAAGATGATAATTTGACTGAAAATTAAAAAAAGGCACCCGTCGGTGCCTTGAAGGTACAGTTATATACGATAGCAATTAACTTTGATAAAGTGAGCTATGTAACCAGATGCATATATCATCACAATATATAACCAGCCACTTAATCCAATAAATGGATAAGATGGATGCGGTTCAAATTGTGTAATAAGTTGAGCTAGCCATATCAGCATTAAAATATCGCCCAAGGCGACAAACTCTTTTGATAGCCATCCCAGTGACTCACAACGTCGAAACGAAATGAATGTCATATTTCCTCCTTTCTAAGTTAATGACCTCATAACTAAATAGGAAGATTGAAGGGAAAATATTGAATTCAACTTAGCATAGCTGCTTTTTTAGCTTCTTCTTTGCAAGTTTATTGCTGCTGACTATGCAGTCAATAAAATTGAAATTGCCATAAATTTCGTTAAATTTCAAGTGAACATTTAACGAAATTTGGAGAAGGCAATGACACTTTTATCGCATCGATTATTTTATCATTTTGGCGTGAAGTATGAGCAAATTTGTAAGCAAGACAATTTAGCTCATACTTCACTCTTAGAGCCAGCCAGAAGCGTACCTGTGGTCAATAATAATCACATGAACATTGGCGGAAACCCTTTCAGTGCGTTCGCTGTACCCTCGGATTTTTCTAATGCAGCGACTTCATCTTCTTCACTTGATACATCCACTGCATTAACAGTGGATGATTGCAGTCAATACACCATTAACGATGCCTTTAATGGTTCATGTGATGAGTGGGAGTCAGGAATGAGTGTCTGTGAGCCATTCGATTTTTAATTTTGTGCTAACAGTGTTCCGGTGACTCTACTCATCCGCTAATCATATGTGACAGGTCATTTAAACCTCAGCATCTTGGTTTGGAGGTTTGAGTCACCGGCATCCTTAGTCTCATCGTGTCAGTGGTAACTACGTTTGTTCACTTCAGACTGACTCCAATTGACCAGCACAAATCTACTAATGCTGTTTGTAACCGGAATAGTCGAAAATGATTTTTGTAAAGCGGTGATTAAGGGTAAAAATTACCAAAATTTATTTTATCTAGAAAATTTCTAAATTATTCATGGTGATAGCCTCCTCAACGACTCAGATCATACACAAAAGCACTTAAAGTCATCGGAAATCGGAAAGTTTCTCTTAGCATTTACTCAGTTTCACAGCCAAAGCGAACGCGTTATGTAATTTTTAAAGCTTTGTCAGTTGAAATCACTAAGAGTTTTCAAGGCGGATCACTCTTCATGCTTAGGGATGTATAGAACCACTGTCGGTCTACTGAATTGTATTACAGGCTGGCAAGCTGAATTTGATGATAGATGAGAGAGAAACATGCTAAAGACCGTACCTTTGAGTAAGTATTGTGCGATGACTGGTGAGTCACTGAAAGCAGTTGAGAGACGCATAGAACGTGGTTATTGGGTCAAGGGGAAACACTTTTTATGTATCCCTAATGTTCGCGAGCGCTGGGTTGATCTAGAAGCGATTACTGAGTGGGCACGGTCAGGCAGACTGGCTAAATAATTAGGAGCTAAACATGATGATATATAAAAAAGATGCAGAAAAACTGAAGAAAGCTAGAGGTGTAACTGTACGCTTCGACAGAAACGGGCGTGCAACAGGAATACAAATCTCGTTCACATACAAAGGGATTCAGTGTAGGGAAGCGGTTGGCTTCGAGGTAAGTCAGGCTGGACTGAATGCAGCAGCTAACAAGCTGGGGCGGATTAAAGAGGAAATCGCGCAGAGAACGTTTTTCTATGCTGATTTTTTTCCTAAGTCTAAAAAGCTAAAAATCTTTGGCGGAGCTACAACTGGGATCGTAGTTAAGGAGTATCTTGATAAATATATGGATAATGCAGAAAGAAGAGATTTGTCACCTGCAACCATCATTGGTTATGAGAAAGATGTCAGGGCGCTAGCAAGTTTATGGGATATTCCTGTCGCTGAGTTAGATCGTCTGACAGTGGTTAATTTTGTTGAACAATCAAAGAATTCAGCAAAGACACTTTCAAACAGACTTTCGCTGCTGAGATCAGCATTGGACGCCGCTATTACTGACAAAGTCATAAGGTTCAATCCGTTAGCGGGTTTTAAAGTGAAAGACCATGTAAAGGTTAAAAAGAAAGTCGATACGAGGCATCAGCATGTGGATGTCTCTCCATTTACCCCGAATGAGATTGAGAAGATACTTAGTGCGTCTGAAGGCACAGATAAAGCCATAATCGCACTTTGGAATGAAACGGGTATGAGACCAAGTGAATGGATAGCGTTAAAGAAGCAGGACGTTTGCTTATTCACTAACCAGATCCGTATTTTTGAAGCCATTGTACACAGCCAGTTGAAGGGGCCAAAGACACCAGCTGGATGCCGTACAATTCCGATTTCTCAGCAAGTTGCTGAATTAGTCGAAGTTGAGATGAACAGACATGATAGTGATTATGTCTTCCTGAACAGTGAATCTAATCGTTGGAATGCAGATTCATTTCGTAAGCATCAGTGGACTCCAATCTTAAAAAAAGCGGGAGTCAGATATCGCTACCCTTATCAATTACGACATACTTTTGCTACAAGGCTCATTTCCCAAGGAACTAATTTGTGGAAAGTTTCCAAACTAATGGGGCACTCATCTCCTCAGCAATTATTTGAACATTATGGTAATTACATCGAAGGGTACGAGAAAAGAATGCAACAATCGGAGGGTATCGTATCTCGATGAAGTTATGTTGATAACCATCAATCAGAAAGCCCAAAGCCATTGCTTACTCAAGCAGTGGCTTTGGGCTTTCTGATATTTGAAGAATGAACCCCCTGCAAACTCGCCAAAATTCACACTTAAATCACACAAAATGAAAAAGACCGTTTCCTGCGTTCAGTGTTTTTTTGCACATTCTTGCGTGTGAAAATGGTGTAGATGGCCTTCCCGATAACACTTGTGTCTAACCGCAGAAAATGCTCGCAGCCCTTTAAAAACACGGTGTGCAGAAATTGTGTGGTTTGTAGTTGATAATGAGTGGGTGAGTAGTGGGGGATACCACTACAGCCCGCGTTGTAGTTGGGCTGTAGTGGGTTTTGTGTGGTGGAGCTGGCGGGATTTGAACCCGCGTCCAGAAAATGTCTACCTTTGGTACTACATGCTTAGTTTGTCTTTTATTTAACTACTTTGGACCCCGACAAACAGGGTTCCTGGTAGCTGTCCTGATACTATTTCGCGGTTCAACCTCAGGAGAGTTTCCCTCGCTAGTTTGCTTTAATGACCTTCCAAAATCCTGGCTAGCAGACAAAGCTTAGGGGGAAGGGCCTATGCCGGTTATTAAGCGGCTAGTGCGTAGTTTTCGTCGTTTGCGACTATTTAAATGCGGCTTTTTAAGAGGCAAACCGCTCCTCTGCATGCACCTCCAGCTTCCTAGATCCTGTCGAATCCTAATCAGCCCCGGCGATCGCCTGTTTCCAGGTCATTCAATAACCTTAAAACAACATGTTACTGAATATTGGGTGGAGTCTAACTTATTCAAGTGTACGCCACAAATTAATTCAACATTAGTACGTCTGTTTGCTCAAAAAGTTTACGATATAGCAGAAAATGGCCGGCATGCTGCCGGCCATATCCTGAGTATTACCTGTCAGTACTTACCACAAATATTCTGGCAGTACGGCTACTGATTCAGGGGCTGTGAATGCAACGCTGTAATCCGGTGCCATGTCACCGCTTGCGGCATTCATAATGTCATCGAATCGCAGGATCATACCGTTGGATTTTTCTGCCACGTATACATTGCCGTTGCTGAGCATAATATCTACCGGATTACCCAGCATGCTTGAGGGACCGGCAATGTTAACAGTCATATCTGTGAGGCCATCTGCCATGCCGGCGTCAGGGATAACGTAAAGTTTTCCGTCTGTCGCACTGGCAGCACTGCCCACATCAGAAATGACCAGCGCATCACTTTGAGCATCATAGTCAATGCCGTGAATATTCGTGGGTGCAGCAATCGCCTCACCATTCATAGCCGGTATGAGCAGGCGGTCTTCACCCGTAATTTCACTGGTGCCGCTCATCATCTTGCGGGTAACTTCATCAAACACTGCAACAGTGCCGTTTGTCAGGGCGAGGAAAGCGCGGTCAGTTTCAGCGTCGTAATCCACATCCCAAGGGCGCGCACCGTCAGAAGCTGTCAGTGTCATCACAGGCATTACATTGCCTGCGGCGCAGCCCGAAAACACGCGGACGGCGGGTGTAGCTTCATTGACATCTGCTACGAACACCAGAGCGTGCTCACTGTTTACGTCCAGTCCTTTTGGCGCAACCAGACCTGTCATGTCCCCCATGATTTCGCGGTCCTGAGACAGGCTGAACATGCCGTCATCGCGCATGGATGCCATCCGGTTCACTACCAGTAATCCGCCCATGGCTGTTTCCGGGTCATCATACGTAACGAAGCCGTCACCATTGACTGAGTAAGCAACGCTTTCGATACTCATGCCAGTATCGAACATAGCAGTCTGACTACCGAGAGAGGCATCAAACTGCACTACCATGCCTGTTGTATCGCCGGCAGTAGCAGGGTTACTGCTGGCACTGACACCGCCTATGGTCACATCTGCAAGGGCCTGGTCAGAAAAATCTGCCATTTCAGGCATATCCGTCAACTCTGCGAGAGATTCAGGTTTTACTGAAGACGTGGAAAGGGTCGGGGCAATATCGCCACTGTCACCACTAAATATATTTGTATAAACAAGAATCGCGTCGTTGGATTTTTCTGCGACACGCAGTGTGGTGCCCGACAGAATAATATCAACAGGGTTGCCCAGCATCGTTGACGGGCCTGCGATGGTGCGCGCCGGTTCCACTGCACCGTCAGCGGTGGAAGCATTGTTGATTACAAAGATCTGCCCGTCATCGGCAACACTGGCATCACCCACATCGGAAACCACCAGACGGTCCGAGTCTGCGTCGTAGACAATGCCGTGACTGTTTACGGAAATCTGTGTGCCACTGGCATCTGACGGTACAATAATACGCATCACTGACGGCGCGAAATCCGAACCCATAACATTGTCATACACCGCGATGGTGCCGTCGGTAAGTGCCACGTACATCCGGTCAGCGTTTTCATCTACGGCCACATCCCAGGGCTGTGCCGGCAACATGATCTCAGCAACCGGCGCTACATCACCTGCTGCAGCACTGCCGAAAACAGCAATTCTCATTGCGTTAAAGTCAGCCACATAAATCAGGCCGCTGTCATCAGCCAGTGCTATACCTTTAGGATTGGTGAGACCGGTGTTTGCTCCCATAATCTGAGAATCGACAGACGACATCATCATTCCGTCTTCCCGGCCTGCAATACGGCAAAATGCGCCAAGCATGGGTTCACCGCTGTCTCCTGCCTGATAAAGTGTGCCTGAAGAGGACAACGCAATGCCTTCATTGGCACCGGTTTCGAAACTGCTCAGCATGTCGCCGTCCTGATCAATCCAGTCCACCGTGCCCCGGTTTTCATCACCGTTGTTCGCCCGCAGGAACGTTCCGGTGGTCAGGGCCGGCGTACCATCCTGGCCGTCGGCACCATCCATACCGTCCATGCCGTCGTCGCCATCACTGCCGCTGCAGCCTGCCAGCGAAACGGCCAGTAACGTTGCGAGAAGAGAATATTTGAATGGTGCGTTTTTCGTCTGTGTATTCAGCATTGTTGTCTCCGTATGTGACATGCATTTTCAAAGACGCGCCTGCTTTTCTGCGTCCGTATAACGAGCCAAACGACTGAAAGATGCAACCGGATGCAAAAAATATAAATTTTTTTAAATTTTTTGATTTTTGAAATTTAACGGAATAAATGAAAAGGGATGAAACAGGCGCGGCGCAGTACGTGGTGGTGCTGCGCCGGTAGCCGTGTTATGAGGGTTTTAAACAGAAAATATGTTGGTGTGATATAGCACGTCAGTGGGTGAACCGTTTGGCGAGCCCCCGGGGGGCTCCATGCTGACGGCCAGTACCGTAACGTTTTTGTCCAGCAACATCGAGGGTGGAATACGGGTGATATCTCCACTTTTGGGAAGCAGTCCCAGGGAGACTGGTGCACCGCCACCGGCCGGCGCCATCCACAATTGATAGTCCTTGTCAGGTCTGGCAGCAAGTGCTCCGGTAACTCTTACATTCAGGGAGTCACCGGAAATTTCGATGATCCATAAAGGCTGATTATTGGTGTCATTAAATATTGCCACCCGCTCAACAGGGGCGGTGACAGGTTCCGTCATGGAAACGAGTAACACGGCCATCATCAGCGCGGCAGCGGCGGCCACGCCGGAAAACAGACGCCACTGCTTTCGTCGTTTACGTTCGAAAGCGACAATGTTACCGGACGTATCTGTCCGTTCTTCAGGATTAATGCGTTTCTGGATGGCCTGCCATACGCGCGGAGGCGGAGTGACCGGCGGCAACCTGTGGTTCAGTCCGTCGAGATATTGTTCCCATAAGGCGGTCGTTTCAGCAATAACCTGATATTGCATCATCAGCTTCTGATAACGCACTCTGGCTTTTCCCCGCAACGTACCCAGTACATATTCAGCAGCGAGGGCGTTTCTCCGTGCTTCAGTAAGATAATTCATAGTGACAGACACCTCTGCAAACTTTGTAATCCGCGACGGATCCAACTTTTGATAGTGCCCAGCGGAGACGCCATGTGGCTTTCCACTTCGTGATGAGATAAACCGTTAATGTAAGCGAGATGGATAGCCTGCCGCTGGGCAGGTTCAAGTTCATCCATACAGGCTTCAAGCTTTTTCTGCTCTGCATCAGACAAATTGGATTCGTCCGGGGAAACAGGTAAATGTGTATCTTCAGACAAGTCCACTTCATTGCGCACTTTATGATAGCGCATCAAATCCAGTGCACGGTAGCGGGCTATACTGAGCATCCAGGTAAACACAGTACCTTTACCACGCTGATATTGTCCGGCATTGTGCCATATTTTGACATAAGCATCCTGAATGGCTTCATCCGCCAGTTCAGGCCTTTTCAACATCTTCAGTGCGACTGCATACATCTGACCGCTGGTCAGTTTATACAATTCTGAAAACGCTTCTTTGTTGCCGTTTGCCGTTTCACACAAGAGTGGAAACAATGTTTCGTGTTCCATGAAATCTCAGTTTCCGCTGTCTGCTGTCACTATTTACACATTATTAACGTTTATTCCGTTTACTATCAAGTTGAACCTACCTGAACCAAACGACTGAACGCTCAGATCGGATGCAAAGAAATGCATATTAGTGAAAAGGTAATAGTGGCTTGTCAATGTTGACGAAGCCACATCACGCCCCGGAGTCATGTTTTTAGTCATATCAATGATTTAAAGCCGGTAAAGACACGCTTGATAGTGCAGCATGTGATTGTTGATAGTAAAACGTGTTCAGCCGGTTTACGGGCAGTGACAGTGCGCCGGAAAGAAAACGGAAAAGGTACGGGTTAATGGATTAACGACAAAAAGTCTCAACATACAGCGCTTCCACTTTGGCTCTGGCCCAGGGAGTACGGCGCAGGAATTTCAGGGACGACTTCACCGACGGTTCGTTATAAAAACAGTTCAGATGAATGCGTTCATCCAGTCCGTCCCAGCCATAATGTTCATGCAACTGCACGATTATCTTTTCTAACGTCAGACCATGTAAGGGGTTATTTGGCTGTTGCTGGCTCATGGCAGGGCTTCCGGTAATACAAACCGCCGTAGTGTAACAGATAACCAGTCCGGTGGGTCAGTTCCTGTCTGTTGATCTGTATCATTTACGTAACGGCAAAATAAAAAATAACGCACATGAAGCATGAAAGCGCCGGGCATTTCCTATAAAGTAGTCGCGCTTAAGCTTCAGACACGGAATCATGCAGCAAAATCAAATATCAATGGCGACACCGGTAACGTTGCCATGCGGGCAGGTTGTAAAAAACAGGATTGTAAAAGCCGCGATGGAAGAAAACATGGCGGATAAGCAACTTCAGCCGGATCATGCGCTCTATGCACTTTACCGGTACTGGGCACATGGCGGTGCCGGAATGATCATTACCGGTAATGTGATGATTGATGCAACTGCTATGACCGGCCCGGGCGGTGTGGTTATGCCGCTGGAAGGCGACTTAAAAGCCTTTGAAAAGTGGGCGGCAGTGATTAAATCCGGTGGCGCAAAAGCCATCATGCAACTTAACCATCCGGGCAGACAGATGCCCCGTGAGATTGGTGAAGTGGCATGGGCACCCTCAGATGTTCCCCTTTCTCTGGGACGATACACCAAACGTTTTGCTAAACCACAGGCGATGTCCTGTGAGCAAATCCATCAAATCACCCATCAGTTTGCCCAGGCGGCTAGACGTGCAAGAGAAGCCGGTTTCGACGGTGTGCAAATTCATGCTGCCCATGGCTACCTGTTAAGTCAGTTTTTGTCTCCGCTGGCAAACCGCCGGGAAGACGAGTGGGGCGGCTCTCTGAAGAACCGTGCCCGTCTGTTGCTGAACATTGTTTGTCAGGTAAGGGCATATTGCGGCAATCATTTCATTGTGATGGTGAAACTGAATACGGCAGATTTTCAGCGTGGTGGTTTTACTGCGCAGGAGGCAACTGAAGTAGCACAGTGGCTGGCAGGATTGAATGTGGATGTGGTGGAACTGTCCGGCGGAAATTATGAATCTCCGGCTATGCAGGGAACCGCGCAGGAAGGTTTTGCCGTATCCCGTAAAGACGCTTACTTCGCAGATGTGGCAAAGCAGATTTCTGAACAGGCTGACGTACCGCTGATGACCACAGGCGGTATTGCCCGGCAGGAAACTGTGCAGCAAGTTTTAGACAACGGATGTACGTTCGCGGGTATGGCAAGCGCTCTGGCATTTACGCCGGATCTGATGAAAAAATGGCAGCAAAAGCCGGATTATGCGGGGATAAAACCGGAGTGTGACTGGCAGGATAAAACACTGGCATCGCTGGTGAAAATGGCAAAAGTACGCCGGCAGCTGAGACGTTTAGGCAACGATCTGACGACGATGCATAACCCGACGGGTTTCTGGAGCTTGTTTCTGGATATTCTGCACCGCAGAAAGATGACGATGGTATACAAAGCGTATATCAGCGCAAAGATCAAAGAGACCATTGCGCCGATGCAACCTGAGGTTACACGCTGTGCTTCATCACCCGTTGTTTCTGACGTTCCCAGTCGCGATCTTTAACGGCATCACGTTTATCATGTTCCTGTTTACCTTTCGCCAGATAAATCTCGAGCTTCACCCAGCACTTTTTCCAGTACATGGCAGTGGCAACAATGGAGTAGCCCTGACGCTCGCGGCCGCCGATAAGCCGGTCGATTTCTTTTTTATTCAGCAATAACTTGCGGGCCCGCTCGGGTTCGCAAATCACGTGGGTAGAGGCCTGATTTAGCGGCGTAATGCGCGCACCTACCAGCCAGGCTTCGCCGTTTTGTAAAATAACGTACGTGTCAGTAATGTTCACTTTACCTTCACGGATACTCTTTAATTCCCAGCCTTGCAGCGACACACCTGCTTCGAATTTGTCCTGCAGATGATAGTCGTGACGCGCCTTCTTGTTCAGCGCGATGGTGCCGGTTGAGTTTTGATTGGATTTGTTCTTTTTCATGCCCGCCATTATACCGATTGCAAACAGAATGTCTTTTCATTTCCATGGTATATGGGGGCGATAGCGCGCGCTTAAAGGGTAGGTGACAATAAACAGTCGTGGTAGACTTAACAGATTATCAGAAATAAAAAAGTGAGTTTATGCCAAGTATCCAACGCAGTGCGTTAGTGGCATACAGTGCCGGGGCCATGTTTGATTTGGTCAATGATGTAGCTGCCTATCCACAATTTTTACCGGGCTGTGCCGACAGTCAGGTTCTTGACCACAGTGAAAGCCACATGAAGGCGTCGTTACTGGTATCGAAAGCCGGTATTAAGCAATGGTTCACAACACTCAATACTCTGGAGCCGGCAAGGCGTATAGACATGCGTCTGGTTGATGGTCCGTTTAAGCAATTATCAGGCGGGTGGACGTTTTCTCCGTTATCTGATGACGCCTGTAAAATTGCGCTTAATCTGGATTTTGAATTCAGTAACCGTTTAACTGAAATGGCCTTCGGTAAGGTATTCAGCGGGCTGGCCACCAGCATGGTGAATGCATTCACTGAGCGGGCACGGAGCGTGTACTGATGAGTGACGAAATAACGGTAGAAGTTGCCTACGCATTGCCACAAAAGCAATCGCTGGTGGAAATTTCGGTGCCGGCAGACAGCACTATCGAAAGCATTATTGTTGCTTCCGGTTTATGTGAACTTCATCCTGAAATCGATTTGAAGAAAACGAAAGTGGGCGTTTGGAGCCGTGTGGCCAAAATGCGCGACACGGTTAAAGATGGTGACCGGATTGAAATATACCGTCCGTTGATTGCCGATCCGAAAGAGATCCGTAAACGCCGTGCTGAAAAAGCCGTTGAAGAAGGTCGGGCAGATAAAGTGACCGGTGGCCGGCCGAATCCGCTGAAAGCAAAAGAATGATAAGTGAAGGTTAAGTGACATCCGGCGGGTTAATACCGGAAACAGACCCCCTTAAAGAGAAGCCACGGCAAACACCGTGGCTTTTTTTATTTGTCCCGCAGTGAACCCACTTCCAGAAACGGTGAGGCATCAATATCTTCAGCGTCCATCATGGAAGCTATACGTTGCATCGTTGCAACCATCTGGCTTTGTTCCCAGTCCTTCATATTATTGAACCGGTCAATGAAATGTTCCTGTAAAGGGCGGGGCGCGTTTTCCAGCGACGCTTCGCCTTTTTCCGTCAGGTACACGCCAACCTTTCGTTTATCGGTGGTGCTGCGGATGCGGGTAACCAGTTCACGGGCTTCAATGCGATCAAGAATATTGGTAATGGTAGCAGGACTCAGATTAATGCTTTCCGCAATTTCCCGCACCATGATGCCGGGGCGTTCCTGAATATTTTGCATTACCAGCAACTGCGGGCCGGTCAGACCCACATCTTTACTCAGTTGCTTACTGCGTAAATCAACCGCGCGGATGACCTTACGCAGGGCAACCAATAATTCTTCTTCTTTTCTCATAAATAAGCCCGTCCTGTGAACTGCTGATTTCACACTAACCGGTGTAAAAAGTGCTGGTGTTTGTGGTACTGATCGATGACATCGTTGATAACAGCAAGTGTCGACCAGCCCATGATGTCGTATCCCTGTCCACCCTCACTCAGGTGAACTTCGGCGCGATAGTACGTGTCATCACTATCTATGTCCAGCGTACCGTTTAAATCCGGTTGTACTGTGGATGTAGGATAAACCGCATAGATAAAATCAGGCTGCTCGTTGAGTTTCACCGTCAGCATCATGAACTTATCTGTCTGCTCAATTTCCACATCAAAATTCAGTTTACCAAATTCCTCTTTTACATCATTAAATGCTGGCAGTACCGTTTTATCCAGAAAGCGATTTACGGCTTTTTTGTTCGGGAAAGACACGATGTTTTCCAGCCTCGAACGCCAGTTTTTGTCACTGTCACCGGTACTGGTCTGAAAACCACTTATTTGCATACTTTCCCGCTTGTAATCTTCCACCCGCAGGGCCTTCATCAGGCCGAAGAGTGCAACAAGCAATATCACCGAAAAAGGCAGTGCTGCGACTATGGTCATGGTTTGCAACGCGCCCAGCCCGCCGGCGTAGAGCAGGATGGCAGCCACCACACCCACGCTGACAGCCCAGTAAATGCGTTGCCATAACGGCGTATCGTTACGACCGTTAGAGCACAGCATGTCGACAACCATGGCGCCTGAGTCACAGGAGGTCACAAAGAAAATCACTACCATCAGTACTGCCAGTAATGTCAGTACACTGCTGAACGGGAAGTTTTCCAGAAAGACAAACAGAGCGACTGAGGTATCTTCGTTTACCATTGAAGCCAGCGCGTCTTTGCCCTGTACCAGTACCATATCGATAGCGGTATTGCCGAACACGGTCATCCACAACAAGGTAAATGCAGTCGGGATAAGCAGTACACCCATGACGAATTCACGGATGGTGCGGCCATAAGAGATACGGGCGATGAACAAACCAACAAAAGGGGCCCAGGCTAACCACCATCCCCAGTAGAAAATTGTCCAGCCGCCAATCCAGTCTGTTTTGGCGTAGGCAAACAGGTTGAGGGTATTCCGCACGATGTCGGAAGCATACGCTCCCATGTTTTGCAGGTAAGCCTGCAGCAGGAATACCGTGGGGCCAAGCACCAGTACGAAAACCAGTAATGCTACGGCAAGTAACATATTTGCTTCGGATAACCGGCGGATACCTTTATCAAGACCGGTAGTTACAGAAATGATGGCAATACCCACAACACCGGCCATCAGGCCAATTTGTACACCTGTTGTGCTCGGAATGCCGAACACATAAGACAAACCGGCATTAATTTGTGCTGCACCGAAACCCAGTGACGTGGACACACCGAAGATAGTGGACGTAACAGCAAATATATCCACCAGGTGGCCGGGCCAGCCGTAAATGCGCTCACCAATTAAAGGGTAGAGTGCCGAACGTAATGTCAGCGGCAACTGATGACGGTAGGCAAAGTAACCCAGCACCAGCGCAACCGCGGCATAAATTGCCCACGGATGCACGCCCCAGTGGAAAAAGGTGGTTTTCATGGCTTCTTTCACTGCGGCAATACTGTTCGGGTCGGCAGTGGGTGGCGCCAGAAAGTGCATGACCGGCTCGGCAACACCGAAGAACATCAATCCTATCCCCATACCGGCGGCAAATAACATAGATAACCATGTCAGCTTGCTGAACTCAGGCGTGGCGTGATCAGGCCCGAGACGGATATCGCCATACCGGGAAAATCCGAGGATCACCACGGTAAGTAGAATAATGGCTACCGTGAGGATGTAAAACCACCCGCCATTTTGCGCCACTGTGTCCTGCAGTGACTGGAAGAATGTATTGGCCTGGTCAGGGTTGCTGGCTGCATAAATCAGCAAAACAAGAATGGCCAGAGAAGAGGTAAAAAATACCGGTTTATTTAACATTGCACCCGGTGTACTGGTTTCTGTCACTACGGCTTCCTTTGTCTTAATAGATATTGATTATGAATGAATACGACAATTTTGGCGTTTCGTTTAAGGCTCATTCATATTTGCCATAAGTATAATAATTAGTGTTCAACTTGATTTTATTGTCTCCGAAAGGGATCATAGACAAGTTTTTTGACTTATCTGCTATAATCAAAGGGTTTTGTAACGCTATCACCGCGATTACGTATGAACCAAATTGTTAGCGAGCAAGTATATCTGCTTGCGATTGCTAAATAAATGATAAGCAAATAGCACGACATAAAATATTTACTCATCTAAGTAAAACAAAGAACCAGAGGAACACACATGCATAAAACACGTCTAAGCTGTGCCATCGTTGCAGCGCTGGCAGCATCTCCGGTGCACGCCCAGGAAGCACAAAGCAAAGCGAAGATCGAAACCATTGAGGTAACGGCAACCAAACGTAGTGAATCTATACAGGATGTACCGGTCGCGGTCAGCGCGCTTGATGGAAAAGCATTGGAAAACCTTGGCATTGACAGCTTCCAGGATTACGTTGAATTCTTACCTAACGTGGTATTCCAGGGTACAGGCCCGGGTCAGAATGAAATTTATATCCGTGGTGCTGCAACCACACAATCAAATATCATGTTGTCATCTGTTCAGGCACTGCAACCTTCAGTTGCTTTTTACCTGGACGAACAGCCGGTATCTATGGCCGGCCGTAACCTCGACATTTACGCAACTGACATCCAACGCGTAGAAGTACTGCCCGGTCCTCAGGGCACACTGTTCGGCGCAAGCTCGCAGGCAGGTACGGTGAGAATGATCACCGCGAAACCTGATCACTCAGGTTTTTCTGCCGGTGTTGATACGAATATCGGTTTCACCAAGGGCGGTGAGATGAGCAATGCGGTTGAAGCTTACTTCAACATGCCTCTGACTGATGACCTGGCTGTTCGTGTTGCTGCATATAACGACAGACAGGGCGGTTGGATTGACAACGTGCTGAATGAGCCGGGTAACGGTGGCTACATCGGCAGTGCACAGGTGATCAGCCGTATTTCCGGTGGTGTATTAACTAACCCCGCAGGCATGGATGCAAACCGTATTACTAATCCTGAGATCACGTCTCCGGTGGATGCTGACGTAGTGTCACCGCGAAACGACTCGCTGGTTGAAGACGATTTCAACGATGCAGTTTATGCCGGTGCCCGTTTTGGTCTGTCTTACCACATCAATGATGACTGGGATCTGCTGGTACAGCACACACAGCAAACGTTAGAAACAGAAGGTGTGTTTGCATACGATCCGAATCTGGAAGGTGAAAGTTCCACTAACCGTTTCCAGCCTGAAGAGAACCAGGATGAATTCGGCCTGACGACGTGGACACTGGAAGGCCGTCTGCAAAAGCTGGATGTGGTGTATACCGGTGGTTACCTCGACCGTGAAATCGATACCCTTGCAGACTACACCGGTTACACCAACGGCGGTTTATTCTCAGCGTACTATGTATGCAGTTATGATAGCTCTGATGCAAACAGCGAAGACCGTTGTCTTGACCCTACCAAGTTCTACCGTGAAGACACCACTTCAACCCGTATGACCCATGAGCTGCGTTTCAATACCACCATGGATGAGCCATGGCGTGTTACTGCCGGTCTGTTCTATGACGATCAGGAAGTGGCGACTGTTGGTCAGTTTAACATTGCCAGTACTGAGTTATTCCCGGATATGGCAAGGAATCTGGTAGGTAGCGAAGGCATTAACAGTGATGGCGGCCCGTTCCCGGCTGATATCAGCTTCGTTAACGACATCACTCATACCATTGAGCAGGTAGCAGTGTTCGGTCAGTTTGAATACGATATTACCGATACCCTGACCGCCAGTGTCGGTGCCCGCTGGTACCAGATTGACGACGAGTATAAAGGCTCTACAACCACCGTAGATGTTTCAAGACGTATCCGTGCATTCGGCACAATGGACGATGCTGAATTAGCCGCAGTGGGACTGGATCCTGCTTTGGTTAATGAAGCTATTCAAAGCGGTCAGCTGGAAGTGGATCTGCTGGATTCTGACGGCGTACTTACCGTTGATGACACTATCTGGAAATTCTCACTGGACTGGAAGGTGACAGACGGCATCTTACTGTTTGCTAACTATTCAGAAGGTTTCCGCCCGCCGGTAACTAACCGTGTTGGTGGTGGTCTGGCATCTAACCAGTCCGGTAAGTTCGAGAACTTCCGTATTCCTGTTTACTCTACAACGGATACGCTGGACAACTATGAACTTGGTCTGAAAGGGGATTTCTTTGACGGACTGGTACGTGTGAATGCAACTGCGTACTATTCTGAAATCACCGATCTGCAAACTTCACGTTTTGATCCGACCAATATCTCGTTCCTGGTATTCACCGACAACGTGGGTGATGCTGAGATCCGTGGTCTTGATGCCGATATTACCTGGCTTGCCGGTGATGATCTGATCATCAGCAGTGCATTCAGCTTACTGGATACTGAGCTGACCCGCGTAAACTCTGAACTTGTAGGTATTTCTGCCGGTGTCGGTTCTGAACTGCCTTACTCTGCGAAGTTCTCAGGAAACGTGAACGCCCGTTATTTCTTTGAATTACAGGGTGACAAGCGCGGTTACGTGAATGCTTCTGTGAGCTACACCGGTGACAGACTTGCCGGTATGGTGATGGATGCCTACGTAATGGAAGATGCCACGCAACTTATCTACGGCACGGGCTCAGGTCTTAAAATCGAAGATGAAGCCGCAGTGTATGAAGGCGTAACCTATGCAGACAGCAACGGCGGGACGTTCCGTGGCGGCCGTTATGTACAGGAAGCCTATGTACTGACAAATCTTGCGGTGGGTGTGACCAATGATGAGTGGAAAGCTGAATTGTATATAGACAATGTATTTGATGAGAATGCTATTTTGAACATCGATACGCAGCAATTCACGCCGAAAGTGGTAACTAACCGTCCGCGTACCATTGGCGTGCGTTTGTCATACGATTACTATTAAGTTATCCGTTGCGTAATTAATTACGTTAATATTGAAACGGCAAGCCTTTGCGGGCTTGCCGTTTTTTCGTTGTTTAATGCAGGATTAACATGACCCGTTCCGTTCAGTCTCGTCTAAATGAAGCCAAAAAAGCCCTGATGCAGTCTCAGTTCGCGCAGGCAGTGTCGTTATGCAAAGAATGTTTGTCGGGAAATGACAATACCCTGACAGACCGTGAATGCCTGTATCTGATGGCTGTGGCTTTACGAATGGCAAAAGAGCCGGCGCAGGCCCTTCCCGTACTGGACAGATTACTGACAGCTTTTCCGGATTATGGCCGGGGATATCAGGAGCAGGGGTATTGTTTTAAAGCGCTGCAGAAAGGCCGGGAGATGGCCGCTGCGTTTTACCGTGCTACACGATTTAATCCGGCTCTGCTGACTGCCTGGCGGGAGCTGGAACAGGTATACCGCCAGACCGGTAACACCGGCGCACTGGCACTGGCAGGACAACATATTCAATCTTTATCGTCACTGCCAAAACCACTGTTGGGGGCCATGGATTTACTCCATGAAGGGCAGTTACAAAAAGCAGAACAAATTTGCAGGGACTTTCTCAAACAACATAAACATCATCCCGATGCCATGATGTTACTTGCGGAAGCCGGCATGCAACTGAAGGTCTATCATGATGCAGAATTCCTGCTGGAAAGTTGTGCAGAACTGTATCCGGATAATGAAGCTGCAGCAACTGCGTATCAAAGTGTACTGGGTAAGCTGGGTAAGTTTCCCCGTGCCGTTGAATTTGCCCGCGGGCGTCTGGCACGTCAGCCGGATAATTTTCAGGCAGCCGTCGCCCTTGCCCATGCTCTCACCGGCACCGGGGAGGTAGATGAGGCACTGACTTTATACCGCACACTGCTTGATAAAAACAGCAGGCGACCGGCGTTATGGGTACAGTATGGCCATGCGCTGAAGGCCTCAGGCGACGCCGCTGCCGCTGTGGCCGCCTACGAAAAAGCAGCAGAGATAGCGCCTGATTTTGGTGATGCTTACTGGAGCCTGGCGAATACTAAAACGTATAGCTTTTCAGCTTCGCTGACAGACAGGATGAAAGCGGCAGCAGAGAATGAAAATACTGCGCTGGAAGATAAAATTCATCTGTATTTTGCGCTGGGTAAAGCCAGTGAAGACGATAAAGCGTTTGATGATGCTTTCCGTTATTACGATAACGGTAATCAGTTGAAGCGCCAGACACTCCGTTTCGATATTTCCCGTACTGAACAGGCGATGGCGTCACAGCAGTCCGCCTGCAATGCGCCTTTGTTTGAGCACGCAAAAGGCTGTGATGCTCCTGATCCGATTTTCATCGTGGGTTTACCCCGCGCCGGTTCTACACTACTGGAACAAATTCTGGCCTCTCACTCTATGGTCGACGGTACGATGGAACTGCATGATATTCTGGGGATCGCATCAGGGCTCAGCCATCAGGCGGTGCCTTATCCGCAAAACTTGTCATCCCTCACAGATGAGCAATGCAAAAAGCTGGGAGAGCAGTATATTGCTCAAACCCGTGCATACCGCCGTGGTGCCCCATTTTTTATTGATAAGATGCCCAACAATTTTATTCATACCGGACTTATCAAACGCATTCTGCCCAATGCCAAAATCATTGATGCCAGACGGGATGCTGTGGCTTGCTGTTTCAGCGGGTTTAAGCAGCTTTTCGGCGAAGGACAGGAGTTCAGTTATTCACTGAATGACATCGGACGTTATTACAATGCTTACCGGAAGCTGATGGACCACTGGCATGAAGTGTTGCCTGGACAAATTCTTACGGTGCAGCACGAAGATGTGATTGACGATCTTGAAGGGCAGGTCAGACGCATGCTGGACTTTTGCGGATTACCTTTTGAAGAGGCCTGCCTGAACTTCCATCAGACGAAGCGGGTGATTAAAACCCCCAGCTCAGAGCAGGTAAGACAACCGATTTACCGTTCCGGCATGACGCAATGGAAAGGCTTTGAACCTTACCTTGCGCCACTGTTTTCGGTACTGGACGGGGAGTCTGAAGCTTAGTATTTCTTCCGTTGCAGGCCGGTTTCAGCAAGAATTTTCGCGGAAATTTCTTCTACGGAATAGCGGGTTGAATTCAAAAACGGAATGCGCTCGCGACGATAAAGGTTTTCTACTTCCCGAAGCTCCATACGACACTGCTGCAGTGACGCGTAGCGGCTGTTGGCCCTGCGCTCAGAACGGATCTGACTGAGCCTTTCCGGATGGATAGTAAGGCCGAACAGCTTCTGTTTATAACGGCGCAGTGCGGGGGGCATTTTCAGCATGTCCCCCATGTCTTCCTCAGTGAAGGGATAATTGGCCGCTTTAATGCCGTATTGAAGCGCCAGATACAGGCTGGTGGGTGTTTTACCGGAGCGGGAAACACCCACTAATATAATGTCTGCTTCTTCGTAGTTTTTGATGTTGGAACCATCATCATTGGCCAGTGCATAGTTCACCGCTTCAATGCGAATATCATAGGTTTTTTCGTGAATACTGTGGGTACGGTGTTTTTCCGGTTTTGACGGTACACCGAGCACTTTTTCGACAGGCGCAACGAATTGATCGAGAAAATTATAATTAATACCCACTGAACGGGAGATAATTTTGCGCACATCGACATTCACAATTGTATAAAAAACGAGCGGCCTTTCTCCCGTATCTTGAAAACTTTCAGAAATTTTCTCCAGGACCTTGTAGGCCTGTTCCTCGGTTTCAACGAAGGGAATCGTGGTGTGATTAAACTGAATAGGGAACAGAGACAGTAAGGCGTGGCCGAAGACCTCAGCAGTGATGGCTGTACCATCTGAAATGTAGTATGCGGTACGCAAAACAAATCCTTAACATTGTTGTAATTTTATTACGGAATACAGAAAGATTTTACTTTCGATTTTTCACCATTCTAAGATGAAACCGTCGAAAAGCCAGCATGCTATGAACAGGTTGGCACTAACCTCGGCGAATATCGCAAAGTTTCGTGATAAACATTTCGTAACACAGGTTGCGTAAATTAGCGGAACTGACAAGTTTAATAAAGCTGGAGGCTTTGGCCGTGCAAGAATACGTACTTTGGTACCAGGAATTGGGGATGCATGATGTAGGTCGCGTTGGCGGCAAGAATGCATCTTTAGGTGAAATGATTTCTAATTTGGCAAATGCAGGTGTGCAGGTGCCGGGCGGTTTTGCTACAACTGCAGATGCATTTAACGAGTTTCTTGAGCAAAGTGGTCTTGAAGCACGGATCCATGATGTACTGGATACCCTGGATGTTGACGATGTAACAGCACTGGCTGAAGCAGGTAAAAACATCCGTCAGTGGATCATCGACACGCCGTTCCAGCCCGCGCTGGAAACTGCAATTCAGGAAGCATTTGCAACGTTACAGGGCGATGCCGGTGATGAGGCGTCGTTTGCAGTCCGCTCTTCCGCAACAGCAGAAGATATGCCAGATGCGTCTTTCGCAGGGCAGCAGGAAACTTTCCTTAACGTGAAAGGTTACGATGCGGTGCTGGTGGCCATCAAGCACGTATTTGCCTCACTGTTTAACGACCGTGCCATTTCCTATCGTGTTCACCAGGGCTACGACCATAAAGGGGTTGCACTGTCTGCCGGTGTACAACGCATGGTACGAAGCGACATCGCGTCTTCCGGTGTTATGTTCACCATTGATACAGAATCAGGCTTCGATGATGTGGTATTTGTGACCAGTTCATTTGGTCTTGGTGAAATGGTGGTGCAGGGTGCCGTTAACCCTGACGAATTCTATGTACACAAGCCTACGCTGGCCAATGGCAACCCGGCTATCCTGCGCCGTAATCTGGGCAGCAAGCTGACAAAAATGATTTATTCTGCAGATGAGTCTCATGGCAAGCAGGTATCTATTGTTGATATCGACAAAGCCGACAGTCTGCGCTTCTCGCTGACTGACGATGAAGTACAGGAACTGGCTAAGCAGGCTGTAATCATCGAAAAGCACTATCAGCGTCCTATGGACATCGAATGGGCTAAAGACGGTACAGACGGTAAGTTGTACATTGTTCAGGCCCGTCCTGAAACTGTACGCAGCCGCGAAGACAGTCAGACAATTGAACGTTTCCACCTCAAAGATAAGAGCAGCATCGTTTGTGAAGGCCGTGCTATCGGTCACAAGATTGGTGCCGGCGAAGCGAAAGTGCTTGGCTCAATTGAAGAGATGGACAAGATTCAGCCCGGTGATGTGCTGGTCACTGACATGACGGATCCTGACTGGGAACCCATCATGAAAAAAGCCTCTGCCATTGTAACTAACCGTGGTGGCCGTACTTGTCACGCCGCAATCATTGCCCGTGAATTAGGTATTCCGGCAGTGGTAGGGTGTGGAAATGCCACAGATTCTATCGCCACCGGCGACAAAATCACGGTTTCCTGTGCGGAAGGTGATACAGGTTACATCTACAGTTCTGAGCTGGAATTTGATGTGGTGACTTCCCGCATTGATGCCATGCCGGATTTGTCACTGAAAGTGATGATGAACGTAGGTAACCCTGACCGTGCATTTGATTTCGCCCGCCTGCCAAGTGCCGGTGTGGGTCTGGCCCGCCTTGAATTCATTATTAACCGCATGATTGGGGTTCACCCTAAAGCCTTGCTGAATTTCGACAGCCAGCCTGAAGAGTTGAAAGAAGAAATCAGTGAAATGATTGCCGGTTACGAGTCACCCCGTGAATTCTACATCCAGAAACTGGTAGAAGGCATTGCCAGCATCGGTGCTGCATTCTCGCCGAAGAAAGTGATTGTTCGTATGTCTGACTTCAAGTCGAACGAATACTTCAACCTGGTCGGTGGTTACCAGTACGAGCCGGATGAAGAAAACCCGATGCTGGGCTTCCGTGGTGCCAGCCGTTACATCTCAGACGATTTCCGCGATTGCTTTGCGCTGGAGTGTGAAGCCATCAAGCGCGTTCGTAATGTGATGGGGCTGACCAACGTTGAAATCATGATCCCCTTCGTCCGCACACTGGAAGAAGGCCGTCAGGTAATCGAAATCCTGGCTGAAAATGGTCTTAAGCAGGGCGACAACGGTCTGCGGGTTATCATGATGTGTGAACTGCCGTCCAACGCATTGCTGGCTGACCAGTTCCTGGATATCTTCGATGGTTTCTCCATCGGTTCAAACGATATGACACAGCTTGCGCTGGGTCTTGACCGCGACTCAGGCTTGATTGCTCATCTGTTCGACGAGCGTGACCCTGCCGTGAAGGCGTTGCTCTCAATGGCAATCCGTGCGGCAAAAGCCCGTGGCAAATACGTAGGTATTTGTGGTCAGGGACCATCGGATCATGATGATTTCGCTGCATGGCTGGTGGAAGAAGGTATCGATTCTGTGTCACTGAACCCGGATACTGTGGTAGAAACCTGGTTATACCTGGCAGAAAATCACGGATAAGCTATAGTTAGCTTGTAATTTAAGGAAAGCGGGCCCATCCCAACCAGCCCGCTCAGACACAAAAGCCGCTTAAAGCGGCTTTTTTATTGGCTGTTCTTCAGCGTGATTTACGGGCCAGCTTGCGGGAAAGCAGGAAGGTATCGAGCTTGCGGGCACCCCGCTGCATGCTGCCCTGTACCACCTTAAGCCACACACGGGCCTTTGGTATGTCGTAACTGAGTACAACCAGACCGGCCAGGATCAGCAGTGTTGAACCGGGAATAATGGTCAGTACAACGCCGGCAACGGCGAGCAGGGCACCAAGGGTAATTCGGATTGCTTTTATCATCATAAGTCCGGTTTTTCTCCAATGCTGACAGACTACTTTATTTATAGCAAAAACCAACAGAATTGATGTAAGTAAGTGTAAACGGCCCTGCTGATAGCGATAGTGATAACTATCAAGCCGGGAATAATGACGAAAAATGGCGTTTGTGGTAGTTTACGAAACAGGAAAGCATTAAAAACACCATTAAAAAAGAAGTGAAGTATGACAGAGCAAACAACGCCGCAAATCTCAGAACAACAACGTCAGCAGTGGCTGAATGAGCAATTTAAAAAAGCAACGAAATATCTGGCAGAAAACGGAGTTGTGGTATCCACCGTTGATGATGCAGCCAGCCGGTATCTTTATCCGTTATGGGCAGTTCTGAAAGTGAAAGCGATGGACGGTGCAGCGTTCTGGGTACTGAGTGGTGACTTACCGGTAGATTTTATCTCCGCAGGTAATGCAGCGAACGGTCGTGATGCATTACGCCACTTTGTTATGAGCTGGCAGTTAAAAGCTGAAAACATTCAGCGCTCGGGGATCACCGATCAGACTCAGCTGCAGTTTGCAGCCATTATGCAAAACCGTGCAGAGCAACTGTATAAGTTTGTTGAGAAAGATGAAATTTGGGGTTCTGTCTGAGCTGTCAGGCATTGAGTAAGACGGAGACTTTTAAGTCTTAAAGTCTCCGCTCAATGGCATTCCTGCACGTCCGGTAGCCTGAAACGGTTGATCGGGCAAAACATACGCTGACGGGGAATGCCCGCTTCCATGAATACCGGGCCTTCCGGTGTGTAACCCCGGGCTTTATGCTCATCCACACTAGCCAGATTACAAACCACTTTCACCTGATCCACTCTGGCTGTTTTGCCCAGTTTGATTAAAGAACGGAACAGAATTTTATACACATCCAGCGTGCGGTAAGCATGCAACACGGCGATCCGGCCAATTTCACCGTCTCTGGTAATTCTGCCGGTGGCAACCGGCTGATGATTTTCGTCTGAAACAAGGATGTGCAGGGCATCGGGGTCCCTGTCGTCGAATTCTGCCTGTCGCGGAATACGCCACTCCACAACAAATACCTGTTCGCGAAGTTCTGTAAGTCGATTTTTACCGCTCATCCAATCAACATTTTCGATTTGAAAACGCATGATTCAAGCTCTGAGTTGCCTGTACGCTGCGGGACTTTCTTCATGAAATACGCAGCGAGCCAAAAGGACTAGTTCCTTAGTTCCCAGTAACCTTTATTGATCAGTATAGACAAAAGTTGAATCATCGCAATGTCATCTGCGTCAGCAACAGGGTGTTCCGGCGGATACGGCTGGCCTGCGAGAACGGGCAGTAATAACGGTTTTAATGAGGATGCAGCACTGAATCTTTCACCATTAACATAAAACGCAAACTCTTCATCTGCCTGATTTTCACTGTATACCGGCTTGCAGCCGGGCGCACGGAAAACAGCACATCCTGTTTCAACCGCTTCAGTGATTTCAGCAAGGGTATAGGGCTCTCCCGGCACGTTTTCCGGCAGGTGCTGAGCGCTCAAAATACTGAGCAATCCATCCTGACCCTGGTCAGATTGCAGGTAATCAATCATTAGCTGTTGTAAACCTGATAACGCATCATTGCTTACCATGGAGGGATGTTCCTGCGGCAACAGGTGCGGGTCGCTGTATCGTCGTGGTGTAACACCGGCTACTGCCGGCGCTGCCGCAAGATGGTCTGCCAGTTGTTGTAATAAATCGTTCTGATCAGGGGCACGGAAGCCAATGGAATAAGTGAGGCAGTCTTCCAGTGCAGTGCCTTCGTGGGCCCAGCCCGGAGGGATATAAAGAATATCACCGGGCTTAAGTACCACATCGATATCGGGGTTAAAAGAGGCAACCTGCTGTAAATCCTTGTGCGGGCGGCACACTTCAGCATTATCAGGAGGCGCGACGCGCCAGCGGCGGGAACCTTTACCCTGAATAAGAAAAACATCGTACTGATCGGTATGTGCGCCCACGCCGGCCCCTTCTACAGCAAAGCTAATCATTACGTCATCCATTCGCCAGTAGGGGATAAAGCTGAACAGCGACATCAATTCGTCCACGTCATCACTGTAACGGTCTGTCGCCTGGACGAGCAACGACCATTTGCCTTTGCATACCTGGTCGAAATCTTCAAACGGGCCGTGGGCAACGTCCCACTTGTCACCGGTCCGGCTGACAATGCGGCTGTCGATATCAGCTTCCATCGCCATGCCGGCCAGATCGTGTTCATCCAGGGGATCATCGAAATCAATAATGCCGCTGCGGATAACTAACGGGGCTTTTTGCCAGTAAGTGGCGAGAAACTGATCAGTATTAAAATCAGTATTTAAGGTGTACATAAATAGTTAATCTTTTTGTAATCGCAATGAATGGGCAACCAGGTTATCGCCGACGACAAAGCTGTTAGAGAATTCAAATTGAGAGGCACCTGCATCGACAAGTTGTCCCCTGGTTCTGGCGCACACGGTGATTGAGCCGGGCTGACTGGCCTGTTCAAGCCTTGCTGCGCGGTTTACCGTTTTTCCCCAGATATCAAAATGGGGTTTATGGGCACCGATTATCCCGCCTGTGACAGAGCCGGTTGCGATTCCTATCCGGATATTACAGCCAAGGTCTTTTTCTTTTGCCAGTTCATGAAAGCTTTCTAAAATTGCGCTGGCAAAGGTACACAGTGTCACCGCAGTATTCTCCTGAATATATTCAGGTACAGTAATGGTGGAGGGAATTCCGGTAGCGGCCATGTATTCATCGCCGTTGGTTTTTACCTTTTCAATACCCAGGCGCAGGGCGTGGGCATCGAACAGACGATAAAGATCGTCCAGAATCGCAACAATACCAATGTCATCGTATTTTTCGCTGAGCTTGGTATAACCCTGAAGGTCTGCGAAAAGTACTGAAACATTGGTGATTTTTTCTGTGTGCCCTAAGGGCCAGTGTTTGCTCTTATCGTCCGGCGCTGCGGGCAACATGCTTTTCAGCAAGGTTGTGTTGCGGCGTTCAGACAACAACAAGGCTTCTGCCTGCTTTTCAATTTTATCCCTGACCAGCCTGAGCATGACCAGACCGCCGGAAACCAGAATGATGGCATTAGACAGGCGCAATGTGGCCCAGGTATGGGTTTCACTGAATACAATTACGCCTTCCACGATGATGTACAACAAGCCGTAGGTATATTCAGCAAAGCGGCGTTGTTGCTGTTCGCTGCGGGGAAAAATAAAGCCGCTGGTGATCATACCGACCAGCAGGAGCTGTTGTAATCCCGTGTCTTTTTCCCACATCAGTGATAGTAGCGTGATGAGGGTCATACAACTGGTGACAAAAATAAACCGCGCGCGATCTGCGGCATCCGGTTGATTACGGTAAGTCAGTGCGAGGGTGCTGCTGAACAGGAGTGCATGAGTGGCGATAAGCAACAGAATCGACACTGAATAGTCTTCAAGAATAAAAACAACAATCAGTGTATAGGCAGCCAGACCGGCTAAAACCGCAAGTGATAATGTCCGTACCAGTGAAAGCATTGAAACACTGGTTTTGCTAGCATGTGAATTCACAAGTATCCTGAAAAGAAGAAGGGCTGCACAGCAGCCCTAATATTCATACCGGTGACTAAATAGTATACCGTGACATTTATTCCGGCAACTGATCAACAAGGCGAATTGCATCACCGATGTAGTTAGCAGGAGACAAGGTTTTCAGTTCTGCTTTCACTGCGTCAGGCAGAGCCAGACCGTCGATGAATTCAGCCATGACTTCTGCATTGACTTTCTTACCACGGGTCAGCTCTTTGAGCTTCTCGTAAGGCTTTTCAATGCCGTAACGACGCATAACGGTTTGTACCGGCTCAGCCAGCAGTTCCCAGTTGTTGTCCAGTTCAGCAAGCAGGCTGGCTTCGTTAACTTCCAGTTTGCTGATCCCCTTCAGGGTCGCCTGATAAGCAATAACCGCATAACCCACACCAACACCCAGATTACGCAGAACTGTAGAGTCAGTCAGGTCGCGCTGCCAGCGTGATACAGGCAGTTTGGCGGCCAGGTGATCGAAAATTGCGTTTGCCAGACCCAGATTACCTTCTGAGTTTTCAAAGTCTATTGGATTGACTTTGTGCGGCATGGTAGAAGAACCGATCTCACCGGCAATGGTTTTTTGTTTGAAGTGACCGAGCGCAATATAGCCCCAGACGTCACGGTCAAAATCCAGTACGATGGTGTTGAAACGGGCCACGGCATCAAACAGCTCAGCAATGTAATCGTGAGGTTCGATTTGTGTGGTGTAAGGGTTCCATGTCAGGCCAAGGCTGGTAACAAATTTTTCTGACAGGGCGTGCCAGTCAGTATCTGCATACGCAGACAGGTGAGCATTATAGTTGCCCACTGCACCGTTGATTTTACCCAGCAGAGTGACCGCAGCAATCTGGTCGCGCTGACGGTGTAAACGCATGGCAACGTTCGCCATTTCTTTACCCATAGTCGTAGGCGATGCAGGCTGGCCGTGAGTACGGGCCATCATCGGAATGGTTTTGTATTCCTTCGCCAGACGGGTAAGTTCACTGATCAGCTTATCGCAATAAGGCAGAAGCACGGTGTCACGGGCTTCAGTCAACATCAGGCCGTGAGACAGGTTGTTGATGTCTTCTGAGGTACACGCAAAGTGAATGAATTCACTGATAGCGTTTAGTTCGCTGTTGCCTTCTACTTTTTCTTTTAAGAAGTACTCAACCGCCTTCACATCGTGATTCGTTGTGCGCTCAATCTCTTTAATGCGTATTGCGTCATCAACAGAAAAAGAAGCAACAATGTCGTTCAGCAGTGCGTGGGATTCATCGCTAAAAGCAGGAACTTCAGAAATTGATGCCTGTTCAGACAGCATTTGTAACCATCTTACTTCTACCTGAACACGGTATTTCAATAAGCCGTATTCACTGAAAATGCTGCGCAGCTCTGCACTTTTACTTGCATAGCGGCCATCGACAGGGGAAATTGCGGTTAACTGAGTCAGTTCCACCTTTAGCTCCTAAACTAATTGATTAATCTCAGTGCAAGGGTTGCACTGTGTAAAATTTGTTTGCGGTTAAAGAGTATCTGGCGGCGCCGGCCGCCCATTTGCCGCCACATAACGGCAGCACGCACACCCGCTAACAGCAGGGCACGGACCCGCTGCTGGTTAAGGGGGCGGCTTAAATGTTCTGTATTGCCGGCTACCTGAATTTTCGGTGCCAGCGGGCTGATAATATCACTGTAAATACTGGCCAGGGAGGCAATGATCTGACTGTTGTCAAAATCTACATGTGCCAGCTGTCGCTGAACGTGGGAAATACGCTGGCTCAATTCATTCAGGGCTGCCGGTTTGGCGCTGAGTTTTCTTTCCAGACCAAGCAGGCTGGCAACATAACGGGTGAGTTCGGCATCTTTATGACTGCTGCGGCCGGAGAGCTGGGAGACAATGCTCTGATAACCCATCTTCAAATTGCTTAACTGCCCGAAAACATGTTGTGGTGATTCCGGGTCGGTCACCAGGATACTCGACAGGCTGGCCTCACAAGCTTCGGTATCCACAGTGCCTGCGCGTGCGACTTTTTGTACCAGTGCTGCGGCCTGACAAACGCCTGCCAGCGCAATATGTTGCTCTATTTTAGGATCCAGCATCACCGTATGTAACTCTCAATGATTCCGCCACCCAGACAGACTTCTTCCTGATAAAACACCGCAGACTGGCCGGGCGTCACGGCTTTTTGCGGCTCATCGAAGATCACTTCCATCAAATCATCATTTAGCGGACGGATAGTGCAGGGGATGTCTGTCTGACGGTAACGGGTTTTAACGACGGCCCGCACCGTTTCAGTTACAGGGGTTCTGTCTACCCAGTGCAATTGCCGGGCGATCAGTCCTTTGGAATACAGACGGGGATGATCAGCACCCTGACCGACGATGAGCACATTACGTTCAACGTCTTTGTCTACCACGTACCAGGGATCGTCACCATGAGCCGCCAGACCACCAATGTGTAAACCTTTTCTCTGACCCAGTGTGTGATACATCAGGCCTTCGTGTTCGCCGATAACTTCGCCTTCAGCGGTTTCGATAACACCCGGCTGTGCAGGAAGATATTTAGACAGGAAGTCTTTAAATTTACGCTCACCGATAAAACATATGCCGGTGGAGTCTTTTTTGTCAGCTGTTACCAGTCCCTGCTCTTCAGCGATTTCACGGACACGGGGCTTTTCCAGTTCGCCAACAGGGAACAACGTTTTAGCGACATGTTCTTCGCCCAGCGTATAAAGGAAATAACTCTGATCTTTATTACCATCCAGGCCACGTAACATTTGCCAGTGACCGTCTTTCTCACGGCGGCGAACATAGTGGCCGGTAGCAATGTAATCTGCACCTAAGTCTTCAGCTGCAAATTCCAGGAAGGCTTTAAATTTAATTTCTTTATTACACATGATGTCCGGGTTGGGCGTTCTGCCGGCTTTGTACTCTTCCAGAAAGTACTCAAATACATTATCCCAGTACTCAGCGGCGAAATTAATCGTGTGTAATTCAATGCCCAGTTTATCAGCCACGGCCTGTGCATCAGCTAAATCTTCTGCAGCTGCACAATATTCGTCGTTGTCATCTTCTTCCCAGTTTTTCATGAAAAGTCCCTCTACCTGATAACCCTGCTGCTGCAAGAGATACGCAGAAACAGAAGAATCTACACCGCCGGACATACCGACAATAACTTTTTGAGATGCAGGTGAAGGTGTTGAATTTGATGACATATTAACTCTTAGTGGATTTCCAATTTATCTGGCTGACTCAGGGTCGCGGATTCTACCAGAATTATCTGGCTATGGCACGGCAGTAACCCGGCAATTCAGCTATAACTTGTGCCTTTTTGTAAAAAGTATAGAAGCCTGCTGCTATTGCACAATTGCCGGTACGGATTTTCCTCAGGCTCTGTCAATGACAAATTACTGGATTTGCAGGTATTCGCCGTTAGCAATGCCATCAATGGTCCAGTTACCGATGCGGTACCGGATCAGTCTGAGCGTCGGGAATCCCACGTGGGCTGTCATCCGTCTGACCTGACGGTTTTTGCCTTCGGTAAGGGTCACCGATAACCAGCTGGTGGGAATGTGCTGCCGGAACCTCACTGGCGGATTGCGCGGCCACAGTGCCGGTTCATCCATGCGGTGTACTTTTGCCCGCCGCGTAAGGCCGTCTTTCAGTTCCACACCATCACACAGCTGTTGTATGGCCTCATCTGTGGGCTCTCCCTCAACCTGCACCCAGTAGGTTTTACTGGTTTTGGCTTTAGGATTTGCCAGACGGTGCTGCAGTTTGCCATCGTCAGTGAGTACCAGTAACCCTTCGGAATCTCTGTCGAGCCTGCCGGCTGCATACACGCCGGGAACGGGAATGAAGTCTTTCAGGGTTTGTCTGCCTTCCTGATCGGTAAACTGTGTCAGTACGTTGAATGGCTTATTGAACAGCAGAATTTTGCCCGCCGGCATTTGTCACTCCCGGAAAATAGTCAGAACCGGTGCGCATGCTACCGCAAAAATGCCGTCGGGGCGGACTGTCTGTGTCACTTTTTTGAAGAAAAAAAACGAAATTGCAAAAAAAGATCAGGAAATTGACAAAAATTAGATTGATCTTCACGCTTAAGACAATGGTATGACTTGTAACTCCTACGTTCGACCCTATACTATTGAGCGCGGTAATTTCGGCAGGACAGGGTGCGTCTGCAAGGCGGGCCCGCAAAAATGACGAATTGGGTGTAGTGTTCGTGGGCGAGAGGACATTACACAGTGATCTGTAAACTACAGATATAGACCAGACTGAAAGGTTATTTCAGTAATCGTGATCAGAATCTTACGATATTACCGGAATGCCCTGCATATTATAGCGATTCCACGCGGGGTTAATGGAATAAATCAGGTAGCTCTTTACCGACAACTTTGAGGTATATAATGACCAAAGCTAAGTCGACTATCATCTACACAAAAACAGATGAAGCGCCAATGCTGGCGACTTACTCTTTACTGCCAATCATTGAGAAATTTGCTAAATCTGCTGACATCGACATCGAGTTAAGCGATATTTCACTGGCTGCGCGTATTCTCGCCAACTTCCCGGATTACCTGAACGACGATCAAAAAGTGCCTGACGCACTGACTGACCTGGGTGAAAAAACGCAGGATCCAGAAGCAAACATCATTAAACTGCCTAACATCAGTGCATCTATTCCCCAATTGCGTGCAGCAATCAAAGAATTAAACGCCAAAGGCTATAACGTTCCTCCGTTCCCTGAAGATCCTAAAACGGACGAAGAAAAAGACATCCGTGAACGTTACGGAAAAGTACTGGGTTCTGCTGTTAACCCGGTTCTGCGTGAAGGTAACTCAGACCGCCGTGCACCTACAGCGGTTAAAAACTTCGCGAAGAAACACCCGCATTCAATGGGTGAGTGGAGCCAGGCTTCACGCTCTCACGTTGCGCACATGCGCGGCGGTGATTTCTACTCAAGTGAGAAATCTACTACTGTTGAGAAAGACGGCTACGTAAGCATTGAATTTACCGGTAAAGATGGTAGCAAGAAAACCCTGAAGCCACGTGTAGATCTGCTGGCGGGTGAAGTTATCGACGGTATGTTCATGAGCAAGAAAGCCCTGTGCAAATTCTTCGAAGAACAAATCGAAGATGCGAAGCAAACCGGCATTCTGTTCTCACTGCACGTAAAAGCGACCATGATGAAGGTGTCTCACCCCATCGTATTCGGTCACTGTGTAAAAGTGTTTTATAAAGAACTGTTCGATAAGCACGGCGAACTGTTTAAAGAACTGGGTGTTAACCCTAACAATGGTTTAGGCAGCGTTTACGACAAAATCGCTTCTCTGCCTGAATCACAGCGTTCTGAAATCGAAAAAGACATCAACGCCTGTTACGCTGACCGTCCGCCTATGGCAATGGTTAACTCAGACAAAGGTATTTCTAACCTGCACGTGCCTTCAGACGTTATCGTTGACGCGTCTATGCCTGCAATGATCCGTAACAGCGGTCAGATGTGGGGACCAGATGGTAAGGCGCACGATACTAAAGCGGTTATTCCTGAGTCTACTTACGCGACTATCTATCAGGAAGTGATTAACTTCTGTAAGACCCACGGTGCATTTGATCCTACTACCATGGGTACAGTGCCTAACGTTGGTCTGATGGCGCAGAAAGCGGAAGAGTACGGTTCACACGACAAGACCTTTGAACTGGAAGCTGACGGTACTGTACAAATCATCGATCAGGACGGAAACGTACTGATTGAGCACAATGTTGAAGAAGGCGATATCTGGCGTATGTGTCAGGCGAAAGACGCGCCGATTCAGGATTGGGTTAAACTGGCCGTTACCCGTGCGCGTAACTCTGGTATGCCGGCAGTATTCTGGCTGGACGATGAGCGTGCCCACGATGCACAGCTGATCAAGAAAGTTGAGAAGTACCTCAAAGACCATGACACGAATGGTCTGGAAATCCATATCATGTCACCTGTACGTGCGATTCGTTTCTCTATGGAACGTGCAATCCGCGGCCTGGACACTATCTCTGTAACAGGTAACGTTCTGCGTGACTACCTGACTGACCTGTTCCCGATTCTGGAACTGGGTACCAGTGCGAAGATGCTGTCTATCGTGCCTCTGATGGCCGGTGGTGGTCTGTACGAGACCGGTGCGGGTGGTTCTGCACCTAAGCACATTCAGCAGTTCGTTGAAGAAGGTCACTTACGCTGGGATTCACTGGGTGAGTTCCTGGCACTGGCAGTTTCTCTTGAAGAGCTGGCTATCAAGCACAGCAACTCTAAAGCGAAAGCACTGGCGGTTGCCCTTGATAAGGCGACTGAGAAGCTGCTGAACACCGGTAAGTCACCTGAGCGTAAAGTGGGTCAGCTGGATAACCGTGGCAGCCATGTATGGCTGGCGCTGTACTGGGCTGAAGCACTGACTGAGCAGACTGAAGATAAAGAGCTGGCTGAACTGTTCAAGCCTACTCTGGAAGCGATGACTGCGAACATCGACAAAATTATCGAAGAAATCGATGCATCTCAGGGTCAGCCACAGGATATTGGCGGTTACTACTTCCCTGACGAAGACAAGCTGTATGCAGCCATGTCTCCAAGCAAAACGCTGCAGGAATCCCTTTCTAAATAAGCGTTTAAGCAAGAACCAAAAAACCCGGCTTTCGCCGGGTTTTTTATTTGGTAGCGGTAAATTTGAAGACACCGCTGAAAATGGCGCATAAAAAAGGCCTTCTACCGACTGCCGAATCGCAGTAAAAAGCCCTTTGAGATGCTTTTTTGAATTTAACGTTCAGGTTCTTCGACAACACCAATGTTTTCTGCGTGAAGGCCCTTAGGACCCTGCTGTACATCAAACGTTACTTCCTGGCCTGCCTTGAGAGAACGGTATCCATCCATCTGAATGGTGGAGTAGTGGGCAAAAATGTCCTCTCCGCCGTCCTCAGGAACGATAAATCCAAATCCTTTAGCATTGTTAAACCATTTAACTTTACCAACCGCCATACATCGACTTCCTCTTAATCCTTGAACTCATAATACTATGCCCCCACAATAGAAATATGAGGAGCACGATGGCTATGCGCGTCACTCGCATGGCCATAGTTAAAACTGTAGATATTTTAACCATTGAATGTCAAGCGTAAATTAAAGATTATTTATTTACAAAAAAATCGGCTAATCTGCGCTAAGGCACTATTATTGTACTATGAGTAAAGACAACGCGATCAGTATAGACAGAGAAAAAGAGAGGCTTGCGGAGCGACAAAAGACGCAGCCGCCGCCAATGTATAAAGTGTTGTTGAACAACGACGATTACACGCCGATGGACTTCGTGGTCGAAGTACTCATGCATTTTTTTAATATGGATGCTGAGAAGGCCAATCAGACTATGCTCACCGTACATTATCAGGGACGTGCTGTGTGTGGCATATTTACTGCAGAGATTGCAGAAACCAAAGTGATGCAGGTCAATCAGTATGCGCGTAAGCATCAACACCCGCTTATGTGCACCATGGAACAGGCATAGGTCTATTAACAGAGGGCGAGCGATATGTTGAATAAAGAGTTAGAGCAAACGCTGAACGAAGCTTTCGTGTTTGCCAGAGAACATCGTCACGAATTCATGACGGTAGAGCATCTGTTGCTGGCGCTGATGGATAATTCTGCCGCCCGGGACGCACTTAAAGCGTGTGGTGCCAATATCGAGCAAATCAAAAGCGAGCTTATCGAGTTTGTTAAAGATACCACGCCACTCATCATGGATGAGCAGGCAAATGACCGTGAGACGCAGCCAACTTTAGGTTTCCAGCGTGTACTTCAGCGCGCGGTTTTTCATGTGCAGTCATCAGGCAAAGACGAAGTCACCGGCGCGAACGTGCTGGTGGCTATTTTCTCCGAGCAGGAATCTCAGGCGGTTTATATTCTCAAACGTGCTGACGTCACCCGTCTTGATGTGGTGAATTACATCAGTCACGGTGTCAGTAAAAATGAAGATGAAAGTCCTGCCGGTGCTGAAAGTCAGGAAGAGACAGCAGAGGGCGAAGAGTCCGGTTCTGCACTGAGCAAATATTCTACTGATCTGAACCGTCAGGCGAAGGACGGAAAAATTGACCCGTTAATCGGACGTGATGCGGAAGTTGAGCGTACAATTCAAATTCTGTGTCGTCGCCGTAAAAACAACCCGCTGCTGGTGGGAGAAGCCGGCGTAGGTAAAACGGCTATTGCGGAAGGTTTAGCTTACCGCATCGTTAACGATGACGTGCCGGACGTGATTGCTGACAGTACGGTGTATTCTCTGGACTTAGGCGGCTTGCTGGCCGGTACCAAGTATCGCGGTGACTTTGAGAAACGGTTAAAAGCCATTCTTAAAGAACTCAGCAAAGACGAAAACGCCATTTTATTTATTGATGAAATTCATACGATCATCGGTGCCGGTGCGGCATCCGGTGGTGTGATGGATGCATCTAATTTGCTGAAGCCAAAACTGAGTTCCGGTGAATTGCGTTGCATCGGTTCTACCACCTATCAGGAATACCAGGGCATTTTTGAAAAAGACAGGGCACTTGCACGTCGCTTCCAGAAAGTCGACGTGGTGGAGCCTTCAGTGAGCGATACGACCAAGATCCTGCTGGGTCTGAAGTCCCGCTACGAAGAGCACCATAGCGTTCGTTTTACCCAGAAAGCACTTCAGGCTGCTGCAGAGCTGTCTGCCAAGTACATCAACGAACGCCATTTGCCGGACAAAGCCATTGACGTCATGGACGAAGCAGGCGCCAGCCAGCGTTTGTTGCCGGTGTCCCGCCGTAAGAAAACCATCAATGTGGCTGATATCGAGCAAATCATCGCAAAGATGGCCCGGATTCCTGAGAAGTCCGTGTCTGCCTCCGACCGTCAGGCGCTGAAACATCTTGGCCGTGACCTGAAAATGGTGGTATTTGGTCAGGACAAAGCCATTGAGACGCTGACAGACGCGATTCACTTATCCCGTGCCGGTCTGGGCAGTGAAGAGAAGCCTATCGGTAGTTTTCTGTTCGCCGGTCCTACCGGTGTAGGTAAGACGGAAGTCACACAGCAACTGGCAAAAATCATGGGTGTGGAGCTTATTCGTTTCGATATGTCGGAATATATGGAGCGCCACGCGGTGAGCCGTTTAATCGGTGCGCCTCCGGGATATGTCGGGTTCGATCAGGGCGGTCTGCTTACCGATGCAGTCATTAAAAACCCGTATTCGGTAGTACTGCTGGATGAAATCGAAAAAGCCCACAGTGATATTTACAATATTCTGCTGCAGGTCATGGATCACGGTACGCTGACGGATAACAACGGCCGTAAGGTTGATTTCCGTAATGTGGTACTGGTCATGACCACCAATGCCGGTGTGCAGGAAACCGTACGTAAATCTATCGGCTTCCAGCAACAGGATCACAGTCATGATGCCATGTCGGAAATCAACAAGGTGTTTACCCCTGAGTTCCGTAACCGTCTTGACGGTATTATCTGGTTCAATCACCTTGGCACCGACGTTATTCTGCAAGTGGTCGATAAGTTCCTGGTGGAACTGGAAGCGCAGCTGGATACCAAAGGTGTTACCTTTGAAGTCACGCCGGCTGCAAGGGCGTATCTTGCTGAGAAAGGTTACGATAAATCTATGGGCGCACGGCCTATGTCACGCCTTATAAAAGAGGAAGTGAAGAAAGAGCTGGCTAACGAACTGTTGTTCGGAGAGTTGAGCAAAGGTGGCAGTGTGAAAGTCGATTTGGGTGAAAACAAACTGGAGTTCTCTTTCTCCGGTGCGGAAACCCGGAATGAAGAGGCGGAATCCAACTAAGGATTTCGCACTCAACCCAACTTAAAAACAAAAAGCCCGGTGACATCACCGGGCTTTTTTTAAGATTCTACAGACTACTGAGTATTATCTTGCACGATAAACGATGCGACCTTTAGTCAGATCGTACGGCGTCATCTCTACGGTTACCTTGTCACCAGTAAGAATGCGGATATAGTTCTTACGCATTTTGCCGGAGATGTGTGCAGTCACAACGTGACCGTTCTCAAGTTCAACGCGGAATTGTGTGCTTGGAAGTGTGTCAACCACGGTTCCTTCCATTTCGATAGAATCTTCTTTTGCCATGAAAAGCAGTTACCTCAGTAAGTCAAAATTTTGCCGCGCAGACATTAACCAATAAACGCCCGTGTGTAAAGGGTTCAGGCTTTATTTGAGCTGAATTTTTGCCAATTCATGTCAAATAAACGTTCATGGGGCAAAAATTTCGTTTTGTAATTCATTTTATTGCACTCGTCTATCTGATAACCGAGATACAAAAAATTGCGGGCATCGGATTTAGCATGGGCGATTTGCTGTAATATCATCCACGTGCCCATTGACGAGGACGATAACTCAGGCGCAAAAAACGTATACAGCGCTGAGAAAGAAGCTGTACCGTCACAATGACGGATGTCATCGGTAACGGCCACTGCAACCAGCTCATCTCCGTCCCGCGCTTCAATAAATACGGGGGGATTCCAGTTGCAGAAAATGAAACTGTTATACTGGTCTCTGTTAGCCGGATACATGCTGCCGTCGGTATGGCGCTCATTAATGTATCGTTCGTATAGAGGGTAGTATTCGTCTTTCGGTGTTAATGACAGCGTAGTGGTGAGGTGACTGTTGCGCTTCAGCACACGTCGCTGACTTCTTGAGGGCGAAAACTGTGCCACAGGAATACGTACCGACTGGCAAGCTTCGCAGGTGGGGCAGTGGGGCCGGTAAATTTGATCGCCGCTGCGACGGAATCCAGCCTGAATCAGCTGTCCGTAACGATAGCGGAGATCCTGTTCAGTTTCTGCAAATACCAGTAACTGTTCATTCTTATCCGGTAAATAACTGCAGGCGAAAGACTGCGTAAGCCCAAACTTCATGGCGTTATATTTCCACCTTGCCAACTACTACGGTATGAGGCAGTTATTCTGCCGTCTTCGTCTATTGTAGCATTATGTTGACGTAAGCGGTCAATAAATGTGCTTCTGGGAATGGTTTGCGCCCCGAGGGACTGCAAATGTTCCGTAGGTAACTGGCAGTCAATAAATGCAAGATTATGGTTTTGCATGTGTTTTACCAGCGCCAGCATGGCCAGCTTGGATGTATTCGGTTCTTTGTGGAACATGGATTCACCACAAAAAACACCACCTACTGCCACACCGTACAAGCCGCCGGCCAGTTGATTGTCTTCATTCCATACTTCAACAGAGTGGGCAATGCCGGCTCGGTGTAGTCTTTCGTATGCGGTAATCATGTCACCGGTGATCCAGGTATCCGACGACAGTTCATTACTGTCAGGCCGGTAGCGGGGAATGGATGAGCAGGCACGGATTACCGCGTAGAAATCTTCATTCAGCGTGACGCGGTACTGTTTTCGTTTTGCCAGTTTTTTCAGACTTTTAGATACGTGAAAGCCATCCAGCTCAATGATTGCTCTTGGATCCGGCGACCACCAGAGTACCGGCTCATCATCGCTGAACCAGGGGAAAATGCCGTTGGAGTAAGCCTGAAATAACCGGGGAGCGTCCAGTGTTGCGCCGTAAGCCAGCAGGCCGTCAGGTTCTTTCAGTGCAGTTGAAACAGGCGGAAAAGGCGTATCAACATTCAGGTAAGGAAGTTCAATCATGGAATCACGGGGCAGGGAAGCTGCCCCGTACCTCAGTTATCAGCCTTGTTCCGGGCGGAAACCGTCGAGGAATTTTTCTGCATCCAGTGCAGCCATACAACCGGTGCCGGCTGAGGTAATTGCCTGACGATAAATATGATCGCTCACATCACCGGCAGCAAAAATACCTTCCACCGAGGTTTGTGTGGCATTACCCTGCAGACCGCTCTGAACAACAATATAGCCGTCTTTCATTTCAAGCTGATCTTCGAAAATATCCGTGTTCGGCTTGTGGCCAATGGCAATAAACAGGCCCATTACATCGATTTCTTCTTTGGCATCAGACTGCGTGTCAGCGATACGGACTTTAGTTACGCCCATTTCATCGCCCAGCACTTCGTCCAGCGTTTTATTCAGGTGCAGAACCACGTTACCGTTTTCTGCTTTGTCCAGCAGACGCTGCTCAAGAATTTTTTCACTGCGGAAAGTGTCACGACGGTGAATAACGTGAACTTCAGACGCGATGTTCGACAGATACAGTGCTTCTTCCACGGCAGTATTACCGCCGCCCACAACCGCTACTTTCTGGTTACGGTAGAAGAATCCGTCACAGGTTGCGCAGGCAGAGACCCCTTTACCTTTGAACGCTTCTTCAGATTCCAGACCCAGGTATTTCGCAGAAGCACCGGTTGCGATGATCAGTGCATCACAGGTATAAGTGCCTGAATCACCGTAAAGGGTGAACGGGCGCTTACTGAAATCAGTTTTGTTGATGTGGTCAAAAATGATTTCTGTATTGAATTTCTCTGCGTGTTTTTGCATGCGTACCATCAGATCAGGACCTGTCAGTCCTTCAGGGTCGCCCGGCCAGTTTTCAACTTCTGTGGTTGTTGTTAACTGTCCACCCTGCTGAATACCTGTTAACAGTACAGGTTCAAGGTTTGCTCTGGCCGCATAGACTGCTGCGGAATATCCTGCCGGGCCAGAGCCCAGAATAAGTAGACGGACGTGTCTGCTTTCTGCCATTTCTATCTCCAATGCTTTCACTCATCGCCGCTGACAACGAGCCTTTAAATGATGGTATCTTTATGTGGGTCAATATCGCATATTCAACCTGAATTGAGTATGACTTTTCATTACAATATATGTCAGTAATGTAACCTGAGCCGTTAACCGGGCTATAATAAACCAAACCGCAGTATATTTAGTATAGAATGCTGAATACATCCGGGATTATTTGTAGTTTAATAAAACAAAATCCAGACGTTGACCGGGGTCAGCACCGGCAGGAGAGCAGGCATGTCACAATCAGTAATTACGCTTCTGCGTGACGGACAAGACTATATGAATACCTGGCCGGTAAAACGGGAGCTTTATGCTTTCTTTCCGGAGTGCCGTGTCGTCAGTGCTACAAAGCTGGCTATCAAAGCCATGCCGCCTCTGGCCATTGTGGCCGCGGGAATGATGTTAAATGTGCTGGGAAGTGCATACCTGCCGCAGGCGATGGCAATTGGGTTGTTCTTCATCAGCCTGCCATTACAGGGCTTACTCTGGTTGGGGCACCGCTCGAATCAGACTCTGCCGCCGCAAATTAAAAGCTGGTATCAGGAAGTTCACCGTAAAATGGCAGCAGAAGGTTGTGAATTGCAGGCAATGCGTTCTCAGCCTAAATATCGTGAACTGGCGGCTACGCTGAAAACAGCATTCAGTGAACTCGACCGCGTTTTCACGCAAAAATGGTTTAACTGAAACCCGTTTCTGCTACCGGTGACGTGTTACTGCGTCACCTGACTGCCAGGTTTTTAAACCTTTTTTAAGCCTTCTTATATTTTCAGTCAGCTTACGTTGCTTCGCTGTTCTTAACGAATACCAGATTTTCCCCGCATCGTCTGCAGCGATAAGTCATGCCCTTTTTCACATTATTATGCCTTCTCACCGACAATGCTATAGTCTGGCAGCCGCAGCGGTAGTTAAAGGTTGTCAGGCCCAGTACGGATAAGTCGAAGTCATGTGTCGTTGAAGGGGATACGCCGTAAACATGTTGCATGACAGTCTGCCATTCCGGACCGTGAGGTTTCACTCTGCGTCGTTTGCCTGCTGTATGCCACGTTATCAGATGACTGACTTCATGTGGGATCACATCACTGAAAAATGCCGCTTTGTTTGCAGCCAGTAATACAGGATGAAAGTTAACCCTGTTCTGCTGTAAAAAGGCGGTGCCGGCGTTTTTACCGCTGCGCCTGAAAGATACATCCGGCAAAGGGAAAGGGCGGCTAAAATAACGTTCTGCAACAGCAAAGAGGCGGTGAACTTCACGGATCACCGCCTCTTTTTCAGAGTGATTAAGTGTCACCGGGTCTTAGTCCACCTTACACTGAAGGCACAGGGTGTATACACCGCGTGGATCATTCAGGTTGGTTACCGTGCCGGTTTCTGCTAACAGGTTCTTCACCATTTTCATCAGGTGACTGTCGTTATCAGCGAATTGCATTTTTGCACCCCACACCAGCGCCTGGCCGAAAAACTCTTTCCAGAATTGTTCCTGAGGAGACAGGATACGCTCTACGTACTGGGTGTCCCAGGTTTCCAGACCGGCAATTTCAGCAGCGGATGCGACGGCATCATCAAGGTCGCCCAGTTCGTCTACCAAACCCAGTTCCAGTGCCTGACTACCAATCCATACACGGCCCTGGGCAATTTTATCAACCGCTTCAGGGCTCATACCGCGGGATTCACCCACCATGGTGATGAACTGGCGATAAGCACTTTCCACATTGCGCTGGAGGATTTCACCAAAGCGGGGATCCAACTCGCGCAGTGCTGACATACCGGCAATTTCGGTAGATGCAACACCGTCGGTGTTAATGCCAAGATATTCCAGTGAATCCTCGAAGGTAAGAAACATACCAAACACACCGATGGAGCCAGTGATAGTGCTGGGAGAAGCAATGATTTTATCTGCCGGTGCAGAAATCCAGTAACCGCCGGACGCTGCATAGGTGCTCATAGACACAACGACAGGTTTACCGGCGCTTTGCAGTTCCAGCACTTCCTGACGGATAATTTCGGATGCAAATGAACTGCCTCCCGGTGAATCGACCTGCAGAACGACAGCTTTCACCGTATCATCCAGACGGGCCTGTCGTAATAAGCGTGCTGTGCTGTCCCCACCGATTGTGCCGGCGGGCTGATTACCGTCGAGGATTTCGCCTTTGGCTACCACAATTGCGACTTTATCCTTCGTGTTACCAATTTTGGGTAACGGCGGATTAACGGCTTTCAGGTAAGTATTAAAAGGGGTAACGTTGACACCCAGTTTGTTTTCATCCGTTCCGACTAAAGCAACCAGTTCCTGACGGACTTCTTCCCGGGTTTTAAGGGCATCCACCCAGCCGTTGTTCAGTGCATATTTAGCGAAATCTGCACCGGCTTCTTCAAACTTGTTCAGCAGAACGTCCAGTTCTTCATCGAAGTTACTGACATCAATACCACGGGCAGCAGCCACATCAGCTTTGTATTGTGACCAGTAAGTGTCGAGCCACAACTTGTTTGCTTCTTTTGCCGCGTCAGACATGTCATTACGGATAAACGGCTCTACGGCAGATTTGTACGTACCAACACGGAAGATATGTGTCGTAATGCGTAATTTCTCCAGCATGTCTTTAAAGTACATGCCAAAGCGGCCGTAACCTTCAAACATCACACCGCCCATTGGATTCAGGTAAATATGATCAGCACGTGCTGCAAGGTAATATTGATTCTGGCTGTAGTAGTCGCCGATAGCGTAGACCGGTTTTTCGGTCTTAAAGTCATCGATGGCAGCGGCTACGGTGCGGAGTTTATCCAGTCCGCCGCCCTGTAACCCGGACAAATCCAGAATGAGCGCTTTTATGCGGGAGTCCTGCCTGGCGTTATTCAGTACCTTAACCACATCACGTACCAGCACTTCCGGGTTTTCCGGTTCTTCACCAAACGCTTCCTGCATGAATTGTGAAAACGGGTCGACCTGCTCTTTTTCAATGACCAGGTTACCGTTCAGCTGCAATAATAATGCACTGTCAGGTTTTACCGAGATGGGATCTTCACTGCTACTGATGGCAATAATGACGCCAATAACAAGAACCAGAAAAATAAGATTAAATACGAGTTTTCTGGCGAAATTCAGTACTGTCCATAGTCCTGTGAATAATGCTTTCGTCCAGCTTCCTTTTGCTGCCATATTGCTTTGTACCTCAGACGGATGTTTAGTTCATGGTAACGGAACCACGAAGGATAGCTAACTTAAATTGTAATGAATTGTGATAGCGGTAAACAAGCGCTACAGGCCTGATTTACTGTGAATATACATCATTGAGGGATAAGTTTGGTAAAAGCTGTTTCATCTGCACCACGCCGCTGATACATTGTGCTTTCATCAATGTATTTCCCGATGTGTATAAGGAGAACCGCAATTGGAAGCTCTTGACCTGCTGTTAAACCGTCGTTCCCAACCCAGACTCAAAGCCCCTGCGCCGGAGGGCGATGCCCTGGAAAATATTTTTCAGGCCGCTTTACGTGCGCCGGACCATGCGGCGCTTACGCCATGGCGTTTTATTGTGTGTGAAGGGCAGGGGTTGGTAAAACTCGGTTCTGTGTTTGAGCAGTCTGCTATTGAAAACGACAAATCCGCCAAAGAAATAGAACGTGCCCCGCAGTTGCCACTTCGAGCTCCTATGGTGATTGTGGCCATCACAACGTATAAAGAGCACGAAAAAGTGCCCCGTGTAGAGCAGGTCGCGTCGACAGCCTGTGCGGTAATGGCCATGCAAATGGCTGCTCAGGCGCAAGGATTTAACGGAATATGGCGGACCGGCGCCTACGCCCATTGTGAGCTGGTGAGAAAGGCATTGTCGTTAAATGAAGAAGATGAAATAGCCGGATTTTTATATTTAGGCACACCGGCAATCGATACGCCGCCGGTAATACGTCCGGACAGCACGCCGTTTTTCACTTACTGGCACTGATCGTTTCAATCCTGACCGGCGTTGACCGCATCAGTGATAAGCACAAAGCAAAAGGCCGGCAACATTGCCGGCCTTCCTGTATCCGTTGAACGGACATTAAATTGAGTCAGTATTAATCTACCTGAACAATTTTCAGCGCGTTGGTCGCACCGATTTTTTCCATTTCATCGCCGTAAGTCATGATCACACTGTCACCTTCTTTCACCAGACCGATGGCTTTCAGTGCTGCCATGGTGTCGTGTTTCAGCTGACCCGGTTCACTGTCGCGGGAATCAAAGAATACCGGCTTCACACCACGGTAAAGTGCCATTGCATTAAGCGTGGCTTCGTGACGTGACATAGCTATGATAGGTAAACCGGTGGTAATACGTGACATCAGCTTAGGCGTATTACCACTTTCAGTTAATGCAACAATAGCTTTGATGCTTGGCAGGTGGTTAGCAGCATAAACTGCAGACAACGCCACTGTTTCACTGACCGTAGAGAACACTGTATCCATTCTGTGCTTGGACAGTTTAACGCTGGGGTGTGTTTCTGCACCTTCACAAACCCGTGCCATGGCTCTCACTGTTTCAACAGGGTAATTACCGGCAGCAGTTTCCGCCGATAACATCACTGCATCCGTACCGTCCAGTACGGCGTTCGCCACGTCCATCACTTCTGCACGGGTTGGCATCGGGCTGGTGATCATTGATTCCATCATCTGCGTGGCAGTAATGACAACTTTATTCAGTTGACGAGAGCGGGCAATCAGTTTCTTCTGAACACCTACCAGCTCTGCATCACCGATCTCCACACCCAGGTCACCACGGGCAACCATAACGGCGTCAGATGCACTGATAATATCGTCAATGGCTTCATCGGTAGCAACGGCTTCAGCACGTTCTACTTTGGCACAGATTAGTGCTTCACAACCGGCTTCGCGGGCCAGCTCGCGGGCGTAGTTCAGGTCTGCACCTGAACGGGGGAAGGACACTGCCAGATAATCAACGCCGATTTTGGCGGCAGTTTTAATATCTTCTTTGTCTTTCGCAGTCAGAGCTTCGGCAGACAGACCACCGCCCTGACGGTTGATGCCTTTATTGTTAGACAGTTTTCCGCCTACGGTTACTTTTGTATGCACTTTACGACCGGCTACTTCTGTAACTTCCAGTTGAATACGGCCATCGTCGAGTAGCAGAATGTCGCCGGTGTTTACGTCGTCAGGCAGCGCTTTATAGTCGATGCCTACTGCGTTCACGTCACCGTCATCCTTCGCCATTTCAGCATCAAGGGTAAAAGGTGCGCCTACATCAAGATTTACAGCGCCTTCTTTAAACCGGGCTACACGAATTTTAGGGCCCTGCAAATCACCGAGAATGGCGACATATTTATTTAAGTTCTTTGCTGCCTGACGTACTTTCTTCGCACGCTCAATGTGATCTTCAGCCTGACCGTGAGAGAAGTTCATCCGCACTGTGTTTGCACCTGCTGCGATGATGGCTTCAATGCGTTCGATGGTGTCTGTTGCTGGTCCTAATGTGGCAAGTATCTTTGTTCTTCTGGTCATATGATTCGTCGCTTGTTCTTCGTCGTTAACAGGGAGGCTTCTACACACGTTACTTACATTGACAATAATGTCGAAAAAATGTTCGATTTATGTTGCTGTAATGCTTTTACGTAATTTTATTACAGAATAGTAGAGCAATCTGACAAAAATGTGAATGCAAAGAACATTTTTCCTCACTGGCCTTACCAGTGAGGTGTGAACTAATCTGAACGCAGGAAGAAGAAAAAATGGTTAAAAAAAAACCGCTGGTAAAAGCGGTCTTCAATAAATCAGCTGGAATGAACTGTTATAAGTCACGCTTGTCAAAACGAGAACCACGAAGGGTGTCTTTGACCCGCTTGAGATTTTCTCTGAATTTATTGCCACGACGCAGGGTGAAGCCGGTGGCCAGTACATCAATTAAGGTAAGCTGGGCAATACGGCTCGCCATGGGCATGTACATGTCAGTGTCTTCCGGCACTTCCAGAGACAATACGTAACTGCATTCACGTGATAAGGGGCTGTCTGCAGAGGTGATACCAACGACAGTGGCATCGTTACTGCGGGCAATCTGGGCAATCTCGACCAGGCTTTTGGTTCTGCCGGTGTGGGAAATCAATACAACCACATCGCCGTCTGTGCAGTTCATGCAACTCATGCGTTGCATCAGAATATCTTCAAAGTAAACCACGGGCACATTGAAGCGGAAAAACTTATTCAGCGCGTCATGGGCTACAGAGGCCGAGGCGCCGAGGCCAAAAAATGAAATTTTTTGTGCCTGAGTCAACAGATCAACAACACGGTTAACAACATTGACGTCAATGGACTGCCGCGCAACTTCGAGGGATGCCATGGTGCTTTCGAAAATTTTGTTGGTGTATTCACCCGGGCCGTCACTTTCATCTACATGACGGTTAACATACGGCGTGCCATTCGCTAAGCTTTGTGCCAGATGCAATTTAAAATCCGGGAAGCCTTTGGTGTCCAGGCGGCGGCAAAAACGGTTTACTGTCGGCTCACTGACATCAGACATTTTAGCGAGCGTTGCTATACTCGAATGAATTGCCGTTTGCGGGTTGGCCAATATTATTTCGGCAACTTTGCGCTCAGACTTGCTGAAAGCGGCTTTATTTTGCGTAATTTTCTCAAGAATATTCATACGGATATAGCGAAAAGTAAGGTAAAGTTATAATCATTCCAGCTTTCTATACTACCCAAAGTGACTCGGGTGACAAGAAAAATGTAATTTTTTGACAATCGAAGCAACAGAATGGCGGGTATTCAGCGAATAAATACCTCTTTAACGTGTCATAGATGACTCAAGTTGTAATTTTACTACATTTGGTGTTAACTATGTGCTAACAACGACGAGACAGTTCATCTGCGTTGCCTGACAGTATCGAACTGTTATCTGGATTATCATTAAGAAGGTCGACGAAATATGGTAATGGATAATTCCTTTGAACCCTGTGATTTTGTGCTGTTTGGCACGTTAGGGGATCTCTCACGACGGAAACTATTGCCGTCCTTATATCAGCTGGAAAAAGCTGAGCTCATTCACCCTGATACCAAAATTATTGGTGTAGCGCGTCAGGACCTGAGCACTGAGGACTACAAGAAAGAAGTCCGTAACAACATCGAAAAATTTGGTTCCAAACAAGTTTGCGAAGATACCTGGGCCCGCCTTGAAGCCCGTCTGCAATATGCTTGTGTGGATATGAAGAATACTGAAAGCTACCGCGTTTTTGATTCAGTAGTAGATGCAGACCGCATTATGGTTTGCTATCTGGCGACTCCGCCGGCTATCTACGGTGACATCTGCCGTGGTCTGCACAGCTGCGATATTATCGACAGCTCCGTACGTGTAGTGCTGGAAAAACCAATCGGTCACGATCTTGAATCTTCTAAAGTCATTAATGACCAGGTTTCAGAATACTTTAAAGAATCGCAAATCTACCGCATTGACCACTATCTGGGTAAAGAAACCGTTCTTAACCTGATTGCCCTGCGTTTTGCTAACTCCATATTTGCTACCAACTGGGACCACAACTCCATTGACCACGTACAGATTACTGTTGCTGAGTCGGTAGGGATTGAAGGCCGTTGGGGCTATTTTGATGACGCTGGTCAAATGCGTGACATGGTGCAGAACCACCTGTTGCAAATTCTCAGTCTGATTGCCATGGAACCGCCGGCAAACCTGAATGCCGACAGTATCCGTGATGAAAAACTGAAAGTACTGAAAGCCTTACGTCCGATTAACCTGAGTAATATCAACGAATCAACAGTTCGTGGTCAGTACACGTCTGGTTTCGTTAAGGGTGAAGAAGTACCTGGCTATCTGGAAGAAGAGGGTGCCAACACCCGCAGCCGTACTGAAAGCTTCGTTGCCATCAAGGCCGACATCGACAACTGGCGCTGGGCCGGCGTGCCGTTTTATTTAAGAACAGGTAAGCGTTTGCCGACTAAAGTGTCTGAAGTTGTGATTTACTTCAAACGCCAGCCACACAACCTGTTCGGTGACAGCTTCCAGAATCTGCCGCCTAATAAACTGGTTATCCGTCTGCAGCCTGACGAAGGTGTTGAAATCACCGTAATGAATAAGGTACCGGGTCTGACCAGCTCAGGTTCAATGGACCTGCAAAAGTCAAAACTCGACTTGAGTTTCTCGGATGCATTCGGCGACGACCGCATTCCTGATGCTTATGAAAAGCTGTTACTTGAAGTGATGCTGGGCAACCAGGCTCTGTTCGTTCGCCGTGATGAAATTGAACAGGCGTGGAACTGGGTTGATTCAATTCTTGAAGCGTGGAAGCAAACTAATGAGCCACCGGAGCCTTATCAGGCTGGTACGTGGGGACCGGTAGATTCTATCGGGTTATTAGCCCGCGCTAACCGTAGTTGGTATGAAAGCAAAACAATACGGAAGAAGAAATAAGATGGCTTTGACAATTAATGCTTTTGACAATGCAGATGCACTGACCAGTGCATTTGCAGACACGCTTATTTCACTGCTGGAAAAAGGTATTGCAGAACGTGGTCGCGCCAGTCTGGTAGTGAGCGGGGGCAGAACACCTCTGGCTCTGTTCAAACAGCTTAGCCAGACTGATCTTGCCTGGGATAAAGTTGACATTACGCTGGCTGATGAGCGTTGGGTTGGTGAAAATGACGACGCCAGCAATACAAAGCTGGTGCGTGAAAACCTGATTCAGAACAAAGCAGCAGCCGCTAATTTTGTCACTTTGAAAACGAATGATGCAGATGCCAATGATGGTATCGCCGAGGCGGAAAACCGCCTGTCCAGTTTCAGCCAGCCTTTCGACGCGCTTATTCTCGGTATGGGCGAAGATGGCCACACAGCATCACTGTTTCCGTGTTCGGAGCAGGTTGCGGATGGTCTGGATCTGGCGAGTGGTAAAATTTGTATCGCTACCCAACCCACCACGGCCCCTCACCAACGTATTTCACTGACACTGCCTGCGCTGTTAAACAGTCGCAATATCTTTATTCACCTCACCGGTGAAAAGAAAAAAGCGGTTTTAGAAGACGCCATTGCTAATGCAACTGAGCTGGAAAAACCCGTTACCGCAGTTGTCAACCGTGCTGATGTCACGCTGATGTGGGCACCCTAGGAGCAGATCATGAATTCTCAAATTGCTGAAGTAACACAGCGAATTATTGAACGCAGTAAAGCAACCCGTAAGGCCTATCTGGAAAAAATAGAAAAGGCCCGCCGCCAGGGGCCGCACCGTGGTGTGCTGTCCTGTGGTAACCTGGCTCACGGCTTCGCCGCTTGTGGCAGTGATGACAAAGCCGATTTGCGTTCAATGACGAAAGCCAATATCGCAATCATCTCTTCTTACAACGATATGCTGTCGGCTCACCAGCCGTACGAAGCGTATCCGGCAATCATTAAAGAAGCCATCCGTCAGGTGGGCAGCGTAGCGCAGTTCGCCGGTGGTGTACCGGCCATGTGTGATGGTGTTACTCAGGGTAACCCGGGCATGGATCTGAGCCTGATGAGCCGTGACATTATTGCCCAGGCGACCGCAGTGGGTCTGTCTCACAACATGTTCGACGGCGCTCTGATGCTGGGGATCTGTGACAAAATTGTCCCAGGATTACTGATGGGGTCACTGGCCTTTGGTCACTTACCGACTGTTTTCATTCCTGCCGGACCAATGCCTTCAGGTCTGCCAAACAAAGAAAAAGCCCGTGTCCGTCAGGAATTTGCACAGGGTAAAGTCGGGCGCGACAAATTACTTGAAGCAGAATCTCAGTCTTACCACTCTGCCGGTACCTGTACTTTCTATGGTACAGCGAACTCTAACCAGCTGGTTGTTGAGACTATGGGTCTGCATCTGCCGGGTTCATCGTTTGTTAATCCGGGCACGCCACTACGTGATGCACTGACAAAAGCAGCATCCGTTCAGGCAACCCGTATCACTGACCTGGGCGACAACTACACGCCGATTGGTCATATTGTTGACGAGAAAGCCATTGTTAACGGTATCGTTGCATTACTGGCGACCGGTGGTTCAACTAACCACACCATGCACCTTGTGGCGATTGCCCGTGCAGCCGGTATTCTGGTTAACTGGGACGACTTCTCAGATCTGTCTGATGCCACACCGTTAATTACCCGTATCTATCCGAATGGTCACGCTGACATTAACCATTTTGTCGCTGCCGGTGGTATGTCGCTGTTGTTCAAACAGCTGCTGGATGCAGGTCTGCTGCACAATGACGTTAAGACAATTTGTGGTGACGGTCTGGATTTATACACCAAAGAGCCGGTTCTGAAAGACGGTGAACTTGAATGGCGTGACGGTCCGGTTGAATCTCTTGATAAAGAGGTACTGGCCACTATTGAGAAACCCTTTAAGCCTGACGGTGGTGTTTGCGTACTTCGCGGTAACCTGGGTCGTGGCGTTATCAAAACGTCTGCGCTTAAGTCGCCGGTTTGCCACATTAAAGCACCTGCTGTGGTGTTCGAAGATCAGTTCGAACTGGATGCGGCGTTTAAGTCCGGTGAGCTGGACAAAGACTGCATTATCGTTGTGCGTTTCCAGGGCCCGTCAGCGATTGGTATGCCTGAACTGCACCGCTTAACACCACCTCTGGGTGTGTTACAGGACCGCGGATTCAAAGTCGCGCTGGTAACAGACGGACGTATGTCCGGTGCGTCAGGTAAAGTACCCGCTGCTATCCATGTTACCCCGGAAGCCTATAAAGGCGGCATGCTGGCGAAAGTGGAATCCGGCGACCTCATCGAACTGAATACAGAAACCGGTGAACTGACATTGCTGGTGGATGACGAAACTCTGGCTGCACGTACCGCAAAAGAAGCGGACCTGGCGCATCATCAGGAAGGTATGGGACGTGAACTGTTCTCCGGTTACAGAAATATTCTGTCCGGTGCTGAAGAAGGCGCGTGTTCATTGTTTGTAACTCAGGAGCAGGCGCTATGACGGCACTTTTTGTTGCAGATGTCGGCGGGACGAACATTCGTCTTGCCCGTGTAACTGATACCGGTGTAGACAATATCATCAAATACCAGTGCAGAGATTTTGCCAGTATTGATTTGGCTATTGGTCAGTATTTCGCAGATTTACCTCAGTTCACCTTTACGTCAGGTTGTATTGCTATTGCCTGTCCGGTACTGGGTGACCAGGTAGAGATGACGAACCACAGCTGGGCATTCTCACAAACTGCATTACGTAGTCAGTTGAAGCTGGACAATCTGTTTGTGATCAATGATTTCACAGCCGTGGCGCATTCATTACCGGTATTAGGTGATGATCAGGTGGTGCAAATCGGAACCGGCACGGCGAAAACCAACGGCAATATCGCTGTATTTGGTCCGGGCACCGGGTTAGGTGTAGAACACATCACCATGACGTCTTCAGGCTGGCAAACTCTGGACGGCGAGGGTGGTCATGTTGATTTCGCCCCTGTTGATGAAACAGATGTGGTGATCTGGCGCTACCTGCAAAATGAACACGGTCGCGCATCTGCTGAAGAGGTGATGTCTGGTCGCGGACTGATGAACATCTACAAGGCGCTGGCATTACACAATAACGTACCGGTAACACACACAGAACCGTCTCAGGTTACTGAACGTGCGTTGTCCGGTGAATGCGATGTGTGCGTACAAACTCTGACTCAGTTCTGCCGTATCATGGGCAGTTTTGCCGGTAACCTGGCACTGAACATGGCTACCACCGGTGGTATTTTCATCGGCGGCGGTATTGCGAACCGTTTTGCAGAATTCTTAAAAGAGAGTGACTTCCGTGCCCGCTTCGAGGCCAAAGGCCAGATGAAGCATTACGTGAAAGACATTCCAACTTATCTGATTGCAGAGCCCGACCACGGATTATTAGGTGCATCTGCATACCTGAAACAACATACAGCGAGTGAACTATGACAACGAACGCTAACTATACACCGGCAGACATTTTTGCTGCTGGCCCGGTAGTCCCGGTACTGGTAATTAAGGACCTGGACAAAGCTGTGCCACTGGCAAAAGCACTGATTGCAGGTGGCATTAAGGTGCTGGAAGTCACACTGCGTACACCTGTTGCTCTGGATGTGATTAAGAAAATCGCAGACGAAGTACCTGAAGCGATTATCGGTGCGGGTACTGTTACCAATGCACAGCAGCTTAAACAGGTTGTTGAAGCAGGTGCGAAATTCGCTATCAGCCCGGGTCTTACAGAAGCACTGCTGGAAGCCGGTAAAGGCTACGATATTCCGTTAATTCCGGGTATTTCTTCAATTTCTGATCTGATGACAGCGAAGGATGCGGGTTATGACCACCTGAAATTCTTCCCTGCTGAAGCATCAGGTGGCGTGAAGGCGCTTAAATCTATCGGCGGTCCTTTCCCTGATGTGACATTCTGTCCTACAGGCGGTATCGGTCCGGCTAACTACAACGACTACCTGGCTCTGTCTAACGTTCGTTGTGTTGGCGGTTCATGGGTTGCACCTGATGATGCCATTGAAAGCGGCGACTGGGACAAGATCACCCAACTGGCAAAAGAAGCCTGTGACGGTGCCAAAGCCTGAGTACAAATTCTCTGATTTTGCTCATAAACCGGATGTTGTATAACATCCGGTTTTTTTTATGTCTGTTTAAATGCTTATGCCTGATGGTGTGTTTTTCCCGCTTGTGACAATAGCTGACTAAAGGGGGGAAACAATTTGCGTGATGCTGCGGCTTTCACCGGGTGCTAGCGTGCATCCATTGGTCACGGCTGTCTCAATACATAACATATGTCTGAAACCAAACGCGTCCATGTCAGCGATAGAAGCAGCCCCTTGCCAGGGATTCCAGACCACCAGAGAATCGTGTCCCATAGACGTTACGCGGGTAAATGGCTTCTCTTCTACATAAACGGTTACGTCAGGAGCAGCATGCTGATGAATGCGGTCTGTTTCACCACTGAAAGTATACGGAGACGGGGCAGGCTTTAATGCCCAGTTTTCCAGTTTGTCTTTATACTCGCCTTCAATACCTGTAATTTTGGTATGCGCGATATCTGCCACTGAAAAATAGGTGTGCATTGCTACATTGAATGAAAACGACACGATACCTGTGTTTTCTGTTTTCAGTGTAATCGACAGGGTTTTACCCACCAGAATTTCGTAGCTGACTTTGCAATCATATTCAAAGCCTTCACCACGACTAAATGTGGGGGTAAGAACAATGCGCGTGCCGTCTCCGGTGTCTTCAGAAGACTGAATCTGCCAGCTTTGGGTGCGCAAAAAACCATGAGAAGGCAGTTCACCTTTCTCACGGCCATGATCATCACTGAACCAGGGCCAGCAAAGAGGAATTCCACCACGGATCGGGCGCTCACCGTTTAAGAACGCATGAGGACTGAGCCATAAACGGTCACGATCATCAGATTTTGGAATGAATGACAGTACATGCGCGCCAAATAAGCTGATACGGCTGCTGGCAAACTGATTGTCTACGTTTAAAAAGGTAATCCCTGAAGATTCTTCAACAGTTACTGAGTCGGGAATACTCATGTGACATCTCCTTGCCAAAATAAAGTCCGGTTATTATTGTGCATCCAAAAACAAAAAGGTGCGATAGCAAATCGCACCTTTTTTTACATTTTTATCTTGCTTATCACCCGGTTAGGGCGTGTTCGCATTATTTTGAAATATGCTGAACCAAATCAAGTACTTTATTTGAGTAACCCCATTCGTTGTCGTACCAGGATACAACTTTAACGAACGTGTCAGTCAGAGCGATACCTGCATCTGCATCGAAGATAGAAGTGCGTGCGTCACCCAGGAAGTCATTAGACACAACAGCATCTTCGGTGTAACCCAGAATGCCTTTCAGTTCACCTTCAGACGCTTCCTTCATTGCTTCACAGATTGCTTCATAAGTGGTTGGCTTTGCCAGATTTACTGTCAGGTCAACAACTGAAACATTCGGAGTAGGCACACGGAATGCCATGCCGGTTAATTTACCGTTCAGTGCAGGGATAACTTTACCAACGGCTTTCGCAGCACCGGTAGAAGATGGAATGATGTTCTGGCTTGCACCACGACCACCGCGCCAGTCTTTGTGAGAAGGACCGTCAACAGTTTTCTGTGTTGCTGTTGTCGCGTGAACAGTCGTCATCAGACCGTCAACAATACCGAATTTGTCGTTCAGTACTTTCGCCAGAGGCGCAAGACAGTTTGTGGTGCACGACGCATTAGAAACGATAGTCTGGCCATCGTATTCACCGTGGTTAACACCCATAACGAACATAGGCGTGTCGTCTTTAGATGGTGCAGACATCACCACTTTCTTTGCGCCGGCTTCAAGGTGAGCTGAAGCAGTATCTTTTGTCAGGAACAAACCTGTAGATTCAACAACAACGTCAACGTTTACATCGTTCCATGCCAGGTCAGCAGGTTTTCTTTCTGATGTAACACGGATAGTTTTACCATTTACTATCAGCTGGTTATTGTCTACCTTTATTTCACCATCAAAAACGCCATGGGTTGAATCATATTTCAGCATGTAAGCGATGTAATCTGTGTCCAGCAGATCGTTGATAGCAACAACTTCGATGTCGTCACGCTTTTGTGCAGCGCGCATTACCAAACGACCAATGCGTCCAAAACCATTGATACCGATGCGAATAGTCATGTCATACCTCTAATTGTATTTTGGTACAAGTGAAAAAAAATTACGTAAAGTATGGATCAAAATGGCATAATTGGCAAAGTAAAAAGCAAAAAATGTTGCAAAATTACAACTATGGACTATGCAAACGTATTCAGTTTCGTTGTATCGGGTCTTTAACTGATAATGCTCAAAATTATGTGTTGATGAGAATGCGCGGCCGTTGCCTTAACATTATCAACACGGGAAACAGGAATAGATAAAATGACAAATCCCGTTTTACAACAGCTGGTTGAGATGCGCGGCATAGAGACCCACTATGTTGATGCGTGGGGCAAACCTGCCACGATTTCAGAATCAAGCCAGACCAAATTACTTAATGCACTGGGTTACGACACCAGCAATGAAGCTGCTATAGAACAACAGCTTTCAGAAGAAGCCAGAAAAATCTGGCAGACTCCGCTCAACCCGGTACAGGTTTTACGCCAATCAGACACCGTTCCGTTTTCTGTACGGTTACCGATAGAGCTGGTAACCGATGAGTATACTGTAGCGCTCTCTTTTGAAGATGGACAGACATTCGTCCACACTTTTGCACCGGTTGACGAAACACTGGTAAATGTCGCCCAGCTGGAAGACGTGGAATATCACGAATACGCTGTCACACTGCCGGTTCAGGCGCCCACGGGGTATCATACACTGAGCTTATCGGTGGAAGGGGATGATGAACCGCTTTGCAGTATGCGGGTTATTATTGCACCTTCAGCCTGCTTCATCCCTGAATCCATTGCTGCCGGTAAAAAGATTTGGGGCCTGAGTGTGCAACTTTACTGTGTACGCAGTCAGAAAAACTGGGGTATGGGCGACTTCTCAGATCTGGCTTTATTAACCGAAAAGGCCGCTGCCACCGGAGCAGAGTTTATCGGGTTGAACCCTATTCATGCGCTGTATCCGGCGAACCCTGATGCCTGCAGCCCTTACGGACCGTCTTCACGTCGCTGGCTGAATTATTTATACCTCGATGTGACAGCCATGCCCTGTTTTGACGACGCCAGTGTGCAGACCATTGTGAATGATGCGGCTTTTCAGGAAAAACTTGCAGCAGCAAGAGCGGCTGACCTGGTTGACTATGCTGCCGTTGCGTCACTTAAACTGCCTGCACTCTCCGCATTGTTCGACGTGTACTACAACAAGTACCTGACTAAAAATACAAAACAGAACAAAGCATTTAAAGCGTTCGTGGAAGCCGGTGGTGAAAGCCTTGATATGCTGGCGGTGTACGATACGTTGCAGGAAAAGCTGGCTGAAGAAGGTAAGCCTTCCTGGGGCTGGCCGGTATTTCCTGAGGAATTCCGTGAATACCACAAACCTGATGTAGCGGTATTCAGAGATCAGAATAAAAAGCGGGTTTCTTTTTACCTGTTCCTGCAATGGCAGGCTGCGTTGCAATTACAGGCCGCCAGTGATGTGGCAACTAATGCCGGCATGGCTATCGGTTTATACCGTGATCTCGCCGTAGGTGTCAGTGAAGGCAGTGCAGAAATCTGGGGTAACAAAGACTTGTACTGTACCGGTGCCTCTGTGGGGGCGCCGCCGGATATTTTAGGGCCACTCGGACAAAACTGGGGGCTGCCGCCTATGGACCCTTACAAGCTTTACAAACAGGCCTATCAGCCAATCATAGACTTGTTTGCTTCCAACATGGCCGGTTCCGGTGCTTTGCGAATTGACCATGTTATGGCACTGCTTCGTCTGTGGTGGGTGACTAAAGGTGACCATGCAAAAGACGGTGGCTACGTTTATTATCCTGTCGACGATCTGCTGGCCATTCTGGCGCTGGAAAGCCACCGTAACCAGAGTCTGGTGATCGGTGAAGACTTGGGTACGGTCCCGGAAGAAATCCGTGAAAAACTGGCGGATAACGGTGTCCATTCGTACCGTGTATTCTTCTTTGAGCAGGCTAAAGACGGCGGCTTTTATTCACCGGCCCATTACCCCGTGCAATCTATGTCGACACTGACAACCCACGATATGCCAACTTTGACCGGCTTCTGGCATTGCCTGGATCTTGAGCTGGGTAAAGAGCTTGGTTTGTATCCTACTGATGAAATATTGTCTGTGTTGTATCACGACAGGCATAAGAATAAACAGGCGATACTGGATACCTTGCACGGTCACCATTCCATCAGTGACAACATTAGTCGTGATGTGAATGTGACGGGAATGACTACAGAACTTAACCGCGGTATGCAATTGCATATGGCGGCAGGTTCCAGTGCGTTACTCAGTCTGCAACTTGAAGACTGGTTGGAAATGGATAAGCCTGTTAATGTACCGGGTACGTTTAACGAATATCCTAACTGGCGCAGGAAGTTATCTCAGCCTTTAGAGACTATTTTTGAAAATCAGGACATCACTAACCTGGCTGCTAAGCTGACCGCTGTCAGAAAGCAGGCCAGCACAGATTAGGGATGTTCTGCAGTCTGCCGTATTGTGCGGCAGACTTTGCAGGAGTAACAAATGGTAGTAGAGCAGCAACTGGCACAAGCGCGGTGCAGTCAGCCTTTTTCCTTACTTGGTAATCAGCAAAGCGAAGATGGCGTAACGGTTACCGCCTATATCCCGGAAGCCAAAACAGTGTCAGTCCGCTGTTTAAAAACCCGCAAAGAAATCATCAAACTCAAAAAACAGGGCGACTCAGCTCTGTTTTCTGCATTATCAAAAAAGTTAAAGCCTGCGCAGCGTTACGAACTGCAGGTGACAACGGCAGACAGCGAATACAGCTTCACCGACCCTTACCAGTTCCGTGAAGAAGCATTTCATGCTGTGCACTTTATCGACCATCAGCCTGAAAATCTTTACCGGCAGGGCGGGGCACAACTGCTAACCACAGATGGCATTACCGGAACACGTTTTGCTGTTTATGCCCCTAACGCATCTGCGGTTTCCGTCATCGGTGATTTTAACCGCTGGGATGGCCGTACTCATCCCATGCAACAAACTGACATGGGCTACTGGGTACTCTTCATTCCGGGACTCGTTGCCGGCGAGCGCTATAAATATCAGTTAAAAGATGCCTGGGGTAACGATTTACCTCACAAGGCTGACCCGTTAGGTTTTGCTGCTGAGCAGTATCCATCTCACGCTTCAAAAGTGTTCGATCACAATGCCTATGAGTGGAATGACAGTGCCTGGATGGAGAAGCGGCAGGCAGACAAATACGCAAATCCCATGAGCGTATATGAAGTGCATCCGGGTTCATGGCGCCGGCCTTCTGAAGAGAGCGGGAAACGCTATCTCAGTTATCATGAACTGGCAGATTCACTGATCCCCTACGTGAAAGAGATGGGGTATACCCATATAGAATTGTTACCCGTATCAGAGTTTCCTTTCGACGGTTCCTGGGGGTATCAGCCGGTGGGGCTTTACGCACCGACAAGCCGCTTCGGTTCACCTGACGATTTTAAATACTTTGTTGATCAGTGCCACCAGGCAGATATCGGCATCATCATTGACTGGGTACCGGCACACTTCCCGGAAGATGCCCATGGCCTTGCGCGGTTCGATGGCAGTCATGTATACGAATATGACGATCCCCGCCGTGGCTGGCATCCGGATTGGAATTCATGCATTTACGATTTCGGTAAAGATACTGTTCGCCAGTTTCTGGTTGCCAACGCACTTTTCTGGTTGGATAAATTTCACATTGACGGCTTGCGGGTGGATGCAGTGGCGTCCATGTTGTACCTGGATTATTCCCGCAATGAAGGGGAGTGGATCCCCAACGTTCACGGGGGCAATGAAAACTACGAAGCCATCAGCCTGCTGAAATGGATGAATGAAGAGGTTTACCGGCACTTCCCCGGTGCAATGACTATTGCTGAGGAGTCCACTTCATTCCCGGGTGTATCCAGACCGGTGAGCGAAGGCGGTCTCGGATTCGGCTTTAAGTGGAATATGGGCTGGATGCACGATTCATTGCATTACATCAGTAAAGATCCGGCGTATCGCCGCTATCATCACGGAGAAATCACCTTTTCCATGGTGTATGCATTCGATGAAAACTTTGTATTGCCGATTTCCCACGATGAAGTCGTACACGGAAAAGGCAGTCTGATTGGTAAAATGCCGGGAGATGAATGGCAGCAGGCGGCAAACCTGCGTTGCTATGCCGGTTTCATGTATGGTCATCCGGGAAAAAAACTGAATTTCATGGGTAATGAAATTGCCCAGTCAAGGGAATGGAATCACGATGGTGAGCTTGACTGGTGGTTGCTGGAGTTCGACAAGCATAAAGGCATGCAGGCACTTTACCGTAAGCTTAACCATCTGTACCGGACTATGCCTGCACTGTATGAGCAGGATCACAATTATGAAGGTTTCAGCTGGATAGACCATAATTATGCTGAACTAAGTATGTTGTCCTTCGTAAGAAAAGCCAAAGACGACAAGCAAAAAGTCTATGTGGTGAATAACTTTACGCCTTCTCCCCGTGAGAAGTTCCGCATTGGCGTGGAAGACCCGGGCACTTACTCACTGGTACTGAATACCGACAGCGGTGAGTTCTGGGGCAGTGATTACCCTGCACCTGAAATTGTTACTGCTGACGCGGTGGAATGGAACAATCAGCCGTATTCTATTGAAATCACTTTACCGCCACTGGCAACACTTTACTGGGTTTATGAATAACAGGAGAACCGGCAAAGGTGAAGCAAGACTCACTTGTAAACTATAACGTTAAGGCTGGCGTGCCGTATCCGCCGGGGGCGACTGTCACCGGCGACGGCTGCAATTTTGCTGTTGAATCGCCGGACGCCAGAGCTGTCGTGCTGTGCCTTTTCCAAAGTGATACAGAGGAACCGGTTGCAGAGATTGTGATGCCGGCCAAAACCGGTTCAGTCTGGCATTGTGAAGTAGAAGGTGCCGGCGAGAATCAGCATTATGCATACAGGGTGGAGCGTGGTGAAGAATCCCTTCACCATGTGCCGACAGACAAGCTGTTAATCGACCCTTATGCCCATAAACTCAGCCGGCCACTGCACTGGAATGCCAGACACTATGAACATGACTCACAGTTTATGGTGCCGAAATGTGTCGTGGTGCGTCATGATAAACATGACCGGCCGCCGAAGCCTGCCTTTCAGCCCCATCAGCGAATTATTTACGAAGCCCATGTGAAAGGGCTGACTATGCTGCACCCCGCTGTACCCGACGAGGATAAAGGTAAATATACAGGGGCGGCCCATCCGGATGTCATAAAACATCTGGTTGATCTCGGTGTGACCACTGTGCAATTTATGCCTTTGTCAGCGTTCATGCCGGAACCTTACATTACTGAAAAAGGCATGACCAACTACTGGGGTTACAATCCGGTAAACTACTTTGCACCTGAGCCCCGGTACGGAAAAGCGGATGCTGTCCGTGAACTGAAAGCCATGGTGGATGCCTATCACGGAGCCGGCCTGGAAGTCATCATTGATGTGGTTTACAACCATACCGCTGAGGGCGGAGATGGCGGACCGGTATTGTCTTTCAAAGGCTTCTTCCCCCACCAGGCCTATTTGTACGAACAGACCAAAACCGGTGAGATTGTTTACAGCAATCACTCAGGATGCGGAAATACAGTAAATACTGCCAGTCCGGTCATGACGACGATGATTATGGATGCCATGCGTTACTGGGTTGAGGTTATCGGTGTAGACGGATTCCGTTTCGATCTCGCCGTATGTCTTGGCAGAGATCCGCAACAGTTTTCGCCTCACTCCGGTTTGCTTAAATCAATTTCACAGGACCCGGTGTTGAAACAGGCTGTACTGGTGGCGGAACCCTGGGACATTGGCCCGGGCGGTTATCAGTTAGGCGCTTTTGCGTATCCGTGGCTGGAAGTGAACGACCGTTACCGTGACACCTTAAGAGCATTCTGGCGGGGTGATCACGCTATTACCGCGGAGTTTGCAACACGGCTGATGGGGTCACGGGATATTTTCCATAAGGGATTCCGGCCTGTTTATACATCGGTAAACAATGTGACCTACCATGACGGCTTTACCCTTCACGATTTGGTGAGCTACACCGAACGCCACAATGAGGCGAATGGTGAAAATAACCGCGACGGGCATGGTCACAATTTATCAGCCAATTATGGTGTGGAAGGACCCACTCAGGACGAGAAAATTCTCCAGCTTCGTGAGCGTCAGAAACGAAATATGTTTTTGTCGATGATGCTGTCACAGGGGATCCCTCATGTTCTGGGCGGTGATGAGCTGAGTAAAACCCAGAACGGAAACAACAACGCCTATTGTCAGGACAATGCCCTTAACTGGTATGACTGGGAGCTGAATAAACGGGAGTCTGATTTTCTGCATTTCTGTCAGCACGTGATTCAACTGCGTCGTAGCAGCGAGTTGCTGAGTCATTTACTGCTCGAAGACGATTTATTTCAGCTTGATACGAATGTAGCGGTGATCCGCTGGTATAAACCTGACGGACAGGATAAAGAATCAGAAGACTGGCAGTCACCGGACAGTCAGTCATTCGGCGTTGAAATCCGCGGTACAACCAAAGATGAAAACGACCCTGAACACTGGTTCCTGTGTTTTAATGCCAGCCTGCAGGACAAGCGTTTTAATCTGCCAGGGATCTCGCCTCAGTGTGCCTGGCAACTGATGGTCGATACCCGGTACGGTTCTTTACCGGAACAACCGGATATTTGTATTCAGAGAGTGTTTTTGCAGGCGGGCAGAAGCGTAGCCGTGTTTAAACAAAGCCAGATAGTGCCGTAAAGGGTTTACTGCTGCACGGCAAGTAAGCAATCAGTCATGATTTGAGCATAATTCGCAGAAAATCAGTCATAAGTTAGTGTTCGCACTATTATCGGGTGGTATGATCCGCAGCCATCTGTAACTTGAGGTGACACCCAATGCAAAAAGAAGATGGAAAGCACACTGAAACTAAGTGTGATATCGGTTTTATTGGTTTAGGCGTAATGGGCGCCAACCTGACGCTTAACCTGGTCGATCATGGTTATCGCGTAGCCTGTTTCGACCTTGATCAAACCAAAGTCGATGCAATTATTGCTAAAGATGCTGAAGAGCGTGGCGACGCGGCTGCCCGTGTAGAAGGCTGCAGCTCATACACCGAATTACTCAGCAAATTGAAGTCACCTCACATGGTTATTCTGTCGGTGCCTGCCGGCGAACCTGTAGACCATGTTTGTTCTCACCTGATTGACGCCGGCATCCAGGCGGATGACATTGTTGTGGATACCGGAAACAGCTTGTGGACGGATTCTGTCGAACGGGAAGAAAAGTACAAAAGTAAGTTTATCTTCTTCTCTACTGCGGTTTCCGGCGGTGAAGTGGGCGCACGTTTCGGCCCTTCTCTGATGCCTTCAGGCAACCCGTATGCGTGGACACGCCTTGAGCCGGTACTGAAAGCTATTGCAGCAAAAGTCGATGCTGAGACAGGTCTGCCGATTGAATCTTTCACCCCGGGTAAGCCGGTGCTGGAAGGGGAAGCCTGTGCCACGTACATTGGTCCTGTGGGTGCCGGTCACTACGTTAAAATGGTGCATAACGGTATTGAGTATGCCGACATGCAACTTATCTGCGAAACCTATCAGGTCATGCGTACCGCTTTACACATGTCTGCTGCTGAGATTGCAGAGGTTTTCCGTCGCTGGAATAAAGGCAAGCTGAACAGTTACCTGATGGAAATCAGTGCAGAAGTGCTGGAGCAGCTGGATCCTGAAACCGGTGTACCACTGGTAGATGTCATTCTTGATAAGGCTGGTCAGAAAGGCACGGGTCTCTGGACCGCCGTCAGCGCGCTGCAAGTGGGAAGTCCTGCCCAGACGATTACTTCTGCGGTATTTGCCCGCAGTCTGTCCAGCCTCAAAGACGAGCGTGTCGCAGCCAGCAAAGTTCTGCAGGGACCGGAAGTCAAAGTCCTTTCTGACGAAGAGAAGTTTGCGGCTATCGACAAGCTGGAATATGCGCTTTATTGCTCAAAGATTTGTGCATACGCGCAGGGTTTCCAGTTGATGGCTGTTGCTTCTAAAGAGCACGGTTGGGAACTGGACTTCGGTGGTATTGCGAAAATCTGGCGTGCCGGCTGTATTATCCGTGCGGTATTCCTGCAATCTATTTCCAAAGCCTACGAAAACAACGAAGATCTGGCGAACCTGCTGCTTGATCCTTTCTTTGCTGATCAAATCACCCAATATCAGTCTGACTGGCGGGAATCACTGGCACAGGCTGCTCTGGCAGGTATTCCCTGTCCGGCAATGATGTCAGCGTTAAGTTATTACGATTCTTACCGCACCGCAGTACTGCCGGCCAACCTGCTTCAGGGCCAGCGTGACTACTTTGGCGCACACACGTATCAGCGTGTAGATAAACCGTCGGGTAAGAAGTTTCACCTTGACTGGAGTGATCCGGCGCGTCCTCAGATTGCTATCAAAAAGTAATCGTGTAAACGAACACAGGAGCAAACATGGCTGTCGATAAAGACTGGAAAGCAACGCTGTCACCTGACGAATATCGTGTCACCCGTCAGGCTGGTACAGAGCGTCCTTACACGGGTGTATTACTGGACGAGAAGCGTCCGGGAACCTATATATGCAAGTGTTGTGGTGCGCCGCTTTTCAGTTCGGATGCTAAGTTTGATTCCGGTTGTGGCTGGCCTTCATTTGATCAGCAAACAGATGACGGTAATGTGTTGTACCGTGAAGACAATAGTCACGGCATGCGCAGAACGGAAATTATCTGTAAATCCTGTGACGCCCATCTGGGCCATGTTTTCCCTGACGGACCCACAGAGACCGGCCAGCGGTATTGTGTAAATTCGTTATCACTGAATTTGAAAACTGCTGAGGATGAAGTCGTCCGCGGCTGACATGTTCACTTCTGGTTAAAAAATAAACACCGCTTTGTTGTAAAGCGGTGTTTTTGTTTGTGACTTCGTCATAACGGGTGGAAATACTGAAATTTCCTGTGAAAGTGACTTACAGGATCCGTTGAAAAAAGCGACCCCGGTCAATGCTGAAGTCTGACGGTTACAGTTTGGTAAGCCCCAGCGCCTTTGCATCGAATTCACCGTCTTCCAGTGCGCCGGTTATTTCATCTGCTACGTTATTCATCAGTGACGCCGGTAACTGAAACTTTGTTGCCATTGCTTCCAGTTGATGCGTATTGATTGAGTCGGAGTAGTGACTGGCGACTTTTGACCAGATCCAGGCAAGTTTGTATTTCTTCTGTTCCATGCTGATGGTTGTCAGCGTATGAAATACTGAGACATCGACATTTTCATCATCTTTGTAGAGACTCAACGCACGGTACAGGGTGTCACGGGTGCGGTTCATGTCATCTTGCGCCTGTATTGACGCCAGGGCGATCAGTTGTTCCGGCGTGTTAAGGTGACCGGCACTGGCAGCAGACATAAACCGTTTCAATGCGTCTTCATCACCGGAACGGGACCAGTGATACCAGGCGAGAAGGGGCTCACTGCTATTGCGGGTTTTACGGTTGAGACGATCGAGTTCTTTGCGTGCTGTCAGCACACCTTTCATCCGGTCTGCTTCTTTGTCCCGGTATTTTTTGTGGGTCAGGCCGGAGGCGTTAACAATACAACGCTGGTAGTCTTCAAACATCAGCATCAGGCGATAAATGTCTTCACCTTCACCGTCGTCAGGGTGGCGGTAGCGTTGCTTGATAATTTCTGCTTTTTCCCCGCGGCACCATTCATCGCTGTTGAGATCGTTACACATTTGCGGATTATCCTGACAAATTGTGGCGACTTTAGGCGCAAACATATCACCGCAACCGGGCAATACCACTGTCCCAATCAGTAACGGCAGGCACTTCGCCAGTTGTGTTGGAAAATTACTAAAGGATCGGGGTGTTTGTAGCTTAAATGATGAAATACTGAAAATTTTCAACAGTTTGGTCTTCCTTGATGGTTTTCTTAGAATAAGTCCGTTCCACGCAGACAACGACTTTTACACCTTAGTGTACCCTACAATTATGAAGCTTTCTGCGTGGACTGTCCGGTTAATTTCAAATGGTTAAGGCAAAGGCATGAATCAACAGTTTGAACAGGAATTGCAAAGTAGCTGGCAGGAACGTCAGGAATACGCGGAAATGATGATGCCGCTCATCGGTAAGCTCTACAGAAATCATTCAGTAGAAGTGTCTGTGTATGGCCGTTCGTTACTGGGTGCCAGTGTCATCGATATCGTTAAAGCACACCGCAAAGTGCGTTTACATGAAGGCATTAAACTGCGTTTACGGGAGAGCTTTCCTGTACTTGAAGCGTTAACAGCAATGCCCCTCGCACCGGCACAAATTGATATTGGTAAACTGGCTTTTGATTTCCATTATGGCAGTGCCGTCGATCAAACCGATTTGAATACTTATTTGCAGGAAAAGCTGGCTGATGTAGCCGGTAAAGACGATGAGCAGACGCCTCAGGATGTGGTGCTTTACGGCTTTGGCCGTATCGGCCGCTTACTTGCCCGTCTGCTGATAGAAAGACAGGGCAAAGCGAACAAGTTGCGCTTGCGTGCAATTGTTGTGCGCGGCGGCAAAGACGGCGACCTGGAAAAGCGCGCAAGCTTACTTCGTCGTGATTCGGTACATGGTCCGTTCAATGGCAGTATCACAATTGATCACGAGCGCCAGGCCATTAAAGCTAATGGTTCTTTTATTCAAATCATCTATGCAAACAGCCCGGATGAAGTGGACTACACCAAATACGGTATCGATAATGCTATCGTCGTTGACAATACCGGCATGTGGCGCGACCGGGATGGTCTGGGTCTGCATCTTAAAGCCAAAGGTGCTGCGAAGGCATTACTGACTGCTCCGGGTAAAGGTGACATTAAAAACATCGTTCACGGCGTTAATCATGAAGACATTCTGGCAGAAGACACAATCCTGTCAGCCGCCAGTTGTACAACGAATGCAATCACGCCTGTGCTGAAAGCGCTGGATGAAGAGTATGGTATTGATTCCGGTCACGTGGAAACCGTACACAGTTTTACCAACGACCAGAACCTCATTGATAACTACCACAAAGCTGACCGTCGTGGCCGCAGTGCACCGCTTAATATGGTTATCACTGAAACCGGCGCAGCGAAAGCAGTAGCAAAAGCCTATCCTAAACTGGCCGGGAAGCTGACTGGTAACGCGATTCGTGTGCCTACACCAAACGTGTCTATGGCTATTCTGAACCTTAACCTGAAAACTTCCACCGATAAGCTGGCGGTGAATGAGTTCCTGCGGGATACGGCTCTGTTCTCATCGCTGCAGCATCAGATTGACTATACGGCCAGTAAAGAAATCGTTTCAACTGACCTGGTGGGTTCACGTGCTGCGAGTGTGGTGGATTCACAGGCAACAATCGTCGCTGATAACCGTCTGACGCTGTATGTGTGGTATGACAATGAATTCGGATACAGCTGCCAGGTGATGCGTGTAGTGCGCGACATGGCCGGGATCACTTTCCCAACGTTACCTGCATAATTGTTAGCGCAGGCGTTAATACCGGTATCGCTTCGGCGTTACCGGTTTTTTTTGTCTGCAGAAATGTAAACCTTCGTGCTGTTCATTTCCCGGGCATAACCACCGGACGGATGTGTTAAACATGGTATTTACATTCCCGACTATGCTAAATTAGCGGCAAAAATAGAAGGACACGACAGATCCATGCATATCTCAGCACAGTTTGACAGCGGAAATATCCGTGTCATCGAAGCCGCCTCTCCGCAAAAAATCGTTCTTGGCATCAACAAAGACAATCAGTCAGATTTTTATCAGTGGTTCCATTTCCGTTTATTCGGGGAAGTATTCGAAATCCATCACATCACGCTCACTGATTTGGCTAAATCTGCGTATCCCGATGGCTGGAAAGATTACAATGTACTGGCTTCTTATGACCGCCAGAACTGGTTTCGCGTAGACAGCGAATTTGACGGTGATAATCTTTCATTCAGCTTCACACCGGAACAGCCAGCCGTCTATTTTGCCTATTTCATCCCTTACAGCTATGAACGGCATCTGGATCTGGTTCACGATGCACAAATGTCTCTGCGCTGTGAACACCGTCTGTTAGGCGAAACGCTGGATGGTCGTGACATTAACCTGTTAGTTATCGGTGACGAAGAGCCGGCTAAAAAGAAAATCTGGATCACAGCCAGACAACATCCCGGCGAAACCATGGCCGAATGGTGTGCAGAAGGACTGCTTTACCGCCTGCTGGATGAACAGGACGGTCTGTCCAAACAATTACTGGACGATGCTGTTTTCTATATTGTGCCGAACATGAATCCGGATGGCGCTGCACGGGGCCATTTGCGTACGAACGCGGCGGGTACTAACCTGAACCGTGAGTGGGCAGAGCCCAGCGCAGAGAAAAGCCCGGAAGTCTTGCATGTGTTAAATGCCATGACAGACACCGGTGTAGACATGTATCTTGATATTCACGGTGACGAAGCATTACCGTACAATTTTGTCGCAGGCAGCGAGGGGATCCCTTGTTATTCTGCACGCCTGAAAGATCTGGAGGACACGTTTAAAGCAGCATTACTGTCTGCTACGCCGGAATTTCAGGACGAATATGGCTATCCAAAAGACAAGCCGGGTGAAGCAAACCTGACCGTGGCATCCAATGCTGTTGGTCAGAAATTTGATTGCCTTGCCTACACGCTGGAAATGCCGTTCAAAGATAATAATAATTTACCTGATCCTGTGTATGGATGGTCAGTGCAACGCTGCCGCCAGCTGGGAGAAGACCTTTTGATTGCCGTGCGTGCGGTAGTGTCAAAACTACGATAATAAAAACACGCAAAATAACAACAAAGTATTGAGGGGAACTCGTCTTGGAAGGCTTGTATAATTTTCTTGTGTCAATAGATGGCATGCTCGGGGGAGCACCTTGGTTCCCCTTCGTTCTGCTGGGTGTCGGTTTGTTCTTTACCGTGTACCTTAAATTTCCGCAAATCCGCTTCTTTAAGCATGCCTGGCTGGTCGTCACCGGCAAGTATGATAAAGAAGGCGAGGAAGGGGATACCACTCACTTCCGCGCGTTAACCACTGCACTTTCCGGCACAGTGGGTACAGGTAATATCAGTGGTGTTGCTTTCGCAATCTTTCTTGGCGGTCCTGCGGCGTTATTCTGGATGTGGGCAACAGCCTTTCTGGGTATGACCACTAAATTTGTAGAAGTGACACTTTCCCACAAGTACCGTGTGAAAACGGAAGACGGCACCATGGCCGGTGGTCCCATGTATTACATGGACCGTCGTTTGAACATGAAATGGTTAGCCGTAGCTTTTGCTATTGCGACGGTAATCAGTTCATTCGGTACCGGAAACCTGCCACAAAGTAATGGTATTGCACAGAGTATTGAAGCCACTTTTGGTATTGATCCGGTTATCGTCGGTAGCGTGCTGGGTATCCTGCTGGCACTGGTTATCTTAGGCGGTATTCAACGTATTGCAGCATTTACAGCCAGAATTGTTCCCATTATGGCGATGGTGTATCTGATTGGTGCGCTGGCGGTAATTTTTGCTAACCTGGAAAATATCGGGCCGTCATTCGCTGCTGTTATCGGAGATGCATTTACCGGTTCCGCTGCTGCAGGCGGATTCCTTGGTGCATCACTGGCTTATGCATTTAACCGTGGTGTAAACCGGGGACTGTTCTCTAACGAAGCTGGTCAGGGTTCAGCACCAATTGCTCACGCCGCTGCGAAAACCAGTGAACCGGCATCTGAGGGCATGGTATCTCTGCTTGAACCTTTCATCGACACCATTTTGATTTGTACAGTAACCGGTCTGGTTATCCTGTCTTCAGGTGTATGGAAAGAAAAGCATGAAAACGTGTTTGACCGCGCAGATATGTATTTCGTACAGGGCGTCTATTCTGATGAACAGCCGCAGGATCGTGAAGCACTTTACAAATACTTAAACGGTGTCGACGGCAGTGGCGTTGAGGCTTATACCGGCCCGGTTTCAGTGGTTAACGGTACGGCAGTCAGTGAGGGCTTCACCCTGATTAACTCCCGTTCTATTGCGGAAGACGTAACCTATTCACTGGGTGACGACGACGCTTACACCGGCACGCTGCAAATTAAGAATGGTAAACCGGTTAAAGACAACCTGGAAGTGCAGGGCAAGTCGCTGGTGCATTCTGCCGCACTGACTACCATTGCTTTCACCCGTGGGTATTTCGGTGACTTCGGGCAGTACATTGTATCTATTGGTCTGATGTTATTCGCTTTCTCCACCGCTATTGCCTGGTCGTATTACGGTGACAGGGCAATGACCTATTTGTTAGGTCCCCGTTCTGTTATGCCTTACCGGGTGATTTACGTGGCTGGTTTTATCTGGGCTTCGTTTTCAGATACCACGCTGGTGTGGGCTTTATCGGCGGTCGCAATAGTTGTTATGACACTGCCTAACCTGTTTGGTATTATGATGCTGAGCAAGGAAATGAAGCAGACGGTGAACGAGTACTGGGCCAAAGTCCGGGACGATAAGTAAACCGTCAGCGTATTCCGGCTGACACTTATGTCAGCCGTCGAATTGAAAAGGACACATTGGTGTCCTTTTTTGTATAAGCGGGCCACACGCAGGGTTCCGCAATGAAACTTATTTAAGTACCAGTCAAACAGTCCGGGAGCAATAATGGCATTAACAGATTGTCCGTCATGTAATAAAAAAATATCCGATAAGTCTGAAGAGTGCCCCCATTGCCAGTTCAGAGTGGGTGATGCTTCAGCTGAAGATGTGTTGAGAAAGCAGAGTTTGCAGCGCTACAAGAAAAAACAAAGTATACAAAATCAGTCACTGCTGGCAGTGCTGTTGTTTGTTGCCGGATTCGGCTTTATGTACTGGGGCGGCACAAAGCCCGGTGATATTCAGCATAACCTGGCGATTTTAGCCGCTGTGGCCGGCTTTATGTGGTATGTTGTGAACCGTGTCAGATTAGTCATTATTAAACGTTTTTCCTCATGAATATAGATGCATTACTTGCCGCTATGACGCCCGATGTGTACGCACGTCTGCGTCAGGCAGTTGAAACCGGCAAATGGCCTGATGGCACTGTACTGTCTGAAGAGCAGCGGGACAGTTGCATGCAGGCGGTATTGTTGTACCAGTCCAAAATCGAAAAATCCTCCGAGCACATGACAATAAATGCGCAGGGAGAGATCGTGCAAAAAAGTAAAAGAGAATTCCGTGATGCGTTGCAGGCGGAACAGGATGAAAACACCATAGCGCGGTTCAAACAGGATGATATTTAGTCGACTTTTTTCCCCGGCGCACACCAGTTCAGACCCGCAAAAACGACTTCAGGCCATTGCCGGATTATCGGTAAGTAAACCAGCAGAACGCTCGGCGTTGCATGAACTGGCTTTCAACGACAGCAACAGCGATGTGAGTCTGGCCGCACTGGAAAAACTGGATTCCTTTCCTCTGTGGATGAAAATGTCACAGACAGCCCGTGATGACAAAATCCGGCGCCGTGCGGTTGCACGGGTTGAATCCGCCATTATTGATGCTGACAGTGCTGATATTTCTACTGACGACCAGTATGAGTATGTGCTGAAGCAGGCCCCTGCTGAACTGGCACGCAAGTTAGTGGAATCTCCCCGCCGGGAAACCCTGACGGAGGCTCAGATTTTTGCGTTGCTGGAAAAAATCGGCCGCAGTGACTACACACGGGAATTCTTTGGAGCATTTGCATCTGTGTCGCTGCAAATGCGTATCGCAGAACAATGCGATGATGCAGTATTGCTGGGCCGTTTAATAAAAAAGGCGGACGATACGCAGGTACAAACGTTTATTCAGGATAAGCTGAGCGCCTTACAGGAAGCGGCAGAGAAGCCGGCCAGAACTGAGCAGGCTTATACGCTGGTGTTGTCAAAGCTGCAGGCAGTCACTGACCGTTTTGATTATGAAGATGTGGATGCACGTTTGCAGGCCTGTGCTGAAGAGTTAGATGCGCTGTCAGCGGATTTACCCGTTCTCGCTGAAAATGTTGTTGCAACGATCACTGAAAAGCAAACCCGTTTACTTGCACGCGCGCAGCAACACCGCGATCGTCTGAAGGTCGACTGGGATGCGCAACAAGCAGAAAGGGCATTGCAGCAGGAGTGGTTGTTATTCAAGGCTGCATTGTCTGCAGCGGAAGAAAAGGTTGCCTGGCTGTTTAATGAGCGTTTGTCAGAAGCAACACTCTCTGATGTCGAATCTGTCAATGATGCGGTAAGGGAACTGGAAGGCAAAGCTGACAGCTTCGCACAGTTAAAGCCTGCCGGGGAACGACAGGCACTGGCAGATACAATTAATGACCTTGCCGGTAAACTGGATGCATTCTCAGCACAACAGCAGATCGCCATACGGCTCAATGCGGTGCTCAGTGATGCTGAACGTGCCGCTGCTGATGCCGGTGGCGCAGAAAACATTGACGATGAAGTGTGGCGTGCGCTGGCAGGCCGCTGGGCAGAACACAAAGACTTATTGTTCCCTGTAGCGGATGCGTTAAAGCAACGCTGGAGTGTACTGTCGAAAGCGAAGAAGCGTGAACAGACTCAGCGTCGTGTGGCTCAGAACAATACGCTGAAGCAGGTCCGGAGATTATCATCTGTAGTCAGTAATCTTATTGAAACCGGACGTTTCAGAGCTGCCATGACGCGGTTCACTGAACTTCAGACTTTATATGATGCACTCGATGAGAGCAACCGGCTCTCCGTTGAGCGCAAATACGGGCAGCTCACTGAAGAGATAGCCCGTCTTGAGGGCTGGCAAACATATCTGGCTGCGCCGCGCAAACCGGCCATGCTGGAAGAAGCACGACAGCTCGCTGCAACAGCTCCTGCTGATATTGCTGCCAGAGCGGCAGCTATCAAACAACTGCGTAAACAATGGCAGTCACTGGCAACCTCTCAGGATAAGGATGAAGCAGATATCGCCTTTGACGAAGCGCTGGAACAGGCTTTTGCGCCATGTCGTGCCCATTATGCTGAACAGGAACAGCAGCGACTCGCTGCGCAGCAAAAACGGGAAGGGTTGATCAGTGAGTTATCATCACTCACACCGGCTTGTGATGACCCCGCGTCACTGGCTAAACAGCTGGATAAATTGCGTCAGCGCTGGCGCGATGCCGGTGCTGTAGATAAACCCGTGTATGAGGCGCTTAAGAAACGTTGGGATAGTGCGCTGGCGCCACTCAGTGACAGCGTCAATCAGTGGTTTAATGACAACCGCGTGCGCAAGCAGGCCATTATTGAACAAGCCCGATCTCTGGCGTCTCAGGAAGACAGTGCTTCTGTGTCTGAACAGGCTAAAGCACTTCAAGTGGAATGGAAAAATACCGGTCATGCCGGCAAGCGTCATGAAAGTCGTTTGTGGCAAACCTTTAAGAGCATCAATGATGAGCTGTTCGCCCGGGTGAAAGAGCTGCGGAATGCCGTTGCAGAGGAAGAAAATGCACAGCTGAATACGCTGCTTGAACAGGTTAAAGTAGTTGGCAAATCAGTGAAACAACATCCGGAAGAAATGGATGCGGCACTGGTACCTGTGGTCGAAGCGATGCAGACCCTTGACGCAAAGAAACAGGCGGTGGTGCAGCAGCGTATTGACCGGCTTCGCAAAAACGCGCAGCAGCAGGTTCAGGAGCAGGCGCTGGATGATCGTAAAACAGCCATGTTATCATTGCATGATGTGCTGAAAAGCTGGCTGGCGAATGATGCTTTACCGGTGGATAGTGATGCCTGGGCTTCACTACCGAAAGCATGGCGTAATGCACTGACAGGTCAGTCTGCTGCAGATAAATCCCGCGACTGGTACACCCATGTGCTTGAGCTTAAATTAAATATTGATGCAGCACCGTCTTTGCTGGCGGAGCGTCGTAGCGTGCAGCTTGCGCTGATGACAGCGAAGCTGGAAAAGGGCGATGATATCAGTTTCAGTGAGGCCCTTTGTGCATGGCTTGGTCACGGAAAACCCGGTGATGCTGAGTTCCGGCGGTTACTGAATGTCATCGGTCAGGTGCAGGAAAATGCCGTGTTACTGAAAGAGGTCGTGTAGTGCAGGTGCAACTGGAATTTGTGTTTGATACGGAACCGGACGCTTACCGTTTCTTAAATACAGCGAAGCATTTTGTTGCAAAAGATCTCATCGTTAAACGGGGCAGGACTTCACAGCATGTGTTGATCCGCTACCGTTATGCTGACGGAGAATTTGATGATACGGCAGCAAAGCTTGACGATCTGGCCCGTGAAATGGGTGGCGAAGAGTTTTCCGGCTGATAAAGCGACCGGATAAGACAGGGAGCCGGCTTTTCCGGCTCCCTTTTATCTTAATGCGTTTTCTTACCTGCCAGCTTGCCGGCAAGCATTAAAAAGATAATGTTGCCCGGTAACCCGCATATTTGCGGATGTTTATGACCCTGTCACCATCGAGCATAAGATACTGGCCCTTAATGCCATGCAACGTGCCCGTGAATGCAGGGGTTTTGTCCAGATTAATTGATTTGATTTTTACCGGATAGTTATCCACCGGATAGTGGATAGAGACCGCTTCTGCAGTGGTTTCGCTTACCGCATCAAGCCCGTGTTCACGGCGTATATCTTCCAGACCATCAGCGATTTTCTCCATCAGACTGGCTTTCAGAGCCGGTAAATCTGCCGCTTCCGCTTCGCCTTTCAGCATTGTCCGCCAGTTGGTTTTATCCCCGATGTGGGCTTTACATAAGGTTTCCACCAGACCACTGGTCAGGCGGTCTTTGACACGAAGAAAAACCATAGCCTGACTGGCGCCCTGGTCCATCCAGCGGCTGGACACCTGATCAGATACATGACGGGTAATGCCAACCTTCAGGTTGCCGGTATTCGCCAGATAAACAAAGTGGTCACTCAGACAATGGGTTTCTCCCCATTCCGGCTCCCTGCAGGTGCCTTCTTTGTAATGGCAAAGTTCCGGTTTGATAATACAACTGTCGCATTGAGCAAGGGTGATCAGGCAACGGTAGCAGTAACCCTGATTGAAACTTTTTTTGGTTTTCGCTTCACAATGAACACAGCGGATTTCACCTTCTGTGGTCAGCGTAATTTCTTTCCCGATGAGACTGTTCATATCTACCTTCTCATCACCCAGCGGTAATGTGTAGTGGACAAGATGACTGGTATTAACGGTTACCTTCATTTTGCCAAGTGCGCCTGTAAATGATTGCATGTTTACTCTTTTTTTATTCGCTTAGCTCACCACGTAAACTGGTCGTCAGCTTTGATTTAATCTCTTCATAATTTAATGACTGGCTGAGCAGATAGTGCAATTTGGCAAGGGCTGCTTCCGGCGTCATGTCACTGCCGGACAGTACGCCGGCTTCTTTTAAACTGTTACCCGTTGCATAGCCACCCATATTCACCCGGCCACGGAGACATTGTGTGCAGTTGAGTACAACGATTTCTCTGTCTGCCGCGTACTTGAGTTGTTGTAACAGAGCAGGCTGTTGTGGTGCGTTGCCTACACCGTAACTTAACAGAATGAGTGCATTAACCGGCTGCTGTAACGTGTTTTTAATTACCTCCGGTGAAATCCCGGGGTATAAGCTCACCAGACCGATGGGTTGTGATTTAACACGGCAGACTTTCAGTGGTGTTGCTGCCGGTTTGGCCAGTTCTCCGGCTTTGACACGGATATTAATACCGGCTTCCAGTAACGGCGGGAAGTTCGGTGAGTCAAACGCATTAAAACCGTCAGCATCGACTTTACGGCTCCGGTTTCCTCTCAGAAGGCGGTTGTTGAAGAACAGGCTGACTTCTGCAATGGGATAGTTCGCCGCGACGTAAAGGGCATTGAGCAGATTAACCTGACCGTCAGAGCGCAGTTCTGCCAGCGGAATTTGTGAGCCGGTAACGATAACAGGTTTACTCAGGTCCTCCAGCATAAAGCTGAGGGCAGATGCCGTGTAAGCCATGGTATCCGTACCGTGGAGAATAATGAATCCGTCATATTTATCATAATTATCTGCGATATCATCAGCGATACGCTGCCAGTCTGACGGGTTCATATCAGAAGAATCAATCAGGTTGTCATACTCATGCAGAGTATATAAAGGCATTTCAGGACGATGAAACTCAGGCATGTTGGCGAGGGTGTTGCCAAGGAATCCCGCTGCGGGCACATAGCCTTGTCTGGAGGGTTTCATCCCGATAGTACCGCCGGTATAGGCAATGTAAATATGTTTTCTCATAGGGACTCCTGTTTTTAGCGGCGTATTGTAGCAGGCTGGCAGGGCAAGTCATCATGTGCCGCTGCGAATAGAGGCGGGTAGGGTGATTGATTTGCCTCACATGTCTGATTAATAAAGGTAAGACGGACATAATTCATGCTTGCTCCGCAAAATTATCAGGGCATAATTAGAATAGATCGCTCAGACAATATACAGCCTTTAACAGGCTGGTCTGAAACCGTTTATAAAATCATAAAAAATACAGCAGTACGGTTATTACTATGCAAAGTAACACAGGAAGTTTGGTCTGCGTGGGGCCGGGAATGACCCTTGGTGCTCATATGCCGCTGCGCTGCCGCAGTCACATCGAAAACGCTGATGTGGTCTTTACCAATTGTCATCCTCTGATGGAGCAATGGGTAAGCACCATGAACAAAGATACCCGTTCTTTACAGCCACTTTATGCGGAAGGTAAAGATCGCCGTGATACTTATCGCGAAATGGTCGCAGCGATAATGGCGGAAGTGACATCGGGCAAACGGGTGTGCGGTGTATTCTACGGGCATCCGGGTGTATTTGCTCAGGTGCCTCACACGGCTATTGCTCAGGCAAAGCAGGCTGGCTTTCGTGCGCATATGGAGCCGGGCATTTCTGCTGAAGACTGCCTGTATGCTGATATGGGCATCGACCCCGGCGCCTATGGCAGTCAACATTTTGAAACCACACAATTCATGATGTTCTCACGTAATATCGATACTACCGCGTATCTCTTCCTCTGGCAGGTCGGTCTGGCAGGGGACTTATCCATAACAAAAAAATCAACGTCGGTGGCTCAGCGTAAAGTACTTACTGATCTGTTAATTGATGATTATGGCTATCCGCCGGAGCACCGTGTTGCGTTGTATGAATGCCCCGTGGTGATAACGGATAAAACCAGAATTGAATGGCTGCCTTTGAATACGTTACACGAAGCAGCGTTATCCTTGATCACCACCCTGGTGATACCACCATGCAAGCGATTAATTAAAAACGAAAAAATACTAAATAAACTCAACTCACTCTCATCTGACAAGGAAGCAACATCATGAATAAGACTATTGAAATACTCGCTGCACTGGCAGAGGATGTCACCCGTTCGGTCGATCAGTTATCACCGCAAGAAATGGCAGATATCGCACGTTTGAAAGCAGAAACTGTTAGAATGAACCCGCTGATGGCTATCGTGGAGCCTAATGATCCCGACGAGCCTTCACGGGAACCGGAGCGTGAGCCCGACAGAAACCCGATTGTGGCGTAACTGCTGCAACGGATAGTTGTTTAATACTGAGATTGCTGAATGCGCTGTTTTCTTTTCATTTTGGTGTTTATTCCTTTCGTCTGCACGGCAGCGGATGATCATGAAAGACTGCAGCGCATTGAATCCCTCGCTTTGTCTGACTGGGACACGGCAAAAATCCTCCTGAAAGAAGTTAACCCGGAGGTGCTTGCACCGGCAGATAAACATTTTTACCGCTATTTATCCATTTACCTTTCTACGAAAGATACGCCTCTTGAAACTCTTGTCGGTCAGTATAAAGGGCTTTACCGCACGCTGCCGGATGAGGCGGTGAAAGTTAAAGTTGCTAAATCTCTGCTGGCACTGGAAGCTTATCTGAACGAATGGGACCATGCGTTCGGCCTGGCAAAAGAACTTGAAGCGCAAATCGCCCGGCTGAATGACGTACAGAGTAATTTATCCGCCTGGAAAGGCATGGTGGTATTTTACAGCCAGGCCGGTTTGTATGACATGGCGTCTGATATGGTGGGAAAAATCCTTGCAACAAAAGAGGCAGGGGATGATTTGCGCTGTTTCGCACTCTCTCTGGGTGAAGAAATAAACCTCCATAACAACACGGCGTCTGAAAAAGGCTTTAATCATGCGATTGATGTCTGCAGACGGGCAGGGCAAAACTACTACATCGCTTTCAATTACGTCCATCTGCTTGATTTATATGTAAATGAAGAGGCTTTCAACAAAGCACGCATTATCGAGAAGGAGGCTACCTGGCGGGTAAACGAGAGTCAGTTTCATCATTTGATGGCCGGATTCAGTTTATCGCTGGCTGAGATGCGCCTCAGCGAAGGAAAAGTAGAAGATGCTGAAGCACTGGCACTGGGTGTGATTCAAAAGGATATCCGTGAGGAATTTAAAGAGGCCCTGCGCGATGCATACCGTATCCTGGTCGGGATAGCCGTTGAAAAGCAGCAATATCATAAGGCGTTTGATTACATCAGCAATAAACAACGCATGGAAGATGCGCTGCATTCAGAACAAAGCATAAAAGAACTCGCATTTCAGAAAGCCATGTTTGATGTATCCAGTAAAGAAAATGAAATTCTCCTGCTGGACAAACAAAACAAGTTACTTCAGGCAGAAGCAAAATACAGCAGCCAGAAAATGAAGACCACGGTGCTGGCCCTCTCGCTGGTGTCAGTAATGGGTGTTGCTTTGCTATTGTGGAGCTACCGCAGCCGCACGCTTGCCAGACGCCTGCGCTACCTGGCAACCCGCGACAGTCTGACAGGTGTTTATAACCGGGGTTACTTTACCGACCTTGCCGCAGAAATACTTAAACGCTGCCAGAAAAATGAAACGTCTGTGGTGATGTTACTGCTGGATCTGGATTTATTTAAAGGTCTTAACGACACCTATGGTCATCAGGTGGGAGACTGGGTTTTGCGGGAAGTGGCCCGTGTTCTTAAAAATTGCTGTCCGGAGAAAGGTCTGGTCACCCGCATGGGCGGAGAAGAATTTGGAATTCTGGCCGAAGGAATGACAACAGAGCAGGGATTCGAACTGGCGGAACGCTGCAGGCAGGCCATTGAAGAAATTGATTCCGGGATATCCGGTCATAAGTTTACTGTATCAGCCAGTTTCGGAGTCAGCAGTTCATCGCAGGTAGGATATGGTCTGGATAACCTGTTTTCGGCTTCGGATCTTGCGCTTTATCAGTCTAAACGCTTCGGCCGCAATCAGGTTTATGAGTACAGTCATTCAATGAATTAAAAAACCCGGCATTTGCCGGGTTTTTTATAATACTTAGCTGAGAGTTACTTCACTTCTTTACCGGCTGCCTGCTGGTCTGCATGATAGCTTGAGCGAACCATTGGACCGCATGCCGCGTGCACGAAGCCGATATCTTTCGCGTAATCGCCAAGCGCATCAAATTCGTTCGGGTGCACATAACGTTTCACCGGGTAATGGTGACGGGACGGTTGCAGGTATTGACCCAGAGTCAGCATGTCGACATCGTGAGCACGTAAATCACGCAGTACACCTTCAATCTCTTCGTTCTCTTCACCCATGCCCATCATCAGGCCGGACTTGGTTTTCACGTCAGGGTGCTGAGCTTTAAACTTCTTCAGCAGATCCAGAGACCACTGATAGTTCGCGCCCGGGCGGCATTCCCGGTAAAGGCGAGGAATGGTTTCAAGGTTATGGTTGAATACATCCGGTACACCGCTTTTGAAAATCTCCAGTGCACGATCCATACGGCCACGGAAATCCGGTACCAGTACTTCAATGGTGGTTGACGGACTGTGTTCACGTATTGCATTAATACAATCAACAAAGTGCTGAGCACCACCGTCTCTGAGATCATCACGGTCTACTGAAGTAATCACCACGTATTTCAACTTCATTTCCGCAATGGTCTTAGCCAGTTTTTCCGGTTCTTCGGCACTGGGCGGTAATGGTTTTCCGTGAGCGACATCGCAGAAAGGACAACGACGGGTACAAATATCACCTAAAATCATGAAGGTGGCAGTTCCGTGGTTAAAACACTCAGCCAGGTTAGGGCAGGAGGCTTCTTCACATACGGAATGCAGTTTGTTTTTACGCAGCGTCTGTTTGATTTCGTCAATACGATCAGTTGTACGTGGAAGCTTAATCTTGATCCATGACGGTTTACGAAGCATCTCCTCTTTTTCGGTAGGGACGATCGTAATCGGAATATGTTTTACTTTCTCATCATCGCGGAGTTTTACCCCGGCTTTAGGACGTGCGTTACTCATCAAAACCTTCTTTGTTTATGACTTCCTGAATATTTAGAATATTCAGAAGGTGTTGCGTGAGAGCCGGGCCTGCAATTTCCAGCGAATCAGGCCCTGCTAACCGCGCAGTATCAATCATTTCCATGCCGGCATAGCCGCAGGGATTAATCCGGTTGAACGGAGCTAAGTCCATATTAACATTGAGTGCGAGTCCATGGAATGAACAACCTTTACGGATCCGTAATCCTAAGGAACACACTTTCCGTTCATCAACGTACACACCGGGAGCATCTTTCTTAGCGCGGGCTTCTACACCGTAGTCTGCCAGTAATGCAACCACTGCATCTTCCATCGCCGTCACCAGCTCCCGCACACCCAGTTTTCGACGCTTAATATTCAGCATCAGGTAAATAACCTGCTGGCCGGGACCATGGTAGGTAACCTGACCGCCACGGTCTACGTTGACTACAGGAATATCTCCCGGCATCAATATGTGTTCGGCTTTACCCGCCTGACCCTGGGTAAACACAGCGTCATGCTCTACCAGCCAGATTTCATCGGTTGTGTCTGCGTAACGCTCATCTGTGAACGACTGCATTTTTTGCCACACCGGCAAATAAGACTGACGGGCTAACTGACGGACAATTACAGGATGATGTGTTGCGGTCACTTACAATACAACCCTGACGAGTTCAATTTTAGCCAGCTCGGTATAAATGGTTTCCATGTGCTCTTTACTGGTCACACGGACACTCACCGACACAGAATGGTAGTTACCTTTAGCACTGGGCTTAACGGTAGGAGAGTAATCTCCCGGCGAATGCTTCTGCAGACAGGTAATCACCTGCTGCGGTAATTCTTCATGGGCTACACCCATTACTTTAAACGTCTGGAAACAGGGAAAATCCAGCAACTCATCGAAACGGGTATCCATTACGATATCCTTACTTCTTTATATAAACAAAACGGCCAGATTATAACAATCTGGCCGCTGATCAACTAGCACTACTGACCGGTTATTCGTCCCAGCCAAGCTGCAGCATGACATAATCAACCATACGATCGAAGAAACCACCTTCATTCACTTCCTGCAAAGCAACAAGGGGATAGTTGGCAACGTCTTCGCCGTCCAGTTGCAGGTAAAGTGTGCCAACCACCTGGCCTTTTGCCAGCGGCGCTTCCAGTTTCTTATCTAACTCAAAACTGGCTTCAAGGTTACCTGCCTGGCCACGGGGAATGGTAATGGGGGTAGATTGATTAATTCCAAGGTCTACAGTTTCGCGGTCACCCATATAAATGCGGTGAGCAACGAAGCTTTCACCGGCTTTATAAGGGGTTACAGTTTCATAGAAACGGAAACCGTAACGCAATAATTTTTTGTTTTCTTCTTTTCGGGCGCGTTCACTGTCTGTGCCCATCACAACAGAAATTAAACGCATATCACCTTGTTTGGCCGAGGTGATGAGGCTGTAGCCTGCATCAGAAGTGTGACCGGTTTTAATGCCATCCACATTCAGGCTCTGATCCCACAGCAAGCTGTTACGGTTGTACTGTTTGATACCGTTGTAGGTGTACTCTTTTTCGCTGTAAATCGCGTAGATTTCCGGCGTCTCAGCGACCAGCGCCTGAGACAACAGCGCCATATCCCGCGGCGTTACGTAGTGATCGGGGTCGTGCAGGCCGTGGCTGTTCACAAAATGTGAAGAAGACATACCCAGCGCCTGCGCGTGGGCATTCATCATGCTGGCAAAGGCACTTTCAGAACCGGCGATATGTTCAGCCATAGCAACACAGGCATCGTTACCGGACTGAATAATAATACCGCGAACCAGGTCGGCCACTTTTACCTGTGTACCCACCTCAATGAACATTTTTGATGATTCCGGAAAATTCTTCGCCCATGCATTTTCAGAAATGGTTACTTCATCGTCCATGCTGATATTGCCGGCTTCCAACTCTTTGCCGATGACATACGTCGTCATCATTTTAGTCAGACTTGCAGGCGGCAACTGCATGTCTGCATTTTTCTCTGCGATAACCTGGCCCGTTTCGTTATCCATCAGCACGAAGCCTTCAGCGGCAACACTTGGCGGCGGCGGGATCACGACGTTGGCGTGGACTTTGGCAACATAAGACATGCACATCATGATAAACATGGTGAGCATGAAAGACGGTTTAGCGCGATTTATAATTTTATGCATGGGAATATCAATTACCGTTTTTTATTTAAGACAAACTGTTTTGAATTTTAACGTAAGCAACAAGCCTGGACCAGAGTCAGTGCAGCTTTGTTCCTTATATAAAGAGCAAAGTGATTCAGATGCTGATTTGTACCTTAAAAGTCTACCGGATTACAGTGTTGCTGACCGATTTACCCGGCAAATCCACAAGTTCGGCAGATGAATGCCATATTTACAGGTTGCCGCCCACGGTATAAGCACCGGGATAGCCATTTTTCTGCAAATCATCTAACAGCATTTTTGCCTGAAAGCGGTCAGCCAGCGGGCCCAGCCGTAATTTGTAGATATTATTAATTAGCGGTATTTCAGCAGGCACCTGATAAAGTTGGGACAGGACGGTAGATACTGATTTGGCACGTTCAGGATCACTCACTGCGGCGACCTGAATGTAAAGCCCGTCGTCAGCAGCAGAAAACGGCTCAGCTTCCGGCTCTTCAGGCAGAGGAACAATGCCGGCATATTGTTCATAGCTGACAGTAGGCTGATTGCCCACAGTCACCTGATTGTTCTCATCAAAATGAATCACTTCCAGCTTCACCTTTGCCGTGCCGTGCTGCTGGTAATCCAGTTTTTTCGCTGCGGCATAAGACAAGTCGATAATCCGGCTGGAATGAAAGGGGCCACGATCATTTACCCGCACAATGGCTGTCTTGCCATTACTCAGGTTAGTCACTTTAACAAATGAGGGCAGCGGCAAGGTTTTATGTGCCGCTGTCATTGCAAACATATTGTAGGTTTCACCGTTAGAAGTGAGGTGCCCGTGAAATTTCTGGCCGTACCAGGAAGCCAGCCCGGTTTCCACAAAACCTTTACCGGATTGCAACGGATAATATCGTTTACCCAACACTTCGTAGGGGCGGCTGTTCCATTCACGGTAAGGTTCGTATTGCGGGTCTGCGTCAGTGTAATCCGGTTCGTCATACACAAACGTGGGGGCTGAATCGCTGTGCTGGGCATAGCGACCTGAAGACTGGCAGCCGCATAACACGACTGCACATAAAAGTAAGATACAGTATTTAGCGCACATAACCGGTTATCGGGATAAGAATCTTTTTTGTGTTCCGATTGCCATCAGAATGCCAAAACCTGCCATCAATGTCACCATTGACGTACCGCCAAAACTAACCAGTGGCAGTGGCACTCCTACTACGGGCAGTAAGCCTGACACCATACCCATATTTACAAACACGTAAACAAAGAAGGTCAGGGTTATCGAACCCGCCAGTAACTTACTGTAGGCGTCCTGAGCACGGTTGGCAATGATCAGGCCGCGAATAATGATAAACAGGTAAATTGCGAGTAATCCGATGACGCCGGTCAGACCGAATTCTTCACTGAAAACCGCAAAGATAAAATCGGTGTGACGTTCCGGCAGAAACTCAAGCTGTGACTGGGTTCCCTGCAACCAGCCTTTGCCCTGAAGGCCGCCGGAACCAATGGCAATTTTAGACTGGATAATATGATAACCGGCGCCCAGAGGATCGGATTCAGGATTTAAAAACGTGATTACCCGCTGTTTCTGATATTCCTGCATCAGAAAAAACCACATTACCGGTGCAAACGCACCGCCCATGGCGGCAACAATGCCAATAAGACGCCAGCTCATGCCTGCCAGAAAAATAGCAAAAATTCCCGAACTGGCAATAAGTAGCGACGTCCCTAAATCCGGCTGTTTAGCGATGAGGATTGTGGGTACGATAACCAGAGTGAAGCCAATGCCTATCTGAATAAGACGGGGGGGCAGGGTAAACTTACTGATATACCAGGCCACCATCATGGGCACCGCAAGCTTCATCAGTTCCGATGGCTGAAAACGAACAAATTTAAGATCAAGCCAGCGCTGGGCACCTTTACCCACGTCGCCGAATAAAAGTACAGCAATCAGCATCAGTAAGCCGGCAATGTAAGCATAAGTGGATAACCGCCGGTAGGCCATAGGTGGTACCTGCGCCATGACGCACATTACACCCATGGCAATACCGAGACGGGCGAACTGCCGTTCCATCTGGCCGGGATCCTGACCGGAGGCCGAATAAAGGGTATACAGGCCGACCACCATTAAAACCAGCAATCCCAGCAACAGCCAGCCGTCAATATGAAGCCGTTCGAGCAGAGTAGACTGATTTTGTTTTATCGTTGTACGTTTCATTCAGCCTGTTCCTTTGATGCTTGCTCCGGCGGCACATAATCAGGCTGCATAAAGTCCCTTTCGCGGAAGAAAAAATCCATAACCTGACGGGCTACCGGCGCGGCATTGGAACTGCCGCCTCCGGCATTTTCAACCACAACCGCCACAGAGACTTCAGGTTGCTCATAAGGGGCGAAGGCTACATACATGGCATTATCACGAAGATGTTCAGAAACCTCTTCTTCGTTGTAGGACTCGTTCTGGCCTACTGAAAAAAGTTGTGCAGTACCGGATTTACCCCCGGACTGGTAAGGGGCATCAGAGAATGACTTGCGGCCTGTACCTTCATCGGAATGATTAACATCGTGCATGGCACTGAGCATTAAATCCCAGTTTTTCCTTTCTTTCACCATAATCGGACGCATGGTTTTTAAAGGCTCCTGCGAGACCTCGCCGTTTTCACTCATGAATCCCATCATAATTTGCGGAACAAACCGTTCGCCGTGGTTTATCAGTGTATTTATTGCCTGATTCAGTTGGATCGGTGTCGCTGTCCAGTAACTCTGGCCAATACCCACAGGAATCGTATCGCCGATGTACCAGGGCTGATTGAAACGGGCACGTTTCCAGCCGCGGCTTGGCATATTGGCGTCAGATTCTTCGTATAAGTCTACGCCGGTGTAATCACCGAAACCGAATTCAGACATCGCATCACTGATCCGATCGATACCGAGCTTGTAGGCAAGGTCATAGTAGAAAGTATCGCAGGACATCATAATGGCCCGTTCAACATTCACTTTCCCGTGCCCCCATTTTTTCCAGTCACGCCACACATGGCTGACGTTGGGGAGCTTGTAACGTCCGGTGTCATTGATAGTGGTCTTTGGTGTAATGACACCGTCCTCAAGGCCCACCAGACCAAGCAGTGGCTTGATAGTGGAAGCCGGCGGATATTGTCCCTGCGTAGCGCGGTTAATCAGAGGCCGGTCAGGGGAATTCAGTAAGGCACTGTAGTTTTTGCTGCTGATCCCGTGGACAAACAGGTTAGGGTCGTAACTCGGGCTGGAATACATGGCCAGTACACCGCCGGTATCAGGCGCCGAAACGACCACCGTACCCCGCTTACCATCCAGCGCTTTTTTTGCAGCCAGCTGCAGGGCAAGATCAATATTCAGCACAATGTCTTTACCGGGCACCGGCGGATCAACACTCAACGTACGGATTATCCGTCCCTGACTGTTAACTTCTACCTGCTGATAACCGACCTGGCCGTGTAATTCTTCTTCATGGTACTTTTCGATACCCAGTTTACCGATGTCGTAGGTAGCTGCGTAGTTATCTTCCTGACCGGCTTCCTGCAATTTCTGTAAATCTTTCTTATTAATTTTTGCTACGTAACCAAGTACGTGAGTAAGCGTTTCACCGTAGGGATAGTAGCGCGAAAGACGGGCTTCTACAGAAACACCCGGAAAACGGTGTTGCTGGGCAGAAAACAATGCCACTTCTTCTTCATTTAGCTGGGTACGCAGAGCAATGGGCTTAAACCGTCGTTGCCCGCGGTATATTTTTAGAAAATTGTCCCTTTCTTCCTGCGTGATCCCCATGAGTGCAGACAGGCTGTCAAGGGTGTCGTCCAGACTGTCGACTTCTTCAGGAATGACTTCCAGGCTGAATACCGGCCGGTTTTCAGCCAGCAAAATACCGTTGCGGTCGTAAATCAATCCCCGGTTGGGCGCAATGGGCAGAACCTTTATGCGGTTACCGTTGGAGCGGGTCTGATAAGCATCGTGCTGTTCCACTTGCAGTACGTAGAGGTTACTCACCACGATACCGAGCATGGCAAACACAATAAGCAGTGAAACAGCGGCGCGGCGGGCAAACAGGTTCGCTTCCGCTGTATGGTCACGAATCGCCTGACGTTTACGGGCCATGACTATTCCCGGTGATACGGATGGTTCTGGGTAACAGACCAGGCGCGATACAAGCTTTCCGCCACAATGATGCGCACCAGAGGGTGGGGTAATGTCAGATTGGAAAGTGACCAGCGCTGTTCCGATGCGGCAATACACTCAGGAGCGAGTCCTTCCGGGCCTCCGATGAGTAAACTTACGTCACGCCCGTCCATCTTCCAGGCATCGAGTTGTCTGGCAAGTTGAGGGGTATCCCATGGCTTACCGGTGACTTCCAGTGTGACGATGCGGTTTCCCTTCGGGATTGCCGCCAGCGTTGCTTCTCCTTCCTTATGAAGGATGCGCGGGATATCTGCATTTTTACCACGCTTTCCCGCGGCAATTTCAGTAAAGCTGACAGGCATGTCAGCGGGAAAACGGCGCACAAACTCATCAACACCTCTGGCAACCCAGTCAGGCATTTTAGTTCCTACCGCAACGATTTGAATTTTCACCGTTTTACAACTTCCCGGTTGAGCGATTTGAAGTGATAAGTCTTGCCGGAACGCCGCTGACAGTCAACGCCGTGGCATACTGATGGCTGATGTTCAGCCCCAGAGCTTTTCAAGCTGGTAGAAATCTCTCGCTTCATCCTGCATGACGTGCACGATGATGTCACCGAGATCAACAAGAACCCATTCACCGGTCTCTTTGCCTTCAATGCTCAGAGGCGGATGTCCGGCCTGTTTCATTTCTACATGCAGATTATCCGCGATAGACACCACGTGTCGCTTGGAATTACCCGAGCAGATAATCATCAGGTCAGTAATTGTCGACTTACCTTTTACGTCCAGTTGAATGACATCACGGGCTTTCATGTCGTCGATTTTATCTAACACGAATTGTTTGAACTGGTTACTGTCCAAAAGTTCTCCTCAAATACACAAAAAATTAACGTATAACATTTTAACTATAGCGAATTTTACCGCAATTCCCACACCGGTGTCAGTGCAGGTCCGGCATCAAAGTTAATCCGTTAAGCTCTATGCCCATGAACAACATACAAAGGTGTGCAAGCTTGATATAAGGCCTTTCCACCGTATTTTGTTTAAAAGCAAAGTCGGCCTGTTCCAGCGCCTCTCTGATATGGTCAAGGTGGGCAGCGCTCAGCCGGTTCAGTGCCGACTGATAACAGCCCTGACGATTTTTCCAGATCGCGAACTTCATCCACTGGACAGGTTGTCCGGACGATCTGACTTCGTGTAACTGGCTTAAGGTCTGCCATTCACGAATAAATGCCCAGATCAGGATATTAGGTTCAATGCCCTCACTTTCCAGACGGTACAACATGCGGATACAGCGCTGCCGGTCTCCGTTCAGCATGACATCTACCAGCTGAAATACATTGAATCTGGAATGATCGACAATGGCCGCTTCTACCTGTTCAGGTGTAATGGCCTGTCCGGCATAAACCAGCGATAACTTCTGGATTTCCTGATGAGCGGCCAGCATATTGCCCTCACACATATCTGCAATCATGCGGACACAGGCTGCATCGCCGTTAAGTCCGGCTTTTTGCATAGTCTGCTGGATCCATGTGTGAAGATTATTACCTTCCAGTGCATAGCAAATGGAATGAATGCCGGTATCGTCAAGAACCTTGAACCATTTGGCTTTTTGTACATCTTTGCCAATACGGGGACCGTGGATCAGTAACAGAATGTCGTTACCCAGATTCGCTGCTACTGATTGCAGGGTCTGACTACCCTCAGTACCGGGTTTTCCGGTAGGTAGCTCCAGTTCAATAATCTGTTGCGAAGCAAATAAAGACAAAGATTGAGTGGCCTCAATTAACTGACTCCAGTTAAAACCGCTGTCGGCAACAAATACTGTCCGCTCAGTGAAGCCCTGAGCTCTGGCTTTTTCCCGCACCGCTTCGATCATGGAAAATTTTTGCTGTGGCTCATCACCAAACAGCAAATAACAAGGCTTGAGGCCTTTATCTAGTTCCGCTTCAAAACGGTTTGGATAGATTTGCATGGCAGTTGTTTATTCCGCCACTGCCTGAGAAGACTGGCTGGCTATACGACGGATAATTTTGTCTGCCGCTTCATCCCGCATTTCGCTGAGAACCAGTTCCAGCTCCCGCGATTTTGCCAGCACCTGTTCAGGATCATCCTGGTAATCCCGCAATACTTCAAAATACGCGGGCAGGGGAGCCTTGTCAGGGAAGGTCACTGTATAACGGACACCGTAAATCAGCTCGTATTCAGCTACCTGACCGGTAGAAAACACGGACAATAAACGCCGTTCCAGTTGCTCCGGCTGAATGTTGATCAGAACCGACATGTCCGGAGACGGGCTGTCTGCCAGTGTACCGCCGTGGAGGTCATACACTGCCAGTTTTTTCTTCAACGCTCTGGCCAGTGGCGCATGGGCCTGCGCAGACGTTACCGCAACGTAATTAACTGATGGCGGCAACGCTTCATTACCGCGCAGATGAAAGCCGCAACCGGTAAGCACCAGTGCGGCTGCGCCTGCTGTTAACAGCCGGAAGAACGTCTTCATCAGTTAGCTACAATGTTAACCAGCTTACCGGGTACTACGATGATTTTGCGCACCGTTTTACCTTCGATAAACTGTTGAACATTGGCCTGGGCAAGGGCATCTGCTTCGACGGCTTCTTTTGCCGCATCTGCTGCCACGGTCATTTTAGCGCGCACTTTACCGTTAACTTGCACTACAATCAGCTTCTCATCTTCTACCAGGGCAGCAGGATCAGCTACCGGCCAGCCGGCATATTCTACAGGTGTATCATGGCCAAGTGCCTGCCACAGGTGATGACAGATATGCGGCGTGATGGGGTTTAGCAAACGCAGCACGCCTTCGACTGCTTCACGCATAATAGCGTGGTCAGTTTCAGACTCCTGAGGTGCCTTTTGCAAATGATTCAGTAATTCCATTACCGCAGCTACGGCAGTGTTGAAGGTCTGACGACGACCCAGGTCATCACTGACCTTGGCAATTGTCTTATGCACTTCACGACGTAACGCTTGCTGATCTTTATTCAGTGCTTTTGCATCAACCTTGCCCGGAGTGCCGGAAACTTCAATGTGCTCACTGACCAGTTTCCAGATACGTTTCAGGAAGCGGTTTGCCCCTTCCACGCCGGAATCAACCCATTCAAGGGTTTGCTCAGGTGGCGCGGCGAACATTGTAAACAGGCGTACAGTATCTGCACCGTACTGATCGATAACCGCCTGAGGATCGATACCATTATTTTTCGACTTTGACATTTTAGTCATGCCGCCGTGTTCTACCGGCGTACCGTCGCTGGTCAGCCAGGCTTTCGTGATTCGGCCTTTATCATCTTTCTCGGTGGAAACAGCCAGCGGCGAATACCAGGTTTTCTTACCGTTTTCATCTTCACTGAAATAGGAATCTGCCAGCACCATACCCTGACATAACAGGCGCTTAAACGGCTCATCTGACTCTACCAGACCTTCATCACGCAGCAGTTTGTGGAAGAAGCGGGAGTAGAGCAGGTGAAGAATGGCGTGTTCAATACCGCCGATGTACTGATCTACCGGCAGCCAGTAATTCGCCTGAGTTGGATCAAGCATGGCATCGCCATTTTGTGCGCAGCTGTAACGGGCATAATACCAGGATGATTCCATAAAGGTATCGAAGGTGTCGGTCTCACGCAGGGCCGGTTCACCGTTAAAGGTCGTTTTTGCCCATTCAGGATCAGCTTTGATTGGCGAAGTTACACCATTCATTTCTACGTCTTCCGGTAACACCACCGGTAATTCACTGGCGGGAACCGGCACAGACTCGCCGTTTTCCAGATTCAGCATTGGAATAGGAGCGCCCCAGTAACGCTGACGGCTTACGCCCCAGTCACGAAGACGGTAATTAACTTTCTTAGTACCCACACCTGCGGCAGATAATTTTTCTGCTATTGCATTGAAGGCGGCGTCGAAGGTTAAGCCATCAAACTCACCGGAATTAATTAAGGTGCCTTTTTCAGTGTACGCAGACGCAGTTAAGTCACAGGTTTCACTGTTACTATCTGCAGGTGTAATGACCTGTTTAACCGGCAGATTGTATTTGGTAGCAAATTCCCAGTCACGCTGGTCATGGCCGGGAACGGCCATCACAGCACCGGAGCCATAGCCCATCAATACGAAATTGGCAGCCCAAACCGGTACTTCCTCGCCGGTGAGCGGGTGAATCGCTGTTAATCCGGTATCACACCCTTTCTTTTCCATGGTGGCCAGTTCTGCTTCAGCCACTTTCGTGTTCTTACATTCTTCGATAAAGGTTGCAAGAGCAGGGTTATGTGTGGCAGCAAATTCTGCCACAGGATGCTGGGCAGCAACGCCCAGGTATGTAACACCAAAGAATGTATCAGGGCGTGTGGTGTAAACGGTCAGGGTTTCCACTTCACCGGCAGGTGTTTTCAGTTTGAAGGTAATATCTACACCTTCTGAACGGCCAATCCAGTTTGCCTGCATGGCGCGAACCTGATCAGGCCAGTCTTCCAGCTGATCCAGGTCAGATAATAATTCTTCAGCGTAGTCAGTAATTTTAATAAACCACTGAGGGATTTCTTTTTGTTCTACCAGAGCACCTGAACGCCAGCCACGACCGTCGATAACCTGTTCGTTGGCCAGTACTGTCTGGTCCACCGGATCCCAGTTAACGGTGGCGTTTTTCTTATAAACCAGCCCTTTTTCGTACAGGCGGGTGAAAAACCACTGCTCCCAGCGATAATAGTCAGGTTTACAGGTAGCGACTTCGCGATCCCAGTCATAACCGAAACCCAGCGACTTCAACTGGCCTTTCATATATTCAATGTTTGAATAGGTCCAGTTTGCCGGAGCCGTATTGTTATTGATGGCTGCGTTCTCAGCAGGTAACCCGAATGCGTCCCAACCCATTGGCTGCAGAACATTTTTACCCTGCATGCGCTGAAAACGGCTGATTACGTCACCGATGGTGTAGTTACGTACGTGTCCCATATGGAGACGGCCGCTGGGGTAAGGGAACATTGAAAGGCAGTAGAATTTTTCTTTAGACGCGTCTTCTTCTGCTTTGAAAGACTGATTGGATTCCCAGTACTGCTGGACATCCTGCTCGATTTGTTTCGGGTTGTACTGATTTTCGGCCATCGTGAATAAGGCTTCCGCGTTGGTATTAATTACTTCGTGATTAGCCGCATAGAATACCCCGGCGCGCAGTGCACTCACAATAGGCGGGGGCTACTTTTATCCTTATCTGACGGGATTTTAGTCAGTTTTGGCAGTGGTTAAAAAATCTGCCAGCGCTTTAAGTTGTAATCCCTGGACATGGTCGACAACAGGCGCGAGGTCTTTGTATCCGCTTTCGCTGTATCCCTGAACGTGATACCGAAGCGATATTCTTGTATCTGCGCCGGTTTGTTCCAGTTGCCAGTTCAGAGCGCCGGTCATGCCCATAGCTTGTAACGGCCCCAGTCCGCCGGTCATTACCAGTTGCTTTGCAGGGTCAACAAAACTTATCCGCATGTGTTCAGCACTTCGTTCACCGGCACGTTCGCAAAAACAACCGCCGGCACGGGCATCAATACTGAAGGTGCCCGTCCACCATGAGTGCTCTTTGGGCCACCACCGGTCGACATCGTTTACCAGCGCTTGCCAGACAGTGTCAGCCGCTGCGTTCACGGAAACGGTATTAAGAACAATAAAGCCGCCGTTACCACTGCTTTCCACTTTGGCGGAGGTGTTAAAGGATAAAATTAAACTCAGGAAGGTGAGTGCAGCTGTGGTTTTAGTCATGGACGCTCATAATCCTTAAAATTTTGCTGACAATACGGTTAATAATGCCCATTAAACCGTAATGTGGTGCTTTTTGATACAATTTATCAAAACAAGTGGAGAAAAATGGCTGATACAGCCTTTTTTTGGTTTGACAGTGGGAATTTTTCGCGTTTCACTTAATCTTATCTCCACAAAATCAAACCTGCCGGCTAACGGAGCAGTTTGATGATATAAGGTAAACAGGCAGTTATGACCGACCTTTCCGTTCTGCGCGCTAAATATGCTTTATCTCCCGCAGCACTGACACCGTCACTGAACCGGCGGCAGATAAACCAGGCTTTAAAAGATGAGGAAGCCGTTAACGCAACCTTTATTGGCCAGGAGCGTGCCCGTGAAGCATTGTCATTCGGCCTGGGCGTTCGCAACCGCGGATATAACCTCTATGTGATGGGGGAGCCGGCCACCGGGCGGTTCTCGCTGGTAAAAGATTACATTGAGCGTCAGGTAGCATCATTGCCATCACCGGAAGACTGGGTCTATCTGAATAACTTTGATGAAGAACGTGAACCCTTTGTTCTGCGCATGGCGCCGGGTGAAGGTAAAGATTTGGTTAAAGATATAAACGGTCTGATTGATGACTTGCTTGATACATTTCCGGCAGCTTTTGACAACCCGGGTTATCAGCGTCAGAAATCAGCCATTTCCAGAGAATTTGAGCGCCGTTATGATGAAGCCATTGATGCAGTGGAACGCTACGCGCAGGCTCATGATGTAGCCCTTTATGACGAATCTAACGCCATTACCTTCGCCCCGATAGTAAGCGGTAAACCCGTTACCGATGAAGAATTTGCCGTACTCGATGATGACAAGCGTCAGTATTTTTATGACTTGATTGCTGAACTTGAAAACCGTCTCAGTGAAAGTTTACTCGGGTTGCCGGTATGGAAACGTGAAAGTTCTGAGCGTATCAGGCAACTGAATAAGAAAACCGCAGAGCAGGGGATCAGACCCTTACTCAAAGTACTGGAACATAAATATGCCGGCCATCTCGGCGTATTGAAAACGCTGCGGCGCATGCGTTCCCATCTGGTAGACACCATCGTGTCACTGCTGGCAGAGGAGTCAAAAGAGGATAAGCCCGACGAACTCGACAGACGGCTTTATCTGGAAGAACTTTATTTGCCTAATGTGCTGGTGGGTCATCAGTTACAGGACGGCGCGCCGGTGGTGTATGAGCCGAACCCTACTTATCAGAACCTGTTTGGTAAAATTGAGTACACTAACCTGCACGGCAGTGTGTATACCAATTACAGAATGATAAGAGCAGGGGCTTTGCACCGTGCTAACGGTGGCTATCTGTTACTGGATGTTGATCAGGTCATAGAGCAGCCCTTTGTGTGGGATGCACTGAAACTGGCGATAAAATCAGGCTCATTGAAAATGGATCTTCCCCAGCAGGATGTGGGTATGGTGAACGCCATCACATTGAACCCGCAACCGGTAGACCTTGATGTGAAAGTGATACTGCTGGGCTCACGTGATCTCTATTATACCCTGCAGGATTATGATGATGAATTTGACGAACTGTTCAGAGTGCTGGTGGATTTCGATTACGAAATACCGGTAACCCGTCAGTCTACTTTTGATTTTACGGGTAAGGTGCGTCATCACCTCAGTGAATGCGGCCTGAGCGGGATTTCCTCTAAAGCCATGCAGCGGCTGGTGGAATATTCCCTGCGAATGGCGGAACATCAGCAAAAATTCTCAGCCCATTTTGCCGAAGTCATAGAGCTTATCAATGAGGCCCGGTATTTTGCGGCTCAGCAGCAAAGCACGCATCTTGAACTGGAGCACATTGAAATTGCACTGAGTGCGAAAAAACGCCGCACCGGCCGGGTGAGTCATGCACTGCTAAACGACATTAAAGAAGGTCATGTCCTAATCGCTACCGAAGGTAAGTCAGTAGGTACCGTTAATGGCCTGACCGTACTGGAAGTCGGGGGGACAGCATTCGGTACGCCGGCCCGCATTACCTCTACGGTGTATGCCGGTGCAAACGGCGTGGTGGATATTGAACGGGAAGTTGAACTGGGGCAACCCATTCACTCTAAAGGGGTTATGCTGTTAACCGGTTATCTTGGAAACAAATATGCCCAGCATTTCCCGTTGACCTTGTCAGCCAATATAGCGCTTGAACAATCCTACGGACACATTGATGGTGACAGTGCCTCGCTGGCAGAACTTATTGCACTGATATCTGCATTGACGGAAATTCCGGCTACCCAGTCTCTGGCAGTAACCGGCTCGATTAACCAGTACGGTGAGGTACAGGCAGTAGGCGGCGTGAACGAAAAAATTGAAGGCTTTTTCGATTTATGTCAGCACCGCGGGCTTACTGGTAATCAGGGTGTGATTATCCCCAAATCCAATGCCATTAACCTTGTACTGGATAAAGCAGTTATTGATGCAGTGAAAAAAGGGCTTTTCCATATTTACACTGCTGAAACCGTGGATGATGCCATTTCACTGTTGATGGAAAAAGAAGCCGGCAATATGACGTCCCGCGGGCGTTATCCGAAAAATTCGGTGAACTATCATGCCGTGAACCGCCTTTATAACATTGCACTCATTGTTAACGGAGGCGACGATGAATAAACACATAATAAGAAAACGTCAGAAGGTGGCAGAAAAGATGAAAAAGTTATCTACGGGGAGTTTATTTGCGGGGAGTGTAATTACCGGAATGGTAACGGGTAGAAAACTAACAGCTTTAGTTGCCCTGACGCTATTCAGCACGGGCGCATTCAGTTCACCTGAAACTACGGAGTTATCTCTGCAGGAAGCTGAGCGGTTGTCAGAGATGCCGCTGCATTGTGTAACAACAGAGTACCCGAACAAGTTAAATCAAACATTATTCGGTCCACAGGACTTGCAGGGGCCGGCTGCACTGCACCCCGCCTTTTACGGGTGTTTTGACTGGCACTCCAGCGTACACGGTCACTGGATGCTGGTAAATCTGCTCCGCCATTTTCCTGATCTTGCCAAAGCGACAGAAATTAAAGCAAAGCTTAAGGAAAACCTGACCGCAGATAAAATTCTTCAGGAAGTGGCATATTTTGAAAAACCACAAAATGCCAGTTTTGAGCGCACTTATGGCTGGGCCTGGTTACTGGCTCTGGCCGCAGAACTGAAGCTGTGGGATGAACCCCTGGCTGCTGAATTGAGTCAGAACCTGTCTCCCCTGACGGAACTGATTGTTGGCAAATATCATCAGTTCTTACCAAAACTGGTGTATCCGGTCCGCACCGGCGAGCATCCGAATACGGCTTTCGGAATGTCGATGGCACTGGATTATGCACGGATTGCTGATGACAAAGCATTACAGACGCTTATTACGGAGCGGGCTGTGCACTGGTTTGGCGGCGATAAACAGTGTCCGCTCTCATGGGAGCCAAACGGCTTCGATTTTCTTTCCCCTTGTTTTGAAGAACTGGATCTGATGCGAAAAGTGATGGATAAAAAGTCCTTTATGCACTGGGCGAAAGGTTTTCTGCCGGCGTTAGACAATGCTGACTTTCACATTGAAGTGGCACGGGTAAGTGACCGGACTGACGGTAAACTGGTGCATCTGGACGGGCTTAATTTCAGCCGTGCCTGGGTGATGTATGGCCTTGCAGCAGAATATCCCGATGAATTTGGTCATCTGCGGGCGCTGGCAGACACGCACGTGGCCCATTCATTGCCCGCCATCGTTGATGAAAATTATGAAGGTACACACTGGCTGGGCAGCTTTGCTGTTTATGCGTTACAACAACGTGCCCGCGCCACAGAGTAAATCATTTATTTAGGCGGCATACGGAGTGCGCCATCAAGACGGATGGTCTCACCGTTTATATAGGTGTTAAGTGCAATATGCGCCACCAGTGCTGCAAATTCCTCTGGCAGACCAAGTCGTTTAGGGAAGGGCACATTGGCGCTCAATGCTGCCTGAACGTGCTCCGGCATGGCCAGTAACATGGGAGTGCCCATTACGCCGGGCGCAATTGCATTAACACGGATCCCCACAGCGGCCAGGTCCCTGGCCATGGGCAGTGTCATACCGATAATGCCCGCCTTACTGGCCGCGTAGGCGGTCTGTCCGGTCTGCCCCTCGTAGCCGGCAATGGATGCAGTATTAATGATGACACCCCGTTCACCGTTTTCATCTGCTTGCTGTGCGGCCATGGTCTGAGCAGCAAGCCGGCTCACGTTGAAGGTACCGTTAAGATTGATATCGGTTACTTTACGGAACTGATCAAAAGAGGCAGCATTGCCTGTTTTATCAAGCGTTCTTGCAGCCGGTGCGATTCCAGCGCAGGAAACACAAAGGTTAATACGTCCGGCTTTCTCCCGGAAAGCTTGCAATGCGTCAGAAACCTCGTCTTCACTGCAAACATCGACGGGGTAGAAATGTGCATTTCCACCTGCCTCACGGACAGCCTTTTCCCCTTTTTCACGGTCTATATCAAAAAGAGCAACGGTCGCGCCACGCTGCAACAGATGCTGCGCGGTAGCAAAACCCAGTCCTGAACTGCCACCGGTAATGACGGCTGTGATGGAGGAAAGCGGAAGTGTGGTTTGTTCTGACATCATTCTCTGCCCGTTATCAGGTTTACGTTAACGTAAGTGTAACGTGGCAGAGTTTGTTAACAAAGTGATTACATAAAAGAAGATGTAAAAAGACTTTATTGTTTTGGCAACTGAATTTTACGCTCTTCGGAAGGGCGGAAGATAATCAGTGTGTGTCCGATGGACTGTACTTTTACAGATTCGGTTTCCCGCACAATAGCATCCATGATCAGTGTTTTTTCTTCACGATCATCGGTAGGCACCTTCACTTTAATCAGTTCGTGGTGTGCCAGTGCGCTGTCAATTTCAGATACAACACCCTCTGTGAGGCCGTTAGCACCTAATTGCACAACGGGTTTCAAAGAGTGGGCCAGGCCCTTAAGGAATTGTTTCTGTTTATTGGAAAGTTTCATTTCGTCGTTTTTCTTTACTATTGATAAATTTGTTTAACCTAAACGCCGGGCCACGTGGTCACTGACTGAACGTAAAACCATTTATTTTAAGTTAATGCCTTGAAATGCCATATTCTAACGCCATCTTCGTTACAATCCTAACGACATTATGTGTGAATGACAAAAAAGTCGCATGATGCCACCAATTATATAAGCAATACTGAACAGAACTACACACTTGCACGTAAAACGTTACAAGGCGTTAATTTACGTGGTAACGGGAACGTGTATTGGTGGCTACGGTCTATAATTTGTAGTAGGCTGTAATTTGACGAAGTAAGGATCGCATTTCGTACGGAAACAATGGGAGCGGAGCATGTTCCGGACGCCGGTTTCACCATAGTGAGCGGTAAATGAACATGTTGGCAGTAAATTGTCATCAATCCCGGATGTTCCGGTATTTTTAGAGGTTAGTAGCTTGAGCGATATGGCAAAAAATTTAATCTTATGGTTGGTTATCGCCGTTGTGTTGATGTCGGTGTTCCAGAGCTTTTCACCTGGTGAATCGACACGTGCACAAACGGATTACACAACATTCCTGAAAGAAGCGAATCAGGGCAATGTCCGCGAAGTTCGCATTGACAGTGAGTCCCGCGAAATCCGCGGCACGAAACGTAACGGCGAAACATTCGTTACCTATATTCCCTATTTTGATGATCAGCTCATTTCAGATTTGGTGAAGAAGGATGTACGTGTATTAGGTGAGCCGCCTGAGAAGCCGTCTATCCTGACGTCTATCTTCATTTCATGGTTCCCCATGCTGCTGTTAATTGCAGTCTGGATTTTCTTCATGCGTCAAATGCAGGGTGGCGGTGGCCGCGGAGCCATGTCTTTCGGCAAAAGCAAAGCCCGTTTGCTGGGTGAAGATCAGATTAAAACCACTTTCGCCGACGTTGCCGGTTGTGACGAAGCGAAAGAGGACGTAGTAGAACTGGTAGACTTCCTGCGCGATCCTTCAAAGTTCCAGAAGCTTGGCGGTAAGATTCCTAAAGGCGTTCTGATGGTGGGTCCGCCGGGTACAGGTAAAACATTGCTGGCTAAAGCCATTGCCGGTGAAGCAAAAGTACCGTTCTTTACTATTTCAGGTTCCGACTTTGTTGAAATGTTTGTGGGTGTGGGTGCATCCCGTGTCCGTGACATGTTCGAGCAAGCCAAAAAGGCTGCGCCTTGCATTATCTTTATCGATGAGATCGATGCAGTAGGTCGTCAGCGTGGTGCTGGTCTTGGCGGTGGTCACGATGAACGTGAACAGACACTTAACCAGATGCTGGTAGAAATGGATGGTTTTGAAGGTCACGAAGGTATTATCGTTATCGCAGCGACTAACCGTCCAGATGTCCTTGACCCGGCACTGTTACGTCCCGGCCGTTTCGACCGTCAGGTTATTGTAGGTCTGCCTGATATCCGTGGCCGTGAGCAAATCCTGAAAGTCCACATGCGCAAAGTACCGGTTGGTGACAACGTGGAAGCTTCTGTAATTGCCCGTGGTACACCCGGCTTCTCCGGTGCTGACCTTGCGAACCTGGTTAACGAAGCTGCTCTGTTCGCCGCCCGTGCTAACAAACGCCTTGTGTCGATGGAAGAGTTCGATAAAGCCAAAGACAAGATCATGATGGGTGCTGAGCGTAAGTCCATGGTGATGTCGGAAAACGAGAAAGCCATGACAGCGTATCACGAGGCCGGTCACGCAATCGTTGGCCGTCTTGTTCCTGAACATGATCCGGTTTACAAAGTGTCGATCATTCCCCGTGGTCGTGCACTGGGTGTTACCATGTATCTGCCGGAGCAGGATCGTGTGAGCCATTCCAAGCAACATCTTGAAAGTATGATTTCAAGTCTGTTTGGTGGCCGTATTGCTGAACAAATCATTTACGGCGACGACATGGTGACCACCGGCGCTTCTAATGACATTGAACGTGCAACTGAGATCGCCCGTAAGATGGTCACGCAGTGGGGCCTGTCGAGTAAAATGGGTCCGATGTTGTACGCAGAAGACGAAGGCGAAGTGTTCCTGGGCAAATCCATGTCTAAAGCTTCGCACATGTCTGACGATACTGCCCGCGCCATCGATGCAGAGATTAAATCTTTTATCGATGCAAACTATGATCGTGCTTATAAAATTCTTGAAGAGAATATTGATATTCTGCATTCGATGAAAGATGCTCTGATGAAGTACGAGACCATTGATGCGAAGCAAATTGACGATCTGATGGCACGCCGTGATGTGCGTCCGCCTGCGGACTGGGACGATCGTGCGCCGAAAGGTGGAGACAATCCTCCCGGCGGCAAGCCGGCCCGTGAGGGCGAAATTACCGACGATGGTTTGGATAAGCCACCGGTAGGTAAACCCGGCGACCTTCCGGGCTAAAATCTCCAGGCGCCAGTTTCAACTGGCGCTTTTTGTTTGTGCTTTATAAAGCCAGCTTTCCTCTCCATATTCATAAAGACAGATATACGTTATGCATTTCAAACATACCGAAATCGACCTCAATCAGGCCCGCGTTATGGGTATACTCAATGTCACACCGGATTCCTTCTCAGACGGCGGAGCCCACAATACGGTAGTTAAAGCCGTTGAACATGCCATGCGGATGGTAGAGGCCGGCGCGACATTTATTGACATAGGCGGTGAATCGACACGCCCGGGGGCGCCGGAAGTGTCTGAACAGGAAGAGTTAGACCGCGTGGTGCCGGTGGTAGAGAAACTGGCCGGTCTGGAAGGCGTAGTACTCTCTGTGGACACCAGTAAGGCCACTGTAATGCGGGAAAGCGTGAAGGCCGGAGCGGGTTTAATTAATGATGTCCGCGCCTTGCAGGAACCGGGGGCACTGGAGGCCGCAGCAGAAGCAAAGGTACCTGTGTGTCTGATGCACATGAAAGGTCAGCCGCGAACCATGCAAGCGAGCCCTGAGTATGATGATGTCGCAGACGAAGTGATTAATTTTTTGCTGTCACGCATAGATGCCTGTAAGCATGCCGGTATTGATGACAGCAGCATTCTTCTGGATCCGGGCTTTGGTTTTGGAAAGAGCCTCGACCACAATTATCAACTGCTGGTTGAAATGAGAAGGGTGCAACATCTCGGTTATCCGCTACTGGTTGGTATGTCGAGAAAATCTATGATTGGCCAACTGCTGGATAAACCTGTATCAGAGCGGCTGGCGGGCAGCATTGCCCTTGCCACTATTGCGGCGCAAATGGGCGCAAAAGTGATCCGTGTTCACGATGTGGCAGAAACAATGGATGCGATGAAAATCGTGAATAAGATTCAACAAATAAAAGACAATATTCAAGGAGCCTGAAATGGGTCAGCGCAAGTATTTTGGTACAGACGGCATCAGAGGGAAAGTAGGTGAAAGCGCTATTAATCCCGAGTTTGTCACCAAGTTGGGCTGGGCAGCCGGTAAAGTGCTGGCAGGCCATGGTACAAATAAAGTACTGATAGGGAAAGATACGCGGATTTCAGGTTATATGCTTGAGTCTGCGCTGGAAGCAGGCTTGTCCGCAGCCGGTATTAATATCGGTTTGTTAGGTCCGATGCCCACACCGGCGATTGCTTATCTTACTAAAACATTTCGCTCAGAAGCCGGTATTGTGATTTCTGCGTCTCATAATCCTTATTATGATAATGGCATTAAGTTCTTTTCATCCGATGGTTTCAAACTGGATGACGATATCGAAATTGCCATTGAGTCCATGCTTGATAAGCCAATGACATGCGTTGCTTCCAATAAGTTGGGTAAGGCAACCCGTATCAACGACGCAGCCGGACGTTATATTGAGTTCTGTAAAGGCACGTTCCCGTCAGATCTGTCGTTAAAAGGCATGAAGATTGTTGTCGACTGTGCCCACGGTGCGACGTATCACATAGCACCGAATGTGTTGTCAGAACTTGGTGCAGAAGTTATCGAAATCGGTACTAAGCCGGACGGCCTGAACATTAACGACAAAGTCGGTGCTACTTCAATGAACGCCATCGTGGAAAAAGTGCTTGAGACAGGCGCTGACATGGGGTTTGCTCTGGACGGTGACGGCGACCGAATTATGCTGGTTGATCACCTGGGGAACGTGCTGGATGGTGATCAGATTTTATATATTATCGCCCGCGATGCGCTTAAATCCGGTCGTTTATCCGGTGGTGTAGTGGGTACACTCATGAGCAATCTGGGTCTGGAAGTGGCTTTGGGCAAATTATCCATTCCGTTCGCCCGCAGTGCTGTAGGTGACCGTTACGTAATGGAGTTACTGCAGCAGAAAGGCTGGGCTATCGGTGGTGAAAATAGTGGTCACGTGCTGAACTTAAATGTGGCATCTACCGGAGACGGTATCGTCGCCGGTCTTCAGGTCATCACTGCCATGTTACGTTCGGGCATGGATTTGCACGATTTAAGCGGCGGGTTTGATAAATTTCCGCAAAAACTGATTAATGTCCGTTATGATGAGTCCTCAGATAATCCGTTGGCCATGTCTGCTGTTACAGATACAGTGAAAGAAGCTGAAAGTTCACTGGGTAAAACAGGGCGGGTATTGCTGCGTAAAAGCGGTACAGAACCGTTGATCCGGGTGATGGTAGAATCCGACGATGAAATGCAGTCTCTGAAATGGGCTGAGTTTATCGCCGATGCTGTACGCAAAGTGGCCAATTGATTGATTCGTCATAAATATTATCATTTTTAGGCTTGTATAATAGGGCGGATATCGTTAATATCACGCCCGCTTCAGGTCAGGGCAGGGATAAATTGTGGATACAGTGAGTCGTAAGCTTCTGGTTGCCGGAAACTGGAAGATGAACGGAAGTCGTTCATTGGTAGAAGAATTTGCAGCGTCTTTTGACAGGACTGCAGCAGAAAATATTGATGTTGTGATTTGTCCGCCATCAATTCTTATTCCAGCTTTCTCAGGTAAAGGTATCGCCACCGGTGCTCAGGATGTGAGTGCATGTGATAATGGTGCACATACCGGCGATTTATCCGTCACAATGCTGAAAGAGTTTGACTGCAAATATTGTATTGTCGGGCATTCAGAGCGTCGTGATGACCATGGTGAATCCAGTCAACTGGTTGCTGAAAAAGCCCTGAAGCTGATTGAAGCAGGAATTACACCGGTAATTTGTTGTGGCGAACCTCTTTCAGTAAGAGAAGCCGGACAAGTTAACGAGTTTGTTGAAGCACAGTTGAAAGCCGTATTCGATTTGATTCCGGTCTCTTCACTGAAAAATGCCGTTATAGCTTATGAGCCAATCTGGGCAATCGGTACGGGTGTTACAGCGTCGCCGCAGGAAGCTCAGGATGTTCATAAATTCATTCGTGAGTTCATTGCTTCATATGACGGTTCACTTGCTGCTTCAATGCAGATATTATACGGCGGCAGTGTGAAGCCGGATAACGCAAAAGAATTGTTCGGCCAGCCTGATATTGATGGCGGCTTAATTGGCGGAGCAAGTCTTAAAGCGTCAGATTTTAACGCAATCTGCCAGGCGGCAAATTGACGAGGTAATTATGTTATACGAAGTGCTTTTAGTCGCTTATTTGATTGTAGCGTTGATGCTTATTGGTTTTGTACTTATCCAGCAGGGTAAAGGTGCAAACATGGGCGCTTCGTTTGGTAGCGGTGGTTCTAATACCGTATTCGGTTCTTCGGGTTCTGGTAATTTTATGACCAAAACCACGTCTGTACTGGCTACCTTATTTTTTGTATTGAGTTTATTCTTAGGTAACATCACAGCGAACACAGAAAAAGCCGAAGACGGCTGGCAGGATCTTGAAGTTCCTGTAGAGCAACAGGAATTACCTGCTGCTGATGATGTTCCTGCTGCAGATGCATCTGATGTTCCGGTTTCTGACGTACCGGCAACAGATTCAGCAGAAGGTGATATTCCTAACTAAAAGTTTTGCGGAAGTGGTGGAATTGGTAGACACGCCATCTTGAGGGGGTGGTGACTTCGGTCGTGCGGGTTCAAGTCCCGCTTTCCGCACCAAACTGAAAGCCCCGGCTTAAACGCCGGGGCTTTTTTTATGTCTGTAATATTTGTCCTTCTTTGCGGTTAGCCGGAGGTAACACTCAGCGGACAGTGCGGCTTTTCATATTTGCCCTTAACATTCTGGCATCATTCTGGCTTCATCCCTTGTAACTGTATTTATTAGTCAACAGAAAGGGAAAACTATGGATATTCTTCGCATATTACTGTCAATTTTACTGCCTCCGCTGGGTGTATTTTTACAGGTTGGCATCGGGGTGCAGTTCTGGATTAATATTCTGCTGACGTTACTGGGTTACATCCCTGGAATCGTTCACGCAGTGTATATCATCGCAACCCGTTAAGTTCAGACTGTTGCGGCTGCATTCACGGCAGCCGTAACATCTTTCCTGTCTTTTTCGCAATGCAGATGTAGGGCTGCAAGGTCATTGACAGCCTCAACCTGCTTTTGAATTGTCCCTTTGTATTCTTCCGGCAACTTTTCTTTCAATGTTTTGAGACAGCCAAGGAGATGCAACATTACATCCACGTGAGATGAGCCCGCCTGCCTTATCTGGTCAAATGCAGTGTTAAGAACAGACTCAAAGGTGTAAGTCCTTCGTTGCATCCACACGTCGACATGACTGTTCATCACCGTGTCACAGGGAAATTCACATTCGGACATCAGTAAGCAAACGGCTGTGAGACGGTCTGCACAGGTCATTGCTGTTATCGGATCATTGATGCCGGGTGACAGAGCTCTGAGTGCCACTTCCACGAGTTGCGTTAATGAAAATTCCGGGTCCTGCAATGATGTTCTGCGCTTACCCGGCACAAAACACGAAAGATAAAAATCACGGCTGTCGTTGCTAAGCTTTTCACTGCTGTGCACAGTGATAATTGTTTCACCGGGTACCACATAATCACCGGCACGAACATACACTTTCACGCCGTCAATACCGTCACCGGACAACAAGCTGAGATAGTCTATGGTTTGGATATACCCGGCTTTGTCCAGCGAGAGATGCGTAGTGACAGGACTATCGTTGATCAGGGCCGGTGCAAGGCGATGGTGGCCCTTCTCCTCGTCGGTCAGTGCAAATAAATTTTTCAGATTGTCAGTGCACTCGCGGTAACAGCGGTTAATGATTTCATCCACCTGAATAAATCTGGCGATATGGTGAATGTAATAAATTAATACCAGAGTGTCAGCAATACCGATGGCAAGGACAATCAGCGAGAGTACTGAAGATATAACCAAATCGGTGTCACTGACACTGATGCGGTGGAGTGCGCTTAAGCAAAATATAAAGGTGGAGGTGAGGATCCCCAGTACGCACTGGGTACCGCGGTCGTCCATAAATGTCTGCAGCAGTCTGGGCCCGAACTGAGAAGATGCCATGGTCAGAGCGACCAGTGTCATTGAGAACGCTATGCTCGTGGCAGTAATGATAGACGTTGCAATTGCAGAGATAAGATCACTGGCTTCTTCGGCAGGTACCGGAGGGATAAGGTTTTTGAATACCGCTTCAGACACTACCTCCGGCGTATAGTAAATCAGAGTGTAACCCAGCAAAAATGCAGTAAACATCATGCATACTGGTATAAACCAGTAACTGGCACGTATTCCTTCCCATCTTGCTCTGGCAAAGCTGGTGACAGGTTTTATCATAGTCAGGCGTTCCCTTTTCCTGTTCGAACTAATCGCGGGCAGTCAGTACGGTGAGGTTGCCGGGTATCGCTTGTACTTCCAGCTTATCTGCTTCACGTATTTCTCCGTCGATGGCATAACTTGCCTGCTCAGGAAGGGTGACGGTGATACTTTTTACCTGTCTGTGTTTTATTCGCCCTGAATTTTGCTTACTGGTTTTAGTCGTGAAGATAAGTTCGGCCAGCGATAGAAACTGTGTTTCACTGTCCTCCTGTGAGGTCAGCCAGGTAATGTCCAGTTTTCCGTCGGTTACGTCCGGTTCGTCGCCGCCCTGAGCCAGTGCTGTGGTCACCGGTGCAGCATTCGCTATAACGAAGCTCGGAGTAGTAATGGTCTCAGTTTCATTATTGTCAAAACTGACCTCCAGTTTCATGTCGGTGTTTGCAGATATTGCCTGCCATAAACCGCGCAAGTAAGCCATCTGTCCGCCTTCGTTCTTCTCTTCACGGTCAGCAGACGCAATCATTTCCTGTTCAAAGCCTACGGCTGCAACCAGTAACATCAGTTCTCCGTTGCACATTGCAGTATCAACGGCCCGTGTGTGTCCGTCGATAATGACATCACAGGCCGTCTGAATGGGCATGAGTTTGCTGATGTAACCATGGAATACCTGACTGAGGGCATTTGCCGTGCCAAGAGGAATAACACCCAGCACCGCACGGTTGTCTGTGCATACACTGGCTACTTCAGTGACTGTTCCGTCACCGCCACAGGCGACAATGATATCCGTACCCTGATTGAGCGCCTTCTCAGCAAGCTCCGTTGCTGAGTATTCCGGGGTGGTTTCACTTACCGTTACCCTGAAATGAGGGTTTAGTTCTGAAAGAATATGTTCTTTTTCCTGCTCCCATTTACCGCCACCGGCGACCGGATTGGCGATGAGGCACAATGTACGTGTCAATTTGAGGCGGCCACCAGATTTAACACTCTTAAGTGCCGCCAGTTGCTTTTTGTTTAACCTGGCCGTTTGTCTGACAGACTGGATTTGATTCATGGCATCCATCACTGAGAGCGTCTGATCTTTTGCCAGTAACCAGGCTGCAACTGTCAGTACTGAACGTCCCCGTCCCAGTGCACAATGTACAACGACTTTTTTTCCTGCTGACGTTTGCTGCTGGATCCAGTTTATGGCAGTGGTAAGTTGTTCCGGTGTCGGACTGGTATGATCAAGAACAGGGATATTCAGATAAGCACAGTCATACTGGTACGCAGACCAGTCAAGGCCATCAAATTCAGCCGTGACATCAAGAATGGCATCCACGCCTTCTTCTTTCAGCGCCGCGACATCACTACCTGACAATCTGCAGGCAAGATACAACTGAGGCTCAATTCTTTGGATAGGAGGTACTTTGTCGTATTTTCTAGCCCATGCATTATAGGTTCCCGTACCGAGTAAAAAAGGGATGAATATCCACCTGATGTAGAAGGGGATAGAGCCGTCTTCACGTTTACGAAAAAGAGCAGGGTAGTTTACGATGTACGCCAGTGAAACGGCTGCCAGTGAAAATCCGCTCCACCAAAAAACAACAACTGCAGGCCACCAGGGAATAAGAAAACCCAGTGCAAATGCTAATATCGCGCCGGCCAGATAATACTTCACCATTTTCACAAAGTGTCTCCTTTCCTGTATTGAACTATGCTGCTGTCATTACGTAATGAAATACTAAAACGGTTAAAAATCCTGTTAGCAACAGGAGAAATATATTCGCTGTTGTCACTTTCATTTTATCTTTAACCTGATTACCTGAAGGAAACCTATGCCGGCCTCTGCGATAAGAAAAGTGTTGTACTTTGTCTGGTTTCAGACTATCTGGTTTCTGGCTATTCTTTACACCTCGGAGCATGTCGCCATTATCGGGCTACTTATTGCCGCGTTTTTCATCCTGTCTCCCCGTAAAAAAACGGACCTGATAATGGCTGCAGGGATTGCCATTTATGGCTGTGTCATTGATGGCGCGTTGCTCTGGTCAGGATTTTTTGCATTCAGTGACTATGAAGGTTGGCTGATACCTATATGGCTTATTTCGTTGTGGATTGCCTTTGGTTTAATGTTGCGTGTCAGCCTCGATTACTTACAGGGCAGATATGCTCTTGCTGCAGTGTTGGGCGCCGTGTCAGGTCCGCTGAGCTATTACGCCGGTGCACAGGCAGGTGCCGTTGTATTTCCGGCTGATACGGTATTAACCCTCGGCATACTCAGTGCACTATGGGCCGTTACGGTTCCGCTTGGTCTCTACGCAGATGCCTTTCTCAACGGCCGGGAAGGCAAAACCGCTGCTGGGAGCTGATTGCAGCCGGGACGACAGGGTAATGAGACCAGACATTCGTCAGTCCAGTCATCCGTACTACTGAATTGCTTCAGTGACCTTGTGTCCCCGCGAACCCAGCAACGTTTTTATGCTGTTAACTTGTTGACCCTTTTTCAGGTTCACAACAAGTGCGTACTTCTTGCGCTTTATGGCCGATCTGACAGTTTCAATAATTTCGTGCCGGTCAGGACGTAATCCTGTCAGTCCTGCGATGAACAGCCCGATAAACAGTCCCGGACTGATTAGCGCGATGTACGTGAATAAGGGATTGTTTTTAGTGAGTGCCGGTCCGAACTGGACGAGCAGAGCCGCGACAATTAAGCCGGCAACAAGCCCGGCAAAGCCCAGCTTCAGGTGAGACGACCATAATGTTTTGCCTATTTTACTACTGACTCTTTCCAGTTTCTCACTGAAATGAGGGTCCATAGGGTTTATCAAAGTAATCTGATCTTTTTCAACTGCGGTTTCAGCGATAACAGACGCTATCGAATTGAGCGCATCCTGCTGTGAATCATAGACAGCAGCTACCTGAATGTGTTCAGCATGTACAATCGCATGAATGTCAGTCAATGTAGCTTTGTTACTCATATTTCTTACCTTTACGTTCCTTTCAGAGCGGGATTAAGACAACACGTGTCACGCTTAAACTATTTCTTAACACCGGACCTGATTAATATATTCAAATACTCATGGTCAAACAGATATATTCAAACTTTATTCCTTTTTGCAGGTTCTTGTTTTTATTGTAGTTACTTAAGTGCTAGAGAGGTGAATATAAGATTTTCATGGTCTCGTCTGAATAATTTTCGTAACTACTGAAAATTATTCAGACTCATCAACCAGTGTTTCCGCAGTGTTTCCGGCGACAAAAAAACGTACGCCAGCGATATGAGTTGCCTGCAAGCATCACGAAGGGGTCTGGCTTTTTATTTGCTTAGGGTTGTTAAAGGGCGCACCAGAGCATCCATCTTTTTTTAGACCGGACTGTAACATGGAAAAAAGTGAATTAAATATTGTGCGTCAGCGCAGAGGTAAGGGCTTCAGTTATTGCTACGAGAGTGGCAGGCAACTGCAGGATAAGCGCAAGCTTAATCGCATCCGTAAAATGGTGATTCCTCCCAACTGGCGTGATGTACACATTGCGGGTGACGCTTCCGCACCTCTGCAGGCAACCGGTATCGATGCAAAGGGTCGCAAACAATATATTTATCACGACAACTGGCATAAACAACGTCAGCAGGAAAAATTTTCGAAACTCAGCGACTTTGCAGACGCTTTACCGGAATTCCGGCAATTCTGCTGGCGTGCTGTAGACACTAAAGGATGGTCCCGCGAAAAGAGTCTGGCCCTTGTTTGCCTGATGTTAGACCACACGGGTTTGAGGGCAGGTAATAAGGTCTATTCTGAGCAAAACAGTACCTTCGGATTAACCACATTACGCAGGCAGCATCTTGAGAAAGAGGGTAAAGCGGTGTCGCTGAGTTTTACCGGAAAGCACGGAAAGGAGCGTCATGTAGATATCTCAGATCCAAAATTAGCCAGCCTGGTGTGTGACAGTGCGCAGGCGCAGGGTTACGCAATTTTTCGTTACACCGGTGATGATGGCCGCTGGCAGGACGTTGACAGTGGTGACGTGAATGCCTTTATTCACTCCCGTCTTGGCGATGATTTTTCCTGCAAAGATTTCAGAACTTGGGGGGCATCCCGTTTCGGTCTTTTGTCACTGCCGGATGTGGAGAATTTGTATCTGCAAAACCAGCGCCGGCGCTGGGATACGACTTTTGTTAAGCACATTGCTTCCATGCTCGGCAATACGCCCTCAGTGTGCCGGCAATATTACATTCACCCGAAACTAATTTCTCTGTGTGAAGAGGAAGAAAATCGTCAGCAGACTCTGATGGAGATCGAAGGGATATTGGAAAAGAATAAACCAGGCAACAAGCTCATTTCGGCGATTGAACAGCGTCTTGCTCAAATTATTGTGTCATAAAACTGTCAACTTGCTGAACAGGGTAGTTTTAATCTGAAAAACAATTTTTAGCGTATAACTGGCATGAATTGCTGTGTCTGATAGCTAAGCTAATTTATTTTTCTGTTGCTTATATGTTCTAAAACAATGATTTGCATTTTCTTTTATTGTTGGAGTGTTGCTGAATCCGGTAATGAAGAAATTGGCAGCAAGAAGCCGTAAAGTCAGTGTTTCAAATAATTAGACTTGAAGGTAATTGCGTTTTTTTGCTATAGTTAGAACTCAAATTAATTGGTCAGGTAAACAAAACGGCGCATGCGGCGCCTTTTTCTTTATCTGTTTAAAGTAAGGAGCTGAATACCGGTTATGCAATTTGAAGGCTACATCTCTTTAGCCCTGTATTTTCTGGCAATGCTGGGAATTGGTTTATTTGCGTACAGGCAATCTACCAGCGATATCTCAGGATATATTCTCGGCGGCCGGCAGGTCAGCCCTCAGGTTACAGCGTTATCAGCAGGCGCCTCAGACATGAGCGGCTGGATGTTAATGGGATTACCGGGAGCGATGTATTTATCGGGATTTGATGCGCTTTACATTGCTATCGGTCTGGTTGCCGGTGCACTGGCTAATTACCTGTTGGTGGCACCCAAACTGAGGGTTTACACAGAAGTAGCAGATGACTCACTGACTGTGCCCGAATTTTTCGCGAAACGGTTCGGTAAATCCGACGCAAGAGTACGAATTGTTTCTGCTGCCATCATCGTGATGTTTTTCACGCTTTATACGTCTGCTGGTCTGGTGGCCGGGGGCAAGCTGTTTGAGAGTGCTTTCGACGTACAGTACCAGTGGGGATTATTAATCACGCTGGGCGTGGTTGTATCCTATACTCTACTTGGTGGTTTTTTAGCCGTCAGCATGACCGATTTCGTTCAGGGATGCATTATGTTTGTCGCTCTGGTACTCGTACCGGTTGTTGCATTCACAGAGTTTGACAGTATTGCACAAATGAATAATGCAGCTCATGAGTCGATACCTGGCCTGGTCGCATCCTGGGAAGGCGTCACTTTGATTGGACTGGTGTCCAGTCTGGCGTGGGGGCTGGGATATTTTGGCCAGCCGCACATTATTGTACGGTTCATGGCAATCCGGTCAGTAAAGGCAATTTCTACTGCCCGGAATATTGGTATGTCGTGGATGCTGGTAACAATCACAGGTGCACTGGGAACGGGGTTTGTCGGTATTGCTTATGCTAATCAGTTTGGCCTTGCGATTGACGATCCGGAAACAATATTTATTGTGTTTTCTCAATTATTGTTCCATCCGTTAATCAGCGGTTTTTTGATGGCAGCAATTCTCGCTGCGATCATGAGTACGATTTCATCGCAGTTGCTGGTATCGGCGAGTTCACTGACTGAAGACATTTATCGTGTGGTCAGTAAGAAACAGGTGAGTGAATCAGACACCGTGAAAATTGGACGTTTTGGTGTAGCAGGGGTTGCGATAGCAGCGTTGCTACTGGCACTGGACTCGTCGAATACAATTTTGTCTCTGGTGAGCAATGCGTGGGCAGGCTTTGGTGCAGCCTTCGGACCATTGGTATTGTTTTGTTTGTATAAACGTGACCTGACACATAACGCAGCGCTGGCTGGTATTATCAGTGGTGCGGCAACGGTATTGTTCTGGATTTATGTTCCTGTCCTGGAAGATGGGAAAACACTGAGTAGTGTTATTTACGAAATTATCCCCGGGTTTGCTGTAAGCACAGTAACACTGTGGTTGTTCTCCGCTATGGGCAAGGCCCCGTCGTCTGAAGTATCGGCGATGTTCAGCGAAGCGAACCGGGAACTGGCGAATCAACAATCTTAAGGTAAATTGATATTATGATACGTAAAAATTGGAATCGCATTGTCATTAAAGTCGGTAGTGCTTTAATTTCACCGAACCGCAAAGGCTGCAGCAGTCACTATCTGCTCAGTATTGCACAGTTCATTGTGAAATGCCGTGCGATGGGAACACAGGTTGTGCTGGTATCTTCAGGCTCAGTAGCCGCAGGTGCACATCAGTTCCCTGATGGAGAACGTACCGATATTACTGTGAAGAAGGCGATGGCCGCAGCGGGTCAGACAGAAATGATGGCTACCTGGGACCGGTTATTTGACTTTCCTTCGGCACAGATGTTGCTGACACATGCTGATTTACGTGACCGTGAGCGTTACGTGAGCATCCGGGACACGATTTTCAGTCTGCTTGATCACAACATTCTTCCTATCGTAAATGAAAACGATACGGTAACAACAGACAAGTTGAAAGTTGGCGATAATGATAACTTATCTGCGATGGTAGCAGCAGCTGCTGATGCGGATGCATTAATTATTTGTTCTGATGTGGATGGTCTTTATGATAAAAATCCGCATACCAATGATGATGCATCTTTACTGTCGGAAGTTGAGCATATCGATCAGCAAATTTATGACATGGCTGGTGGGGCTGTTGAAGGCGGTGTGGGTACTGGCGGCATGCGCACGAAAATTGAAGCAGCAGAGAAAGCGGTATCGCATGGTATAGATACTTTCATTATTAATGGTTTTACCGAGCTTTCGTTTAATATGCTGCTGGACGGAAAAAATCCGGGTACTCACTTCATTGCTCATGAGAAGCCGATGGCAGAAAACGAGCACTGGATGAGACACACAACCCGCGCGCAGGGTGAGGTGATCGTAGAAAGTGAATTTGCGCCGATCCTGTCTGAAGATGCAGAATCGTTGACCAGCAAAGAAATTGTGGACGTTAAAGGTGAGTTCTCGGTGGGAGACACCATCATCGTCAGAAAAGATGACGGGACCAAACTGGTGAAGGCACGCTCGAATTACAGCAGTTGCCTGCTTAACTTTATCGCCAATCAGGAAAATGATGAGTTTGCGTCGGAGTTTGAAGAAAAAACCGGCCCCATCATTTCGAAAAAGAATTTAGCAAATCTGGAGAAAGAATGAGTTTAATTACGACATTAGCAAAAAATGCCAAACAAGCCGCACAGAAATTAGCGGTACTGGATGAAAGCACGAAGAATGCCGTGCTTAAAGACATGGCAGCGGCTCTCCGTGCTAATACAGCGTCAATTAAACACGTCAACACTGAAGAAGTTGCACGGGCCAGAGAAAATGGTCTGGATGCAGCTATGATTGACCGTCTGACGCTGAATGATGAACGCATTGAAGCCATGGCGGAAGGCATTGAAGTGATCATTTCGCTGGACGATCCTGTCGGACAGGAACGGGTCATCGGTACCCGTCCGAATGGCATTGAAATTAAGAAAATGCGTATCCCGTTAGGCGTAGTGTGCATGATTTATGAAGCACGACCTAATGTAACGGCTGACGCTGGTGCACTGTGTTTTAAATCCGGTAACGGCGTTATCCTGCGTGGCGGTAAAGAAGCGCTGGATACCAGTCTGGCAATTGCCGGGTTATTGCAGGATGTACTTGAAAAGCACGGGTTACCGAAAGAGTTGATTAGTGTGGTTCCTGATCCGGACCGTGCGTTAATGCAGGAGTTGATGGAGCAGCGTGATTACATTGATGTCATTATTCCGCGCGGTGGTGAAGGGCTCATCAACTACGTTACAGACAATTCTAAAGTGCCGGTAATCCAGCACTTTAAAGGCGTGTGTCACTTATACGTAGATAAAGATGCTGATCTGGATAAAGCCATGGCGCTGCTGCTGAACGGTAAAACACAGCGTACCGGTGTGTGTAATGCACTGGAAGGTCTGGTGGTGCATCAGGCTGTTGCCGGTGACTTTTTACCTCAGGTAGCGAAAGCCTTTGAAGAGCACAATGTGAAAGTGCATGTAAATGACAAAGGTGCGCAGTACTTCAATAATGCAGATGTTATTGCTGATGATGCTTTTGGTGAAGAGTACCTTGGACTGGAAATCGCCGTACGTGTGGTTGAAGACTTCGATGCCGCTATTCAGCATATTGCTGATTTCGGCAGTAACCACACCGAAGTTATTTGTACCGAAAACGCTGATGCAGCGAACTACTTCCAGCGTGCTGTGGACGCCTCAGTTGTGATGGTAAACGCTTCGTCACGTTTTTCTGACGGCAGTCAGCTTGGGCTGGGAGCAGAAATTGGTATCGCAACCACTAAATTGCATGCCTATGGCCCGATGGGTCTGGAATCGCTCACCGCTGAGAAATTCCTCGTTAACGGAACAGGGCAGGTGAGATCGTAACTTTTCACTGGTCCGCATTGTACTTATAGTACTGAATTGCGATAATCCAAAGCACCGGGCAACAGCCCGGTGTTTTTTTATGTTAATCCGGTTCTTACGTAGGTTTTATGATAGACATCAGCGTTGATTTTCAAGCCTGGTGGCAACAGGTTGCCGATTTTTCCCAGTCCCACAAACTGCCGGCGTCTGCAGTCCTGATCATTGTTTTTTTGCTGACTAAACGTGCCATTTTACGTTTGCTTAAAAAACGCAGTAAAAAAACCGGCGAAGACAGACGTCATTCCATCAACATCATTGAACAGTTGGGTAACGCAACCTTACTGGTGCTGTTGATCATGGTATGGTCCACCGAAATCCAGAACCTCGCAATCTCCATTGCTGCTTTTATGGTGGCTATTGTTTTTGCTACCCGTGAATTCATTCAGTGTTTTATGGGATTTATTTATTACCTCGGCGCCCGGCCGTTTCGCGTGGGTGACTGGATTGAGATGAATAATATTCGTGGTGAAGTGGTGGAAATGGACTGGGCTAAAACCGCGCTGCTGGAAGTCGATCCCGAATCCCATACCTACACCGGTAAGCATTTGTATATTCCGAACAGCCAGCTGGTTACCCAGCCAATCAGAAATCTTAACTTCCTGCGACGCTACACCCTGCACAGTTTTACTCTGGTCATGGAGCCGGAGACGAATCCCTATGCAATTCTGCCTGCTTTTAAAACCCGGACGCTGAAGCATTGCGAACATTTCCGTGAAGTCGCCGGACGTTATAAAAGTTTAATCGAACGCCATATGGAAGCGGAGTTTATTGATATCGATCCGGATATCGCAATTGAAACCAATCAGTTTGCTAAATTGCGCATCACCGTGTCTTTGTTCTGCCCCATTGATGAAGCCCATACGTTGCAGCAAAAAATATCAGAAGACTGGATGGCGCTGTGGCACAGTGAAATTGCCACAGCCAATCGCCCGTCCGGCAAAACGGTAGCAGAGGAATAGCGCTATACGCCTTCCTGCCAGTTACGCTGTCGTGAAAAGTGACTGCTCAGAAAAGCCATCTGGTCAGCCAGAATACGCCGGTTCATCAGGTAGAAACGTTCATAAAGATTTGGCCTGAAAGGAACGGCAAGTAACGGCATGTTAGCTTCTTCCGGTGTACGGGCTCCCTTGGCGTGATTACAGCGCCCGCAGGCTGTGGCGACATTCGTCCATTTATCCTGACCACCACGGGATCGTGGAATGATATGGTCGCGGGTGAGCTGGCCGGGGCTGAAGCGCTGACCGCAATACAGGCATAAATGATCATCCCGGCGGAAAAGATAACGGTTACATAACGCAATCTTTCCGCTTACATCAGTCACTTTTCCGTCGCAGGCAATAATGCTGGATAACGTCAGTTCGCTCCGGATTCCGGCATTATTCCAGCCACCGTGCAGGGTACAGGCGGTCGCACCAAGTTCGAACAACACTTTGTCCTGACAATAAAGCCTTGCAGCCTCTTCAGGCAAAACCCATTCCTGTGGCATACCCGCTTTGTTGAGTCTTAATACCAGCATCAGGGACATCTCCTCATGTGTGACTCTTATAGCATACTGCTTTATATTTCAATATGATGAAAAAGTAATCAATTGCCAAGTTTTTTTGTTGTTTAATTCGCCTGCAAACAGCAAATCAAAAAATCTTTGCAGTTTAAGGAGATAAATCCGGCAGTCAGCGGCTTTCAGGCATTTGATAATGGCATTAGGTAATTATCGCGGCTATACTATGCGCCGCGTTCAAAAGCGAATATATATATTAAAGAAAATAAAGGACAAATAGTGACTCCTATTACTCATTCTTTTCAGTATGGTCAGCATACTGTAACTCTGGAAACTGGCGTTATCGCGCGTCAGGCAACTGCAGCCGTCATCGCCAGCATGGACGATACCTCTGTGATGGTAACTGTAGTTGGTAAAAAAGAAGCGAAAGCCGATCAGGATTTCTTCCCGTTAACGGTTAACTATCAGGAAAAAGCTTACGCTGCCGGTAAAATCCCGGGTGGCTTTTTCAAACGTGAAGGCCGTCCTTCAGAAGGCGAAACACTGACAGCCCGTCTGATTGACCGTCCAATCCGTCCACTGTTCCCGGAAGGTTTTTTCAATGAAGTACAGGTTGTTGTTACCGTACTTTCTGCGAACCCTGAAATCCCGACTGACATCATTTCACTGATTGGTACGTCTGCGGCACTGGCTATCTCCGGTATTCCTTTCAACGGTCCTGTTGGTGCAGCCCGTGTTGGTTACAAAGATGGTGAGTACATCCTGAATACACGTTTCTCTGAGCAGCCTGAAAGCCAGCTTGACCTGGTGGTTGCCGGTACTGAAAGTGCTGTTCTGATGGTTGAATCTGAAGCCAGCGTACTGTCTGAAGACGTCATGCTGGGTGCGGTAATGTTCGGTCACGAACAGTCGCAAGCGGTTGTTGAAGCTGTTAAGTCTTTTGCTGCTGAAGTAAATACTCCGGCATGGGACTGGGCGCCTAAAGCTGAAAACACCGAACTGAAAGCGAAAGTAAAAGAACTGGCTGAAAGCGGCATGACTGCGGCTTACCAGATATCTGACAAGCTTGAGCGTAAAGATGCGGTAACTAAGGTTACTGAAGAAGCGCTGGCTCAAATTCTTGAAGCGAATCCTGAACAGGACGCGAAAGAAGCGTCTGACCTGCTGCACGATCTGGAAAGTGACGTAGTACGTTCACGCATCCTGGCCGGTGAGCCACGTATTGACGGTCGTGATCCAGCTATGGTTCGTGCCCTTGACGTTGCGACTGGCGTGCTTCCACGTACTCACGGTTCTGCTGTATTCACCCGTGGTGAAACGCAGGCACTGGTTGTTGCCACTTTAGGTACAGAACGTGACGCACAGATGATTGACGAATTGCAGGGCAAGCGTGACAGCAAGTTCATGCTGCACTACAACTTCCCTCCATACTGTGTAGGTGAGACCGGCATGATCGGTTCGCCTAAGCGTCGTGAAATCGGCCACGGTCGTCTGGCGAAGCGCGGCATTCAGGCGGTTATGCCTTCTGAAGAAGAATTCCCGTATGTAGTACGTGTGGTTTCTGAAATCACTGAATCTAACGGGTCATCTTCAATGGCGTCTGTATGTGGTACGTCTCTGGCCCTGATGGATGCCGGTGTACCAATTAAAGCGTCTGTTGCGGGTATCGCAATGGGTCTGGTTAAGAGCGACGAAAACTTCGTAGTTCTGTCTGACATTTTGGGTGACGAAGATCACCTGGGTGACATGGACTTTAAAGTAGCCGGTACTAACGACGGTATCACTGCGCTGCAGATGGATATCAAGATCGAAGGTATCACCAAAGAAATTATGCAGATTGCACTTAAACAGGCAAAAGAAGCCCGTTTACACATTCTGAGCGTAATGGATAAGGCGATCACCGGTCACCGTGAAGAGCTGAGCGAATTTGCTCCGCGCATCTACACCATGAAGATTGATCAGGACAAGATCCGTGACGTAATCGGTAAAGGTGGTGCGATGATTCGTTCTATCACTGAAGCGTCTGATACCAACATCGAAATCGAAGATGACGGTACTATCAAGATCTTCGCCACAGAGCGTGCTAAAGCAGATATCGCGATCGGCATGATTGAAGGCGTAACGGCTGAAATCGAAGTAGGCAAAACCTACAACGGTAAGATCACCCGTATCGTAGACTTCGGTGCATTCGTAGAAGTACTGCCTGGTAAGGAAGGTCTGGTTCACATTTCACAAATCGCTCACGAGCGTGTGAACAAAGTGACCGACTACCTGAAAGAAGGCGAAATGGTTGACGTGAAAGTCATGGAAATTGACCGTCAGAACCGTGTACGTCTGAGCATCAAAGAGCTGCTTGAAAAGCCGGCTCCTGCAGAAGCAAAAGAAGATAAAGGCGAATAAGCTTTTATTTTCACCTTGTTAAAAAGGGCGCTTCTGGCGCCCTTTTTGTTTTTTACCTGTCCGTTGCCGGCTCGCCGGTGCACACGGATAATGATCAGGAGTGGAATATGACCAGCGATGAACAGACCAGAATTGAAGCAGCAACCTTCCGCCGGTTACTGAAACATCTGGATGATAATAAACAGGTGCAGAATATCGACCTGATGATTCTTGCGGATTTCTGTCGTAACTGTCTGGCTAAATGGTACAGCAAGGCAGCGGCAGATGAAGGTGTTGACGTAGACTACGAAGCGGCCAGGGAAGCGGTTTACGGTATGCCTTACAGCGAGTGGAAGGAAAAACACCAGCTGCCGGCTACCGCTGAGCAGCTCGCAGCCATGGAAGCGAAGAAAAAATAGAAAACGGCCGGCAGGCCGTTTTTTATGCGTGTTCTTTATCAGCCTGTAAATTACTGAAACGAAAAGCATGGGGCAGTAAATCGCCAACAGTATAGGTTTCTGTTTTACCGTCGTCAGTCACCAGAATCACCGGTGTGTCATCACCTGCAAACTCAGCTATTTTTTGCCTGCATCCGCCGCAAGGGAAGCAGAAGCTGTCATTGGGACTGGCTATTACAATGGCCTTAATTTGTCGGGCGCCTCCTGCAATCATTGCTCCGATGGCTGTGGCTTCTGCACACTGACCAAGCGGATAAGCCGCGTTCTCTACATTGCAGCCGGCAAAGATACTGTCACCGGTGGTGAGCACGGCGGCACCTACTTGAAAACCGGAGTAGGGGGCATGGGCATGTTGCTTTGCTGCCTGGGCTGTTTCTTTCAGTTGTGTTATTCTTTTATTTTCCATTACATCTCTCTGGTGGCTCAGGCTTTACTTTTTTTATCAAATCGGCGATGGTGTCAGCCATCGGATGACTGTCAGGAAGACAGTTTGCCCGCGCCACGTCATTTTCATAGCGAGTGAATCCATTTTTAACATGCGTAAAGTCATTAGTCTCATCTTTTTTTCTTATCTGGCGGTCTCTTTGTCCGGCTGTGCCAGTTCACAACAAGCGCAACCCAAAGGAGAAATGGGGAACCTGTTACTCGCAGAACCAGCGCCGGTCAATCCTCGCTCTCAAATGGCAATTGCGCGGTACAATCAGGTACTGGCGAATGCGACTATTCCCGACGGGGATCGTGCTGAGTTACTTTATCAGCGCGGTATGTTGTACGACAGTGTCGGCCTGGCAGGTCTGGCGCAGTATGATTACACGCAGGCTTTGCAACTGAAGCCGGACATGGCGGAAGCGTATAATTCAATCGGTATTCATTTTGTGCAGCAGCTGGATTTTATTCAGGCATACGAAGCATTTGATTCGACCCTTGATATCGATCCGGAATATGACTTCGCATTTTTAAACCGTGGTATTGCACTGTACTACGGCGGTCGCGCTGATTTGGCCATCGACGATCTCACTACTTTTCAGACTAAAGACGAAACAGACCCTTTCAGAGTGTTGTGGACATTCTTTGCCAAACACGATATCGATCCGGTTGATGCCAGGGCCTGGCTGGTCGCCGTGCGGCCGGGGCTTAATCCCGGACACTGGGCGGTGAAACTGGTTGATTTGTTTTTAGGCACATCCAGTGAAACGGCGTTACTCAATTCGCTTATCGAAGGCATCTCCAGCCAGAAAGAGCTGACAGATCGTCTTTGTGAGGCTTATTTCTATCTCGGTAAATACCATAGCGCGCTGGGAAACAAGGGGATCGCTTCAAATTATTTCAAGCTGGCTCTCAGTACCAATGTGTATGATTATGTGGAGCACCGTTATGCCAGAATTGAGCTGAACCGTTTGCGCCATCCCGCTGACGATACTGAATAACCCGAATCCTGTATGCGTGGATTTATCGTAGCACTGCTGGCTATATTGCTGGTAGGGTCTGACTCAGGTCGTGATACCCGTCAACTCCTTCACAATGCAGAGTCCGCATCGAACCCTGCTTCACTGTTATGGCTGGCAGCCTCAAACGGCAGCGGTGTAGCAGAAGACCGCCTTGTGGCCTGGGCCACTATGCAGGGTTCAGCGTTCTGGCTTAATAAGCTGGTTGCTCTGGATAACGCCGATGCGGCCTGGGCACTGTATCAACTGGTCGGCGATGATGCGAAAAGTGACCGGTTGATGAGTCTGGCTGCTATCGGCAATGTGCCCGAAGCTCAGCTGGCCTTCGCCATGACGACGGATGACCCGGTAAAACGGGAAACCTGGCTTAAACGGGCCGCCGGACAAGGCTATTTGCCGGGTCAGGCAGCACTTGCTGACTGGTACTTACTGCATGCCCAGCCGGAAGAAGCGAGACCGTGGCTTCGTGTAACCGCTAATGATTATCCGCAAAGTGCCTTTCAGTATGGCAGATTGCTGTGGGCAGACGGTAAACGTAAGGCTGCCGGTAAATGGATTGCTCAGGCAGCTGACAGCGGTCATGAAATGGCGGGGAAGGTCAGACGTATTCTGTCAACCTATTCGCCTTACAGCGCAGCCTCAGTGCCGGCTAAAGCCAGAACGGATGAAAGTTGCAGCCAGAAAGTAGGTCTGTTTGCTACTTCGTTATCGACCATCGTAAAAGCCGATGAAATCGTAACAGAATTCCGCAAAGACAAGCGCCTGCAGTCACTGGCAATTTGCCTGGATGCGCCGGTGTGGCTCACGGATGACAGTCTGAACTGTGGTGGCGACTGGAAAGGACAGGGACGCCTCGGCTGTGATGTAAGGCCTCTAGCCAATGCGGTGGAAAAGCGGGGATTAACCCATGCTGTGATTATTGCAGAGCAGGGTAAAGCCAACGTAAATAACGGTGTAATGTTTCTCGACCTGATTGACTCCTATGCGGTTTTTGTTCATGAGCTGGCGCACTTTGCCGGATTTGTTGATGAATATGCGCTGGGGAAAAATGCCGCCAAACGGTACTGCGGCAGTGGGGATGCACCAAATCTGATTTTCGACGGCAAAATTACCTATTCACCTCTCTCCACACTGGATAACTGGCGGGCATTGCAGCCCGGTGCCGGGATCTGGCCGGCACAAAGCTGCGCCCGTTCCGATATCCGTGCCTATAAACCTTCCGGGCATATTACCTTTCTTGAACACCATGACAGCGGGGATATTCCACCAATTTACATGGCTTTGTGGCGCCAGCAACTTACCCGCCCTGAAGCGCAGCGTCCGGTATACATGAATTTGTTTCAGTCTTTTCAAAAGGCAGGGCAAACCCGCAAGGCCGGAAAATGGCTGGATAAATACAATGACTTTCTGGGAGCAGGAAGGGGAGACCCGGAAGAAACGGTTCCTGAAGAAGACGACGAGGAACCGTTACCGTTTTAAAACTGTTTTCAGCGGCTTTGTAAATCGGGCTTCAAACGTTCAACCCACATGGCGGTGGCACCACAAATAGCCACCGGCATAACGATAAAGTTCACCAGCGGGATAAGGGAAAATAAGCTCACACCCACGCCGAAAGAGAAACACAGTGTCTTATGTTTTCCCAGGTGCGCCCGCATCACCTTAAACGGTACTTTATGGTTGTCGTAGGGATAGTCACAATACTGAATGGCCATCATCCACGCATTGAACATAAACCATAACACCTGGCCGATGACAGGGATAAGCAGAAACAGGATTAAAAACACAATGGCTCTGGGGATGTACCAGATTAATTTGGCAAATTCTCTTCCCAGCATCCGTGGTACATCTTTAATTAAGTCCAGCAGACCATCATCGCCGATTGACTGACCAGTGAGGTGACGCTCAACTTTTTCGGCCAGAATGCCGTTAAAAGGAGCCGCTATCCAGTTAGCCAGGGTACCGAAAACCAATGCAAATATCAGCAGCACTGACAAGACTGCAAGAGGCCACAGGAAAAAGCTGATCACACCACGAAGCCAGTCCAGCCATTGCGGGATTAAGCTCATCAGCCAGCTAATGCCTTCTCCTATTTCGCCGAACAGAAAGTAAAGTGCCACGGAAAAAAGCAGCAAATTAACCGTCAGCGGGATGAATACAAACCGTTTCAGGCCCTTTGTTTTAATCAGTGAAAAGCCGGTCATAAAATAACTGAGTCCGCTTTTATTTTGCATTACATCTCCTGAAGCTGCGCTTGAAATTGGGTTCTGAACCGGATTCAAATTGCCGGGCCAGTATGCACATGCAGTATACCTGTATCCGCATGCGGTGAGAAAACCCAATTGTTACAGCGTGTGAGTTTTGATAGAGTCAGCGGATAAGAATAATTTTCCTTTGCGCTGATCACCGGTAACCCGTTATTTATGCTGCAATTTCAGGCATTCTTCAGCTTGGCTGATGGCAACTTAAATCTCCTTTTCCCTGAGAGGTTTTTGTGCGCCTGAAAAAAATTAAGCTGGCCGGGTTTAAGTCCTTTGTCGATCCTACCACCATTCCTTTTCCCGGTGATATGACAGCGATAGTCGGACCGAACGGCTGCGGTAAATCCAACGTGATTGATGCGGTACGCTGGGTGCTGGGGGAAAGTTCAGCAAAAAATCTCCGTGGCGACGCCATGACGGATGTCATATTCAACGGCTCCTCAGCGCGAAAACCTGTCGGTCAGTGTTCAGTTGAACTGGTTTTCGATAACAGCAGCGGTCGAATTGGTGGTGAATTCGCTCAGTATAATGAACTGGCCGTGAAACGGCTGGTAACCCGCGATGCCCAGTCTCTGTATTTTCTTAACGGCACCCGTTGCCGCCGGCGGGATGTAACCGATTTGTTTCTGGGAACCGGTCTCGGCCCCCGCAGTTATGCCATTATCGAACAGGGCATGATTTCCCGTTTGATTGAGTCAAAGCCGCAGGAGTTGCGGGTATTTATTGAAGAAGCTGCCGGCATATCAAAATACAAAGAGCGCCGCAGGGAGACTGAAAACCGCATCCGGCACACACAGGACAATCTTGAGCGTCTGGAAGATGTGCGGGGTGAACTTGGCCGGCAACTGGAAAAGTTGCAACGTCAGGCGGCTGCCGCTCAACGCTATAAGGCCCTGAAGGCCAGTGAACGGAAATTGAAAGGTGAGCTGTCTGCCATCCGCTGGCTCAAACACACGCAGCATATTGAAAAGATCGAAGGTGAACTGGCAAAAGAACAAAATGAGCTGGATGCACTGATTGCACAGCAGCGTGGTGATGAGGCCGGTATCGAGAAATACCGCACGCAGTCGGAAGACATTAAGGCGGCACTGGATGACGTTCAGCAGGCTGTGTTCACCATTTCCACGCAAATTACCCGCATTGAACAGAACACCCTTCACAGTCAGCAGCGTGACAATCAGATTTCAGCTGAACTGGAAGAGCTTCATCAGCGCCGTGAACTGTTAGCGGCGTCGCTTCAGGAAGCTGAGCAGGCACTTGAGAAGGCTGATATGTCTCTTGAACAGTCTGAGCCTGAACTGCTGATGTTAGAAGAAACGATCTTCCAGGCTGAAGAGCGGGCTGAATCTGCGGAATCTGCGTTAAGGGACTACAACCGCAAGCGTCGTGAACAGGAACAACACTATCATTCTCTTAAGCAAAAGGTGCAGGGTTTACACAGCCAGATCCAGTCGGTGACCAGTATGCAACTGCGCACGACACAGCGCATCGGTGAATTGAATGATGAGCTGGCGGCACTGGATTATGACACGTTGAGTCAGCGTCTCGAAGAAGCGCAGGCTGAGCAGGAACTGGCCGCAGAAAAATCCGCTATTGCTGAAGATGAAGTGATTATCAGTAAAGATGCGCTTAATGTCGCATCAGAACAATATCAGACGGCAACCGCTGCTCAGGCAGGTTGTCAGCGGGAACTGGACCAGGCGGCTTCACGTTTTGCAGCCCTTGAAGCGTTGCAGGAACTGGCGGAAGCTGAAGCAGGCGAACTTCCTGAGGGTGTTGCATTACTGTGGAAAAGTATCAGCGTAAAGCCGGGGTTTGAGGCGCTGATTGAAAAAGTCACTGTGTGGTTAAACGACCCGCTGGTGGCAGCAGAGTATCCAGTGGAAACCCTCATCGCCTCAGCAGAACATTTTCCCCAGGGGCACAGGATCCTGCCACTTCATACAGACAGACCACCTGCAGAGAGTACACTGGCGTCATGTTTGAATGACGGCTATATCCCGTCATTGTTTTACCGTATCCGCCTTGTCGCCGATTTGGCGGCAGCAAGGAAGTTATTGCCGGCTCTGGCTGCCGGTGAATCGGTAGTCACTGAAACCGGAGAATGGTTATCTGCAGACTGGTTGTTAAGAGGGACCGTACAGGAAGACAGTGCAGGTGCACTGCAACGTCATGGGCAAATGGCGAAATTGCAGAGCGAAATTGACAGCCTGAGTGAACAGCTTGCAGAACTTCAGTTTCAGGCAGACAGTGCCGCCGAGGAAAAAACACAGGCGGAAGAGCATCTTGAAATCACCAGGCAGGCACAGGTGCGCTCTGCTCAGCAACAACAGCAGGCTGCACATCAGGTAGCCATGCTGAAGCAGGAAGTTGCCCAGTTAGCCTTGCGGCAGCAAAAAATCCGCGATGAACTTACCCGGCAACAGCAGACTCTGGCCGGGGATGATGAGCAACTTGATACATTGACGGCTCAGCTTGAAGTGCTGGAAATGCAGTTGATGGATGCGGAGGAAGAGGAGCAGAATGCGTCGTCAGAGCGGGAAAGGTTCGAGCACGAACAGCAGGATGCGAGGCAGTCTGCAGAGCAGCAGAAATCCCGTAAACATCAGCTTGAACTGTCTGTACAGCAGCAGCGAAATCAGCAGCAATTATACCGTGAACAGGTAACGCGTAACCAAGCGCAGCTGGCTGAGTACCGCCAGCGTGAAGACACATTAACGCTGGAAAAACAGTCCCTTAGCCAGCCTATGGCGATGCATGAAGCACAACTTGCGCAATTACTCGAAGACCGGGAAGTGCAGGAATCGTTGCGCATAGAAAAGCAGAATGCGTTAAGCGATGTGGAAGCTCTGCTGAGGGAAGCGCAGCAGGGGCATCATGGCGTTGCTGTGAAAATTCAGCAACGGAACACTGTTATAGACGGGTTAAAAATTGATATCGAAGGCGCCCGTGTAAGGGCCATGTCGGTACTCGAATTATTGCAGGAAACCGGCCAGTCTCTGAAAGAAATTTTACCGGAACTGGATGACACTGCTGATGAAAAGAGCTGGCAACAGGAACTGGAAAAAACCACCGCAGCGGTTTCCCGTCTGGGGGCGGTGAATCTGGCGGCCGTGGAAGAATATGAGACGCAGGCGGAACGGAAACAGCATCTCGATACGCAGTTTGATGACCTGGTATCTGCGCTGGATACGCTGCAAAGTGCTATCCGTAAAATAGACAAAGAAACCAAAACCCGTTTTTCAGCAACCTTTGAACAGGTAAATGAGGATCTGAAACAACTCTTTCCCAAAGTATTTGGCGGCGGCTCTGCCTATCTGGCACTGACAGATGATGATCTGCTTGAGACCGGTGTGACAATTATGGCCCGGCCGCCCGGTAAGAAAAATAGTACAATTCACCTTTTAAGCGGTGGAGAAAAAGCGTTAACCGCTTTATCATTGGTGTTTGCAATTTTCCGGTTGAATCCGGCGCCCTTCTGTTTACTTGACGAAGTGGATGCGCCGCTGGACGATGCCAACGTGGGGCGTTTCTGTAAACTGGTATCAGAAATGTCAAAGTCGGTGCAATTTATCTATATCACCCACAATAAGATTGCGATGGAAATGGCAACGCACCTCACAGGTGTCACTATGGCAGAGCCAGGGGTTTCCCGCATGGTTGCCGTAGATGTTGATGAAGCCATGGCCTTCGTCGAAGCATAACAAAGGGCGAACGAATTAAATGGATGAACTACGTTTATCACTCCTTATCCTGGGTACCTGTTTTATTATTGGCGTGCTCGCCCATGGTATCTGGAAGATAAGAAAAAATAACAATGCGACAAAGAAAGAGCGTATTGAACCCGGCCAGTGGCAGGATGACAATTCAGAAGAACAGGACGACTGGTCTGCAGAGCAGGGCGATGATCATAAAGGTTATGATGATTTAGGTCTGGGAGCGGTAAGAGTGGTTTCTTCTTCTAAACCTGTAGCAGACACCGGCGGCGATGAAGAATCTGAGCCGCCAGTCTCCCGTCCCGTTAATGAAGATGCGGACGAAAAGACGGTTTCGAAGCCGGAGCCGCAGGCGCAGGCAACCAAGCTGTATGGTTCAGTGGTGACCAACCCTAAACCTCATATGCAGGGTAGCCGGCATGTTGCGCCGGAGCAGGCAGACGACGATCCCATCCCGGATCCGCCTGAGTTTCTTATCCGTAAAGAACAAAAAGCCGTCGCAGATGAACCGCAGGCTGATGATTTTACGCTGGATGCCCAGCAAGCTGAGCCGGCAGTTAAAGACAATGCGTCTGACGAACAAAGCTCAGAGCATGACATCGATAATGACAGTAAGAAAGTTGCTAAGAAACGGGGCTTGCTGCGTCGTCGTCAGGAACCGAATTTCGGTGATGACCAGATGAGAATTGATTTTGACGACAGTCAGAGCCAGCCGGCTGCAGAGTCCGGCGCTGCTCCTTCAGAGGATGTGGAGCAGGAGGTGCTCGTTGTTAATGTGCGGGCTCAGGACGACACACCCATTTCAGGTGCCGCATTATTGCCTTTATTACTCACATTAGGGTTTAAGTTCGGTGATCAGGATATTTTCCACCGCCATGTGAATTCAAATGGTAAGGGACCTGTACTCTTCAGTCTGGCCAATATGTTCAAGCCGGGGGTTTTCGATATTGATAACCTGGAGAATTTTACCACTCAGGGTGTGTCATTATTCATGATCCTGCCCATCGACGGGGTTGATGCCCATCAGGTATTTAACATGATGCATAATGCAGCCCGGAAAATTGCTGACGAATTCAATGCGCAAATTCTGGACGGTCGCCGCAGTGTACTGACCAAACAGGGATTGCAGCAATACATGGAAAAAATCCGCGAATTTGAACGCAAGCGAATGATTACCCGCCACTGATCCATCAGCGCTGTTACCCTGCTGTAGCAGCGCTTTGCAAGAGACACTTTATGTCAACAGATAAAGCCTCCGTTGCCAGTCGTATAGAGACACTGCGCGACACTATCACCCGTTATAATACCCAGTACTATGTGGAAGATGCTCCTTCTGTACCTGATGCTGAATACGACCGGCTCATGCAGGAGTTAAAATCGCTGGAAGCCGCCCATCCTGATCTGCTGACAGCGGATTCGCCGTCACAGAAAGTAGGTGGTGCGCCTCTTGCCGCCTTTGAGCAGGTTACCCACGAAGTTCCTATGTTATCGCTGGACAATGCCTTCGATGAAGCTTCACTGAACGCCTTTGAAAAACGTATTGGTGACCGCCTGAAAGACCATTCAACACTGATGTTCAGTTGTGAGCCTAAACTGGACGGTCTGGCTGTCAGTATTCTGTATGAAGACGGTGTGCTTGTGCAGGCTGCAACACGGGGTGACGGGCAGACAGGGGAAAATATCACGCAAAACGTCAAGACCATCGGTAATGTGCCTCTCCGCCTTAAAGGTAAAGATCTCCCCGCCCGTATCGAAGTGCGAGGTGAAGTCTTTATGCCAAAGGCCGGCTTTGATGCACTTAATGAACGGCAACGTGAAAAGGGCGATAAAGTCTTTGCCAATCCCCGTAATGCCGCTGCTGGCAGTCTGAGGCAACTGGACAGCCGTATTACTGCAAAACGGCCACTGATGTTTTACGCCTATTCACTGGGTGTCGTTTCACCACAGGATTTCGGACTGGAAGATACCCACAGCGCACGGCTGAAAACACTGGGGAGCTGGGGACTGCCGTTGTGCCCTGAGGTCGATGTGGCTGAAGGCGCGAAGGGTTGTCTGGCTTATTATCAGCGTATTCTTGAGCAGCGTGAGCAGTTACCGTACGACATCGATGGGGTGGTATTCAAGGTTGACCGCATAGACTTGCAGCAAACACTGGGTTTTGTGGCCCGCGCTCCCCGCTGGGCAATTGCACAGAAGTTTCCTGCACAGGAAGAAATGACACGCTTACTGGATGTGGAGTTTCAGGTTGGCCGGACCGGCGCTATTACACCGGTGGCTCGCCTGGAACCTGTGTTTGTGGGCGGTGTTACAGTATCTAACGCCACGCTCCATAATCAGGATGAGATACAGCGTCTGGGTGTCAAAGTGGGTGATGTTGTGGTTATCCGCAGAGCCGGTGATGTGATACCACAGGTTGTTTCTGTGGTTGAGGCAAAGCGGCCTGAGGATGCTACGGATATTATATTCCCTGCCAATTGCCCCGTGTGTGATTCTCATGTGGAGAAAGCTGAGGGCGAAGCCGTAGCAAGATGTACCGGAGGACTGGTATGTGCTGCACAACGCAAACAGGCACTTAAACATTTTGCTTCACGCAAAGCTTTCGATATTGACGGCCTGGGCGATAAGCTGGTTGATCAACTGGTGGATGCCGGACTGGTGAAAAGTCCTGCTGAATTCTTTCATTTGTCGTTAGGCGATTTGGTCAGTCTTGAACGGATGGCAGAAAAGTCGGCTTCGAATTTACTGACTTCACTGGAGAAGGCTAAAACCACCACCTTGCCCAGATTTCTTTATGCTCTGGGGATCAGGGAAGTAGGAGAAGCGACAGCGTCGAATCTGGCCACACATTTTAAAGATCTGGATGCGTTGTTTGCCGCAGACATTGAAGCCCTCAAAGAAGTGCCGGATGTGGGTGAAGTGGTGGCTACACACATTTATCACTTTGTGCACGAAGATCATAACCGTGCCATTATTGATGATCTTGTCGCTGCAGGTGTGAACTGGCCGGCTATTCAGGTTGCAGATGCAGGGGACTTGCCTCTGGAGGGCCAGACCTGCGTACTGACCGGTACCATGACGGCCATGGGACGCAATGAGGCAAAAGCATTGCTACAGCAACTGGGGGCGAAAGTTGCCGGTTCGGTGTCAGCGAAAACACACTTCCTCGTAGCCGGAGAAAAAGCCGGCTCAAAACTGACCAAAGCGCAGGATTTAGGCGTTGATGTGTGGGATGAAGAAAAGCTGCTCAGTTTTCTTCGCGAACATAATCTTTCCGGCGAATAAATTAAAATCTGCCATCAGTTTGCCGGTGTTGTGATACCGGCAAGCTTTTGTGCGGACCTGATTTGCTAAAATATTTTGCCGACAGATCAGTGAAGACTGTTAATTCCGGTTTATGCTTTTGAAGCCCGTTGTTTGCGGGCTTCTTTACGTGCATTCCATGATTTTCTCACAGAAAAACGCCATATCCAGTTGAGTCCGAAATACCCCAGCAAACCAAATATGACTGAACAGATCCCGCAGCCGACGAGGAAGGCCGGGCCGATGGTGCTGATACTTTCAATTATCCATTTCCAGCTGAACTGCAATTCAAAGTGTGTGGGCTCTGTACCCAGTACCGTTGTACCTACCTTGTAAGCACCGTAAAAAATTGGCGGCATGGTAAACGGGTTCGTGATCCACACGGTTGCTACAGAGAGGGGGAGGTTTGCACGGAAGGGAATAGCAGTGGCGGCAGACAACCACATTTGAAACGGAACAGGCCAGAAAGCGAAAAACAAACCAATACCAAACGCGTTAGCTGCTGAACGACGGTTCAGATGCCACAGGTTCGGCTCATGCAAAACTGTGCCGAAGATCCGTAGCGCACGATTGTGCTTTATCGTTTGATGGTCTGGTAAAAAACGTCGTATAAATTTTTTTGGCATAAACCGTATTTCATTTCATCCGAAGTAACCAATCCATGCATCAACACGCTGCGCTATGGCTGCTGGCATTCTGCCTGACTTCGCTGTCTGCGAGGTTCTGGCCGGTGTTGCCGGGAAAAATCTGGATTGTACTTCTTGCCTGTATCGTCTCCATTATCCACACACACAATGTCAAAATGCACATCCGCACCGCCCTGAAAGCAGGATGTCGTTTATGTGGTGTTACAAACTGGTACGTGCGCAGTAAAAAACAGTTTAGTGTACTGCCGTATTTACTCAGCGGGATAATGTCCGGATTGATTTGGATGGCAAGTGTAGGGCATTGCTACCTGGCTTGGCAACTCCCTGCCGGCAAAATTCAACAAGATGTCATAGTTACGGGGCAGATAACGTTTACGCAGAGAAATGACAATGGTCAGTGGTTGCATGTTGCTCTTTCGACACTGGGTGACAGGCATTATTTCTTCCGTCCGGTCATCGGTGTTCACTTGTCGCAAAATATGGGGGAGCTGGCTATTCATCAACAGGTGAAGTTAACGGTTAATCTGAAGCCGGCTTCGCCGTTAATGAACCCGGGCGGCGACAGCCGGGCAAAAATGGTCAGCATGAAAATGATAGCCACGGGTTCAGTCAAAGCGTTCGGAAACGGTTCTCTTGTTTCTCCGGCTGACAGTCTGCATTACCGCGCAAGTCAGCGTTTGCAGAAAGCGGGTTACTCCCGCTGGCTGGTGGCTTTAATGACTGGTGACCGTTCTTTGCTGACAGACAAAGACTGGCAGTTGCTGCAAAAAACCGGAACAGGCCACCTGTTTTCAATTTCGGGTCTGCATGCAGGTATGGTGGCTTTATGGTCTGCGTTGCTGAGCAGTGCTGTGATCAGTTGTTTTGCCCGTCTTATCAATGCCGGGCACAACGGTATGAATATACGGCTTACAGTTGCTGTAGCAACACTCCTCATGACAGCCCTCTATGCGGCGCTGGCCAACTGGCAGGTACCGGTAACCCGCGCGTGGCTGCTTATTTTATTGTTCACATTGCTGCTTACTTTTAAAGTCTGCTGGAGCTGGCGGCACCGGCTGCTGGTGATGGTGTTTCTGTGTATTCTGGTTTCTCCTTTCAGTGTATTCAGTAACAGCTTTTATCTGAGTGCCGGTGCGGTGTGTGTTTTAATATTCATTGGCTGGCGGTGGAAACCTGCATCGTATTCATACTTTCACCGCATCATGTTTGTTATTCGCGCGCAGTGTCTGATTTCATTATTGTTAATGCCGTTTACGCTGATATTTTTCGGTTCAGTGTCTTTGCTGACGGCAGGCGTTAATCTCATCGCAATTCCTGTGATCACACTGCTGATGCCCGCCGGTCTGGCAGGGCTGGTACTGAACTATAACGATGGTCTCACAAACACGTTACTCGATTTGGCTGATACCATCCTGCTATGGATGACGCAGCAACTCAGCGTGATTTACCCGTATATGGCGGCCTTTGATAATACAGGCGTTAGCGGTCAGGCTGCATTCTGTCTGCTCCTGTCAATGCTGCTGTTGGCATTGCCGGTGTTTCGCTACCGGAAGCGCAGTGCCATGATGCTGGCGGTGCCGGCGATGAGTTTCTGGTTCCCGCTCAGTACAGATGCCTGGCAACTTCACGTATTTGATGTGGGCCAGGGCACGGCACTGGCAGTTTCCAGGGGAAACCGTGCAGTCATCATTGATACCGGTCCCTCATGGGAAACAGGCAACGCACTGACAAGTACGGTACTGCCGGCACTGACGGCGGCCGGTATTCATCACGTTGATCAACTGATTGTTTCTCACGGAGATGACGACCATGCCGGCGGTGTTACTGCGTGGTTAGATCGCAGGGCTGATCATCCGCTGGAGCTCAACCGGAGTTTGTCATCAAATACAAATGGCTGTCAAAGCGGAAAACGATGGCGGTGGCAAGGATTACACTTTCGTGCCATGTGGCCGGAAAAAGGCAATATGGAAGACAGCAACCGGTTATCCTGTGTTTTACTGGTATCCGGAAATGGCTATTCAGTGTTGCTCCCGGGTGATATAAACCGCAGTGCCGAATACGCACTTTTGTATAACAATGCAGCCCTTAACGCCGATATACTACTGGCACCCCATCATGGCAGCAGCACTTCATCATCAATGGCTTTCATAAAAGCAGTATCACCTTCGTTCACCGTATTTACGTCCGGCTTTTATCATCGCTGGAAATTACCTGAAGACGTTGTTGAATCCCGTTACCGTGAAGCCGGTTCAGTTATTCTGCGGACTGACCTGAACGGCTACATACAATTTACCCTGGCTGATGAGGGGATCGGCGTAAAGCGCTACAACAGAGATATCAGCCGCCGCTGGTATGACTTACGGACACAGGTATCTCTGCCTCAGCATTGAAAATACAGGCGTTAATGACCATAACAAAGGCCGGCATTAACACCGCGCATTGGGAATTTAGCCGATTCCAGTTACAATGGGCCGGTTATTCGAATAAGTGATGAAAATAAATGCAAAATTCCGACCCGGCGGCCAGTAACCAACGCCGCTTTTTTACGTATCTGCGAAACTATAAACTCGCTTTTTTCGTGGCCGTAATCGGTATGATTGGGTATTCCGCGCTGGATACCTACGTAATATCCAATCTTAAACCTCTGATAGATGACTCCCTTGGTAACGGTGATAGCGACTTTCTGCGTATAGCGGCTATTGCCATCGTACCACTGTTTGTCCTTCGCGGTATTTTCAATTTTATGGGCACCTACACCCTCAGCTGGATTGGCTCACAGGTTGTTATGACCATGCGCCAGCAGTTGTTCGAAAAGTACATGCATTTACCGGTGTCATTTCATGATCAGCAGGCTGTCGGGGCACTCATCAGTAAAGTGACCTACGACACTGAACAGGTGGCTAGTGCGGCCAGCAAGGCGCTGCTGACCATCGTTCGTGAGGGGGCGCTGGTTATTGGTCTGTTAGTCGTCATGCTGTATCAGTCCTGGCAATTGTCTCTTATTTTTCTCATTATCGGCCCGCTGGTGGCAATCATTGTTGCAGTGGTCAGCAAACGGTTCAGGAAGGTCAGCCGCAATATACAACAGTCAATGGGAAGTGTGACGGCGTCGGTTGAGCAGGCGGTAAAAGGCCATAAAGTTATCCTGATGTTCGGGGGCCAGGACTTCGAACGTAACCGCTTTGCACAGAAAAATAACCACAACCGTCAGCAAACGATGAAGCTGGCAGTGACGCAAATTTTAAGTGTGTCGTCTATCCAGATCATTGCCTCCGTCGCACTGGCTGTGGTGTTGTTCATGGCAAGTCTGCCGAATATTATGGCAAATCTGACTGCAGGCACGTTTATCAGCGTTGTGTTCTACATGGTGATGTTGCTTAAACCACTTAAACAACTGACCACTGTGAATAATGAATACCAGCGCGGCATGGCAGCCTGTAACAGTATTTTTGAAATACTGGATGAAGAGATTGAAGTGAATACCGGCACTAAAAAGTTGGAACGTGCGCAAGGTAACATCGCGTTTAATCATGTGACTTTCACCTATCCCGGCAAAGAACGTTCGGCCCTGACCGACATCAGTTTTTCAGCCAGACCGGGGGAAACCATTGCGCTGGTCGGTAAGTCCGGCAGCGGTAAATCTACCATTTCTTCTCTTCTCACCCGCTTTTACCTGCCTCAGCAGGGGGAAGTGCAGTTGGACGGTATGAATATTAATGACATTGAGCTGCGTTCGCTGCGCAAACAGTTTGCCACTGTTTCCCAGCATGTCACCTTGTTCAATGATTCCATCGCCAATAACATTGCATACGGCGTAACGGATAAAGTATCGCGGGAAGATATCGAAAAAGCGGCAAAGATGGCCCATGTTACCGAGTTTGTGGATCAGCTTGACGAAGGCCTGGATACTGTCATCGGTGAAAATGGTCTGATGCTCTCGGGTGGTCAGCGTCAGCGTATTGCCATAGCCCGTGCAATTCTCGCCAGAGCGCCGGTACTGATTTTAGATGAAGCGACATCGGCGCTGGATACGGAATCAGAAAAACTGATTCAGGATGCACTGGAACAGCTGCAAAAGTCCTGTACATCCCTGGTGGTGGCCCACCGCCTGTCAACAATTGAAAAGGCAGACCAGATCATCGTCATCGATCAGGGGCGTATCCTTGAGCAGGGACGTCACAGCGAATTGCTGGCGAAAAAAGGCCATTATGCCCAGTTGCATGCATTACAGTTTGGTGAAACTCACTGAGCATGGATATCAACAAGCTGTGGTACCAGAAATCAAAGCGGGTATGGCTGTTGTGGCCCCTGGCGTTGTTATTTACCTTTGTGAGCGCCTGCCGGCGATGGTTGTTTAAGACCGGTTTAAAAAAGCGTTCTCATCCCGGAGCGTTTGTTATTGTTGTGGGCAACATTTCTGTTGGCGGCAATGGCAAAACGCCGGTGGTGCTGGCCATCACAGAACATTTTAAAAGAAAAGGATTGAAACCCGGTGTACTCAGCCGTGGTTATGGCGGCACGATGCAGCATCATCCGTATCGTGTTATGCCCGGTGACGATGCTGCTGTTTGCGGTGATGAGCCTGCGTTAATTGCCGGACGTTCCGGCGTACCGGTTGTTATAGACCCGGTACGTGCACGCGGGGCTAAAATGCTGGCGGAAGAATTACACTGTGATGTCATTATATGCGATGACGGGCTGCAACATTATGCGTTGGAACGTGATCTTGAGCTGGTAGTCATGGACAGCAGGGGAACCGGAAACGGTCATTTGCTGCCCATGGGCCCGCTGCGGGAGAAGCCCTGGCGCCTGACGTCTGTGGACGGAATAATATTGAATGGCAACGCTGACCTAACGGCTTTGCCACAACAAATCACTTTACCGCCTGCATATAATCTGACTCTTGAGGGGCGTCACTTTTGTAATGTACGGGAGCCCGGACGCAAGACGGGTATTCAGGATTTTTGCGCAAAATCCGGTATTCATGCCCTGGCGGGCATTGGTCATCCTGAACGTTTCTTCCGTCAGTTAGAAAAGTACGGAATGACGTTAACATCAACACAACCGCTTCCCGATCATCATCATTTCTCCGCCGCAGATATTCCCCCGGGCACCGTGGTCATGACAGAGAAAGATGCTGTGAAGGCAAGGGCATTTGCCCATGAAGATTGTTGGTATTTGCCGGTGGATGCTGTATTACCTGAAGAATTTTATGACTTACTGGATACCCGGTTTGAAGCCGGAAGAAGGATAAACAATGAGCTTTGACATTAAATTATTGGATGTACTTGCATGCCCTGTATGCAAAGGTAAATTGATCCTGTCACAGGATAAGCAGGCCTTGTTGTGTCGTTTTGACCGCCTCAGTTATCCGGTGAAAGACGGTATTCCCGTGTTAATGGAAGTGAACGCCACAAAATTATCAGTAGACGACATGGATGCGGCCCGCTGATGGACTTTACCGTTATCATTCCTGCCCGATACGGCTCTTCCCGGTTTCCGGGTAAACCTCTTGCTGATATCAATGGAAAGCCAATGATTCAGCATGTGACGGAGAGGGCGGCAGAAGCGGGCGCATCGGCTGTGATTGTCGCTACTGACGATAGCCGTATAGCGGCTGTAGCGGAGGGCTTCGCACGGGTGGTGATGACGTCGGACAAACATGAATCCGGCACTGAGCGTCTTGCGGAAGTCATTCAGAAAGAGAACCTTGCGGATGATACCCTTATCGTAAACGTGCAGGGCGATGAGCCTTTCGTACCTGCTGCAAATATCCGTCAGGTTGTGGAAAACCTGTCACAGCGCTCTGATGTGGCCATGACCACACTGGGCACTGAAATGCACAGCGCAGATGATGTGCTTAACCCGAACATGGTGAAAGTTGTACGAAACGTCAAAGGTGAAGCGCTCTATTTTTCCCGTTCGGCGATCCCTTTTGAGCGTAGCAGCATGATGACCGATCCGGGCAGAACTGATCCCTCCCTTTATCTTCGCCATATTGGTTTATATGCTTACCGTGCAGGTTATGTGAATCAGTATGTCAGTTACACGCCCAGTGCGCTGGAACATACAGAGTCACTGGAGCAGTTACGGGCATTGTGGTACGGCGATAAAATCCATGTTGACGTGGCATCCGAACCACCGCCTGTGGGCATTGATACACCGCATGATCTGACACGACTTCTGGCACTGCTGAATGACGGAGAATGATTTATGAATGTGGTAATTACCGGTGGTAACCGCGGGATCGGGCTGGCGCTGACTAAAGCGTGTCTTGCCAGAGGAGATAACGTTTATGTTGCCTGCCGTAACAGTTCTGACGCGCTGAATGCTTCCGGAGCAACGGTATTGACCGGCGTGGATGTTTCTAACCCGGATGCGTTACCGGCGGCACTTGCACCTCTGCTCGATATTCACATTGACCTTCTCATCAATAATGCCGGCGTACTGGCCAGGGAAACGCTGGATGAACAAGAACCGCATACTATTGATTATCAGTTTAGAGTTAATGCTCTCGGGCCTTTGCTGGTATCGCAAATCCTGCTCCCGGCCATGGGTGAAGGCAGTAAAATCGGTCTTGTGACCAGCCGGATGGGCTCTATGGCGGATAACACATCAGGTGGATATTACGGTTACCGGATGTCAAAAGCAGCATTGAACGCTGCCGGTGTCTCCATGGCCAACGATTTGCGTACCAGAGGCATCGCAGTGGCTTTACTGCATCCGGGCTTTGTGCAGACGGAAATGGTAAACAATGCCGGTGATGTTGATGCAGATACAGCCGCAGCCGGTTTGCTGAAGCAACTTGATAGTCTTTCAATGGAGAATACCGGTAGCTTTGTTCATGCAAACGGGGAGTCACTGCCTTGGTGATTCGCCGCTCTGCAGCAGTTGCACTCCTTTTTTGCGCAGGCAATGCCGCCGCAGCCAGTAATTATCACTGGCAACACGGCCCTTCATTGCCTGCACCGGTGCAGGAAATTTACCCCGCAGTACACAAAGAGAGTATTTATGTGGCTGGTGGCCTGACATCCGGAACCCCGAATTTCACGGTATCAGATCAGGTTTTTCGTTTTCAGCAGGGCAGTAAAAACTGGCAAACACTGCCGCCTTTTCCTGTTGCTGTGCATCACGCTATGCTTGTGTCTGCGGGTGAAAAATTATGGTCCTTCGGTGGTTTCACAGAAAACGAAAACGGGCAGTGGATTAATTCCTCTGCGGTTTGGGAATTTAATGAAAGCGACGGCAGCTGGATAAAGCGTAATCCCATGCCGGTTAAATTGTCTGAAAGCATTTCTGCCGTCATAAACGGAAAAGTGCACCTCGCCGGCGGACGGACCACGACAAAAGATAACTATCACTGGCAGCATCATATGGACTCAGACTGGCACGGCGTGTTTGATCCGGAAACGTCGGTGTGGCAGTCAGCAACGCCAATTCCAACCCCGCGCAACAGTGCATGCAGTGTGGTGTATGACGATAAGTGGCATGTGATTGGTGGCCGCACAGTGGACAACGGCAACACTGCTGTGCATGAAGTATTTGATGCAGCAAAAGACATCTGGATAATCGAAAAGCCTATGCCGGAAGCAGAAGCGGGGATTGGTTGCGCGGTGCTTCACGGCAGTATTTATGTTTTTGGCGGCGAATATTTTGACGATGCCGGAGGTGGTGTATTCCACAAGGTCTGGCGATACGAAATTAATCGTAAGCGCTGGTCTGAAGCTACGGTTATGCCAGTGCCGCGACACGGGCTGGGCGTGGTGAGCTTTGAGGATGCCATCTGGTTAATTGGCGGGGCAGGTGAGGCAGGTGCGAAAGACACCCGCCATATCGTCAGTCAGTTTACGGTTGCCACTGACTGAATATGACGGCCTGTGGATCAGGCCGTTTCCATCTCTTCGTCATCGTCAGGGCTCAAAACGCCCCAGACATCGTGCTCATCAGCATGAATGATTTCTGCCCAAACACGTTCACCCGGTTTCACATCGTGCACACCATTGAGGTGAACGACGCCGTCGACTTCCGGGGCGTCGGCATAGGTACGGCCAACGGCACCTTCGGCGTCAACACTGTCAATGACCACCAGATATTCTTTACCGATACGTGACTTCAGGCGTTGTGCACTGATTTCGCTTTGCACTGCCATAAAGCGTGCAAGCCGGTCCTGCTTAACGTCTTCCGGCACCGGGTCAGGCAAATCATTGGCCTTTGCACCTTCAACCGGACTGTAAGCAAAGCAGCCAACGCGGTCCAGCTGTGCTTCGCGAAGGAAAGTCAGCAATTCTTCAAATTCTTCTTCCGTTTCTCCCGGGAATCCAACAATAAAAGTTGAGCGGATAATGAGCTCAGGACAAGCTTCACGCCAGGCTTTGACCCGCTCGATGGTGCGTTCTGCACTGCCGGGACGCTTCATCAGACGCAGGATACGTTTGCTGGCATGCTGAAAAGGGATATCAAGATACGGCAGAATACGACCTTCATTCATCAGCGGAATAAGATCATCCACATGAGGGTAGGGATAAACGTAGTGCAGACGCACCCACATATCCAGTTCACCGAGTTGTTCACACAACTGCTGCATATGTGCCTTAACCGGCATACCGTTCCAGAAACCTGTGCGGTGTTTTACATCTACACCGTATGCACTGGTGTCCTGGGAAATGACCAGTAATTCGCTGACACCTGCTGATTTCAGGCGCTTTGCTTCATCAAGTATTTCACCCACCGGACGGCTGACCAGGTCTCCCCGCATAGATGGAATAATGCAGAATGTACAGCGGTGGTTACAGCCCTCAGAGATTTTGAGATAGGCGTAATGTCTCGGAGTCAGTTTAATGCCATGATCCGGTACAAGGTGCTCGAACGGATTGTGAACCGGCTTCGGCAGATGACTGTGAACCTGTTCCACCACGCTTTCATAAGCATGGGGGCCGGTGATAGCGAGCACATTCGGATGCACCTCGCGGATTTCATCTTCTTTGATCCCAAGACAACCGGTCACAATCACTTTCCCGTTTTCTGTCAGTGCTTCACCAATCGTATCTAATGATTCCTGCACAGCAGAATCGATAAAACCGCAGGTGTTGACGATGACGAGATCGGCATCGTTGTAAGTAGGGACAACATCGTACCCTTCGGTGCGAAGCTGGGTGAGGATCCTTTCGGAATCCACGAGGTTTTTCGGGCAGCCTAAACTGACAAAACCAATTTTCGCAATGGGATTTTCCACGGTGGATGCCGGGCTGTCGCTACGCTGTGACTCAAGTACTTTGACCGGAGTACTGAGTGTGGTGGTCGCGTTCGGGGTGTATTTCTCTACGGACATGGACTTCTACTGTTAACACATTATCGGCACATTATATCAGGCTTATTGCAGAGTAATAAGATTAGCCTTCGTTCCGGCAGCGATTTCCTCTTTTTTCATTCACCTGTTAGACTGCCGAACCTGAATAATCCTGTGTGTCCGGGTGTTACCCGGAGGAAAAAGTGTTCACTCCTCATGTTATTGCCGTTACATTGCTATGATGAAGCCGGTCGCGTCAAACCGCCACTCTGGCTTTACTGGATGCTGTTAATACTTTGCAGTGACTGGATTGCATTAGTCTTTTCTCTGGTCACGTTTGGCCAGACATCAGAATTACTTTCCGTACTTTATCCTGATAAAACAGTACTTGGCTGGCGCTTGCTTGCCACCTGGCCTTTTTTAACAGTCATTTTGCTGATGGGTAACCGGGAGCGGTTGTGGAATAAGGAATTGACCGGCTGGCGACTGGGGATCATGCCGCTTATCTGGACGGGAAATATCGTCAGTATCGCAGCACAAATGCAGACCGTGCTGCACGACCAGTGGGATTTCCACTGGACGCCGGCTTGTTTTATTCTGGTCAATGTTCTGGTATTCGTCACTGTCATGCGCAGCCGGCATATACGGTTGATGGTCAGTGACTGGTGTGATCCGGCCACCGGAGACAGTGGCGGCACAGAAGATAAAAAAATTACTGACGCTGGCGTGACAAAGCCTGGTCAAAATACATCGCCACACTGACATTGCTGTCGTTTACCAGGCGCTCATAACAAATACCGGCAAACGCGTAAGAGTACTCTCCGGCGTCCAGTACAACAAAGGGCGCTTCGGGATTTGAATCGTCATATCGCCAGTCGCCGCCAGCAATCTTTCTATATGTCTCACCAAGATACGCACCGTAGACGTTACAAATGGTAAAGACGGCGGAGTCTTCCAGCGCTTTGTCGTGGTACTTGTCCAGAAAAGATAGCAGTATGTCGTCAACGCTCTTTGTGCTTTCAGGGCTGTAATCCAGTTCAATAGCGAATTCATCATGAGCCGCCCGGACAGCGTCGGCAGAGCATTCTTCCATTAATTTTTCGAGTTCAGCTTGTTGCATCGTGTTCTCCTTTTTCTTTTATTGTGCGCGTTGTAGCCCGATGTGTCTATTTCGCCGTGATTTTATTAATCACACTGGCCGCTGCAAACATGCCAAATGTTGCGGTTACCGTTACCACTGCACCAAAACCGCCGGCGCAATCGAGTCGCGTACCGCCTTCAAGTGCAGATTTACTGTGACACACTGAACCGTCCGGTTGGGGGTAGCGTAACTGTTCCGTCGAATAGATGCACTCCACGCCAAACCGGCGTTTCGGATTTTTCGTGAAGTTATAAAAGCGTCTTAATTCACTGCGAACCTTTGCCGCCAGCGGATCCTGAATAGTTCTGGCGAGGTCGCCCCGTGTTATCTGCGTGGGATCAATTTGACCGCCGGCACCGCCAACGGTCACAACATGGCACTTGTTACGCTTGCACCAGGCAATGATAGCCGCTTTGGCCTTCACACTGTCGGTGGCTTCAATCACACTGTCCATATCTGTATGCAACACTTCACGGACATTCTCAGGTGTCACAAAGTCTTCTACCGTAATTACCCTGCAGGCCGGATTAATTAACTTAATACGTTCAGCCAGCACGTCGACTTTAGCCTGACCTACCGTGTTGTCCAGCGCATGGATCTGACGGTTGATGTTGGTCGTACACACATCATCAAGGTCAATCAGAGTAATCGTACCCACACCGCTTCGTGCCAGCGCTTCAGCACTCCACGCGCCAACGCCCCCTACACCTGTTACACAAACGTGGGCTGCTGCCAGTTTTTCAGTGCCATCAACGCCGTACAGCCGGCTTATTCCGCCAAATCGTTGTTTTTCGCTCATAGTTCCTGCTGATTTAATATAAAACCTGCGTCGCTGAAGGTAATTCAGGCGACAGGCAGTATTTTACAGGGAATTTCTTGTTAATGCAGTGCGCAGTGCGGATTTGACGGGGATTATTCTAATTATCCGGATAATCAATCCTTGAATTGTCAAAATACGTTAAACGAAAGGTGTGGTTAAATTTCAACAATCCAATTTAACAGGAGCTTTCCATGGGACTACTGGTTGACGGTAAATGGCAGGACAAATGGTACGATACTGATGGCAACGGCGGGAAATTCAAACGGGAACAGTCTGTGTTCCGTCATCATGTTGAGAATTCAGATAACGCGAAATTTACTCCTGAAAGCGGGCGATATCACCTTTATGTGTCGCTTGCCTGTCCGTGGGCACACAGAACCCTGATTTTCCGGAAAATTAAAGGACTGGAACCGCACATCAGTGTTTCCGTTGTATCGCCGGATATGCTGGATAATGGCTGGACCTTTGATAAATCCGCAGGTAGCAGTGGCGATGATCTTTATGATTTTGACTTCATGCATCAGCTATACACCAAAGCTGAGTGGGGCGTAACAACGCGGGTTACGGTACCTGTGCTCTGGGATAAGAAAACCGCATCTATTGTCAGTAACGAATCGGCGGATATTATCAGAATGTTCAATACGGCATTCAATGACATAACCGGTGATACGACGGACTATTATCCTCCGGCGTTACGGGAAGACATCGATAATATCAATGAACTGGTTTATCACAACATTAACAACGGTGTGTATAAATGTGGTTTTGCTACTACCCAGAATGCTTACGAAGAGGCATTTGAAGCCCTGGTTAACGCCATGAACTCTGTTGAATCCAGATTGAGTCATCAACGATATTTGTGCGGTGAAAAACTTACTGAAGCAGACTGGCGTTTGTTTACCACGCTTATCCGCTTTGATCCTGTCTATCACGGTCATTTTAAATGCAATCATAAACGGGTCACGGATTATCCCAATCTATACAATTATATGCGGGAGCTGTATCAATTTCCCGGTGTGGCTGACACAGTGGATTTTGCTCATATCAAACGCCATTACTACTGCAGTCATACCATGATTAATCCGACACAGGTAGTGCCGGCGGGTCCGGCACAGCAACTGGATGTGCCCCATACCAGAGAAAACAAATAATGAGCACTAAAACTGTATTGTCACTTCATCAGGGAAAACCCACGCAGGATGGTGCGGGCGTGTCGCTGACCCGCATAATAGGACAGCCGTCGCTTCCCCGTCTTGATCCCTTTCTGATGCTGGATTTTTTCGGTTCTGATAATCCGGGTGAATACATCGCCGGTTTTCCTCCTCATCCCCACAGGGGATTTCAAACGGTGACTTATATGCTGGCAGGTAAAATGCGTCACCGGGATTCCGTAGGCAATGAAGGCGTCATTGAGGCTGGTGGCATCCAGTGGATGAATGCGGGCAGGGGACTCATTCATGAAGAAATGCCGGAACAAGAATCGGGGTTGTTGCAAGGCTTTCAGTTGTGGGTGAATTTACCGGCAAAAGAAAAAATGTCAGCGCCGGGATATGAAGATATCCATCCTGATGCCGTGCCGGATGTTGCTATAGGGCAACAGATCAGGGTGAAAATACTGGCTGGTGAATTTAATGGCGTCAGTGGTCCGGTTAAAAGTCATTCTGTCGATCCGCTGTTTATTGACGTACAAAGCGCTGCTGAAGAGGAAGTGATGTTGCCGCTGGCGGATGAACACAATACATTTGTTTACTGCTACGAAGGTGGCCTGCAAATTGCTAAGCAACCGGTAAGTCATGGAAAGTTGGCTGTACTAAGTAAAGGAACAGAATTAACGATGTCAATGCAGGCCGGCACAAAATGCATTATTGTCAGCGGTGCGCCTATTCAGGAACCTGTGGTGCAGTACGGACCATTTGTGATGAACACCGAAGCTGAAATTCATCAGGCCATTAAAGACTATCAGAACGGGCGTTTTGCTGGTTAAACAGGCATTTTTAAGCTGCTTTGTGTCGAAATTGTTAAAATTGCATGGTTTTGACGACTTTCCACTGACAAACAATTGAACCAAAGCAGCCACTCGCTTAGTATTCAGTGAGGCAGGAAAAAGAATTAGCCGTACTTATAAAACAGGAAAGTCAATGAAACCAGTTATCTTAGCCGGTGGGACAGGGAGTCGATTATGGCCCAAATCCCGCGCAGCACTTCCAAAGCAATTTCTCGCGCTTACGTCAGAACAAACTATGTTGCAGGAAACGGTTACCCGTCTGAAAGGGACCGATTCTGAAAGCCCCATTTTTATTTGTAATGACGCCCATCGTTTTCTGGTTGCAGAACAGTTACGCATACAGAACATTGCCCATGACGGAATTTTGCTTGAGCCGGTAGGGCGCAACACTGCCCCTGCGATTGCGCTGGCTGCGTTGCATGCAACCAAAAATGGTGAAGATCCTATTTTACTGGTGCTGGCAGCAGACCATCTGATTAAAGATACGCCGGCTTTCCATCTCGCCATCGAAAAGGCGGAGATCCTGGCACGAACAGGTAAGCTGGTAACCTTCGGGATTGTACCGGACCAGCCGCATACCGGTTACGGTTACATCAAAGCCGGAGACGGAATTGATAACGGATTTGTGGTTGATGAATTCGTAGAAAAGCCGGATCTTGCCACTGCGGAAGGTTATGTGTCTTCCGGTAAGTATTTCTGGAACAGCGGCATGTTCATGTTTAAAGCAAGCCGTTATCTGGAAGAGTTAGAAAAATTGAATCCTGAGATCTTGTCAGTTTGCCGTGATGCCATCGATACTGAGTCTGCTGATCTGGACTTCATCCGTGTCGACGGTGATGTATTTGCATCCTGCCCGGACGATTCAATCGATTATGCAGTGATGGAAAAAACCGACAGTGCGGCAATGGTACCACTTGACGCTGGCTGGTCTGATGTAGGCAGCTGGTCATCCTTGTGGGAAACCGCAGAGAAAGACACTCGTGGCAATGTTATTGTCGGAGATGCCATTCTTGAAGGCGTTAACAATAGTTATATTAATGCCGAGCAGCGTTTGATTTCTGTTATCGGACTGGATGATGTTGTTGTTGTTGAAACAAAAGACGCCATCATGGTTGCGCACAAAGACAAAGTGCAAAACATCAAAAATGTGGTTAACCGTCTGAAAGCTGAAAAACGCCCGGAATTCGAATTCCACCGTGAAGTATTCAGACCCTGGGGCAGCTACGATTCCATTGATAACGGTGCCCGTTTCCAGGTGAAGCGTATTACGGTTAAACCGGGTGAGAAATTATCAGTACAAATGCACCATCACAGAGCTGAGCACTGGATCGTAGTAAGCGGCACAGCCAATGTTACCATCGGAGAAAAAACGCAGTTGGTGACAGAGAACGAGTCGACCTATATTCCAATCGGTGAAGTTCATGCGCTGGAAAATCCGGGCAAGATCCCTCTGGAGCTGATTGAAGTGCAATCCGGTGGTTACCTGGGTGAAGATGATATCATCCGTTTCTCTGACCGTTATGGCAGAACAGAAAAAAAGGATGGTAAAGCGTGAGTCAGCTAATTACCTGTTTTAAAGCCTATGACATCCGCGGAGAGCTGAACAAGCAGCTCTCCGAGGAAGTGGCTTACCGTATAGGCCGCGCTTTTGCTGAAGAACTGAAAGCGAAAACTGTGGTTGTCGGTGGTGATGTGCGCCTTACTTCTACACCATTGAAACTGGCTTTGTCAGCGGGCCTGATTGATGGCGGTGCAAAGGTTTATGACTTAGGTGATACCGGCACTGAAGAGATATATTTTGCCACTAAGCACCTGGGTGTTGACGGTGGTATTGAAGTAACTGCCAGCCACAACCCGATTAACTACAACGGTATGAAGCTGGTTAAAGCCGGCTCTGTTCCTATCAGTGGTGATACCGGGTTAAATGCGATTAAAGCCCTTGCTGAGACATACGGTGACGAAGCGGTTGCAAGCCGTCTGGCATTTTATTGCAATGATGCCAGCATTGATGCTGAAGCGTTCTTCAATGGCCACAGTCATATTGATATTGCGAAGCTTAAGGCTTCCGGTGCCTACGAAGAAAAAGACTGCCTCACAGATTATGCTCGCCACGTTGTCTCGTATATTGATACAGCTAACCTGACGCCCCTCAAGATTGTCGCGAATGCGGGTAATGGTGCAGCCGGTAAGGCGCTGGATGCCATTGAAGCGGTATTCGCTGAAACTGGTGTGCCGGTGGAGTTCATCAAAGTGCACCATCAGCCTGACGGTACATTCCCTAACGGGATCCCCAATCCCCTTCTGCCTGAAAACCGTGCGGATACTGCAAAAGCGGTTATTGCCCATAACGCTGATTTCGGCATCGCCTGGGATGGTGATTTTGACCGCTGTTTCCTGTTTGATGCGAAAGGGGAGTTTATTGAAGGCTATTACATTGTAGGTTTGCTTGCTCAGGCGTTCATCGACAAGGAAGATGAAGCCAAAATTATCTACGATCCCCGCGTGTTCTGGAATACCGAAGACATCGTAAAAACATCTGGCGGGACGCCGGTTAAATCCAAAACCGGTCATGCGTTCATCAAAGAGCGTATGCGTAAAGAAGATGCTGTGTACGGCGGCGAAATGAGTGCTCACCACTATTTTCGCGATTTTGCTTATTGCGATTCAGGTATGATCCCCTGGTTGCTGGTGGCAGAATTGCTCTGCACAAAGCAAACATCGCTGGCTGATATGGTGGCAGCACGGATTGAAGCATTTCCGTCCTCAGGGGAAATTAACAGCGTGCTGAAAGACGCAGATGCTGCGCTGGCGCGGGTTAAAGAAAAATATGAAGCAGACGCTGAAGTTATCGATGATACTGACGGCATCGGTTATGAATTTGCTGAGTGGCGCTTTAATTTGCGTAAATCGAATACGGAGCCGGTAATACGCCTGAACGTTGAGTCCCGCGGTAACATTCCGTTGATGGAAGAAAAAACACAGGAATTAATTACGCTTATTCGATCTGAATAATAGTCATTCCTTAAATGTCTAAAGCCTCGTTCTAACGAGGCTTTTTCGTTTAAATAACCTGATTCAGAACAGGAAAATCAGCCATGCATGTAACAAAACAACCACTGTTGTTAAAGCCATCCGCAAGGTGATATAGCTGATAATCGCTGATTTATCTAATGCGAGTACCTGCTTGTCATAAAATAATACTGCCAGATAAGTCACCGACAGCACACCCAGCGTAGACAGGTTTCCTGCAAACACGAGACATAGCCAGCCAGTAATCGTGGGCAGCATGGCAATCACAAGTTGCGGACCATACGCTTTTTTATTCAGGGCATCCCACCAGTAGATGCCACCAAAAAATGAAAGCAGAACGGCAGAATACTGGGTGAAATAACGGGCACTTTCATGCAACGGCAGCAGGTTAAGGACCACTGCAAGAGGCAAAAATAAAAAAGGGACCAGTCCCGCAACCCCTAATAGCACAACCTGATAGGGCATATACACTCCTTAAAACAAAAATAGCGCCATAAGGCGCTATTTTAACTCATCGGGAAAAAATTACTTTTTCAGCGGTGAGAATTTACGTTGGTTGTAACCAGTATACATCTGACGTGGACGACCGATTTTTTGCTTTGGATCGCTCATCATTTCATGCCAGTGTGAAATCCAGCCAACTGTACGGGACAGGGCGAAGATACACGTGAACATGTTGGTAGGAATACCAATCGCTTTTAATATAATGCCTGAGTAGAAATCAACGTTCGGGAACAGTTTCTTCTCAGCGAAGTACGGGTCGTTAAGGGCGATTTTTTCCAGTTCCATTGCTACATCGAGTAATGGGTCCTGTACATTCAGCTCTTTCAGTACTTCGTGACAGCTTTCACGCATTACTGTGGCGCGCGGGTCGTGGTTTTTGTAAACACGGTGACCGAAGCCCATCAGACGGAAAGGATCGCTCTTATCTTTCGCGCGTGCGATAAACTCAGGAATACGGTCCACGCTGCCGATTTCTTCCAGCATTGTCAGACATGCTTCGTTTGCACCACCGTGCGCAGGGCCCCAAAGAGATGCGACACCGGCAGCGATACACGCATAAGGGTTAGCACCTGAAGAACCTGCCAGACGGACAGTAGACGTAGAAGCGTTTTGTTCGTGGTCAGCGTGAAGCGTGAAAATACGGTCCATAGCCAGTTCAACGGCAGGACTGATTTTGTATTCTTCAGCAGGGACTGAGAACATCATATTCAGGAAGTTTGCAGCGTAGCTTAAGTCGTTACGCGGGTAAACAAACGGCTGACCGATGTTGTACTTGTAACACATAGCTACCAGCGTAGGCATTTTCGCGATTAAGCGGTGTGCACTGCGCATACGCTCTTCAGGGTTAGAAACGTCCAGGTCACTGTGGTAGAAAGAAGACATCGCACCTACAGTGCCGCAAAGCATGGCCATCGGGTGGGCATCATTGCGGAAACCGTGGAAGAACATGTTGATTTGTTCATGAACCATTGTGTGACGGGTAATTGTCGCACGGAAATCATCATATTCTTCTTTAGTTGGTGCTTCGCCGTTTAACAGCATGTAGCACACTTCGAGGTAGGACGCATCACGTGCCAGCTCTTCGATAGGGTAACCACGGTGCAATAATACACCAGCCGCGCCATCGATATACGTAATTGCAGACTCGCAAGAGCCTGTCGCCATGAAACCGGGGTCAAACGTGAAATATCCGTGTGCACCCAGTGAACGTACATCAATTACATCTTGACCCTCGGTGCCGGACAAAATCGGTAGTTCGATCTCTTTATCACCGGCTTTCAGAATGGCCTTCTGATCTGCCATAAATGCTCTCCTCAGAATGGTTCTTTGGCAACGTTCTCGCTTAAAAACTAAACGAGTTAGTTGGAAAAAGTGGCGTAGTTTTACTTTATTATGCAGCTAAAAGTCAATTTAATTGCAAAATTGTATAATAAATATTCCAAGTTATTAAAAGTTATATCGAAACTGTATTACAACTTATGTTTATTTTATTTACGCACTAAAAAATAAGTTGTAATTGAAGTGAAAAGAAATGGTTTCTTCATGACAGATTAACAATCATGTGAAATTTCCATGGATTACATCTGTTTCATCTAAATGCATAGAATTTCAGGTGTGTTATATTAATACGCGACGCCATAGGTGTTGAGTGTAGATTGCCTGCTGCACTTGCGCTTGCTTCGATAAGCAAAAGTAACGCTCTCATCATACACCCCGCCATCCGGTGTTCAGAAGTTATACGACTAAAGTCCTAATAGGGTACAAAAAATTGTAATTGTACAATGCGCTGGATATACTCAGGCGTGCTTGAAACGAGGCACTACTGCCTTGTTAATAAAGCAATAAATACTTCACAAATTGTTAACAACTCATTGGACGAGACTATTAACAGGTAAACAACCGAATTACTCTGTCAGGACATAAAAACAGCGGGTAATTCATATCCCTACGGATTAAACAGGCATAAATTGTGAAAAAGCAAAGACCAGTAAATTTAGACCTCAAGACAATTAAATTTCCTCCCTCTGCTGTTTCTTCAATTCTCCATCGCGTCACCGGCGTAGCCATGTTTTTCGCACTTTTATTTGTTATCTGGGCATGGGCAGTTTCTGTTTCATCACCAGACGGCTTTGCTAACGTGCAAACAATCATGGACGGAGTAATTGGAAAACTGATTGCTATCGGTACAGCTTCCGCACTTACGTATCACATTCTTGGCGGTATCCGTCACGTTATTATGGATATGGGTCACTGGGAAGAATTAGAGTCAGGTAATAACAGCGCCCGTGCAATCATCGCACTGTGGGTTGTTCTTACTGTCGTTTTGGGAGTCGCACTATGGTAACTAACCAGGCAAGCATTAAGCGCGACGGTGTACAAGATTACGTTACACTGCGCACAACCGCCGCAATCATCACCGCATTTTCATTTTTCATGGTGTGGTTCTTCATCACCACCGATGAACTCAGCTATGAAATCTGGCGTGGTCTGTTTACTGGCTTAGGCATGAAGGTCTTCACATTTGCAACACTGGTTGCTGTTATGTTTCACGTTCGTGTTGGTCTGTGGCAAGTTCTTACCGATTACGTTAAAGCGCCCGGCCTGCGTGCTGTTATCCAGTTCGTATTGAACCTGATTGCGTTTGTATACGTTCTTGTTGGCCTGTTTGTTTTGTGGAGTATCTGATATGAATCTACCAGTACATGAATTTGACGCCGTTGTAATCGGCGCAGGCGGTGCGGGTATGCGTGCCGCATTGCAAATTTCTCAGTCAGGTAAATCCTGCGCCTTATTATCTAAGGTTTTTCCTACCCGTTCTCACACCGTATCTGCGCAGGGTGGTATCACCGTAGCGCTGGGTAACTCACATGAAGATAACTGGGAATGGCACATGTATGACACGGTAAAAGGTTCCGATTATATCGGTGACCAGGACGCCATTGAATATATGTGTAAAACCGGTCCCGAAGCCATTATTGAAATGGAAAACATGGGTCTGCCTTTCTCACGTTTCGAGAATGGTAAAATTTATCAGCGTCCTTTCGGTGGTCAGTCGAAAAACTTCGGTGGCGAGCAGGGCGCACGTACAGCGGCTGCTGCCGACCGTACTGGTCACGCGCTGCTTCACCTTCTGTATCAACAGAACGTGAAAAACAAAACGAAAGTATTTTCTGAGTGGTACGCACTGGATCTGGTTAAGAACCAGGACGGCGATGTAGTAGGTTGTACTGCTATCGACATTGAAACCGGTGAAGTGGTTTACTTTAAGTCACGTGCTGTTGTACTGGCTACCGGTGGTGCTGGTCGTATTTACGCTTCTACTACTAATGCTCACATCAATACCGGTGACGGTGTTGGTATGGCACTGCGTGCCGGTGTTTCCGTACAGGATATGGAAATGTGGCAGTTCCACCCGACAGGTATTGCCGGTGCCGGTACGCTGGTAACCGAAGGTTGTCGTGGTGAAGGTGGTTACCTGCTTAATAAAGACGGCGAACGTTTCATGGAGCGTTATGCTCCTAACGCGAAAGACCTTGCCGGTCGTGACGTTGTTGCCCGTTCAATGATGACGGAAATCCGTGAAGGTCGTGGTTGTGAAGGTCCCTGGGGTACTCACATTAAATTGAAGCTGGACCACCTGGGTAAAGATGTACTTGAGTCACGTCTGCCTGGTATCCTTGAGCTGTCACGTACATTTGCTCACGTTGACCCGGTTAAAGAACCTATTCCGGTAATCCCGACTTGTCACTATATGATGGGTGGTATTCCAACCAACGTTCATGGTCAGTGTCTGACTGTTGATGAAAACGGTAACGACTCCGTAGTAAATGGTTTATTCGCCTGTGGTGAGATTGCTTGTGTATCTGTACATGGTGCAAACCGCCTGGGTGGTAACTCATTGCTTGATCTCGTGGTGTTCGGTCGTGCGACCGGTCTGCACCTGGGTGAAAAACTGTCTGAAATCGCGCCTGCCCGTGATGCTTCTCAATCTGATCTTGATGCGGCTATGGCCCGCTTCAATCGATGGGAGTCCTCTGAAAAAGGCAAGGGTGAAGATCCGGTTCAAATTAAAAAGGACCTGCAGCAATGTATGCAACTTAACTTCTCGGTATTCCGTGAAGGTGATGCAATGGCTGAAGGTTTACAACAACTTAAAGAAATCAGAGAACGCCTGCAACACGCCCGTCTTGATGATAAGAGTTCAGACTTTAATACCCAGCGTATTGAGTGTCTTGAGCTTGATAACCTCATGGAGACAGCATACAGCACTGCAGTGGCTGCGAACTTCCGTACGGAAAGTCGTGGTGCACACAGCCGTTTCGACTTCCCGGACCGTGACGATGAGAACTGGTTATGCCATAGCATCTATCGCCCGCAAACCGAGTCTATGTTGAAACGTGACGTCAATATGGCGCCAAAGTTACGGGAAGCATTCCCGCCTAAAGTGCGTTCGTATTAAGAGAGGCAAGTACCATGCAATTACATTTTTCAGTTTATCGCTACAACCCTGACGTAGACGACGCACCTAAGATGCAAGACTACAAAATGGAAGTGGAAGAAGGCCAGGATATGATGGTGCTTGATGCACTGCTGCTTCTTAAAGAACAGGATCCTACGCTGTCTTTCCGTCGCTCATGCCGTGAAGGTGTATGTGGTTCAGATGGTATGAACATGAATGGCAAGAATGGCCTGGCATGTATCACACCATTATCTGCTCTGGGTAAAGGTAAAATTGTTATCCGCCCACTGCCAGGTTTGCCGGTAGTGCGTGACCTGGTTGTTGACATGACGCAGTTCTACAACCAGTACGAGAAAATTAAACCGTTCCTGATTAACGACAGTAAGCAGCCGCCTGCACGTGAACATCTGCAGTCGCCTGAAGACCGCGCAAAACTGGATGGCCTGTACGAGTGTATTCTATGTGCTTGTTGTTCAACGTCTTGTCCGTCGTTCTGGTGGAACCCTGACAAGTTCATCGGCCCTGCTGGTCTGCTTCATGCTTATCGTTTCTTAATCGATAGCCGTGACACCGCTACCGAAGAGCGACTCAACGACCTGGATGATGCATTCAGCGTCTTCCGCTGCCACGGTATCATGAACTGTGTCAGTGTATGTCCGAAAGGATTGAACCCGACAAAAGCTATCGGTCAGATTAAGTCGATGCTTTTACAACGGGCTGTTTAGTACAAATTTCTGTCACTTTTTTAGTTTCAGATTGTAATTAGCTAAATGGCCATCCATCGAGGATGGCTATTTTTTTATATATACGGCATAAACGGTTGGTTTTTATTCACAATATGATCATAACTATTGGTTCTTATGAAAATAACCGTCATAATATAACACCGTGTTAAAGAATATTTCCTAAACGTAGCAAGGCACAATAATGCAAGAAAGCGTGATGAAAGCGTGGTGGGATTCCTCGCATATGGCGGGCGCCAATGCTGCCTATGTGGAAGAGCTGTACGAAATGTACATCGACAATCCACAAAGCGTTTCAGATACATGGCGTCAAGTGTTCGATACCCTACCGAAAGTTGACGGCGTAGAACTGGAAAGCAACCATACGTCAATTCGTAATCAATTCAGGCAGCTCGCTGCCCTTGGACCAACAGCCAGGATGTCTTCATCTGCCAGTCAGGAAGGCTCCGCTCCTTCAGATGACCGTCAGGTTAAAGTTCTTCAGCTGATTAACGCGTATCGTTTTCGTGGTCACCAGAATGCAAATCTCGACCCGCTTGGACTTTGGAAACAAACTAAAGCCCGCGATTTGGATCTCTCTCATCACTCTCTGACAGATGCAGACCTCGACGTTAACTTTAATGTCGGTTCGTATGCTATCGGTCAGGACAGCATGTCGCTACGTGACCTGTTTAAATCTCTTAACCGCACTTACTGCGAATCTATCGGTGCAGAATACATGCACATTACCGATACTGAGCAGAAGCGCTGGTTACAACAACGCATTGAATCTGTAGAAGCCAGCCCGCAAATCTCTAAAGAAGAGAAGCTTGCTATCCTTAAAGGGCTGACAGCTGCTGATGGTATGGAAAAATACCTGGGTGCAAAATTCCCGGGTGCCAAGCGCTTCTCACTGGAAGGTGGTGATGCACTGGTTCCTATGCTTAAAGGCCTTATTACTGAAGCCGGAACCGTTGGCACTAAAGAAGTGGTAATCGGTATGGCTCACCGTGGCCGTCTGAACGTACTTATTAATGTGCTGGGTAAAAACCCGTCTGTATTGTTCGACGAGTTCTCCGGAAAACATGACAACACGTTGGGTTCCGGTGACGTTAAGTACCACGCAGGTTTTTCTTCAGACTTCGCAACGCCCGGCGGTAATGTTCACCTGGCGCTGGCGTTTAACCCGTCTCACCTTGAAATTGTTAACCCGGTAGTGATGGGCTCTGTACGTGCACGTATTGACCGCCGCAATGACGATTTCAATAAAGTGCTGCCAATTACCATTCACGGTGACTCTGCGATTGCCGGTCAGGGTGTTGTGCAGGAAACCTTTAACATGTCTCAGACACGTGGTTTCGCTGTGGGCGGTACAGTGCGTATCGTAATCAACAACCAGGTTGGTTTCACAACGTCCAAGACTGAAGATACCCGTTCGACTCAGTATTGTACTGACATCGCGAAGATGGTTCAGGCGCCTATTTTCCACGTGAATTCTGACGATCCTGAAGCGGTGATGTTTGTGACTAAACTGGCCCTTGAGTATCGTAATAAATTCAAAAAAGACGTGGTTATCGATCTGGTTTGTTACCGTCGTCATGGTCACAATGAGTCTGATGAGCCGAATGCGACTCAGCCATTGATGTATCAAAAAATTAAAAAGCATCCTGTTCCCCGTCAGATCTATGCTGACCAATTAATTGCTGAGGGTACAATTGAAAGTCGTGATGCTGAACGTTTCATTGAAGAATACCGTGCAGCATTAGATCATGGTGCTTGTGTGGTAGAAGAATGGCGTCCGATGACAGAGCATTCTGTAGACTGGACTCCGTATATTGGTCACGATTGGGATGCACCTTACGATGGCAGTTTGTCTATCGAAAAACTGAAGTCTCTTGCTGAAAGCATCAGTAGTTATCCGGAAGACTTCAAACTGCATTCACGTGTAAATAAGGTCTATCAGGACCGTAAGGCCATGGCATCCGGTGAGAAACCTCTTGACTGGGGTATGGCTGAAAACCTGGCGTACGCATCGATTGTTGACGATGGAAGCAGCATCCGTATGACCGGTCAGGACTCAGGTCGTGGTACCTTCTTCCACCGTCATGCTGTACTGCACAACCAAACTGACGCTTCAACCTATATGCCTTTACAGAATATCCGTGAAGGTCAGGGTGAAATCGAAATCTTCGATTCTGTATTATCAGAAGAAGCTGTTATGGCGTTCGAATACGGCTTTGCTACTGCGGAACCCGGTACGCTGACTATCTGGGAAGCGCAATTCGGTGACTTTGCTAACGGCGCTCAGGTTGTTTTTGACCAGTTCTTAAGCTCAGGTGAAGCGAAGTGGGGCCGTCTGTGTGGTCTGACTGTGTTACTTCCACACGGTTACGAAGGGCAGGGCCCGGAACACAGTTCTGCACGTCTCGAACGTTTCCTGCAATTATGTGCTGACCACAACTGGCAGGTATGTATCCCTTCTACGCCGGCTCAGGTGTTCAATATGATTCGTCGTCAGGTTGTACGTCCAATGCGTAAGCCTCTGATTGTCATGTCACCTAAGTCATTACTGCGTCACCCGCTTGCGGTTTCGTCGATAGAAGAACTGTCAGAAGGCGTGTTTAAGAACGTTATCGGCGAGATTGATGATATCGATCCGGCAGGCGTGAAACGCGTGGTGATGTGTTCAGGTAAAGTGTACTACGATCTGCTTGACCAGCGTCGTAAGAATGAACAGACCGATGTGGCTATTATCCGTCTTGAACAGTTGTATCCGTTCCCTCAGGAAGAAGCAGCAAAAATCGTTGCCGAATACAGCCATGTTAAAGATTGGGTATGGTGTCAGGAAGAGCCTCAAAATCAGGGCGCCTGGTACAGCAGCCAGCATCACTTCTGGCAAGCCATCCCTGATGGTGCAAAATTATCATATGCGGGACGTGAAGCATCGGCTTCTCCTGCCGTAGGCTATCTATCCGTTCACAACCAGCAACAGAAAGCCCTGGTTGAAGACGCACTCACGATTAAATAAAGGAACAGTGATGACAATTGAGATAAAAGTTCCGGTTCTGCCTGAATCAGTTGCCGATGCGACCATTGCAACTTGGCATGTTAAAGCCGGTGATGCAGTTAAGCGCGATCAAAACCTGGTTGATATTGAGACCGATAAAGTGGTTCTGGAAGTAGTAGCACCTGCTGACGGTGTTATCGGAGAAATCCTGAACGAAGAAGGCGCGACTGTATTAGGTGAGCAAGTGATTGCGAAGCTGAGCGAAGGCGGTGAAGCACCGGCTAAATCAGAAAGCAAATCTTCTGAAGCTAAAGCTGAATCTAAAGAAGCCGCACCGGCAGCTTCCGGCAAAACCAGCGATGTAAAAGTACCAGTACTGCCTGAGTCAGTTGCTGATGCCACCATTGCTACATGGCATGTTGCTGTGGGTGAAGCAGTAAGTCGCGACCAGAACCTGGTTGACATCGAAACCGATAAAGTGGTTCTTGAAGTTGTTGCACCTGCAGATGGTTCTCTGGCAGAAATTCTGGCAGAAGAAGGTGCTACAGTAACGGCTGAAGAAGTGATTGCTAAGTTTGTTGAAGGTGCGGCTTCCGGTAAAGCGGCTCCTGCAGCGGCTGAAGAAGCTGACGACAGCGATGATGGCGATGCGTTAAGCCCGTCTGTACGTCGTTTACTTGCTGAAAAAGGCGTTGATGCGTCTAAAGTAAAAGGTACCGGCAAAAACGGTCGTATCACCAAAGAAGACGTTGAGCAGTATCTGAAAGGCGGTAGTGCCGCACCTAAAGCAGCAGCTACAGCGGCTGAACCGGCAGCTAACCTGCCTGTTGGTGACCGCAGCGAAAAACGTGTTCCTATGACACGTCTTCGTAAAACAATCGCTACCCGTCTGCTGGAAGCGAAAAACTCGACTGCGATGCTGACAACCTTCAACGAAGTAAACATGAAGCCAATCATGGATTTGCGTAAGCAGTATCAGGACAGCTTCGAGAAGCGTCACGGCATTCGTCTTGGTTTCATGTCTTTCTACGTGAAAGCAGTCACTGAAGCGTTGAAACGTTTCCCTGAAGTAAATGCATCTCTTGACGGTGATGACATTTGCTACCACAACTATTTTGATATCTCTATCGCGGTTTCTACCCCGCGTGGTCTGGTAACGCCAGTGCTGAAAGACACTGACAATCTGGGCATGGCAGGTATTGAAAAAGGCATCAAAGATCTGGCTCTGAAAGGTCGTGACGGTAAACTGTCAATGGCTGATCTGCAGGGCGGTAACTTCACCATTACTAACGGTGGTGTGTTCGGTTCTCTGTTGTCTACGCCAATCATTAACCCGCCACAAAGCGCGATTCTGGGTATGCACAAGATTCAGGAACGTCCAATGGCAGTGAATGGCAAAGTAGAAATTCTTCCTATGATGTACCTGGCCCTGTCTTATGACCACCGTATTATCGATGGCAAAGAGTCAGTTGGCTTCCTGGTTACTGTGAAGGAAATGCTTGAAGATCCAACACGTCTGTTACTGGACGTATAAGTTTTCAGGTAGTCATTGTGTGCAGGCAGCAACCCGTTGCTGCCTGTCACAGCGCTGGTTTCGAAGAATGAGGCCGGTCATACTAATCAAGTCGCATAAGCGACTTTTGTCTTACTAAAAATCGGATAGAAACACCATGAATTTGCATGAATACCAAGGTAAGCAGCTATTCAAAGAATACGGTTTACCTGTTTCTGAAGGATACGCATCAGACACACCAGAAGGTGCTGTAGAAGCGGCCGACCGCATCGGCGGTGACGAGTGGGTTGTGAAATGTCAGGTACATGCCGGTGGTCGCGGTAAAGCGGGCGGCGTTAAACTTGTAAAAGATAAAGAAGACATTCGCGCATTTGCAGAGAAGTGGCTTGGCAAGAACCTGGTAACTTTCCAAACTGATGAGAAAGGTCAGCCAGTAAGCAAAATCTTAGTTGAATCTTGCACTGATATCGCAAACGAATTGTACTTAGGTGCGGTTGTTGACCGTGGTACACGTCGCGTTGTTTTCATGGCATCTACTGAAGGCGGTGTTGAAATCGAGACCGTTGCAGAAGAAACGCCTGAAAAAATCCTGAAAGCTGAAATCGACCCAATCGTTGGTCCTCAGCCTTATCAGGCACGTGAAATGGCATTCAAACTGGGTCTGGAAGGCGTACAAGTAAAACAATTTACGCAAATCTTCCTGGGTCTGGCGAAAATGTTCGAAGACCTTGACCTGGCGCTGATCGAAATCAACCCGCTGGTAATCAAGACTGACGGTAACCTGCACTGCCTTGACGCCAAACTGGGCGTAGACGGTAACGCACTGTATCGTCAGAAGAAAGTGAAAGAAATGCACGATCCTTCACAGGAAGATGCCCGTGAAGCGCACGCTGCCTCTTTCGAGCTGAACTACGTTGCACTTGACGGTAACGTTGGCTGTATGGTTAACGGTGCAGGTCTGGCCATGGGTACCATGGACATCGTAAACCTGCACGGCGGTAAGCCTGCAAACTTCCTGGATGTTGGTGGCGGCGCGACTAAAGAGCGTGTAGCTGAAGCATTCAAAATCATTCTGTCTGACAGCAATGTTAAAGCAGTACTGGTAAACATCTTCGGTGGTATCGTGCGTTGTGACATGATCGCTGAAGGTATCATCGGCGCAGTAAAAGAAGTAGGCGTTGAAGTACCGGTTGTTGTACGTCTTGAAGGTACAAATGCTGATCTTGGCCGTGAAGTTCTTGCTAACTCAGGTCTGGATATCATCGCTGCTGAATCGCTGACTGATGCAGCAGAAAAAGTTGTTGCTGCAGCGGAGGGCAAATAATGTCAGTTTTAATTAATAAAGACACCAAAGTAATCTGTCAGGGTTTCACTGGTGGTCAGGGTACTTTCCACTCTGAACAGGCTATTGCTTACGGTACGCAAATGGTTGGCGGTGTAACGCCGGGCAAAGGCGGTACTGAGCACTTAGGTCTGCCAGTATTCAACACTGTACGTGACGCGGTAGAAGCGACGGGTGCGACTGCATCTGTTATCTACGTACCGGCTCCTTTCTGTAAAGATTCAATCGTTGAAGCGGCTGATGCCGGTATCGAGCTGATCGTTTGTATCACAGAAGGTATTCCTACGCTGGACATGCTTTACGTTAAAGAATACGTAAATGCGAAAGGCGTTCGCATGATCGGTCCTAACTGTCCGGGTGTTATCACTCCGGGTGAGTGTAAGATTGGTATCATGCCTGGTCACATCCACAAGCCTGGTAAAGTAGGTATTGTTTCCCGCTCTGGTACGCTGACGTACGAAGCGGTTAAACAAACTACTGACGAAGGTTTCGGCCAGTCAACCTGTGTTGGTATCGGTGGTGACCCAATCCCGGGTTCTAACTTCATCGACATTTTGAAAATGTTCCAGGATGATCCACAGACTGAAGCGATTGTTATGATCGGTGAAATCGGTGGTACTGCTGAAGAAGAAGCGGCTGCGTTTATCAAAGAAAACGTAACTAAGCCGGTTGTTTCTTACATCGCGGGTGTTACTGCTCCTCCGGGTAAGCGCATGGGCCACGCCGGTGCAATTATCGCAGGTGGTAAAGGTACTGCAGACGACAAATTCGCAGCCCTTGAAGCAGCAGGCGTTAAGACTGTTCGCTCACTGGCTGACATCGGTAAAGCACTGCGCGAGCAGACCGGCTGGTAAGCCCCGCTTTTTGATGATTATAAAGCCCGCTGATAGCGGGCTTTTTTAATATAAATCAATGGTTACTCTTTCTGATCCTGTATCGTGAACTATAGTTATCGCTATATCCAGCCTGTTCATGATGAATTGAGGGAAGCCTATGTTTTTTGGAAAGAAGAAAACCACTACTACTCAGGTTACATCGTCAGTACTGACACGTTCTAAAAGTCTGCAAAGTAATCAAATTTCTGAATCATTTCTCAGAGAGCTGGCATTCGATGAAGGCACGGCGCTGATTATTGCTTTTGTCTCTCCCCACCTTGATTTTGCATCTGTAAGCAGACAGATAACCCAATCCGCCAGCTTCTGTAAACATGTCATCACAATCATGACTTCAGGTGAGTTAGGTGGCGGCACGACACTTTACCATCCAGCTCCGGCGCGGTGGGACAACATTGTTATACATAGTTTTTCTTCTGCGCTGATTAGTCAAATCAGTATTCACAGCGTTCCTCTATACAGTGATGATATTAAAAAGGGTAAGCCGGTAATGCCACCTGTAGAGCGGGTTAAACGCATCGCTTCAGAGTTAGCCAAAGTAAATGTACCTTTTGATATAGGTAGCAGGGACACCTTTGCCTTGACCTATTTTGACGGCATAACAGCCAGTGAGGATTTTTTCACTCAGGCTTTGTACAAAGTGAAGCGGTTCCCCTGTTTCTTCATAGGGGGTAGTGCAGGGGGAAAGCTGGATTTTAAACAGGCTGACATTGCCCTTAACGGAGAAATAAAATCAAATCAGGTTTTACTCACATTTTGTAAGTTATCCCGAAATTACCGTTACGGGATCATGAAAAGCCATAATTTTGTGACTACAGGTACGGGTTTTACTGTAGCTAAATTTGACCCGCTAACCCGAACGCTGCATTCAGTACTTGATAAAGATATGTCGCTGCGCACACCAGTTGATGCATTAGCACGGCATTTTAAATGTACTACCGGAGAACTGGACAGCAAACTGACCAGTCACTCATTCGGTATTGATATCGACAAGAGTATTTATATTCGCTCAGTAGCTTCAATCAACGATGATGGCAGCATCCGTTTCTTCAGCGACATGGGGTTTGGCGAATACTTACAACTGGTTAAGGCCACAGATTTTAAACAATCTTTGCAGCGGGACTTTGATAATTTTCTGAGAGGAAAAAACGGAAAACCTGTGGCACTGATTGCCAATGACTGTATTTTAAGGCGGTTAAACAATCCGGATAATTTAAGCGGGATTGGTACGTTTGATCAGGTGGTTGTGTCAGGTTTTTCCACATTTGGTGAATATCTGGGCTTACACCAGAATCAGACGGTAACCGCCATCGGTTTCTTCAAACATGATGAGCAACAGTCCTATTTTGATGAATATGTTACCAATTTCCCGTTTCACCTGGCCGCATTTTCAAATTATCACATGCAGGCAAAACTTATCAGTATGAGCAATATCAATATGTTACAGAGCAAGTTAATTGAGCAGACTGAGAAATTTCATCCCTTACTCAAAGAGTCAACCGGACAGTTAAAGTTTGTAGCATCTCAGGCCAGTGATTCAGCTAACCGTCAGTTAGATCTTGGAAAACAATTTGATTTCTTCATGCAACAAATTGCCCGTCAGGAGCATGAACGAGCTGAATTATCTGGTGGTATGGACAGGCTTCGTGAAAGTGCAGAGAAGATTGTAAACATTATTCAGTCTATCAGCGGTATTGCTGAACAAACTAACTTGCTGGCGTTAAATGCTGCGATTGAGGCTGCACGTGCAGGTGAAGCAGGGCGTGGTTTTGCCGTTGTGGCTGACGAAGTCAGAGCGCTTAGTCAGCGTACCCAGTCGAGTCTCAAAGAAACCGGCGATACGATCAACGAAGTCTCTGCGTCTATAGACGGGATATCCTCTGCTATCGACAGTATTAACGGATTGCTACAGGAAATTGAGTCTGGATCGGTAAGTTTAAGCAGCGAATTAGCGGCCTTATCGGAGTCTTCTTCCGGTGCAAGTCAACGTGCTGAGGAAGGGATCAAGCGGGCAGATGAGGCATACAGTCAGATGCAGGAAATTGAAGCCGAAACCCAACTGATAGATAAACTGAATCAACTTGCTAAATCTCAATAGAATAAATGGCCGGTAAATCGAATTTGCCGGCTGTTCCTCTTACAGGCATACCGTTTTTACATCTGTGAAAACAAGTCCTCTCAGATATCACATTCGCGTCAATAAACTTAATCGATACAGTCCGTTATTTTAAAAGGTTTTGAGAGGCAGCCGGTCAACCTGTTGCCTCTCCACCGGCATTACTACAATGTTAAGTTATTGTTTTAATTGTTTTATGAATACGTATGCAGATGATTGAGCAATTTTTATCTTCCCGATAGGATGCACGCGACACAGAGAATTGTCATTTAACGGTAATAAAAATAACTAATGGCGTTCTCAGGAACTGTTTCGCGGCGGGCCCCAACCAGCGTACCGGCAGCCCATTCTGGCGGTATGTTACCGCCGCGATAACAGATTGCCCGCATAACCTTAGGGAAAGATTGATGACACAATTTAAACCAAATTTAATTCAAATGGCGATGATCGCCACCGGATTATCCCTTACCTCTGTACCCGTATTCGCACAATCTGACGACACACAGGCGGAAGATAATGTAGAAGTTATCCAGGTTTCAGGGATCCGCGGAAGCCTTCAGCGTGCTCAGGCTATCAAGATGGACAGCACCTCTATTGTTGAAGCGTTGTCAGCAGAAGATATCGGTAAACTGCCTGACACCAGTATTGCAGAATCATTGTCCCGTTTGCCCGGTCTTGCGGGTGAACGTCGTAACGGACGTACCAGCGGTATTTCAGTCCGGGGTTTTAACGAGAACTATGTAGGTACATCTCTTAACGGTCGTGAACTGTTAGGTATGGGTGACAACCGTGGTGTTGAATTCGACCTTTATCCTACCGAAATCATTTCTAACATTCTGGTGTATAAAACACCTGAAGCCGGCATGACTACGCAAAACATTGGCGGTTCTATTGATTTGCAAACCGTTAAGCCGCTATCTGCAGAAAGTACTGTTACCCTCAACGGTACATTAGAAAAGAACAAAGAAGATGCTGCGAACCCTGATTTTGATAATCAGGGACACCGTTTGTCCTTTAACTTCGTTGATCAATTTCTTGATAATACGTTAGGTGTGGCGCTTACGGTTGCGACCATGGAGTCACCACGTCAGGAACAACAGTTCCGTGGCTGGGGTTATGCTGATGCGAATCCGGATAAAGCGGCCAGCGGTGTTGATGTGCCGGAAGGCACACTGGTTCTTGGCGGTCATGACTCCTTTGCCCGTTCTGCCATGATGAACCGTGATTCTGTCGCTGCTGTAATTCAATGGGCTCCGCAGGATCAATTAAATATTCAGTTAGACGCACTGTATATCGACTTCCTCGAAGATGATGCCCGTCGCGGTGTTGAAGAAGGTGGCGCAGAGTGGGGAACCGGTGACTACACTATTACCGGCGTTGAAGATGGCCTGGTGTCTTCGGGCTATTACGATGGGTTCTACAGTGTGGTACGCAATGATGTACGCCGGCAGGAAGCAGAGCTGAAAACCTTTGGTTTGAATGTCGAGTACATGCTCAATAATGACTGGAGTATCACTGCAGACATTTCAACCGGCAGTGTCGATAAAACCATTACTGACGTAGAAAGTTACTCCGGTGTGGGCCGTACCGGTACTGACGGACGTCCCATGACAGCACGTTCGTGGGAAATGACATCCACCGGCGTAATGTATTCAGATCATCCTGAAATCGCGCCTGTTGATTTAACCGACGCAAGCCTGATCACACTGGCAGGTCCGCAAACATGGGGTGCTCCCATTGTTGGTGGTGACGCCCAGGATGGCTTTGTTAACCAGCCTGTATTTGAAGAGAGCCTGGATTCCTTCCGTCTTTCTACTGAAGGTTTTGTGGAGTGGGGAATTTTCTCCGGTCTGGAAGTCGGCATGGTGTATTCTGACCGTGAAAAATCTAAGGTAAATAACGGCGCTTATCTGACTGCTCCGTCTTATCCTGGTGACGCAGCTATTCCTGAAGTACTTGGTGTTGTCTCCCTTGATTTCATAGGCATCAATGGTGTGCTGGCGTACGATTCTATTGGCTTGTATGACAGCGGATATTATATTGCTACAGACGCAAAACTGGTTGATGCCGGTCGTCTGGGTGATACATACACCGTGAATGAAAAACTCACCACATTGTACGGTAAACTGGATATTGATACCTCTGTAGACGATATCTACATACGCGGTAATGTGGGTGTTCAGGTTGTGCGTGCCGATCAAAGTTCTCTGGGCTTCAGTACTTCTGTTAATCAGGATGGTCTGGTGGAAGCTGTGCCTGTTACGGGTGGAACCGATTACACAGATGTATTGCCGACTCTGAACCTCAGCGCAGAATTTGCTGAAGGCCAATTTTTGAGAATGGGATTAAGTAAGGTTCTGACCCGTCCGCGTATGGATGATATGCGTCCGAATACTCAGGTGACTTTCTCTTATAACAACACCAATATTCTTTCCAATAATGTTGAGAACGGTCCATGGGGTGGCAGCTCCGGAAACCCTGAGTTGCGTCCTTACGAAGCAAATCAGTTCGACTTGTCCTACGAGAATTATTTTGCTGATACAGGTTACGTAGCCTTGTCGTATTTCTTTAAAGACATTAAAAACTGGCATCGTGAGAACGGATTATTGTCTGACTTTACTCAGGACTACATTCCGGAAATTCACCATACCCAGGATGAAGCCGCATTAGCTCCGGTGTTGTTCGAAGGTTATAAAACCAAGCCTCAGGACGGCTTTGAAGGTCTGGTCCGCGGTTATGAGATCCAGATGAGTCTGCCGGGCGATCTTATTGCTGATGCACTGTCCGGATTTGGTGTGTTTGCCAGTGCCACATTCATGGACGGTCATGCTGACGCCGCCGGTGAGGGTGGTGAAACACGGATCCCGGGATTATCCGATGAAAACTACAGCCTGACTGTTTTCTATGAAAACAGCGGTTTCGAAGTGCGGGTAGCCGGTACCAAACGTTCTGATTATCTTACAGAAGCCCGTGGTCTGAGTCTGGCCTTGTCTGATACCACCAACCAGGGTGGTACTTTCATCGACGCACAGATTGGCTATGACTTCAGTGAGTCTGGTATTGAATCGCTGGAAGGGCTGCGCGTCACATTACAGGCTCAAAACCTGACCGACGAAGACGATATTCAGACATCGGGAACTGACAGCCGTCAGGTCCTGCTGTATCAGGCTTATGGCGCTAACTACCTGTTAGGTTTCAACTACACCTTCTGATCGCTTTTTAGCCGATAACCGGTGAATAAGCCGTCTGTACGTCAGTGCAGACGGTTTTTTTAATTACAGCCATCGATTTTTCCCGTCTGTAAAATTTACCCTGCCCGGATAATATTTCCCTGTTGTCGGGGAGACATCACATACTGGTGCACATCCCGCCAGCGTTTTAATCTGCAGTTTTCCTATTAAGCTTCTGTTTTAGTTATTCATTTCATTAGTCATGGATCAGCTGCACGATTGGTACAATATATGCTGGTCTTACCAGATAGAGAGTGAAAGACAGGAAGACTAAAATGAGCGGGATTAAATCAGCACTGGTAGTTGAAGGCGGGGCAATGCGGGGGATCTTTGCCGCGGGTGTGCTCGACAAATTCATGGAAGAAAAACACTACGGATTTGATTTCGCCATCGGTGTTTCTGCAGGTGCAACAAATCTTTCTACCTATGTGTCCGGTGCACAGGGTCTGAGTAAGACAATCATCACTGAGTTTGCAACGAAAGCCGAATTTTTCAGTCCCCTTCGTTTTATAAAGGGGGGGCACATGACAGATGTCCACTGGTTATGGCATCACGCGAAAACGGTTTTAGGTATACCTGTACCGGGTGAACAAAGTGCAATTCCTCTCTACGTAGGTGTCACAAATACACAAACCGGCAAATGTGAATATCATCTGGCCACACCGGATACCGTTGACGATTTGATGGTAGCTTCTTGTGCAATACCTACAGCATTCAGGGAACAGCCGGTGATCAATGGCGTACCTTATGTAGACGGCGGAGTAGGGGATTCAATACCGGTTAAACATGCCTACGGGATGGGAGCCAGAGACATTACCGTGGTGCTGTCACAGCCTGCGGGATTTTCCAAGCCTGAAGTGAAAAACGCCTGGCTACTGACTAAGCTGTACGGTCATCAGCCTGCTTTGCTCGAAACCATGCTTCAAAGGGCGCGCATGTATAATGAAACGCTGGCCTTTCTGAATAATCCTCCTGCCGATTGTAAAATCACCGTAATCGCACCGGATGCCGGATTTTGTGTAAAACGACTCACGATGGATAAGCGTAAACTATTACTTGGCTATGCGCAGGGAAGAAGGATGGCCAGACGGCTGTTATCCTCCCGTAAAAGGCTCGCAGCATAACAGTAAATATTTTTTCTTTGCCTGCTGGTTAAGCGGATTGCTTTTTGCGATACTGCCGCGGTTTTTCCAGCGGGGTACTTAATGTCATCGTCAAAACTTTCATATATCGGTCTGGTTAACCCGAAAAGTCCGGTGAATGTGGCCTCAGTGCTCCGTGGCGCGGGTTGTTTTAATGCCAGCGCTGTGTATTACACCGGTGAACGGTATACCCGGGCCAGAGAGTTCTATGCGGACACCAAAGACATACATAAACAAATACCCGTTGAGGCTGTTTCTGATTTGCAACAGGTCATCCCCGAAGGCACAAAAGTTGTTGTAATTGAACTGGTTGAAGGAGCAATTCCGCTACCTGAATATCAGCATCCGGCTAATGCATTTTATATATTCGGGCCCGAGGACGGTTCCGTGCCTGCCAGTCTGGTTGCACGGGCCGATGATGTTGTTTATGTGCCAACGACAGGTTGTATGAATCTGGCTGCGACAGCGAATGTCGTGCTTTATGACCGGCTTGCAAAAAGCCAGTATCAGCATGGTGACGAGCTTATAAGAGCTTCGCGGGACCGTAATAATCAGTTACGGACTGAGAAATCCTGAGGTCTTGTAAAATGGTGTTTCCATATGGCAACACCCTGGTAACCATATCTTTGAAAGTGTCAGAGTTTTTTACGATCTCACGCTTAGATCCGGATGTTGTGACACGGGATCTAAAATTATCTCACCCTCAATTAAATTAATTTACGCTTATGAATTTGCCTGGTCTGAACGAAATTTCGGCAGGTTTTTCATAGGTTTAGATTTGCCGGTTACAATTAATAACAAATTAAATCATACAGTTATGAAATTAGTTTTCATTTTGCATAAAAAAACTGAGGTTTAAGTCTTACTTAAAAATATTATTAATACTCTTTGATAGTATTGCGGGTTCATAACTATTTTCGATGATCCTGATAAAGTGGTCTGAAACTTGTTTAAGAAAGTACGCAATGGGTTTATACAAAAAATACAAAAACCTATAAAAGTTGACGCTGTTAGTATGCATTTGAGTTGTGGCATTAATAATTATAATCCGTTATTCAACTGATCTCACAGGGTGACTCTCACACCTCACGGGTGTGGTTTGTTTGGTTAGTCACGGAAGCACCAAGTAAGACTCATTAATAGAATAAAAAATCCTCTTTCGAATCGTTGGGAGTCAGAGTGAAACGTCGCTTGTTAAACGCTTTTAAAAAAGTGCATCAAGTACCTGGTGTCAAACATATGGTAAAGCCTCTTGTCAGGCGCCAGATGAACAAAGCCATAGATGCAGCCGCCAATCACTTCTTTGAGCACTTTACCCTTGTTGTGGCAAATGAAGAAAAAGATCAGAGAGCCTGTTTTCGTACACGCCATCAGGTGTACTGCGAGGAAATGGGGTTTGAGGAAGTGCGTCAAACCAAAATGGAGTTTGACGAATTCGATGAATATGCGATCAGTTGTTATATACAGCACAAGGCCACCGGAGATTGCGCCGGTACTATCCGCGTGGTTATGCCTCAGCACAGCGGACAGGTACTGCCAATAGAGCAAAATTGTGCAGATGCCATCCGGATGGATGAGAACAGTCCGAGCCGCTTGCCGCGCCACTCGGTGTGTGAAATTTCCCGCCTGGCCATTCCAAAACGCTTTCGCCGTCGCGAAACCGATACAAATCTTTCTCCGGTGACGGGTAAGTCACTCGACAAAGGTTTCAAAAGAACCAAACCCGATCGAAATTTCCCTTATCTCACACTGGCACTGTATTTCTTTGCAGCAACAATTTGTGTGCTGAGGGATGTAGAAAATGTATACGTTATGATGGAGCCGAAACTGGCCAGAAGTCTGCGTATGCTTGGCATTGAGTTCAATCAGCTTGGTCAGGTCATTGAATATCATGGTAAGCGTGCAGCCTACCGCTTGTCTCCTGAAGAGTTTTTCCATCAAATCTCACCGTCGCTGCATCGTTTCTACAGAAAAATTATGAAAGAGCTGGAAGATGTACCGAACTTTGGTTCGATCCACAAACCAGTACCTTCCACATTGACAGGAAAAGGTCAAAAAACACGCGCTGCTTGATTATGAATACGTATGTTTATTGCTGAAAAAGACCGGGTCGTTATGCTCGGTTTTTTTATGCATGGAGTTTGCTTGTCGTGTCAGCCACTTTACTTTCCATCCGGCTTGCCGCCATACTGGTATGTGTTATTTTTTCCAGTTTATTTGTTGTTGCCTGTCACACAGAACCTGGGGGCCCGATGACAGCAACCCCGTCAAAGACCAACGATACAAAATCGGATACCGCTGAAAAGCTGGTAATTTATCAGGTATTCACCCGATTGTTTGGTAATACCAATACGACCAACAAACCCTGGGGAACCATCGATGAAAACGGGTCAGGTAAATTCAGTGATTTTTCAGAAAAGGCCCTGGATGAAATCAGTGCGCTTGGCGCAAACTGGATCTGGTATACCGGTGTTCCCCATCACGCTTCAGTAACGGATTATTCTGCTTACGGCATTGCAGGGGACGATCCGGATGTAGTTAAAGGACGAGCCGGTTCGCCTTACGCAGTGCGTGATTATTACAATGTGGACCCGGATCTTGCAGATGATCCGGCGAGCCGGCTTGAGGAGTTTGAAGCACTGATCTCCCGTACTCACGCAGCCGGCCTCAAGGTCATGATTGACATTGTGCCTAACCATGTTGCCAGACAGTACTATTCAGTAGTGAGACCACAGAGCAGCTTTGGCGCTCGTGACGACACTTCGGTCACCTATAGTAAAAATAATAATTTTTACTATATTCCGGGAGAACCTTTTGAGGTCCCGGATTTCACCCCGGCAACAAAACCGTTAGGTGGTGCAGCACATCCTCTGGCAGACGGTCATTTTGATGAATCACCGGCCCGCTGGACAGGTAATGGTTCCCGTAATGCTAAACCTGATGTCAATGACTGGTATGAAACCGTTAAAATTAACTACGGTGTTACGCCGTCGGGTGACCATGAATTCCCTGATGTACCGGAAGAGCTGCGTTTTGCGCCGGCTCAGACTCACTATCAGTACTGGTCTGATAAAGTTGTACCGGATTCGTGGGTAAAGTTTAAAGATATCACACAGTACTGGCTGGATAAGGGCGTAGACGGGTTTCGCTATGATATGGCTGAAATGGTGCCGGTGGCGTTCTGGTCATATTTAAACAGTCACATTAAGCACACTTCTGCGGATGCGGTATTGCTTGCTGAAGTCTATCAGCCAGCGCTTTACCGTGACTATTTGCAGTTGGGTAAAATGGATTACCTGTATGACAAGGTGGATTTTTATGACTCACTTAAAGATGTTATGCAGGATAATGGCGATGTCGCAAAACTGACTGATATTCAGGAACAATACGGAGATATCCGTCAGCATCTTCTTCATTTTCTTGAAAACCATGATGAACAACGAATAGCCAGTCCTGAGTTTGCCGGAAATGCTGAGTCAGGCAAACCTGCTCTGGTTGTGTCTGCGCTTATCAGTGAGTCTCCGGTTTTGATTTACTTTGGTCAGGAAAATGGCGAAGACGGTAGTGAAGTCGCGGGATTCGGCCAGCCGTCCAGAACGTCTATTTTCGATTACATCGGGGTGCCGGCTCACCAGCGTTGGATGAACAACGGCAAATTTGATGGTGGACAATCAACCAAAGCAGAGCAGGCACTGCGTGATTATTATAAAACCGTACTGAATATCGCCGTTTCAACCCCGGCAGTGATATCCGGTAACTACCAGTCTTTACATCAGTCGTTAAAGGTAAACGGCCAGCTTTCTGATGCAAAGGTATTTGCTTTCGTGCGCTGGAACAATGATGACATTTTGATAAGTGTCAGTAATTTTTACAGTGAAAAAGAGGTGCTGGCAGAACTGGATTTGTCTGAATTACCCGCAGAATTTTCTGACTTGAGGGAGTTAGAGGATAAGTTGACCGGGGCCAGAGTGAAATCTGAAGTTAAAGACGGCAAACGAAGCATATCCTTTAAATTATCACCGAATCAATCGGTTATATTGACCATGTAAAGGGTTATGCGTAACCTTTTTCTGGCCGGTACTTGGCGGACTGCCTCCTCAGCCGCCATGTTTTCATGCCATCTCAGCGCAAGCCGGGAAGAATGACCACAAAGGAACAAACTGGAGTGCTGCACCACCTCCGGGCACAAGTTCAGTTGTAATGTGTCTCCGCCTTTCAACAGTCTTTAGTATAGTGAGCTTTTAACTGCCGGGGATCTACGTGTAACCTCTTTAAGATACGCAGTGTGATCGGGGAAATTTAACAGACAGCCTTTAAAGAATGCCTCAGTATCATTGTCTTTGTAGAGATCACCCTGTCTGGGCTGCTGTTTAGCCAGCGGGGGAAAAATGCCGTATCCGGCGAGCAGGCAATGCCATGATGTAATGCCAAAGTGAGACTGAATGTTCTGCCGTTGAATTTCTGCCGGAAAATCGCCTTTCCGGTACCAGACATCCAGAAGTTGCAACAGAGATTCAGATAAAGCCATATTATTACGGTTATCCCGCCAGTATGCCGAATCGTCACGGGTATTGAGTTTGTAATGGGCGACGATGTAATCCCTTACTCTGGAAAACCTTTCAGTGACGTCTTTATTAAACTTGTCCTGTAAAGCGGGACTGAAGTTACCCTGTTCATAATCTTCCATGAAAAATTCGACGGACAGTTGCACCAGATGCAGCGCTGTGGCTTCAAGCGGTTCAATAAAACCCTGCGCCAGCCCCAGCGCCAGACAATTCTTGTGCCAGTGCTTTTCAACCTGACCAACACGCATAGACAGGAAACGCACATCACCTTCATTGTCCTGCACGGAAAGATGACGGCGAAGTTCAGCCTCTGCTTTATCGTCTGAGAGATGAGCTGAAGAAAAGACATAACCGTTTCCGGTACGGCTACTCAAAGGGATAGACCACGCCCAGCCATTGCTGAGCGCCGTGGACGTTGTTTCCACAGGCAGTTGTGCCTGCGCCGTTGTGGCCAGTACCGCAGCCCTGTCGTTAAACAGGTTTTCACTGAATGAATTAAAGCGGATATCCAGTGTCTGTTGTAACAACAAAGAACGGAAGCCCGTACAGTCGATGAAAAAGTCACCTTCAACTATCTCGCCGGAGTGTAATGTCAGCGACGTAATATGGCCCGAAAGACTGGTAATGACATCGTCAATTTTCCCTTCAATGTGATTTACACCCAGGCTGACGGCATGGCGTTTCAGATACCGGCCCAGTAAGGCAGAATCAAAATGGTAACCATATTCGATACGAAAAGGGAACGAGGGTGGCGTCACCGGGGCTTTCCCTGCTCCGGCCAGCCACCCGTTCAGCAGAAAGTTTTCCGGGGTAACGTTCACGTCCAGACCCAGCCGGCGGTTGTGGCAATTCACATGAAAGGGGCGCTCGGTGAATGCATCCGGTTGAGAAATGAACGGGTGACTGTAACTGGCAGGCCCGTTTTGGGGACTCCAGCCTTTAAACCGGATATTCACCTTATAAGTGGCGTTGCAGGCTGGCATCCAGTCACTTTCCGCAATGTTCAGATCGCTGAAGAAGCGTTTCAATGTAGGGGTTGAACCTTCTCCTACGCCCACGGTGGCAATATCAGCTGATTCCACCAGCGTAATGCTCACCGGCTTATCACGCCAGTGGTGCGCCATGAGGCAGGCAGCAATCCAGCCGGCGGTGCCGCCACCGGCGATAACAATACGATGAGGCGCTGACATTATTGAGTAAACCGTTTGAGAAATTCATCATGGGGAAGCATCTGTGTAAGAGGCTGCTGTTTTGCCTGTAATACTTTTCCCATGACATCGAGTAATTGGGGGACGGTTTGTGTATTGGCTGCAGGATGATGATCCCGTGGCATGATTCCCTGGCCTGCCATGACCTGAAGCCAGGAAGCATCACGGAAGATATCGTTCTGTTCGTTAAAAATAGTGGCTGTATCTTTAAACGCGTTGATTTTCTGCTCCAGTCTCGCAGGAATGGACATGGTTTGCATATCCCGCCAGAATTCAGAGTCATCACGTTCATTTACCACATAATGCAAAATGATAAAGTCGCGGATGGTTTCAAATTCTTCCTTCGATTCCGCGTTATACATGGTTTCCATCGACGGATTAATTTCCCTGTGCGGAAACATCTTCAGTAACCTCACCAGACCGCTTTGGATAAGATGAATGCTGGTCGATTCCAGAGGTTCAAGGAACCCGCTGGACAAACCGATCCCGATCACATTTTTTGACCATTGCTTTACGGTCCGGCCAGTGCGGAAACTGATTTTCCGGGGTTCATCCAGTGCCGGCGTATCCAGGTTTGTCATCAGCAACTCCCTGGCTTTGTCATCGTCCATATATTTTGAACTGTACACCAGTCCATTACCGTTACGATGGGTGAGGGGGATACGCCATTGCCAGCCCGTTGAACGGGCGATGCTGCGGGTGAACGGAGCGGTATGCTCATGCCTTTGTGACGGCACTGCCCATGCTCTGTCAGCACATAACCAGTGAGACCAGTCCTCGTATTCTGTACCCAGCGTCTTTTGTAAAAGCAGGCCGCGCATGCCGGTGCAATCCAGAAATAAATCGCCGGCAATCTGCTCACCACTTTTTAACTGCAGTGCTTCCACAAAGCCCGTGGTTTCATTCTGCTTCACATGTTCAATCGTGCCTGCTGTGCGTTTTACGCCGGCGTTTTCTGCCATGCGTCTTAAGAACTGACCATACAGGGTGGCATCGAAATGATAAGCATAAGGCAATTGATACACCGGATTATCAGTCTGAATTTTATTAAATTTTCCTTCCAGACAAGCCAGGTAATTAAGATCGAAATCCCACAATGACTGTGTCAGCCCGTTTTGTGCCGCCCGTAACCAGTAGTGCTGGAAGCCGACAAAGCCCAGCGTGGCGCCCGGTGCGCCGAATGTGTGGTAATAGCTGCTGCCTTCCTGCTTCCAGTTTTCAAAGCGGATAGCCAGCTTTACACTGGCGTGCGTTTCTTTAAGAAACGCTTTTTCATCCAGACCAAGATATTGATTAAAGGTTTGAATAGGGGGAATGGTTGCTTCACCGACACCGATGATGCCAATATCTTCTGATTCAATCAGCTCTACTTCGATGTTGTCTGCGAGGACTTTCTTAAACAGAGCGGCTGCCATCCAGCCGGCGGTGCCTCCGCCGGCAATGACTAATTTGCGCACACCTGAGGTCATTCAGTAATCCGTTGATGCTATTGATATTAAATTTACTATAAACACTTTCGTAACCGTTTTTGTAGTAAAAGCTGCTACGAAAATATTTAAAAAGAAGGGCGGCAGTAAAGCTGCCGCCCGGATTGATTAATAGAAGGAGTAGTTGAAGTTCAGCATATAAGAAGGTCCGAACTCCCGTCTCAGGGTGACGAAACCATTCGAATCGCGGGTCTCTTCTTTTTCATCGGTCAGGTTCGTACCCTGCAAAGATATACGCAATCCTTCAAGGTATTCAATACCACTGCCCTCGAAGTCATAGCTGATTTGCGCATCCACCTGGGTAACCGCATCCCGTGTCGCACCTTCAATTTTGTTTGAACCGCCGCGCTGATAGGTGAAGAATTCACCCCGGTCTGTCGCAGCAACACGCACTTCAAAGCCATTCATTTCGTAATAGGCAGTCAAAGACGTAACTCTTTCTGACTGACCGGGCACCGGTGAGTCATCTTCCAGAGTCGCATCAATGTAAGTATAAGAAGCGGCGATACCAAAACCGTCCAGTACGTCACTCACCATACGCAGGGGTATCTGAGCGGTAACCTCAGCACCTTTTACGCTGCCGGTCAGACCATCTTCGAAGAATGAAAATGTACCTGTATCCGGTGGAGTGATGTAAGTGCCGGGCGCATAGACCGTGCCGTCCGGACCTACCAGCCCGTCGGCACCCACGGTTCTGTCATGGAATCCGGGAATGAAGTAATCTGCGCCATCATTGGTGGGGTCGTTGGTGAAATCTATAGTCAGGTTACCGTCACGCGTCCAGTTGACCAGGTCTTTATAGAATAACGCCACAGACACATAACCTTCATCTTCAAAGTAGTTCTCGAAAGACAGGTCATAGTTATTTGCTTCCAGAGGACGAAGACGGGGGTTACCCTGGAACTTGGACCATGGTGTGCCGTACTCGTCTACTGCCGCCTGAGTATTTGGAATAGCAATCAGGTTAATGTTCTGGTCGAATTTCACAAAGCCCGATGCTTTCATTTGATCGATACGGGCACGGCTGATGGTTTTATTGGCCGCAAAGCGAACAAACTGATTCTCGCCCACTTCAACAGAAACGTTCAGGCTGGGCAGGAAGTGATTGTAATCGTCAGAAATATCCTGCTCACAATCTGCGTCGATCACGCCGTTATCATCGCCGTCACACACTTTGAAGTTTGCGCCAACGACACCGATATAGCCGGTCGAGCGCTGATCGGTCTGAACGTACTGCGCACCGAAATTACCGGTGACAGGGAAATCACCGATTTCTGTTTCAAAATCAAATTTGGCAAACAGTGTGGTGACTTCTTCATACACTTTGTAGGTGTCGCCTAAACGGTCCGGCTCGAGCAGACCGGCATCATTTAATTCATACTCGCCGTCGTTATATGGCGCAAAACCGTCGTACGCTACTACATAGCCCATGCCAGCCCAGGTCAGATCTGCCAGACCGTTGTACAGGTATGAAGACGGAATTGATTCTGAATTCGGATAGCTTGAAGCAGTAGCAAAGAAGCCTTTGTTATCTTTTGACTTATAACGGTCGCTGTATGCAACACCCACATTAATCTGGTTCACAATGCCCCAGTCAACATAACCTTCTGTTTCAAGACGAACTGTTGTCAGCTCTTCTTCAAAATCTGCATAGTTCAGGAAGCCATCCTGCGCGTTGATGAAGGTATATGGTGTGCCGTCTGCACGAAGGACGTCAGTATCGAACTGATCGGCAAGCGCCGCCATACCGCCACCCCATTGCTGCGGGCCGGTAAGTTGTAACAGGTTAGGATCAGAGAATGCATCCAGGCCGGTTGAGCCGGTAAAGTAAATCCCGTCAGGTCCCATCACAAAATCACGGGTACGCTGATCGCCGGCAGCAATTTCAGCTCCGCTACGGGCAAGACCGGCGTAAGATTCACCGCGCAGGTCACGCTTACTGGAGCTGCTGTCAGCAACATCCAGTTTCACCGACCATTCATCATTCAGTTGATAATCAATGTTCAGGCCCACCGTCGTCAGTTCACCGTCTTTCTGTGCAGGGTCAGTACGCAAAACCGGATTCGCGTTTGTCTGGGTACCGGTAGAATTTGCACCACTGCCATTTAAAGAGCTGGCATCCAATTCGAATGGTTCGATGAAACCGCGGATCACACCGGAATCAGAGTAATCGATGCTAAGTACGTCTACCACAATGTCCAGATTGTCTGTGGGGCGCCACTGGAAGATTGCAGAAACGGTATCACGTTCCAGCACGCGGCTGATTGCCTGACTGTCAAGCCCGAAGGGCAGGGAAGCACCGTTGTTATCACCGTAACCCCACACTCCGTATTTTCTCTCGTTACGGGGAGACTCTGTGGTGGCCAGCGCGACAGCAATACCGACCGTGTCATCGGCGAATTTTTCTACAAAAGACAAGGCATAGCGTTTGCCCGTATTGTCGAATTCAGGGTTATCAGAGTCATTGCCACCCATTTCATACACACCGGTGAAGGTGAGTGTTTCCTGTGCAGCCAGCGGTCTGACTGTTTGTAGGTCAACTGTACCACCTATACCCTGGACCAGAAGGGATGCATCGGTGGTTTTATAAATCGTGGCACCGGTCATAATTTCTGAAGGATACAAATCATATTCAACACCACGGTTGTCACCGATGCCGATAAGCTCACGGCCGTTTAATGATGTACCGACAAAGTCTTCTTTGAAACCACGGACTGAAATACCTGATGTACGGCCACCTACACGTTCACCGGCCATACCGGGTAATCTTGCCAGCGATTCTGCAATGGATGAATCAGGCAGCTTACCAATGTCTTCAGCAGAAATAGCTTCCACAATAGACGAGTTGTCCATTTTAATGGCCTGCGCCCGCATCAGAGACCCGCGAATACCTTTTACCGCGATAACCTCAAAATCCTTAGCTTCTTCATTATCTGTTTGTTGTGCCAGGATGACACCGGGGAAAAGTGCAGAGCTGACTGCCAGGGTCAGTAGTGCAGGTTTAAATAACTGTTTTTTGGTCATTTTTGTGTGCCCTTTCTCATTAACATGAATGTGCGCTTATGCAACATTAAATTAACAATAGTTTGGTTTTTACAGAACATCAAGTGAAAAACACAAAATTACTTAATCAATTAAGATTGGTGAGGATTAACAAATTTCTGTAATCCGGTCCGGAATGTAAAACCCGCTTAATTGATTCAGCGACGCGCCGGATGCTGAAATCTCAACCATGTCGCCGCCTGCAACGACAATGCAGCGTTCTGATATTCTGAAAGTTCACCGCGCTTTCAAAAGCATAGACGCTTTTAGTGAAATGCGCTGAATACGTATGCAGAACATTGGCGCAGTCCGGGCATCCGGTTACTATCCCAAAAAGTTTAACGAAACATTAACAGCGCTTGTTAAAAAGCCGGAAGTATTACAATGAAAAAAGCAGCAACGGTGTGCGGAGCCGTACTGGCAGCAAACTTACTCTGTATACCTGCTTACGGTGTATCAGTGTCACCACCGGACTGGTGGGTGAACATGGCCGACTCCCGTTTGCAACTGATGATCCGGGATAAAGATCTGGGCAAAGCAAATGTAAAAACCCGTTACCCGGGCGTTCACGTTGATAGTGTCCACCGGCCTTCAAATGCAGATTATATTTTTGTCGATCTCACGTTGTCAGACAACGTAAAACCGGGCGTCATTCCGTTTGAAATCACCAAAGAAAACGGCGGACGGGTGTCTTTCTCATATGTGTTGCATGAGCGTAAAAAGGGTTCAGCACAACGACAGGGCTATTCCGGAAAAGACACGATCTATCTGCTCACTCCAGACCGGTTCGCTAACGGCGACGAATCCAATGATTCTCTTGAAAACTACACAGATAAACTAAACCGTGAAGAAGCCGGAGGCAGGCACGGTGGAGATATTCAGGGGATTATTGATCACCTGGACTATCTGTCAGACATGGGGTTTACGCAGATATGGAGTATGCCATTGCTGGAAAATGCCATGGACAGTTATTCTTATCATGGCTATGCCATCACTGACTACTATCAGATTGACCCGCGATACGGTTCAAATGACCTTTATAGGACGCTGAGCGAGCGTGCAGCAGAGCAGGGGATCGGTGTGATCATGGATATGGTGTTGAATCATATCGGCAGCGGACACCCCTGGACAACCTCGCCCCCTGATAAAGATTGGATCCACCACGACGGCAATTTTTCTGCCACCACGCATATCCGTGAAACTCTGCATGACCCTCACGGTGCAGAAGCCGACAGACTGGCATTCAGTGACGGCTGGTTCGTTCCGTCAATGCCGGACTTAAATCAGCAGAATCCCTTTCTCGCTAATTATCTGATTCAAAATGCTGTCTGGTGGGTGGAGTATGCCGGTTTAAGCGGTATTCGCGTGGACACTTATTCCTATTCCGATAAGGACTTCCTGTCTGCATGGACAGCGAGGCTGATGAAGGAATATCCGTCGCTGAATATTGTCGGGGAAGAATGGTCGGTGAATCCGGTAATTACCTCTTACTGGCAGTCCGGCACCCTGAGACAGGACGGTTATGAATCTTCGCTACCGTCAGTGATGGATTTTCCTCTGCAACACACCCTTGTCTCTGCCTTGAAAGAAGAAGAGTTGTGGGGAACCGGGCTGAAAAAATTGTACGAGTTACTCGCCGGGGATTTCATCTACGGTGATGCCGGTAACCTGGTGGTATTTGCAGATAACCATGATATGAGCCGGATCTACACACAACTGGACCAGGATATGGCGCTGTGGAAAATGGCCATGACAGTGGTGCTGACTACGCGGGGTATTCCGCAGGTATTCTACGGCACTGAAATTCTGATGGATAATGCGGGCACAGAAGATCATGGCATTATTCGCAGTGATTTTCCGGGGGGCTGGCCGGGAGATGAGTCACCGGCATTTTCTTATGAAAGCGACAGTGCCCGCTCTGTGGAAGCACAGCAATTTATCCGTCAGCTTTTACACATCAGAAAGCAGTATCCGTTACTTTTCGAAGGACAGCTCACGCAGTACGTACCGGAAGACGGCACTTACATTTATTTCCGGCATAACAGGAAAACGGATACGCAAATTATGGTGGTAATTAACAAAAACGGTAAAAAGGACGTAAACTTACAGCGTTTCAGTGAGCGCATGGCTGGTGTAAAAACGTTACAGCAGGCCGGTGACGATGAAATAATGGCAGCCGGAAACTCCTTGTCAGTGCCTGAGCACAGCGCAACGGTGTGGATCCTGAATTAATAATAATAACGGACAGAATATGAATAACAAACAGCCTGTATTACCGTTCTGGCAAGTCTGGAATGTCAGTTTTGGCTTTCTCGGCGTACAGTTTGGTTTCGCTCTGCAAAATGCCAACGTCAGCCGCATTTTATCTGATCTCGGTGCAGACCTTCATTCGCTGGCATTGTTCTGGCTGGTGGCGCCGGTGATGGGGTTGATCATACAGCCCGTGGTCGGCAGTGCGTCTGACCGCACATGGAATCGCCTTGGCCGACGCCGTCCATACATTCTCGCCGGTGCCTTTGCCGCCGGCCTGGGTATGATCCTGATGCCGAATGCTCCCTTATTTGTCACCATCATGGCGCCTATGTTATTCGGTGCATTGATGCTGGCATTGATGGACGCCTCCTTCAATGTTTGCTTTCAGCCATTCCGTTCTCTGGTATCGGATATGGTGCCAGCCAGCCAGCGCAACCTGGGTTACTCGGTGCAGTCATTACTGATCAACATTGGCGCAGTTATCGGCTCAATTCTTCCATTCCTTCTGACTAATGTGGCGGGTCTTAATAATACCGCGTCGCCCGGACAGGTGGCTCCGTCGGTGATTTGGGCATTCTATATTGGCGCTACCGTATTGCTTGGCTCAGTACTCTGGACGGTGTTTCGCACTAAAGAATACGCGCCGTCAGATTACGCCCGCTATAAAGGATTGCAGACAGATTCTGAAGACAAAACGGAGAAAACCGGATTCTTCAAACTTGTGGCCACCATGCCCGCCACGATGAAACAACTTGCAGTGGTGCAGTTTTTCTCCTGGTTTGCGTTGTACATCATGTGGGTTTACACCATGCCGGCTATCACCCAGCATATCTGGGGAGTGGATAAACAGTGGTTTGATCCAGCATTTATTGCTGCTGCGGGTACTGTGCCTGCTGATGTCATTGCTGCGAAAGGTGCGGCCGGTGACTGGGTAGGTATTCTTTTTGCCGCATACAGTGTGTTTGCCGCCGTATTTTCCGTGTTTCTTGCCCGCCTTGCAGATACATTTGGCCGCAAAACCGTTTATGCCTCTTCACTGGTTTTAGGGGGACTGGGTTATATCAGTTTCCTGATATCCGGAGACATCAGTCCGGTACACGTGAATTTAGTCATTACAGAAGTCACGGTACCACAGGGCGCTGTCAATCTGGTGTTTCCCATGATCGGAGTAGGAATTGCCTGGGCTGCTATTCTGGCTATGCCTTATGCCATGCTGGCCGGCGCACTTCCTGCAGATAAAACCGGTGTGTATATGGGCATATTTAACTTCACAGTAGCCATTCCGCAGATCGTTGCAGGACTCACTGCAGGCTGGATACTGAGCAGGGTATTTGAAAACACCGCCATCAATATCATTGTGGTGGCCGGTGTTTCCATGCTTTGCGCAGCAGTGGCGGTATTTTTTGTTAAAGAAAAAGAAATCCATGCCGTCGCCTCACAGAATACGGCAGGAGAATTACAATGAGAATAAGCCACACAATGTATGCGATTGCCAGCGTATTAACCCTCAGCGGGTGTGAAAATACGCCAGATTCTTCCCTGTCAGATGGGATGCCGGAAAGTACAAACACACCCTTTATAAGGGGTACTGCAGAGCCGTTCAGTGCAGAAGCCGTTTACTTCATTATGACTGACCGTTTTGTCGACGGTGATAAACAAAACAATTATGAAACTCAGGGCGGTGATCACCCCAGCTGGAATTTGCCTCTTAATGGTCCCGACGGTGCAACAGCTAACGTAGGCTACATGGGCGGTGACTTGCAGGGTGTGGTCAACAATATTGATTTCATCAAAGATATGGGTTTTACCGCTGTGTGGTTAACACCTGTAGTCGATAACCCGGATCAGGCATTTACCGGCAGTGAACCTATTACGTTTGGTGGCCAGTTTAAAGATGGGGGTAAAACCGGTTACCACGGCTATTGGGCCACCAATTTCTATCAGCCCGATGAACATCTGATCAGTGCCAGCTTGTCGGTCAAAGACTATACCACTGCCATGCATGATGCCGGCCTCAAAACCGTGTTTGATATTGTCGCCAATCACGGCTCTCCCAGTTTTTCAATGCCACAGGATCAACCGGGATTCGGTGAAATTTATGATGCGCAGGGAAAACTGGTGGCCGATCATAGTAATACGCTGCCATCTGAACTGGATACCACTCAGCCTTTGCAGGCATTTTTCCACGACTACCCGGATCTGGTAGAGCTGTCTAATCTCGATGAGTCAAATCCGGACGTTCAGGATTACCTGATTAATTCTTATCTTTACTGGATAGAGCAGGGCGCTGATGCATTCCGGATCGATACTATCCGGCATGTGCCTCATCATTTCTGGCGCACGATGTCTGACCGCATACGTGCAGAACATCCCGGTTTCTTTATGTTCGGGGAGAGTTTTCAGTATGATGCGAACTTTATTGCCCAGCATACGCTGCCCAAAAACGGCAATATCAGCGTGCTGGATTTCCCCATGCAAAAGGCTATGGTCAGCGTATTCGGGACTGAAAATGCAGGATTCGAAACGTTAAGCGGCGCACTGCATCTAACCCACGGGCCTTATCATAATCCCTATGATCTGACGACTTTTTACGATAATCACGATATGCCGCGGATGAATGCTTCGGATGACGGCTTTATTGATGCCCATAACTGGCTGTTTACTTCACGGGGTATACCGGTGGTTTATCAGGGCTCAGAGACCGGCTTTATGCGCGGTACAGCAGAGCACAGCGGAAACCGTAACTATTACGGACAAGACAATGTGGATAAGGCGCCGCAGCACCGTATCTATCAGTCTCTGTCTGCTATTGCTCACGTTCGTAAAGCCACACCGGCATTACAGCGTGGCTTACAAACCATGCTCGAACTGAATGGTGAAAAAGCCGCCTTCTACCGTGTTGTACAGGATGACAGCGCAAAACAGATTGCCCTTGTACTGTTGAATAAAGGTGATACACCAGTTTCTTTTGAGATAGCAGAGTACATGCAAAACGGACGCTGGAGTGAACAACTAAGTGGCAGGGAAAAGGAAGTGAACAACCGTGTTTTAACCAGCGAAGTCAGAGCCCACAGTGTACAGGTCTGGTTGCGGGATGGTCCGCTCAGTGATGATAGGTTTATTCAGCATCTGTATGAGCAGATAGGGAATCAGTGATGACACAGGGGGTTGCAAAGGCAACCCCCTTTTCTTTTAGATTTTCAGTATTTTTTTCCGCCACAGGACTCGCGGATGATGAGCTCTGCAGACATCAGAAAATCACTGACGATTTGTTTATTAATCGCCTTAAGCAGGCTGGTAACCAGCAATTCGCCGGCCAGCCTGGTATCCTGTTGCACGGTGGTCAGGGCCGGCGTAGTAAAAGCGGAGATACTGATGTTGTCGTAGCCGGTGACGGCGATGTCCTGCGGTACCCTGTATGGTGTTTCTTTCAACGCCTGTAATACACCGGTAGCAATCAGATCTGATGCACATACCACGGCGTCAGGCTTTTGTTCAGAATGAAGGATTTTACGGATAGCCTGCGCTCCGGCCTCTTCAGTAGAGTTCGCATCAATACGGATAAAGTCACCGGCATCAATACCGGCGTCTTTTAATGCCTGTGTGTAACCCTGATAGCGGGCCAGGAATTCCGGCGCATGTCCGCCGGCATCACCGATAAACGCAAACCGCCGGTGTCCATTTTTCACCAGGTGGGTGGTGAGATCATATCCGCCCTGAAAGTTATCACAGCCGATGCTGATACCGGGATGATCTGCATCTTTAGCCCCCCAGCGCACAAAATGGGTACCCTGATTTTCCAGTTGGGCCAGTTTGTCCCGCCAGGCGGTGTAGTCTCCGTAACCGAGCAGAATGATACCGTCAGCTTTTTTGGAGTCTTCAAACTCAGCGTGCCAGTCATCGTCCAGATTCTGAAAAGACACCAGCAAATCGTAACCGGCGTCAGAACTCGCCCTTGTTATGCTTCCCAGCATGTTCAGGAAAAACGGGTTGATCATTGAGTCGTCAGACGTGGGATCTTCAAACAGCAGTAATGCAATAGTATTGCTTTTCTGTTTACGCAGGTTGCTGGCGTTTTTGTCTACTTTGTAGTTCAGTTCTTTGGCAATACGCTGCACCCGCTCGCGGGTTTCTTTATTTACCAGCGGGCTGTTACTGAGCGCCCTTGAGACCGTGGACTGCGATACGCCGGCCAGGTGAGCAATATCAAAAGACGTGGCTTTTTCTTTCATGCCTGTTACTGAAAGGGTTTAAAGTGGCTTATGTTACCATACTTAACGCTGATAAGTGTCTGAGTTAATTGCCCGGACAGCGGTTTTCGTTGTAAATTTAGCCGTTCGGGCAGGGCGATTTCAATTAATCATAGTGACCCGCCGGGCAACCGGTTATACTCGGCGATTATTATGTCAGAACAGATTTTCATTTAAGGGGAAAGGGCGAATGGCGGAAACGGAACATCATCCGACCAATTTTATCCGGCAGATTATTGAAAAAGATCTTGCTGCAGGTGTTCATGATTCTATAAAAACACGTTTCCCACCGGAACCGAACGGTTTTTTACACATTGGACATGCGAAGTCTATTTGTCTGAATTTTGGTGTAGCCAGTGATTACAACGGTACGTGTAATCTGCGTTTTGATGACACCAACCCTGCCAAAGAAGATATCGCTTACGTCAATTCCATTAAGGAAGACGTTAACTGGTTGGGTTTCCAGTGGAGTGGTGATGCCCGTTATTCTTCGGATTACTTCGATTTGCTGCATGGCTATGCGATGGAGCTAATTGATAAAGGTCTGGCTTATGTGGATTTCTCCAGCCAAGAAACCATGCGTGAACTGCGCGGGACACTGACAGAACCCGGTAAAAACAGTCCTTACCGTGATACCGATCCTGCGACCAACCGTGCAGAATTTGAGAAAATGACTGCCGGTGAGTATGCAGAAGGCCAGTGTTCACTGCGTGCAAAAATTGACATGACATCCCCGTTCATGTGTATGCGGGATCCGGTGATCTACCGGGTGAAATTCGCACACCATCACCAGACCGGTGAGAAATGGTGCGTTTATCCCATGTACGATTTCACCCACTGTATCTCAGACGCCATCGAGGGGATCACCCACTCTCTGTGTACACTGGAATTCCAGGATAACCGCAGACTCTATGACTGGGTGATTGAGAATATTTCAATCGAATGCACACCCCGTCAGTATGAATTCTCCCGGCTGAATCTGGAATATACGGTGTTGAGTAAACGTCGTCTTATTCAACTGGTAGAAGAAAATCACGTGAGCGGCTGGGATGATCCCAGAATGCCTACCATAGCCGGTTTGCGCCGCAGAGGCTATACGCCTGCGTCTGTGCGTGAATTTTGTAAGCGTATCGGTGTAACCAAAATGGATAACATGGTGGAAATGGGCATGCTGGAAGCCTGTATCCGCGATGATCTGAACGTCAACGCTCCCCGTGCAATGGCCGTTCTTGACCCGGTTAAACTGGTTATTGAAAATTACCCTGAAGGTGAGTCTGAATCATTGCAGGCACCTAATCATCCGAATGATGAATCTATGGGCAGCCGCACAATTCCTTTCAGCCGCGAAGCGTGGATTGAAGCGGAAGACTTCCGTGAAGAAGCGAATAAAAAGTTTAAGCGTCTGGTACTCGGCAAAGAAGTGCGTTTACGTAATGCTTATGTGGTAAAAGCTGAACGGGTCGAAAAAGATGCGGATGGTAATATCACTACCATTTTCTGCACTTATGACGATGAAACCCTGGGTAAAGATCCTGCTGATGGCCGCAAGGTTAAAGGTGTGATCCACTGGGTTGATGCCAATGCCGGTGTCAAAGCCGAATTCCGCTTGTACGACCGTCTGTTTAACGTACCGAATCCGGCAGCGGAAGAGAATTTTACAGATGCCATTAATCCTGCTTCTCTTGAAGTGAAATCCGGTTTCGTTGAACCGGGATTAACGGAAAATCCGGTAGCCGGAGGCTGGCAGTTTGAGCGCACCGGTTACTTCTGTCTGGATAAAGATTCATCTGATACCCTCAGTGTGTTTAACCGCACAGTAGGACTTCGGGATTCCTGGGCTAAGATTGCTGATTAGTCCTGATAAAGTTTCTTATATAAAACCGCAGTTTATCTGCGGTTTTTTTATGCATATTTCTCATTGATGCTGACCGTAGTGTTGCGTAATCTGTAAAAAACAGTTCATAACAGGGAACATCATGAAACGGGGAATTCTGGCACTCACTTCACTTTTGTCTTTCTCAGCTATGCCGGCAACCTTTCCGGTGTACTTTCTCGGCGGACAATCCAATATGCAGGGATACGGCGTCAGTAAAGATCTTGAACCTCTCTACAGTAAACCTGCTGACAATATTTATATGTTTGCCGGCAATGCGGTTTCAGATGATGACCTTTCAGGCGGTAAAGGTGTCTGGGCACCGCTGCAGCCCGGTACGGGTAAGGGTTTTAAATCTAATGGCCGCGTGAGCCTGTACAGTGACAAGTTCGGTCCGGAAGTTTCATTTGGTCATCAACTCTATTCACTGAACAATAACCAGCCCTTTGCCATTATAAAGTACGCCAAAGGAGGTTCGGCGATTGCTGAAGGGATTGGCCACGGCAGCTGGTATCCTTTCTATAAGAAGAACACCGGCGTTAACCAGTTCGACCACTTCCTCACGACTATCCGCAATGCATTTTCTCCTGTTGATATCGATCTTGACGGTGAAGTTGATAACCTGGTACCGGCTGGTATTGTGTGGATGCAGGGTGAGTCTGATGCGGCAGAAACGAAAGAGATTGCAGAGGCGTATCAGGCAAATTTAAAAGAGTTGATGGCACTGATAAGAGCGGCCTTACGAGATGATGATTTACCTGTCGTGATTGGAAAAATTACCGATTCGGGTATGGATGAAGCAGACGGCATGAGGATGAATTATCATAAAATTGTTCAGCAGGGACAGAAGGCTTTTGTGGAAAATGATGTGTGTGCGGCGTATGTGACAACTCTGGAAAAAGAAACGCATCTGGATGACGGTTGGCACTATCAAAGTGAAGGATATGTGCATCTGGGTGAGGAATTCGCAGCTGCCATGCTTAAATTGCAGCAAACCTGTGGTCAACGTTAAACGATGGATGGCGCATGGAAAACGGGGAGCCTAACGCTCCCCGTTTTATATTTACAGGCAATAAACCTTACTTCGGCTGACAGTCAATTGACTGGCCATTCACATTCAGACTGTCATCACCCATCAGATACAGATATGCCGGCATCAAATCAGCCGGTGTTTTTAATGTGTCAGGATTTTCTGCGGGGTAAGCACTGGCGCGCATGGCGGTGCGGGTAGCGCCCGGGTTAATGCAATTAAATCGCAGGCCACGGTTTTCAAATTCGGATGCCAGCACCTGCATCATACCTTCGGTGGCAAATTTAGAGACGGCATAGGTGCCCCAGAACGCACGGCCTTTTTTCCCGACGCCTGAGCTGGTAAAAATAACCGAAGCAGAAGGCGCTTTACGCAGTACGGGGATCAGCGCCTGCGTCATCAGCGCAGCACTGTTTACGTTAACCTGCATAACATCCATCCATTCCTGCTCAGGAATATCGCCGAAGGCACTTAAGTGGCCAAGCATTGATGCATTGTGCAGTACACCATCAAGTTTTCCGAACTGGTCAGTAATGGTTTGCGCCATGTCCTGATAGTTTTTCAGTGTTGCACCCTTCAAATCAAGAGGGACAATGGCGGGCTGTGGTCCGCCATTTTCTACTATACGGTCGTAGACCTGTTCCAGCTTTGAGACGGTTTTACCTAACAAAATACAGGTAGCCCCGTAAGCCGCAAACGTCGTGGCAGCTTCTGCACCAATTCCGGCGCCGGCACCGGTGATGAGTATGGTTTTTTCTTCGAGAAGTCCGGCAGGTGCCTGGTAGAGATTCGGCATAGGGTCTAACCTTGATCTGTTAACTATGGGCAATGTGAGGCTTGATGATACTCAGCTCCCGGTGGTTGTAAATATCTAGCCCTATAATTCTCAACAGATTTTAGTGGCGTAAAATTAATTTACGAAAAGTTAACAAACCTTTGCAAAATTCGGGTAATGACCATAATATTAAGCTACAACCAACTGGTCATACTTGTTTGAAATGTGTGTTTCCACTTGTCATCAGGTGGATTGAAACAAGCATTTACATTGCCTTGACTGTAAAACAGACAATAACAACAAAGCCTTTTATTAGGGAGAAAAAATGAGAAAACTCTTTATCAGTACCAGTGTTGCTCTGGCACTGGGTTTAACGGGTTGCGGTGGCTCCAACGAAACGCTGGAGGACATTGAGTCCGGAACGCCCGTTCAGAAGCCTTTCTCTCGTGTCGTTTTTGATCCGTCTAACGGCGTGCTTAACATACCTAACGATCTGCTCATGCTGCCGGGTGATGACGGCTTCTTCGACTATACACTGAACATTCCGGTAGATGACCCGACAGATTTTACTGATCCGCAAAACGCACTCAACGTGCTGGACGGCTGGTCAACCCAACATCCTTTTGTTATCGACGTGACAACACCGTCAGGGGTAACACTGGATGAGTCAACATTATCTGCTGGTGTCATGCTGTACGAAGCAACGCTGGGGCTTGACCAGAGTGATCCTGATTGTGCGGGGGCCGCAATACCGTCCTCCGGTTGTAAAGTCGGTAACCAGTTACAGTACGGCACTGATTTTGTGCTTTCGCTGGTGGACGGCGATACTATTTCCGTTGTTCCCCTGAAGCCATTGAAACCGGCACACGGCTATATGCTGGTGATGACAACAGATTTGAAAGACAGTGAGGGGAACGGCGTAATGGGTTCCACATCATGGGAACTGGCTCGTCAGGACATCAATACATTACCGCTTTCTTCCGACGCTCAGTTGCAGTTGCAAACGCTGGTCAACTCGCTGGTCGATCCCCTGATTGAAATGGGCTATGACCGTGAAGACATTTCCTATGTCTCTGCTTTCACAACCCAGAGCACAGACATCGCCCTGCAATCATTGAAAAAAGTGATGGTGGCTGAATTTGCTGCCCGTTTTGCCGCAGGTGACCCTACAGCGGCTACCGCGCTGCCGGTTATTACTGTAAACGACCCTGAAGGTGCCACCAATGCGATGGAAGCTTTGGATCTGGTCGATGATGCAACCCTTGCCGGTGCGGTTCAACTGGGCATCAATGCCTTACCGGAGTCCGCCGCAGCATTCATTCCAACTATTGAAGCCACACTGGATGCCGGAGGTTTCGCACCGTTACAAACCTGCGCCGGATTGCTGGGTACTGTGTCAGGTCAGCTGTCTGCTACCTGGGGCGGATTAAATGATTTCGCCGTGGGTGTCTCTACCGGCATTCTTGCTCAGGCAGGCCCGTTCTGCGCCGCGTCTCATTATGAAGGCTCTGTGTCATTGCCGTATTATCTGCCTGTGCCTTCGGCCGAAAACCCGCTGGCACCGACTACCGGTTTCTGGGAAGCGGCCTGTGACAGCGGTATTGTACTGGCGGGTGCACCTGATGAGGTACTTGCTTCGGCTACACCCGGTCCTAACTTCACCTTGTGTGATCAGCTAGGCCTTGCTGATTTACGCATCGGTGAAGCGATGCTGGATTCAGCCCGCAATATCACAAAATTCAACCCTGTACCGCAAACTCAGGCCGTTCCTTCACTGGATGTGCAGGTAACCGTGCCCAATGCTACCGTAGCCGGAGCGTTAGGTTTCCCCATCGCTCAGCCTGAAGCCGGCTGGCCTGTGGCTATTTTGATGCACGGTATCACCAGTAAAAAAGAAGATATGCTGGCGATTACCGGGGCGCTGTCACTGGCGGGAATAGCCACTGTCGCCATTGACCACCCGCTACATGGTAGTCGTGGTTTTGACGTGAATGGTGACGGTTCCGACGACATCAATGCGACTACGGTCAGCGCGACTCATTACATGAATCTGCAATCACTGCCAACTGCACGGGATAACGTCCGTCAGAGTGTTTCTGATATGCTGGGATTACGTCTTGGTCTGAACGCAGTGAACGATCAGACAACCGGCGGTGCAGCATCGTTTGACTTAAGCCGTGTTTACTTCATGGGCGTGTCTTTAGGTGCGATTACCGGGGCTGAATTTGCCGCAGTAACTAACAGCACAATGGGTGACGAATTGGCAGCGCTGGACGGCATGTATAGCGTGCAGGCAGCATCTCTGGAGTCTCCTGGAGGCGGTCTGGCTCAGTTCCTGATTGAGTCGCCAACCTTTGGTCCTCTGATCCAGGGGCTGTTGTTATCTCAGTCTTCTGAAGAGTTTCAGGCGTTGTTAGTGCAATTGTACGAAACAACTGATGTCACTCAGGCGCAGCTTGTTGCCGCGGTGGATGTGTTCCTTGCGAACCTCACTGATGCACAGATGGCGGAAGTGCAGTCTGTACTGAATCAGTTCGCGTTCGCCGCGCAGACGGTTCTGGATGCAGGTGATGCAAACAACTATGCCGCTACACTGGCGTCAAACACGCCGGTACATATGATGACTGTGGTGGGTGACGGTGCGGATAATTTACCGGATCAAGTGATTCCGGTATCTACAGCGCTGCCACTGGCTGGTCAGCTGCCATTTTCAGCCTTAGCCGGACTGGAGCAGGTCAGCAGCACTGCCACCGGCGATCCGGTAAGCGGTATTGTACTGTTCACAGAAGGTGCTCATGCATCCAGCCTGAGCCCGGAAGCCAGTGCTGCGGCTACCACTGAAATGCAAAAAGAAGTGGCGGGTTACATGTCTACGGGTGCAACAGTTCTGCCCGTTACCGATACTTCAGTGGTGCAAAACTAACTTCACAGCGACGTAATCGTCGGCTGTCAGCAAAGACCCCCTGCGGAAGAAGTTTTCTCAGGGGGTCTTTTTATATAGTTTTATCTTAGTTAACTGGTTTGATTAAGAACAAGGCTATGAGAGATGCGCAGACGATAATTCCTTTAAGTGCCAATTGTATTGGCAATAACCCTGAAATCGCTGCAATGGCCCCGACGGCGCAAACCTGGAAAAAGGATCTATGCGTTTTCATGTAATATTTTCTATTTTTTTCTTAGCTCCAGGGTTCTTTGCTCATAAAGACAGATTAACCAGTATCAGAACGAAATGAAGCTGATCTGAAGACGGTAAATAATGCTAAATTCGGGCCGCTACAGATATAGCATATCGATATTTTTAAACGGTTTAATCAGCACAAATGCATTAATTTCCGTATCGCACGGGCCAGATGAATCCAGCTGTCGTCAGCGTGCGTAAACGCTGCTACACTATGCCGCTGTTTAAAGGGCATTTTTTAATCATATGTCCTGGTCTGGCATGACGATACTTGCCGCACAGAATAATAATCAGGAGAACATGTTGGAGTTTTTGTACGAATACGGATTATTTCTGGCTAAAGCCGTGACGCTGGTAGTAGCCATAGTGGTAGTACTTATTGCTATCGTCGCCAGTGCCAGCCGGCAGAAGCCCGGAAAAGGGCACCTTGAAATCGTGTCTCTGACAGAGCAACTGAACGATATTAAACATTACGCCCGTTCTGTTCTGCTGGATAAAGCCGCTATGAAAAAGCTGGCGAAAGAACAGAAAAAAGAAAGTAAGCAGAGTAAATCTGAGAAAGATAAAAAAGAGGGAGAAGAGGCTTCACGTCTTTTTGTTATCGATTTTACCGGTTCCATGGATGCCCACGAAGTTGAGCGTCTTCGTGAGGAAGTGACTGCTGTACTGTGTGTGGCACAAAAGCATGATGAAGTGCTGGTCAGGCTGGAAAGTGGCGGTGGCGTTGTTCATGGCTATGGTCTGGCAGCGTCACAATTGCAGCGTATTAAAGAGAAAGGGATCAAGTTGACGGTAGCAGTCGATAAAGTAGCGGCCAGCGGTGGCTACATGATGGCCTGTGTGGCAGATACGTTACTCTCAGCCCGGTTCGCTTATATCGGATCAATTGGCGTGCTGGCGCAAATCCCTAATGTGAACAAACTGCTCAAAAAACATGATATTGAATTCGAGCAGCACACTGCCGGTGATTACAAACGTACGTTAACGGTGTTTGGCGAAAACACTGAAGAAGGCCGTGAGAAATTCAGAAAAGATCTGGAAAACATCCATGTTCAGTTTAAAGACTGGGTGAAGTCTCAGCGTGAAACACTGGATATTGAAAAAGTGGCTACCGGTGAAGTATGGCTGGGCAGTGAAGCGAAAGAGATGGGACTGGTGGATGACATCATGACGTCTGATGACTATATTCTTTCTCACCATCCGGCCCGTGAAATCTTTGCAGTGAAATATGCGACAAAGAAAAGCATGGCAGAGAAATTAGGGATCTCGGTATCTGCTGCGGCGGAAAGCACTGTGATGCGCCTGTTGTCCAAATCCCGCCACTGGTTCTGATCTGCTGATTTCACATGGCGAAAGACACTAAAAAACGTATTCTGGATGCAGCTGAAACCCTGTTTGCTGAACAGGGTTATGCACAAACTTCCATGCGTGCAATTACCGCCCGCGCAGATGTGAATCTGGCGTCGGTAAATTATCATTTTGGCAGTAAAAAAAATCTGATTCAGGCAGTGCTGAAGCGCTACTTTGATGTATTGATGCCACAAATTGATGATGTTCTTAACAGCACCGGCACAGAGACCGGTGCGGACGGTGTGGAAAGTCTTTTGCTTTCCCTGGTTCCACCCATGATGACCTTGTCGGACATGCGCCCTGAAGGTACTGCACTGTTTGTCCAGCTTCTGGGCAGGGGCTACAACGAAACTCAGGGACATCTTCGCCGTTTCATCATGCATGACTACGGCAGTACGGTAGCTAAACTGATGATGGCCTTACATGCCTGTTTACCCCACGTAGAAGATAATGAACTATTCTGGCGTTTGCATTTCGCCATCGGCAGCTTTGTTTTTTCCATGGCATCCAGCCGGGCACTGACAGAAATCGCGGAAGCAGATTTTAACCAGAAAGTGGATATTAAAGCCGTGATCCTTCATCTTGTTCCCTTCGTTTCACAAGGTATCGCCGGCCGTCAGGCCTGAGTTACACCGCTTATTTCAGGAGAATGATATGGCAATCAGCAGACATGAGCTGGTCTGTGCGCTGGACACGTTATTACGTCCTCAGGATGTTCAGGACTATTGTCCTAACGGCTTGCAGGTAGAGGGTTCTGACCGGATCCGTAAAGTCATTACCGGTGTAACTGCCTCACAGGCACTGATTGATGAAGCTGTCCGGCGGGAAGCAGACGCTATTCTTGTGCATCACGGTTATTTCTGGAAAGGGGAAGACCCCGTAATCACCGGCATGAAGGGAAAGCGTATCCGTACATTGCTCGCCAACAACATCAATCTTATCGCCTATCATCTGCCGGTAGATATTCACGCCAGTTACGGCAATAACGCACAACTTGGCAGTGTAATGGAACTCAGCAATCTTGCTCCTGCGAAAGGCGTGAAGCCTGAGGGGATCATTTATACCGGTGAAAGCAGCGAACCTGTTCTGGCTTCAGAATTTAAAGGCCGTCTTGAAAATAAACTCGGCAGATCTGTACTGCATGAAGGAGACGCCGGTGACCGGCTGGAAACCTTCGCATGGTGTACGGGCGGTGGTCAGGGATACATCGAAAAGGCGGTTGCAATGGGCGCAGATGCGTTTATTACCGGTGAGGTCTCTGAACAGACCATACATGTTGCCCGTGAACTCGGTATTCACTTTTTTGCTGCCGGTCATCACGCTACAGAGCGCTACGGTATTAAAGCGGTGGGAGAGTGGTTGTCTTCCTCTTTCGACATTACCGTTGATTTCATCGATATTGATAATCCTGCCTGATCCCCGGCGCAAAGAAACGACTTATGAAATCCACCGACCAGTATTTTGATGGTATCGCAGATAAATTTGCGAGTAACATTTACGGCACGACCAAGGGCCGTCTGCGGCATCTTTTGTTACTTGATATCCTTAAACCTCTCCTCGAAAAGATGCCGGTCAGCAAGGTAATTGATCTGGGCGGCGGGACGGGCATCATGACCCGTGAAGTTGCACAGATGGGTCATGATGTCACGTTGGTGGATGCGTCTGCAGATGTACTTGTGCTGGCTCAGGAATATCTGGCCAGTGTGGAAAATGTGACGTTCAGAAAAGGCACTATTCAGTCTGAAACCGATCTTCAGCGCTATGATGTTGTTATCTGTCATGCTGTTCTTGAATGGCTCGCCAGTCCGCTAGAAACCCTTTCGGAAATCTGTCTTAACATGCGCCCGGGTGCGCTGCTGAGTCTGACCTTTTTTAACCGCGATGCGGCGTTATTTGGTAATGCTGTATATGGAAATTTTGATTACATTGCCAAAGGCATGAAAGTCAAAAATCAGGTCAGACTGAATCCGCAGAATCCGCTTGTCCCTGCAGACGTAATCCGCTGTGTTGAAGAAGCCGGCATGGAAGTAAAGTCGTTAAGCGGCATCCGCTGTTTTCATGACTATATGAGAGAGAGACATCTCAGCGACAGTCAGTTTGAAGAGCTTGTTGCACTGGAAAGACAATATATGAATACCGAGCCGTTTTGCCGGCTCGGTAAGTATATGCATTTGCTGATCAGCAAGCCGGCTTAACCAGAAAGGTGGTAGTATCCATGGTGCCGTTTGCACAGGCTGCCACATTGTTCAGCGTGGTTTGTGCAATCTGTCCCAGTGCTTCCTGAGTAAAAAATCCCTGATGGCCGGTTATCAGAACGTTGTGAAACGTGGATAAACGCTCAAATATATCGTCCTGGATGATTTCACAGGAATGATCTTTGAAGAACAACTCAGATTCCATTTCATAGACATCAAGTCCCAGATAACCAATCTTATGCGATTTTAACCCGTTAATTAACGCCTGCGTATCGGCCAGACCACCCCTTGAGGTGTTGATCAGCATCACACCATCACGCATTTTACTGATGCTTTCTTCATTGATCATATGATAACTGTGCTGGTTCAGAGGACAATGCAAACTGATGATATGAGCGCGGGACAAGAGTTCATCCAGGGAGACAAATCGTGCCCCGGCATCCTGTAACTGACGGTCAGGAGCGGGGTCGTAGCACAATACTTCACAGCCGAAACCCAATAAGATTCGTGCAGTAGCACGGCCTATATGACCGGTGCCGATAATGCCTGTGGTTTTTCCGGCCATGTTGAAGCCCAGCAACCCGTTTAAGTCAAAATTACCTTCTTTGACCCGGTTGTACGCTTTGTGCATGCGCCGGTTTAATGTCAGCATCAGCGCTACTGAATGTTCAGCAACCGCTTCAGGCGCGTAAGCCGGCACGTGCGACACCGCGAGCCCTAAACGTTTTGCCGCCTCCAAATCCACATTGTTATATCCCGCACAGCGCAGAGCAATATGACTCACGCCTGACGCTTTTAATTTCTCCAATACAACGGCATTTACCGTGTCATTCACAAATACGCAAACAGCGTCGAGACCGTCGCACAGCGGCACGGTGTTCTCATCCAGACGGGCAGGGAAACAGTGCAGATGGACATCCCCGCCGGCCTGTTTGCTGATTGATGCTTCATCGTAGGGCTGGCAACTGAATATACCCATTTGTATGGTCATGAATATTATGCTCCATCTATTCCCGTATGATCGGGTCAATAATTTTTTGCAGTTCGTCGGGTTTGGTTACCGGCGCATAGCGTCCACGAACCTTACCGTCACGATCAACAACAAACTTGGTAAAATTCCATTTAATTGCCTTTGAGCCAAGCACACCCCTGGCTTCATTTTTCAGATAAGTAAACAAAGGATCTTCGTCCGGTCCGTTCACGTCTATCTTCGCCGAGATGGGAAAGGATACACCGTAGTTGAGTTCGCAAAACTGTTTAATATCGTCATCACTGCCGGGTTCCTGGCTACCGAACTGATTACAGGGAAAACCGATAATCATTAAATCGTGAGGTTCATACCTGAGAAAGAGCTTTTCGAGACCTTCATACTGAGGCGTAAATCCGCACCGGCTTGCCGTGTTAACAAAGACAATGACAAACCCTTTCAATTTACTGAGCGCCAGCGTTTCGCCGGTGTTTAATGTGACGGTATAATCATAAATTGAAGACATAGAGTTAATCCTTTACGGCAAGTGAAACGCGGTCAAAAGCTACTTTTAACATGAAATTTGTTATTATTCAGCCGGTTTCGGTACAGTCGGTTTCTTTAACCGGCTTGTTATCACTTTTGCAGCCACACGGAGAATAGGTAACCGGTGAAAAAATTAACGTTTCTTGGACTTGGTGTCATGGGCTACCCCATGGCAGGGCATCTGCAAAAAGCAGGATTTGACGTAACAGTTTACAACCGCACTACTGCTAAGGCAGAGGCCTGGGTGAAAGAGTATGGCGGGTCTTTTGAGCCTGCTGTAGCGGCTGCAGTTCGTGGTGCTGAAATCGTATTTATGTGCGTCGGTAATGACAATGACGTTATGGACGTGGCCGGTCAGGCAACAGAGGCGATGGATGCCGGTGCCATTCTGGTAGACCATACAACGGCGTCAGCAGATGTGGCGCGCACCTTGTGGGAAACCTGCAAAGCGAAACAACTGGGTTTTCTTGATGCCCCGGTATCCGGTGGTCAGGCCGGCGCTGAAAACGGCCAGCTTACTATTATGACCGGCGGCGATGAAGCTGTGTTTGATGTGGTAAAGCCTGTCATGGACAACTACGCAAGACACAGCCAGTTACTGGGAAAGGCTGGTAGCGGACAGCTGGCCAAAATGATGAATCAGATTTGTATTGCCGGCATTGTTCAGGGGCTGGCTGAGGCGCTGCACTTTGGTCAGCAGGCAGGGCTCGATTGTGCAGCCGTGGTTGACGTTATTTCAAAAGGTGCAGCACAGTCATGGCAAATGGAAAATCGTGCAGCGACCATGCTGGATGGCAAATATGACTATGGTTTCGCCGTAGACTGGATGCGTAAAGATCTCGCCATTGCACTGGATGAGGCGCGCAGGAACGGTTCTACGCTGGCACTGACTGCGCTGGTCGATCAATATTACGCTGATGTACAAAAATCCGGTGGTGGTCGCTGGGATACTTCCAGCCTGCTGACCCGTTTAGCCGCTAAATAACGGCTAGCCGGCAGAGGCTTGTGTGTCGTCTGCCGGTGTTACCGGTGTCGCTGTCAGAAAGTAAGCTGCGTCAGCTTCGGCAACTTTTCTCAACCTGAGCAAGCGTTGTCTGTTGGCATTATTCAGCGCACCGGTATCAATTTTGTCCAGTAATGTGGCGACGGTGTAATTACGGTAACTGTGGTGACGGGATTCCAGCATACATTGCAGCAGGTTGAGTCCGAATGCCTGCGTTGCAGGCATCATCTGAAAGGCCTGATAGAAGTAATACATTGCACGGACATAATCTTTACCAATAAACATCCGCATGCCCGTTTCATTCAGCTCCAGCGCTCTTTCACTGGCCAGCCCCATACTTTTTTCAGCCCGGGTCAGTACGCTTTCGTTTAATGTCTGCGCAGATAAATCATCGTCCAGATGATTTCTCTCATGTGCCATAGCCAGTAAGTCTTTGGCCTTCTCTGTATTGCCTAGCGCATTATTGATTTTGGCGGCCACGATGAGGGTGGCGGGATCAGTGCGTACAAACATGTCCATGTGTTCGTGGGTCAGGTATTGCTCCGCTTTTTCCGGGTCATTTTCAAGCACTGCAGCGAAGGCAAGAAGATAGTCTTTCTTCTGAAGTTGTTGCTGGTCGTTCTGATTACGTCCTGCAATCCCTACCAGCCGGCGGGCCTGAGTCAGGCTTTCGTCCCGGTTAGATTTTGGCTGCTCTTCCGCGATAGAAAGATAAAATTCAGCCAGTTCAAAGGTAAATTCGTTAAACCTGTCCCGGGTACTGCGGTTGTAATCACGTTTCTTCTGCAGCAGTTCGATCCCTTCCAGTACTTTGTCCTGCTTTTGATAAGTTAACGACTTCAATCGTGTTGCCGGCACGCTTAAGTCACTGGTTTTGATGTGGTTTAGATAGAACTCTGCCTGCGACCAGGCTTCCTGTTCAAAACACAGACAGGCGAGCCACTCAAATGCCTTATCCCGTGCCAGTGAATTGGTCATCAGATCGGACAATTCTTCTTTACAGTCTGCCCAGTTACCCGCCAGGTACTCGCATTTTATTTTTCCCCACTGGGCCCAGAGCACACGTTCTGAGCGCGCCAGCACAGACTCGTACAGCGCTTTAGCCGCCAGTAACTGACCATTCTGAAACAGGATCCTGGCATGAAGTTTCAGCACATCGTTTTTGAGCTTTGCCGGTGTTTTCTGATTATTCAGTTTTGCCACAATTTGCAGCGCGCCGGCGGGATCGTTATTGTCCAGTGCATTAAGTGCCTGTTTGACATAATTCCGGTAACTGAGGTAGTGACTGAGACCACGTGAAAGGGTGGCAATATTGTAGGGCTTGATGATCAGTAAATCCGGCTGTGCATCGATGATCTGGCCCACCGTTTGTGGCAGCCGGTCTGCTGTAATAAACACGATGCCGGTACTGGGCCGGATAAACTGGCTTTGCCGGAGCTGATGTACCCATTCCACACCGTTTTTACCTTGCCCGAGGTGAAAGTCCATCAGAATAATTTCAAAGTGTTGCCGGCGCAGGGCTGACTTGAGCTCTGCGCCGTTACTGAAACTGCTGATTTCGAATTCGCCCACAGGCAAAAGGTGGCTTCTTATTGCTGAACGCGCAGTGGCGTTGTCTTCGATAATCGCCAGACGGTAAGGCATGAAGGGCACCAGTAATGTAATGAAAGTACGAACTTTGTCATACCGGAATTTAATAAATATATCAGCGCTTTGACGGTTCGTCATCTATACGAAAAGATAATAGTCCCGGGAGCAGGCATATTTGCCGGTATACCGGTAGTCTGGTTTGTCGTCCCGAACACTCTTTATGTCACAATATATTTACAAAATAGTTTTATTTGTTTTACGTTAACGTTTACGTAAACCTGTGTGATTGTTTAAGGTAACAGGGTATTCACTAACAAGAGAACCCTATGCAACAGGTGCCCATGCTGATAAACGGGGAATGGGTTAACGGACAGTCAGAAGACAGGATTGTCGTTACCAACCCCGCCACCAATGAACCCATTGCACAAATTTGCAGTGCATCACAAACCGACATGGATGCAGCCGTTGCCAGTGCGGCAAAGGCTTTTGAAAGCTGGCGTGATGTGCCGGTGACCGAACGGGCCCGCGTGATGATGCGTTACCAGGCGTTACTGAAAGCGCACCATGACGAACTGGCGACATTGCTTGCCAGCGAGACCGGCAAGACCTTCGACGATGCCAAAGGTGATGTGTGGCGCGGTATTGAAGTGGTTGAACAGGCGATGAATGTGCCGTCCTTAATGATGGGCGAAACGGTGGAAAACGTTGCCCGTAACATAGATACCGCCAGCTTTATTCAGCCACTGGGTGTATGCGCCGGCATCACTCCGTTTAATTTTCCGGCCATGATCCCGCTGTGGATGTTTCCGCTGGCCATTGCCTGCGGCAATACCTTTGTACTGAAGCCCTCTGAGCAGGATCCGCTGACGCCTAACCGCCTGGCAGAGTTGTTTATGCAAGCCGGAGCGCCGGCAGGCGTGCTGAACGTGGTGCACGGCGGTAAAGAGCAGGTTGATGTTCTGCTTCATCATGAAGACATTAAGGCCGTGTCATTTGTGGGGTCTGTTCCCGTTGGTCAGTACATTTACAAAACTGCCACCGCCAACCTCAAACGTGCCCAGTGCTTCGCAGGCGCGAAGAACCATACGGTGATCATGCCCGATGCTAACAAAGAACATGTTCTGAATAACCTGGTGGGTGCATCGGTCGGGGCAGCCGGGCAGCGTTGTATGGCAATTTCTGCTGCGGTGTTTGTGGGTGAGTCTGAAAAGTGGATCCCGGAGCTGGCAAAACGTATCAGTGAAATTAAACCGGGCCTGTGGAATGACCCCGAAGCCGGTTTTGGTCCGCTGATTTCTGCAGCTGCAAAACAACGCGTGTTATCGCTGATAAAAGCCGGTAAAGAAGAGGGCGCAGAATGTCTGGCTGACGGATCTGACTTTACTGTCCCGGGATGTGAAAAGGGTAACTGGGTAGGCCCGGTGGTGTTTGACCGGGTAACGCCGGACATGACTATCTATAAAGAAGAGATTTTCGGCCCCGTCTTGTCCTGCATGCGGGCTGACTCTCTGGAGGATGCACTGAAGCTGGTAAACAGTAATCCTTACGGCAACGGCACCAGCATATTTACTAACAGCGGTGCAGCGGCCAGAAAGTATCAGCGTGAAGTTACCGTGGGCCAGGTGGGAATTAATGTGCCGATCCCTGTTCCGTTGCCATTCTTTTCCTTTACCGGCTGGAAAAATTCGTTTTACGGCGATTTACATGCTTACGGTAAACAGGCAATCCGCTTTTATACCGAAACCAAAACGGTAACCAGTCGCTGGCTGGATGAGGATATTCCGGGTGGTCCGAACCTGACTATTTCGATGGATTAGAGGAGACGACGATGGATTTTTCATTAAATGAAGAGCAACTGGCATTCACGGACACTGCACGTCAGTTTGCTAAGCAGGAATTTGCACCGTTTGCCGCACAGTGGGACAGAGAGCATCACTTTCCGGTTGAGGCCATTAAAAAGGCCGGCGAACTCGGCTTCTGCGGGTTATACACCCCCGAAGACGCCGGCGGTCTGGGCTTATCGAGGCTGGATTCGTCGTTGATTTTTGAGCAACTGGCCATGGGATGCACCACCACTACGGCCATGCTGACAATCCACAATATGGCGACATGGATGATTGCATCCTATGGCACAGAGGAGATAAAAAGCCGCTGGTGCGACTCACTGGTGAGCGGAGAAAAACTGGCGTCGTATTGCCTTACCGAACCGGGCGCCGGTTCTGATGCGGCTTCACTTAAAACCAAAGCGGAACGCACCCCTGACGGGTATCGCCTGAACGGCGCAAAGGTATTTATTTCCGGCGCGGGCGCAACAGATGTGCTGGTGGTCATGGCCCGTACCGGCGGGCCGGGTCCGTCGGGTATATCGGCCTTCGTGGTTCCGGCGAACGCTGAAGGAGTGGTATACGGCAAAGCCGAAGAAAAAATGGGCTGGAATGCACAGCCCACCCGCATGATCACATTCGATAATGTGATGGTGGATGAAAGCAGTTTACTGGGCGCAGAAGGTGAAGGGTTTCGTCTGGCGATGCAGGGGCTGGATGGCGGCCGTGTGAACATTGCCACCTGTTCTGTGGGCACGGCGCAACAGGCACTGGAAACCGCGGCAACTTATATTCAGGAGCGTGAGCAGTTCGGTAAGCCGGTGGGGGCATTTCAGGCTATCCAGTTCAAAATGGCCGATATGGCCACAGAGCTCGTGGCAGCCAGGCAACTGGTGAGGCTGGCGGCCTGGAAGCTTGACTGTAATGACAAAGACAAAACCACCTATTGCGCAATGGCCAAACGATTTGCAACAGACACCGGTTTTATGGTGTGCAACGAGGCGCTGCAGGTACACGGCGGGTATGGCTATATTAAAGAATACCCGCTGGAGCGGCACGTAAGAGATGTGAGAGTGCATCAGATCCTGGAAGGCACCAATGAAATCATGCGTGTGATCATTGGCCGACGTCTGATGGGTGAAATGAATGACATTCTCTGACACAGTAACGGGCATCATCAGCACTTTCAAAGGATAGATCATGTCTGCAGAACAACGCATTATTATTAATGAACACCGCACCGGTTGTGGCCGGATAGCAGGGCACATTACATTGAATAAGCCGGCGTCGCTGAATGCGCTGGATCTTGATATGGCATCAGCCATGCAGAACCAGCTGAATGTATGGGCGCAGCAGGAAGACGTGCTGTTCATCGTTATTGACGGTGCCGGTGAGAAGGCCTTTTGTGCCGGTGGCGATATTGTTTCCATGTATCATGCGATGAAATCCGCGCCCGGCACGATTCCGCCGTTTATCCGTGATTTCTTTACCGTGGAATACGAACTCGATTACACCCTGCATACATACCCCAAACCTGTTGTGGTGTGGGGAGATGGTATTGTGATGGGTGGCGGTATGGGCTTGTTACAGGGCGCTTCTCACCGGGTGGTGACAGATAAAAGCCGCCTTGCCATGCCCGAAGTGACGATTGGCTTATTTCCTGATGTGGGAGGCAGCTACTTTCTTCCCCGCTTAACCGGACAACTCGGCCTGTTCCTCGGCCTGACTGCGGCGCAGGTAAATGGTGCTGAAGCGGTAAAGTATGGTCTGGCCGACCATTTGTGTGCCCGCAGTGATCTGGCAGATCTTATTACACAATGGAAAAGCACTGAGTGGAAATCAGGCAGCCGTGAGGACGTTGCCGGTATGCTGGCAAAGAGCCTGAATGCCGGTACAGCAGATGCGTCAATTGAAAGCAGTCAGCCCGATGACCGGATTGCGCCATGGCTTGAGCGTATCAATGCAGCCTGCTCATTTCCGTCTGTACAGGAAGTCGTTGCTGCCATTACAGCTATCGATGCCGGTGGTGACAAATGGATGTTAAAAGCTCAACAGGCGCTGGCATCCGGCTCATCACTCACGGCTGCGCTGTTTTACCGCCAGTTTCAGAAAGGTAAAACACAGTCTCTGGCAGACAGTTTCAGGATGGAACTGAATATGGCCTGCCATTGTGCACAATACGGTGAATTACAGGAAGGGATCAGGGCGTTGCTGATAGATAAAGACGGCAAGCCGGGCTGGCGGTTTAACTCCGTGGCCGGGATCCCTGATTCAGACATTGATCCGTTCTTCTCATCCCCCTGGCAGTCAGGTCACCCGCTGGCCGGACTGGGAGAATCAATATGAAAAACATTAGTTTTATAGGTCTCGGCAATATGGGCTCGCCCATGGCGGCGAACCTGATTAAAGCCGGATATAACGTGACGGTTTTCGATCTGGTGGAAAGTGCCATGGATGCGCTGTGTGACACAGGAGCCCGTAAAGCGGCAAGTGTGTCTGATGCCGTGTCGCAAGCTGAAGCGGTGATTACCATGTTGCCGGCTGCGGCTCATGTACGCAGCTTATATTGCGGTGAAGCAGGCATACTGGCTTCACTGAACACATCCTGTTTGCTTATCGACTGCAGTACCATTGATGCAGACATTGCCAGAGAAACCGGCCATGCAGCAGAGCAGGCGGGTCACCGCTTTATCGATGCGCCGGTTTCCGGCGGCGTTGCCGGCGCCACAGCCGGTACCCTGACTTTCATTGCAGGTGGTCAGGCACAAGTGGTGGAGCAGGCATCGCCACTGCTGAATGTCATGGGGCAAAACCTGTTTCATGCAGGGGATACCGGTGCCGGTCAGGTTGCCAAAATTTGCAATAATATGTTGCTGGCTGTGTTGATGGCCGGCACTTCGGAAGCACTGCAACTTGCCATCGATAACGGGCTGGATCCGAAAGTCATGTCTGACATTATGTTACAGAGCTCCGGTTGCAACTGGACCCTGCAGAAATACAATCCGTGTCCCGGGGTGATGGAGTCTGTGCCGTCATCTCATGCTTATCAGGGAGGCTTTATGGTCAAACTGATGAATAAAGATCTTGGCCTGGCGATGGATACCGGCGCTAAAACAGGCAGTTCGCTGCCCATGGGGTCAGCGGCACAACAGCTTTACCGGATGCATCAGCGTCAAGGGAACAGTGAGCTGGATTTCTCCAGTATATTCACGCTTTTCAGTAAAGATACTATCTGATCAAAGTACTACCTTCCTTAAGAAAAGCCGTCTTGTCCCGTTAATGTTATTTCACAGGTAACATTAACGGGCAGGCGGCTTAGTCTTTTTGAACCTTGCAGTTCCTCCTCATTCTGTTACATTCCCTGCGTTTTCACAGGCAGAACAGGTTCAAATCATGTGGCAATGCCCTCTTTGTCAGTCTCCGCTGGTGTGCGGTGACACATGGCGCTGTAACAACAATCATAGTTTTGATGTGTCCAGACGGGGATACGTTAACCTCTTGCCTGTACATAAAAAAAGCAGCAAGGATCCCGGCGACAATAAAGCCATGCTCGGCGCCAGAAAGACCTTCCATCAATACCGCATTTATCAGCCGTTGATGGACAAGATGGCTGACGTGATAATAAAAAGCGATGTGATGTCTGCGTCAGGAGCCGTTGTACTTTATGATGCAGGGTGCGGTGAAGGCACGTATTTACATGTGATTAGATCTGCGCTGGAAGCGGCCGGAAAGTCTGTGGTGGCCAGTGGCAGTGACATTTCCAAAAGCGCAGTGGATTTAGCAGCCAGACAGCACAGGGATGCACAGTTTGTTGTGGCCAGCAGTTTTGATTTACCGGTTCAGGACAGCCAAATCGACCTGATGCTTCAGGTTTTTGCCCCTGGCAGTGACGACGGGTTTGCCCGCGTTCTCAAACCTCAGGGTTTATTACTTCACGTTTCCCCTGGCCCGGCGCATTTAATGGCATTGAAAAAAGCCGCTTATAAAACCCCCCGTGAACACGAAATGCCAGCAGATGAGAGACCAGGCTTTACTCTGCTGAGCCGGCAGCGGGTTCACTGGCAGACCACTCTTGAAAATGATTCGCAACGGAAGGCGCTGCTTCAGATGACACCGTTTGCCTGGCGTCTGGATGAAAGTACTCAGGCTTCGTTGTGCCGGTCACTGACAGAGGTTGAAGCGGATTTTTATGTTTCCTTGTGGCAGGTAAAACAAAAATAGCTGGCGAAATAAAAACGCTGCCGGAGAAAGCAGCGTTTCTGAATTCCCAATTCCCATTATTCAGGAAAGGTGAAATAAATCCGGTAACGGTTTTTACCTTGAAAAATGGGTCAGGTGCTTGATGGCACGGCTGAGCAAATCCACATTCAACGGGTCGTTGCTTCGCTCACGGCTGTCAATATCTGATATTTCAAAGCTGCCGTTACTCAGCACTTCAATCATTTGCTGATTATGCAGCACCACCACTTTTTCACCGGAAGTACTCACCAGCCAGTTACGTTGTGGTTGCAACAAATTTTGTCCGGTGGAGTAGAACTGGACCGGCGCTGCGCAGCCTAATGCATTCAATACTGTAGGCGCTAAATCTTCGGTGCTGGCAATACTGCCTTTCACATCCAGCGTCGTAAGCAGTTTTCCACGGCGGGTACCGCCATCTTCAGAGAAGCCGGTGGCAATGATCACATCACTTTGCGCAAACACATCGTCGCTCAGCATATCTGCAATTTTGTCACCCGACAGGAAGGCAATGTGCAATCCGGCATGATTATTACTGACAGGCTGTCGGTAACCGTCAAGCATACTGGCAGGCAGTGCTTCGTCGACGTGAATAGACACAGGCATGCCCAGACCCACGGGTAAGGCCAGCAGAACCGGTCTTTTCTGTTCCAGTGTATCGCGGTAAATTTCCGGCACACCGAACAGGGTAGTCAGGATCAAGCCGTCCAGTGACGAAGCTGTAGAGAAATAGTTGTTCATTTCTCTGAGATCAAACTGTGGCATGTCCGGCAACGGTGTATCGTCTGTTTGCACGACCAGCGCCAGGGTACGGTCAGCTTCAATATTGCAGTAAACCGGTTCCGTGGGGTAGGTCACCTGATGGATTTGCGGATCAAACTGCAGCTGTTTGCGTTCCTTGTAGCGTTCCAGATCCAGCAGGCCATAGCGGGACATGGTGGTTTTTGCCGTAGCCGGATAGGACAACGGAAACATATTGTCCTGCTTCACGATAGGCTGATATAACTCTGCATCAGCCCACACGTGAATCGCATGGCTGGCGACAAAACAGGTAAGGAAAAAGCCGGTTACCGGCGTACCGATTTTGTGATGCTGTAATCGCTCCACACGTTTCCATAACGCATTGGCCAGCACAAGCTGAAAACCGAGCCAGACCACAAACAGCAGTAATAAGTACATCCACTGTTGTAAACCAAACTGACTGATTTGATTTTGTGCTTCGTTGCGCAGTAGATCGGCAGAACTGAAGCTTAAATGAAAGCCGGTGCGGTTGAACAGCAGGGCGTCAAACGCCATCAATGCCAGCCCGGTTGCCGCGATGGCGGATGCCGCAAACTTGATAATTCTCGGATTCGTCGCCAGGTAGCACAACGGCAGAATGAATATAACAAAACCGGAAAAGGTCATAAAACCAATATGACCGAACCAGTTAAATACCAGATACAAGGCACCTAAGGCCGTATCCGGTGAAGGAGAGGAAAATATAAATACTGAGGCGATGATCATGGCGATGGCTATATTAGCCAGCGCGAACCAGTGGCCCCAGTTTACCAGGCGTGTGACCCGCTGACGGCGAGGTGACTCCGCTAAAATCATTATTCAGCCCTGTTAGTTAACACTTTTCTGTAATACCGAAGCGAATTGTTCCGCCATGGCTTTGCGGTTAGCAGCGGGAACCTGTGTATTAAGAATGTGCGTGATGACATTACCCAATACCATGAGCTGTAAATCACGACTGGCCTCATTTTCCTCGAGTGTGAGGATGACTTTATTCATTAGCGCTTCAAAATCCGAATCGGAATAACGGCTTTGCTGGGGCATTGTGACGCCTCTTTTACTGTTTTCTTTACTAAAAAAGAATGGAATTTAATTTTAAATGATTATAATCGTTGTCTGAGTGATAACAATCATTCATTCGTAAATCCCGCGAATTCCACTGTAAATTCTCAACTAAACAGGATCCCAGATAGTCTATGAGTGCACTGATTCATCATTTTGTTGTTCACCGGTTAGTCGTCAGCGGCGAAGACAAGCTGTCCATCATTCCACGGGACAAGTGTCTTGCGGTGACGCCGGAAATCGAATCACTGGCTCATCAGATCAATCACAGCTTTAACAGCAAGCCCGGAAAAGGTGTGGGCCATTTCACTGAAGAAGCTGCAGGCGGTGAAGATACCATTCCTTTTAAAACGTCACTGGCAGAATTCATGCACGCGCAAAAAGAGCGCGTGGACAACCTGGAAGATATCTTCCATGCCTTTACGCTGACTTCCGGTGACAAGCTGATTAAAGCCCTGACCGATACCGGTACAGTGCAAACAGGCTTTCTGATTTTCTGTCAGTATGAGTTTCTGGCAACACAGTATCTGATGATCACGTTACTGAATACCCGTTCCCACGTGGAAATCAATCAGGCACTGGAGCTGAATGCCCGCGAGCACCTTGATTTGGCGAAGATGCAACTGGCAGTACGCATTGACCTTACTCAACTTGAGATCCAGCCGGAGCAAAAACGCTACGTAAGCTTTATTAAAGGACTCATGGGCCGCAAGGTGTCTGATTTCTTCATGGATTTTATTGGTTGCGAAGAGCTGGTGGACATTAAGCAGCAGAACAAACAACTGATTTCTTCGGTAGATGCTTATCTGGCCAGTGAGAATCTTGACCGTGAAGAGCAGCAACAGCACCGTGATGAAGTGAAGTCTTATTTCAAAGAAAAGATAGACAGTGGTGAAAGTCTGTCGATCAAAGAGTTATCCGGACGGTTATCGCCGGACAGTGACAGCGAACACAGTTTTGAGGCGTTCACGCAAACGCTTGAGGCACCGCTGGAAGAGAATATTCAACCTGATCCTGCTGCGCTGCGTCAGCTGGCTAAATTTACCGGACAGGGCGGCGGTATTTCCCTTAGCTTTGAACGTAAACTACTGGGTGACAAAATCATCTACGACCCGGTGTCAGACACACTGACCATTAAAGGTATTCCGCCAAATTTAAAAGACCAGTTGACCAGACAGTCAAAAAATTAGGTACAATAGCCGTTATTCACCCGTAACAGTAACGAAATGCGGGCCAACGTTCGTAAGCAGGCAGGTGAAACCTGCCTGCTTTGTTTAATTTATCGTATAATGCCGGCAGTTTAAGTTCCGGCAACAAGGTTTTACATGCAATTATTTGTCAACGACCTCACCGTCATGGATTTTTCTTACCTGTGCCCTGAGCGGGGAATGGTTGGGGAAAGCTGGATCGTGGATGTGATCCTGTCCGGCGATCTTAACGATGAGAGTATGATTCAGGATTTCGGTAAGGTGAAAAAAAACCTGAAGCGACTGATTGATGATTATGTCGACCATAAATTGCTGGTACCTGCTGACTACGCCAACGTGGCGATTGTGCATGAAGACAACAGCGAACATGTGGATGTACGGTTTACCTGCAACGACGGCAGGGTGATTCAGCTATATTGTCCGGCAGAGGCTTACGCATTCATCTACGGTGAAACGGTTACTAAGGACTCCACCGGCAGCTACCTTCGCGAAGTGATTGCTACTCATCTGCCGGAAAACGTAGATAACCTTGAGCTGATTCTGCGCACCGAAGTGATCACCACGCCGTTCTATCACTACACCCATGGCCTGAAAAAACACGATGGCAATTGCCAGCGTATAGCCCATGGTCACCGTTCTAAAATCGACGTGTTTGTAAACGGTGAAAATAGTCTTGAGAGTCAGCAATACTGGGCATCACGCTGGGAAGATATATATATTGCCTCGGAAGAAGACAGACTGGCTTTTTCAGCACGTCAGGCCTCGGGTACTGTGCCGGCAGACAGAGAGTACTGCTGTTTTGCCTATGAATCATCGCAAGGCTACTTTGAAATATTGTTGCCTGAATCAGATTGTGAAGTCATAACTACTGATTCCACCGTGGAATGTCTGGCTCAGTTTATTTTTGATGAAGAAAAAGCCCGCCAGAATGGTGGCTCTGTGAAAGTGCTGGCTTATGAAGGCGTAGGAAAAGGAGCACTGGTGTGCGATTGATCCCGCTGGCTCTCATTGCGCTGATTTCACTGTCTGTTTTTTCCTTGCAACAAAGCCTTGCTGCCAGTGAAGCCCCTGAAGCCGGTGCGCTGGTTCTGAATGGTAAATTTACGCAGGGCAGTCTGTTTCGTGGACAGTTGCCGCCCGGAAGTCACGTTACATTGAATGGCGAAGCACTCAAGCTCAATGCGCAGGGCAAATTTGTATTTGGTTTCGCCCGTGAATCAGCACTTAATCATACTTTATCCTGGACGCTGCCTGACGGCACAACAGGTTCAAGAGACATTGAACTGGAAAAGCGGCAGTACAACATTCAGCGTATTGACGGTTTGAAGTCTTCCATGGTTTCGCCGCCGGAAGAAACACTTAAACGCATTCGCAGAGACAGTACTGTGGTAACCAATGCCCGCGGAAATATCTCTGATCTGGATGCTGTGTTTACCGGTTTTATCTGGCCGGCAGAAGGCCCGGTAACCGGCGTATACGGTAGCCAGCGGGTGCTGAACGGTATTCCTAAAGCGCCGCACTATGGCGTTGACGTTGGTGCACCAACCGGTACGCCTGTTATTGCTCCCGCAGCGGGTGTGGTGACATTATCAGATGATTTGTATTACAGCGGCAATACCGTGATTCTCGATCACGGTATGGGTGTGTTCTCTACGTTTCTGCACCTTGATTCTTCGAAGGTGAAAGCCGGGGATGTGGTCGCGCAGGGCGACGCTATCGGTACCATCGGTGCGACCGGCAGAGCAACAGGTCCCCATCTTGACTGGCGGCTTAACCTGGGTAAAACCAGGCTGGATCCAGCGTTACTGGTACCGCCCCGCCACTAATAACTTATTTTTATTTAACCCTGTAAAAGCAATCAGCCCCTGTACGGGGCTGAATCATTTATGCTGTAGCAAGCCATGCTGCCAGCTTTTCCTTATCTTCAATGGTGAAGTAACAGGCTTCCTGCCGCTCTTCAAGCACAGGCAGGGATAACGTCAGCAAACGCCCATCACGCAGTACTGTCAGCGGCAAGGCAGATTCACCGGTTTGATTCAATAAACGCTGCAGCAGAATGTCATTCACTACGTAGCCATCCAGTGCAATGATCCTGTCGTTTACCTGTAGTCCTGCCCGGCAAGCTGCACCGTCTTCAAATACAACCTGAACCATTACGCCGGTTTCTGCATTTTTAATGGCAGCCCCTAAATGATGTTTCTGGTAAGCCGGTAAGGGCGGTACACCACCACGGTCAGATGCTGAGTTTTTCGGCCTTGTATGCAGCGTTACGCCAATATCAGCCAGCCACTGATTCAGGGGCACGTCTTCTTTGCCGTAAACAACAGCCCGAAGATACTCTGATACATCAATATTGAAAGTTTCACGGCAAACGGTCTCAATCACATCATCAGGGGTGCCGGTTTCCTCTGCACCAAATTGCTGCCACAGTGCCTGCATTAAACTGTCCAGCGACACGTTACCCTGCGACTTTCTGCGTAACAGCAAATCGAGTCCAAAGGCAATGATGCCGCCCTTTACATAGTAACTCACAATATTGTTGGGAGCTGATGCATCCTGTTTGTAGAACTTGGTCCATGCATCAAAGCTGGACTCTGCCACTGACTGTTTGAAACGTCCCGCTGTCACCTGTAAACGGGTGAGGTTCTGACCAACAATTTCCAGATATTTTTCAGGGCTGATGAGGCCCGTTCTCGCCAGCGTCACATCGTCATAAAAACTGGTAAAGCCCTCATAAATCCAAAGCTGGGGGGTATAGACTTCTGCACTTAAATCCGGTTTCAGGAAAACGGAAGGACGCAGGCGCTTAACATGCCAGGTGTGAAACAATTCATGACAGCAGAGGCTCAGAAAGGTGACGTACTGATCAGTTTTGCCGCCGCCTTCACGTTCCAGCGGTAAGTCAAACCGTGGGTAGAGCAGGGCCGTAGAACTGCGGTGCTCAAGGCCGCCAAAGCCACTGTCGCTCAGCAACGTCATGAACACATAGCGGTCCACGGGCGCGGGCTGACCGAATAAATTAAGGTGATGCTCACAAACCGGCACCATGTCTTCGCATATTCTTTTCGTGTTTACTGGCGTTTTGCCACTAAAAAGGAACACAAATTCCACGCCCTGAACCGTTACACTGTCGAGCACACACTCACCCATGAATACAGGGTGATCGATGAGCTCCGCGTAATCTTCGCAGATAAAATGTGTACCGTTTGTGTCATCAGGCTGCATACTGGTTTCTACATGCCAGTGGCTTAAGGATTCAGGTAAAGATACCGTCACTTCACAGGACGCTGCGGGGAGGTCGTTGACCTGCAAGAAGACACTGGTGCCGTTGATAAAGCCGTATTCGTCGTTCAGGTAAGCTGCACGTACTGAGAGATCAAAGGCATAAACGGTGTATTCAACAGTGACTGGCTGTTGACCCGCTTTAATTTGCCAGGTCTGTTTATCTGTTTTTGTAACAGGTAAAACATTGCCTGCGTTGTCTGTAGCTGTCAGTGTGATGATGTGTCTGGCGAAATCCCGCACCATATAGCTGCCCGGGATCCACGCCGGTAAGCTCAACGTCAGTACATCAGTGTCGCAGGCGGGAATTGTGAGGGTTACTGCGAAAAGATGTTGAGAGCGGGAGCGGACGGAAAGATCGTATCGCAAAGAAGTCATGTAAATATCCGTGAAAAGTCATGCAGAGTGCTATCATGCATCACACCGGACTTTTTGTCAGCATCGGCGAAAAGGGAGTATGATAATGTCACTGACTGAAAAGGAGTACAGCCTGCTGTGAGTAAAGCCGAAACCACCTCTTTAAGTAAAGATGACATGACTGCATTGAAAAGCCTGGCGCCCGGCACCGTTGTCGATTTACAGATAGAGACACCCACTGCACCGCAACGCCTTAAAACGCACTATGTGGGTATGGATATTCCTAACGCATTTATTTTCCAGGTACCAAATACCCATAAATGGGCCAACATCCGTGATTATCTTGTTGCCGGCAATGAAGTGGTCGTAAGGTTTGTGATCGAAGGTGGGCTGGGGCAGGTTATTGCCTTCAAAACTACAATTTTAAAGTGCTTCAGCAAACCGGTGAGTATTCTTATCACCGGTTTTCCGTCTAAGCTGCAAACCATGGGGCTACGCAGCGACCGGCGTTCCCAGCCGGGCATTCCTGTCAGTGTCTATTTAGATCAGGAAGAGCAGGAGAGAGTGCGGGGCCTGATCATTGATGTATCGAAAACAGGCTGCAAACTGGCCATAAAAACGGGTTCAGATGACAGTAAGCTTGAAGTTAACAAAAAAATAACATTGGGCTGTAAATTGGATGGTGAAACCATTAGGATAGACAGCAACGTGCGGAACGTTGCCGAAGTAAAAGGATACTATTATTACGGTATTCAGTTTACCAATGAGCAAAAGGCGGTCGAAACCTTAATTGAACGCTATATTCTGGCTCTATAGCAGAAAAAGCTCAGGCTTTCCGTTACCGCCGGCGGATCCATTTACGGAGCGTTATTGATATGCGACAAATTGACAAGTTGTTATTGCAATACTCGGAAAGCCACCAGAATAAAACGAATGTGTTAATCCACGCCGTTGCGGTGCCGTCTATTTACCTCGTTACCCTGGGTTTAATATGGAGTATTCCGCTCCCCGGCTTTCTGCAGCAAACCGATCTCACCTGGGCCCACCTGCTGGTGCTGCCGGTCCTGTACTACTATTTCCGCCTGTCCGGTCCGGTAGGCGCGGCTATGACGCTACTGACAATTATCAGTTTCGGTGTCATCAATCTGATTGATGGCAGTCCTGTGGCTGTGTGGGAATTTTGTCTTATCTTGTTTGTAGTCATGTGGATCCTGCAGTTTGCCGGTCACAAAATCGAAGGCCGGAAGCCGTCGTTTTTCGATGATATCCGTTTTTTACTCATTGGCCCGGCCTGGTGGTGGACTCACTGGTTTAAGCGCTTAAATATAAGTTATTAAGTAAAATCCACTGCGACAAGGTGCCGGGGAAGCACGACCAAGATTGCCATGAACCCGTTTAATATGCGTATAATTGAAATTACTATTTGATTTTACGGTAATAAAGTGAGTCGTTGGCAACAGTTATTCGAAAGTAACGAACGCTTATTCTGGACCTTGCACAGCGTGGGCTGGGCGGGTTTTGCGTTAATTTATTATATTGGTTCGTTTCTTCATGATGTCCGGCCTATCTGGGTCTTTATCATTTTGCTCAATGCTTATGCCGGCTGGTTACTGACCATTCCGTTACGGTATGTGTTTCGTTGGGCCAGAAAACTGTCTCCTTTGAAAATGATCACTACCGTCATTCTCGCCTGTTATGTGGTGGCGCTGGTATGGGCAGTAGTAAAGAACGTCAACTACTGGGAAATCTATAAGCACGGCTACCGGCCTGATGCCTGGTATCTGTACTTTACCAATACGATCAATTCTCTGATCATGGTGGGCTGCTGGACGGGTACCTATTTTGGTATCAAGAACTTCCAGATGCTGCAAAAAGAAAAGCAGAATGCATTAAAAGCCAGTACCATGGCGCATCAGGCGCACATTAAAATGTTGCGCTATCAGCTTAACCCTCACTTCCTGTTTAATACACTGAACGCCATTTCCACGCTGATCCTGCTGAAAGAAAATGATATTGCAGAAGCCATGGTGTCACGGTTATCAGACTTTTTACGCTATTCTCTGGATAATGATCCCATTAAGCGGGTTACTTTGGGTGAAGAAATCAAAGTACTGCGTTTGTACCTTGAAATAGAAAAAGTACGATTTGATGACAGATTAGATGTAGTATGGGATATTGAACCTGATTGTGAGTCTGCCCTGGTGCCGGGGATGATTTTGCAACCGCTTATTGAAAATGCAATTAAACACGCCATATCCACTATGGAGAACGGCGGTCAAATTTCTATTTCTGCACGTACCTTTGGTAACGACCTGTTAATGGATGTCGCTGATAACGGGCCCGGTGCGGAAATAAAGGATGGTCAGCTGCATCGTGAAAACGGTGTGGGGTTAGTGAATATAAAGGAACGTCTGCAGTCTTTATATCAGCGTAATTTTGCTTTTTCGGTTGAACATAATCAGCCGTCAGGCATACGTGTGAGACTGCGGATCCCTTACGAAGTATAAGACGTAAAGCATGAGTGATCGTAAAATAAAAACTGTCGTGGTAGACGACGAGCCGTTGGCAAGGAAAGGGTTACGCACACGTCTGGAACGTCACGCTGATGTAGAAGTGGTGGCGGAATGCCAGAATGGTCTGGATGCGGTAAGCGTAATTTCTAAAAACCGGCCTGATTTGGTTTTTCTGGATATCCAGATGCCGGGTCTGAACGGGTTTCAGGTCATTCACAAGCTCCGTGAACTGAACCAGCCAATTCCGATGATTGTATTTGTCACCGCTTATGACAGCTATGCTATTAAAGCGTTTGATATTCATGCAGTTGATTATTTACTGAAACCGGCTGACGATGCCAGATTGTCAGATGCGCTGGTGAAAGTAAGAGAGTATTTCACTACCCGTGACCAGGATGAGCAGTCCCGCAAGCTGGTAAATCTGGTGGCTGAGCTTACCGGTGATGATACCAACGAAATTCTCCGTAAACTTGCCAGCGGCGAGTCTATCGACACCAATCCTTATCCGGAAGTACTGGCCATTAAAGACGGCTCTGAAGTGACCCGTGTTGCCGTGCAGGACATCCAGTGGATTGACGCTGCCGGTGACTACATGTGTGTTCATGCGCTGGATGGTATGCATATCATGCGTAAAACCATGAAGGAACTGGAACAGGAACTGAATCCTCAGTGGTTCGTGAGAGTTCACCGTTCTGCCATTGCCAATATCCGCTTCGTCAAGAAGCTGGTGAGTCATATCAGTGGCGAGTATCACCTTATTCTGCAGAATGACACCGAGCTGAAAGTCAGCCGCAGTCACCGCGATAAAGTCAAAGCCGCGATGAAGATGTAGAAAAACGGAGCATTATGCTCCGTTTTTTAATTTATCCGCCCGGTAACAGGTTACGCATAACGGTTGTTCATAAGTAGTTTCATGGTATCAACTGACAGGTCATCCAGCGGTTTACGTTGCTTCCAGGTGTCTTCCAGAGGAACCTGAACCGGTTTACCATGTTGTTCTCCAATCATCACGCCGGTTACAGCACTGCCCGTCAAAGTTGCCGCATAGGCACCCAGTTTAAGTGCCAGCAACCTGTCCTGAGAGACCGGCGAGCCGCCCCGCTGCACGTGCCCGAGAATAACAGGACGCACTTCTGTTTCAGTAAGCGATTTCTCCAGTCGTGAAGCTAAATCAGCAATCCCGCCGGGCCAGAGGTTTTCCGCCAGCACGATGATGTAACTCACGTTACCGCGCTGTTCCCGGCGTTCATTGAGCTGAGTCAGGATGTCTTTTAATGTCTTTTCTTCGCTTTCAAACAGTTCCGGCAAAATGACATAGTCTGACGCTGAAGCAATTGCGCCGTTCAGACCGAGGAAACCGGCATGTCTGCCCATCACTTCTACCAGAAAAACACGCTCAAATGCATCAGCAGTATCCCGTACTTTATCCACGGACTGGACAGCGGTTTCAATTGCGGTGAAATAGCCGATAGTGGCGTCTGTGCCGTTAATGTCGTTATCAATGGTACCCGGTAAACCAATGATCTGACCCTGCCAGAATTTTCCGAGATGGGCTGCGCCGCGAAAAGAGCCGTCTCCCCCAATCACAAATAGGGTATCTATACCGAGCGCTGTAAGATTGGCAGCAGCAAGCTTACCGGATTCATCAGTCTTGAAAGGCTTGCAGCGGGCACTGTGTAAAATCGTGCCTCCGCGCTGGGCGAGGTTGTGTACCTGACGACTGTCTAGTGTCATGTATTCCTGTGACAGCAAACCGTTATAACCATGCAAATAACCGACGATGTCATGGCCGGCCCGTTCACAAACCAGCACGATGGCACGGATACAGGCATTCATGCCGGGAGCATCTCCTCCCGAGGTGAGTATGGCTACTTTACTGTTCACGTTCCGTCCTTATTGAATCAGAGCCGGCAAAGTATGCCAGCGGGTTGAACTGCAAGTGTTGATACGAATCATATAAGCCACAGAGAGACAGAATTGTTACTAAAAATTAAATAGTATTTACTGTGATTTTCAGGGCTTTATAGTGATAACACATCACCGTGAAGCATAGAGGTGAGCGTATCATTGTTCAATGGTTTCAGGCAGGAACAGTCATGAAAAAATGGGTAACAGTTATATTTGTCTTATTGCTGGGCGGATGCAGCAGTAAACTGGCATACAACAATCTGGACTGGCTGGTTTACTGGTACATGGATGATTACATCGAGCTGAATAATCGCCAGGAAGCCATGTTCGATAAGCAGCTCGACAAGTGGATTGACTGGCATCGCAGCAGAGAATTGCCCGCCTACATCAATCATCTCAAACTGGTGAAAGAGGATTTGGCAGAGAACCGGCTGACAGAACAGCGCCTGTTGTCTCATTACACCAAAGCCACGGAGCACTGGCAGCGTTTGCGGGAGGAAATCACTCCGCCTCTGGCATCAATGGCGGGCGAGCTGTCAGACGAGCAGGTGATCAGACTGTTTGCTGCACTGGAAAAGGACAACAAGGAAACAGAGGAAAAGATAGAAGAAACCAATGAGTGGTCAGAAACGGAACGCATGGAAGACCGTGTAGAAAGCCTGGAAGAGGATATGGAAGAAAGGATCGGCCGGCTGACAGAGGAACAAAAACAGTTAATTCAGGATATGGCGCCCGGCTTCATGCCGTCACGGGAATTGTGGCTGGCATACCGTCGTGATTTGCAGCAGCGGGCGAGGGTGTTATTCGCCGGCCGTAAGAGTAATCCTGATTTTACTGAGCAACTGACTGCATTGATGCTCAATCCTGAACAGTACCGGTCTGAAGCATTTCTTCAAGTCTGGCGAAACAATCGACAGCAACATGCCAGACTGGCGTCATCTGTCGCAAGTTCTCTGACAGCGAAACAAAAAAGCAAGCTGGAGGATGAGATCAACGATATGATTGCCAGCCTCGAAGATTTGCTGGACGAATAACTGCTTGGAATCCCAACTCAGACCGGTCTACGGTTTTTTACTTTCACTGCTGACCGCTTTTTTGTGGGGCGTGCTGCCGGTAGCGTTAACCCTTTGCCTTAAGGTAATGGACAGCCCGACAATTACTTTTTACCGCTTCCTGACGGCAGGGCTGGTGGTATTTTTTATTCTAAAAATACGTCGCAGCCTGCCTGTTGCCTCATCGTTGACCCGCAATGGCTGGTTGCTCGCGGCCCTCGCTACGGTGATGCTGGTGACAAACTATGTCACCAACGTTATGGGATTAAATTACCTCAGTGCGTCCAGTGCCCAGGTGCTCATGCAAATTGCACCGTTTGTGCTGATGACCGGCGGGGTGTTGTTGTACAAAGAGTCGTTCACCAAAGTGCAGTTTGCCGGCGCGGGCCTTTTGATCCTCGGGCTGGGATTGTTTTTCAATCAGCGGTTGCCTCAGATATTTGCCTCAGAAACAGAAAGTATTGCCGGCCTGTTCATCATCGCCGGTTCAGCTGTCGCATGGGCTATTTATGCACTGGCGCAAAAACCATTGTTACGCACTTTATCAGCAAGACAACTCACACTCATCATGTATGCCGCAGGTGGCATGTTACTAATCCCGCTGAGTACCCCGACAGAGCTGATGTCCATGGACGGTTTGCAAATGGCAGCACTGGTGTTTTGCTGCCTGAATACACTGGTTGCCTATGGGGCTTTCACCGAGGCGATGCGTGTCTGGTATGCGTCGAAGGTATCCGCCGTGCTGGCAGTACAACCCGTGTTTACTTTTATCAGTATGACGTTAGCTGAGAAAATTATGCCAGATACCTTCCATCAGCCGGAACTGGACACGGTTGCTTATGGCGGGGCATTGCTTGTGGTCACCGGCTCGATGATGGCCGCGCTGGGAAGGAAAAAAACTGTTAACGTGTTATCAGGCAGCCTTTCCGGTAAGTCCTGATAATTCTGCTCTCAGTTCCTCAAACTTTTGCAGGAACTGAGGTTTCATGAACATACCATCCAGCAGTTTCAGCAGCCGCTTGCTGTCTGTTAATAAAGCCGGCTGCTCTTTAGTATCGGTGTTCAGCAGTTTAATCACGCATTGCAGCAGGTTGAGGGCAACCCCGGTATTCACCGGCGCAAACTGCAGGGCTTTGGTGAAAGACGTGCGTGCCGCTTTAAAATCGCCCTGCTGATAATGTTCAATGCCTTCTTTGTTATGCATAGAGTAAAGCTGTTGTTTTTCAGCAGCCTTTTGCTTGTCGGTATCCAGCATCTGTTTTACAGAATCGTGCAGGTTACCTGAGCGAATTACATTTACCAGAGCGTCTGCTTCATCATATTCGCCGATGGCATACATCACTTTCAAACTGTCCGGCGCATAGGTTTGCGGATAAGACTCGTATTTGTGTTGTATCGCTTCCTGGCCACTGTTCAACGCCCGCTTAGCTTCAATGAGCTTTCCTTCAATACTGTGAAGCCGGGCTGTGAATATTTGTTCATAGATCACGAAATCGAATTCGTCGTTATTACGGCTGAGGTAATCGTCAAATTTACCCCGCTGCACGGCAAGATGGGCTTCCTGCTGATAGCGGTTACGGGTTTTCTTATCTTCAGCGTTTTCCGCTACTTCCAGAATACTGCGAATGTAGCTGCACCAGATATCCGCATGCTCTTTTACCGTTTTTCGGGACAACAACCAGATTGCCTGCGCACTTTCACTGGCCAGCACAAAATCTTTGTGTTGACGGGCGATATGACAGGCAATGTGATGACGCTCTGTGCAGTAAGGGGAAATTTTGATGGCATGACGTATGGTTTCTGCAGCCCGCTCAGTGTCGTTATTGAGTAACTGGCATTCTGCCACCACGTCATAAGCTTCGGCACTGAAACGGTTACGTTGCAGAACGCTTTGTGCCATAGAAAGGGCCTTGTCCCGCTCATTCATTTTCAACCAGTTTTTAGCCAGTGCCAGTTGCAACCAGGGCACAGGTCTGTCTGTATCAAAATCGCTCAGTACGTTCAGAGCACCGGCGAAATCTTTCTGTTGCCAGCAAATGCCGGTGAGCAGTTGTGCAACCGAACCACGGTAAGGCCGGTTAGTAGCAAGTAATTTTTCCGCCTGCTTTCGGGCAAGGGCAGTATCGCCTTCATGAAGCGCATGATAAACGGGCAGCAGGGCCTGGCGTTTTTTCCAGGCCCGTTCAAGACGGGTTTTCAGCTGGTTTTGGGAAAAGGGTTTTATCAGGTAGTCGTCAGGTCCGCGATCAATAGAGCCCAGTACGAAGGGACGGGTGCTGTCAGCACTGATCAACATCACAATGGCTGAGGGTTTTGCCAGTTTCTGACTACGCAGCTCTTCGATAAATTCAAAACCGTTCTTTTTGTCAGAGCCCAGATGAAGGTCGCTGATGATGATATCAAACTTGCGTTTCCGGCACAGGGATAACGCCTGCTCAGCAGAGGGCTTGGTGACAACTTCGGTTGCACCCATTGAATGCAGCAGTCCCCGCAAAACCAGCAGAAAAGGGCGCTGATCTTCTATAATCAGTACACGTTTATCTGCGTAATTCATCTACCTGTTACCCTGAAATCAGACTTTAGTATAATGATCGGACCATTACGCCTAAAGTTCAAGTATGTAAATTTGTACGGATCTGTCTTTAGTTATCCCGGTCAATGCCGATAAGCACAGTATGAGTACACCTGATTTACCCTTTGACTCTGGCCGGCTACCGGCACTGATCCCTGATCGTGAATGGAACGGGGAGCTTGCCCGCGCGGCAGGTAAAGGCGCGCAGTTCTCCCTGTTCCTTGCCATGCATTGTCAGCCCGGTGCTGAGCACTTTTCACTGTTGCCTGCAGAGGCAGACGGGGTTACCGGCGATCCTCATTTTCCCGAGCGTCTGAATCACTATAAACGGCCACCGCTTAAGCCCTCTGATGCAGATTATATGGCGCTCAATACTACGGCAAAGATGGCGAATTCAGGCTCAGCAGCAGCCTTTTCATTATGGCAGTCTATGCATCCTGATCCGTTAAGTGCCCATGACAATGCCACGCTCATTCCTCCCGAAGTTAAGGAAAATTGCAGTCTGGCAACCCGTATGCGGTTGCAGCATATTTCCCGCGCGCCGGAACCTGTAGATGAAACTATGCTGGATGAGGTGATAAGCGGTTCTTCCTCATTGCTGACTGCCTGAAAAAAGCTTATTTTTTGTTAGCTCCTGAGCTGATTTGGAAAATCGCAGACGTTCTGGTATATTTCGCGCCGCAATTTGCACTGGTCTTACGCTCCAATCAGCAAAGGTAAATATAAAATGACTCAATATATCGTTTGCGCGATGTACAAATTCGTTGCGCTTGAAAACTACGAAGCCATGCGCCAGCCGCTTCTCGAAAAGATGGAAGAGCAGGGTATCAAAGGCACATTATTGCTTGCCAGCGAAGGCATCAACGGCACAGTTTCCGGTCCCCGGGAAGGGATTGATAACTTGCTCGCTTATCTGAACAGTGACCCGCGAATCAACCCTATCTCTTATAAAGAATCCCTGCATGAAGAGCAGCCGTTCTATCGCACCAAGGTAAAACTGAAAAAAGAGATCGTGACAATGGGGGTGGAAGGTATCGATCCCCGTCATACGGTGGGTACATACGTTAAACCCAAAGACTGGAACGACCTTATCAGTGATCCTGACGTGCTGGTTATTGATACCCGCAACGATTACGAGATTGAAATCGGTACTTTCAAACATGCCGTCGATCCAAAAACAAAGACCTTCCGTGAATTTCCTGATTATGTGAAAGATAACATGGACCCGGAAAAGCATAAGAAGGTGGCCATGTTCTGTACCGGCGGTATTCGCTGTGAGAAATCCACGGCTTACCTGAAAGAGCAGGGATTTGACGAGGTTTATCACCTGGAAGGCGGTATTCTGCAATATCTGGAAGATGTACCGGCAGAAGAGTCTTTATGGGAAGGTGACTGCTTTGTATTTGATAACCGTGTTGCGGTAAATCATGATTTACAGAAAAGTCAGTATGATGCCTGCTATGCCTGTCGTTTGCCGATTACTGAAGAAGACAAACAGTCTGATAAATACGAGCCGGGTGTGAGTTGCCCCCATTGTCACGGTACACACAGTGACGACCAGATTGCCCGCTTCCGCGAGCGTGAGAAACAGGTTCAGCTGGCGAAAGCACGCAGCGAAGAGCACGTGGGTTCTGATGCCAGACTGGCAATGGAAAAACGTCGTCAGGAAAAAGCAGAAGAGCAGCGTCAACGTGCGCTGGCAGCAAAACAGGCACAGGTTAAGTAGACAGCCGGGAAGTTGGGTTGTACACTTTGTTCATAAGTCGTAATTAATCAGGACATTAAGTGAGCACCCAACTTACAGAAGAAAAAATCGCCGAAATCAAAAGTGATTTCAGCTTCTTTGATAAAGACGGTAACGGTCAAATCGATCTGCCTGAATTTATTGAACTGCTGACCGTATTGTCGCCGAAAACGAAAATGAGCCATGTGGAAGAAGGGTTCAAAATTATTGACGACAATGATGACGGCTATATCGATTTTGAAGAATTTCTTGCCTGGTGGCAGGAAGGCTGGTGGGAATATTAATCCTGCATAGTTTTAAAAAAACGGGCTTATTCAGCCCGTTTTTTTGTGTCATTCTTCTTCGTCATCGTCGATGACGTCATTGCGTTTTTTCTTCATCACCGGCATATGACCGGCTTCATCGCCTTTCATGGTATTCACCCGCCTTTTCACCGGTGGCTTTTGACCGGCAGAGACGGTTTTACTGCGATTGCGCTCATCCTGTCCTTTTGTATTCTTCGGCTTCATCTGCTTTTTACCGCTGAACTTCGCCGGTAACAGGGGATGCGTGGTGCAGTCAACATCATAGCTGACATGATCTTTAATTGTCAGGTAGCTTGCCCAGTCCCTCGGACCCACAAATGAAATGGCAACACCTTTGTCTCCGGCCCGGCCTGTACGGCCAATCCGGTGGATATATTCATCAGACTGTTTCGGCAGGTCAAAATTGACCACTAAGCCTACTTTGCGCAGATCCAAGCCCCGGGAAGCAAGATCCGTGGTAACCAGCACACTGTTCTGACCACGACTGAAATTACTCATGATAGCAGCCCGCTGGTTTTGCGGCAGATCACCCCGTAAAGCAACAGCTTCAAGGTGCTGTTCATTTAAAATGGCAGCAATGCGGTCTGTGTCTTCTCTGGTTGCTGTAAAGACTACCGCCTGATTGTATGCCTGCTCTTTAAGTACCGTGAGCAGCAGGTTATCTTTGTGTCCCACATCATCGGCAAAATACAAAGTCTGGTCGATATCCTGATGGGCAGCAGTCGACTCACCAACAGCCACACGCACAGGGGCCTTCAATAAGTCGCGGGTTAAATGATTCAGGGCAATATTGTCCAGCGTGGCAGAAAACAACATTGTCTGACGCTTACGGTGATCCGCGAAGCGGTTGATCAGGTTAAGCTGATCCGCAAAGCCTAAATCCATCATACGGTCTGCTTCATCGAAAATAAGCAGTTCCAGCCCGTTAATAAAAAATGATTTGTCTTCCAGGTGATCGGCAATCCGGCCAGCGGTACCCACAATGACATGAGGGTTGCGGCGCAGCACTTTTGTTTGATCGTTATAATTTTCACCACCAACAATCAGCGCACTTTGCAGACCGACGCCATTGGCAAGGCTGCGTAATTCCGAGAACACTTGTTTGGCCAGCTCGCGGGTAGGGGCAAGAATAAGTGCGCGGGGATCCTGCTTGCTTAGTGCTTTGTTGGTCATTAACCGGTGAACAAGAGGGATCAGAAAAGCAAAGGTTTTACCGGATCCGGTTTTTGACGATGCCATGATGTCCTTGCCCTGCAGAGCCGGCAGAATAGTTTGTTCCTGCACTTCAGTCAGGCTTTCCAGGCCTTTTTCCTGCAAACGTTTGACAATTTTATGGTGTACCGGAAGATCGGCAATTAACAAGCTCAAGTGAATACCCCGTATAAAACAATGGCGGTATTATCCACGAAAGGCTTTGTCAGATAAAGGCGGGAAGCAAAGTAAAAAGGCGCGGTAAGGCACCTCTTTACTTTATGTCAGGAAGATTAAAGTTGCATTTCCGGTACATCATCAGCGGCAATCAGTTTGCCGGCGGTCTTTTCACGGATTTCGTCCACGGAAACACCGGGCGCCCGTTCACACAGATGAAAAGCACCGTCTGCGACTTCAAGTACGGCCAGATCTGTGATGATGCGTGTAATGCAGTTCACGCCGGTAAGAGGCAGGGTGCAGGCCTCTAACAGTTTTGAATTACCGTGTTTGTCAGCGTGAGTCATGGTAACAATGATGTTCTTCGCACCGGCCACCAGGTCCATGGCACCACCCATGCCCTTAATGAGTTTGCCGGGAATCATCCAGCTGGCGATATTACCGTTTACATCGACCTCAAATGCGCCCAGCACAGTGAAATCAACGTGCCCGCCACGGATCATGGCGAAGCTGTCGGCGGAACTGAAAATAGAAGCGCCGGTGATAGCCGTCACAGTTTCTTTACCGGCGTTGATCATGTCTGCGTCAATTTCGTCTTCATCAGGATAGCGGCCCATGCCTAAAAGACCATTTTCTGATTGCAGCATAACCTCTATGCCTTCGGGTACATAGTTAGCGGCCAGAGTAGGAATACCGATACCGAGGTTTACGTAACTGCCGTCCTGAAATTCCTGCGCCACACGCATTGCGATTTGATCTCTGGTTAATGCCATGATTACGCCTCCTTCTTCGCGGTAACGCGACGCTCAATACGTTTTTCGAATGTACCTTTAATCACGCGGTCTACGAAAATACCCGGGGTGTGAATTTGAGAGGGCTCAAGTTCACCGGGCTCTACGATTTCTTCAACTTCAACCACAGTGATTTTACCTGCGGTGGCTGCCATGGGATTAAAGTTCTGCGCGGTGTGACGGTAAACGCAATTTCCGTAGCGGTCTGCTTTCCAGGCTTTGACAATAGCAAAGTCACCGGTAATCGATTCTTCAAGAATATAAGGCCGGCCGTTAAACTCTTTGACTTCTTTGCCTTCACCGACAGGTGTGCCGTAGCCTGTTGCCGTGTAGAACGCGGGAATACCGGCGCCTCCGGCACGGAGTTTTTCAGCCAGCGTACCTTGCGGGGTCAGTTCGACCTCAAGTTCGCCGTCGAGCAACTGTTTTTCAAACAGGGCATTTTCACCAACATAGGAAGACACCATTTTTTTGATCTGGCGGTCTTCAAGCAAAATACCGAGACCAAAGCCGTCGACACCGCAGTTATTTGATACCACAGTCAGGCCTTTAACACCTGCTGTTTTGATTTGTGCAATTAACCCTTCCGGAATACCACACAGTCCAAAGCCGCCGGCCACAACGGTCATGTTGTCAGACAGACCTTCCAGTGCTGCTTCATAACTGGTAACGACTTTATCGAAACCTGACATATGAATCTCCTGTTGATGAATAATGAATCAATTAAAGTATCCGTGACTGATAAAATTTTGTAAAATTGATTTTATATCAATATTAATAAAATATTTTTATCAATATGAGCATATCGTACCGTAACATGCTGGCGTTCATCCGTGTGGCCGAATCTTCCACTTTCGCTGAGGCAGCGGAAAAACTCCATCTGACGCAGCCTGCTTTGTCGTCTGCCATTAAAAAAATGGAAGAGCAGCTGGGCGGCAAACTGTTCAGCCGCAGTACCAGACGCGTCTCACTGACCCCTGAAGGGCAAACCCTGTTACCCAATGCGAAGCGTCTGGTAAATGAATGGGATGAAACTTTCCATGACATGCAAAACCTGTTTGCCATGCAGCAGGGTAAACTTACCATTGCTGCAATGCCGTCTTTTGCCGAGAGTAAACTTCCCGCGTTACTGAATGATTACCACCGGAAGTTTAATAATATCCGTCTCCGGGTGCTGGACGTGGTCATGGAAGCAACGATTGATAATGTTTTACAGGGTAACGCAGAAATTGGGTTTACTTTTGAGCCCGAAATAGCAGATGGTCTGATTTTTAAGCCTTTGTTTACCGATGAATTTATCGCAGTGATGTATCCGGGTCATCCTCTGGCAATGCAGGATGCCGTTCCCTGGCATGAATTGCTGTCCCATCCGTTTATCGCCATGAACCGGGGCTCTGCAGTGCGCCGCTGGACTGAGCAGGCGGCGCAGGGGCCCGGCCAGCTGAACATCATCGCGGAAACCGGTCAGCTTGGGTCAGTCGGTCAGTTTATCGCGCAGGGCATGGGCATTTCTGTGGTGCCGGCTATTTGCCGGCAACAAATGGAAAGTCGCGGGCTGGTGTGCTGTGCCATCAAAGATAATCCGCTTAAGAAACCCGTGGGTATGATCCGTAGTCAGCGGGGCGGTTTGTCGGTTGCGGCCTGCGAATTCTGGCAATTATGTGAGCGTGCCTATACCCGGCCAGAGAATAACTCACTATGAAACATCGCGGTTATTAATCGCATGGTTTAAGTGTGGTGACAGCCAGTGAGTGATTTTCAGGAGGCGTATCTGACAGATGTACCATGCCGTTTTCGTCTTGCCAGCGATACAGTGTTTTGCCTCCTGTGATTTGGCCTGAGCCGGTGCTGCCACAGATTTTGCCCGCTTTGATTTTGGTTGCCTGGCGGTTGCTGTTCTCATCGTCAGCAGAACCTGTCAGTGAAGGTAATTCAATGGATGTTAATTCAGGCAAGTCCGGAAGTTCCGGTAGCGGGATGCCGGGCATGTTAAGTGACGGCATCGCATTGGTGATCTTTTGAATGGCCGGATTGTCTTGCTGTGTAAGCAGTTCCGTCATTGGTTCGCGGACAAGCCAGAGCACGATGCATGCGTTAATGATAAACGCACAGAGTACGAAAAATACCTTTTTCTTCATCAGCCCGGAACAGTTAGGTATTCACTACCATTTTTTCTTCGGTGCAAATAATTCATCAAGTTCGTCCCGCTCTGCTTCACGGCGACGCTCGCGGTCTTCAGCATTGGCGTTTTTAAGATCGTCCTGAATGGCTGTGAGCCATTCTTTCAGTGTGGCAGTGCGGGATAAGATGTATTCATCCGGCTGGCTTTGACTTTCCAGGGCCTTGATGGCTTTTTCAAAATACTGTCTTGCAGAGCCCAGCATATTGGATTGCATGGCACCACGACCGCGTTTGATTAAGGTTTCGATATTCACTTTTAGCTGCAAACGTTCCAGGCTTTTATCTTCTTCAGCAAAAATACGGCTTTCTATTTTTCCTTTGGAATGCTCAGAACGGAGCAAAATACGGAGTTTTTTCACTGCCTGAATATACTGAATAATCAGTTTGTCGTTATCCGGCAGGGAAAAGTCTGCCGTTGCAGGAGAGTCCAGCGACATAGCACTGTTTTTAGAATTCTCAGCGTCTGCTATACGCTGTTTAATATCAGGCGTGCCTGCACCGAGTTCCGCCATGGCTTTTAATGCATTGTGCACGCGGGCATGAAGGATCCCCATTAAACGCTGGGATACCGGCATGTTTGAGCAGGCCATGATCACATTTTCTGTTTCATCAATAATTTTACGGTGCTTGGATGCCTCATTACGGCGGTCGGCTTCCTGTTTAGCACGGTGTTGTTGAAACGCATTGATCATAATGGCAGCAATGACCAGTACAACAATGAGTATTATTATTATTGTGAAAAACATGAGTATTTATCCATTAAAAATGTCTCAATTGCCTGTGTCGCCGGGACTTCACTGATCAACGTCCTATCCAGTTAAAGTTTAAGGCAATTTTACTTCAAAAACACTACCACCCAGAGTACCACCGTTATTTAGTGAAATCTCCCCGCAATGGTTGTTATTTACATGGGCATTGGCAATCAGCCGCGCGAAAAAGAGGCCCAACCCGGTCCGGCCCTGACTCAAATCGAATCCGGCAAGGTCTGCTGTGCTTTTTTCCAGCATGGAAGAGGGGTAGCCGGGCCCGTCATCTTCTACCGTAATCACAAGCGCTTTGTCACGGACCGCCGCATTCAAAATAATTTGTGATGTGCCATAGCGCATAGCGTTAATCAATACGTCGTTGATTAACATGAATATGAGTTCGCGGTCGAGATACCAGCTGATGTCATTTTCCACGTTAATGGTAACAAGCAGATTTTTTTGTTCCATATAAATGCGGACGGAAGACATGACATCTTCAAACAAATCGTCGATAAAGCATTCATCAATGGTTACGGGCAACTGATTGAGTTCGGCGCGGTATAAGGACAGGATCTGCACAAGATTGGTATTAAGCCGAGTTGCCTCATAATGCACGCTGGCAACTTTCTCATTTGCCTGACTGTTTTCAGGAGGCAGGTTCTCCGCCAGTGATTCGATGGACTGGATAAGCAGGCACAGTGAATTTTTCATATCGTGTACGGCTGCTGCCAGTACGGACGAAAAATCGATGGTCTGTAACGGAGATTTTTCCGACATAAATCCTCTGAATGTGCGCGTCTTATGTTATGAAACAACGGTGTACAGCAATTGTAAAGGATGCTCAGGGCGCATTGAGTATAGCTTACTATTCGTTTATCGGTGATTTTCAGAGAAACTAAATACCTGAACACTAAGTGATTAACGATTATTTGCATTTATAGTACTTTCTTCGGTTATAACCAAATCGACTATAGCAATCGCATGCGGTTTTAGTTATAACGGTAATCAGAACCAATACGTTCCAGCCGGTGAGGGACACATAACATGAAATTACAGCAGCTTCGCTACATAGTAGAAGTGCAGAACAACAATCTCAACGTATCCGCAACAGCAGAAAGTCTTTACACCTCACAACCCGGCATCAGTAAGCAGGTCAGGATGCTGGAAGATGAACTTGGTGTGCAAATCTTTGGTCGCAGCGGCAAACATCTGACTCACGTAACAGACGCGGGCAACGATGTGATTAACATTGCCAGAGAAATACTGGCCAAAGTTGAGAGTATAAAGTCTGTAGCCCGGGAGCATACGCTGCCTGATCAGGGCAAGCTGAATATCGCCACCACTCATACTCAGGCCCGTTACGCGTTACCTGATGTGATTAAAGGCTTCATGAACAAATACCCTAAGGTGTCTTTACATATGCACCAGGGAACGCCGTCGCAAATTTCTGACCTTGCAGCGAAAGGCGAAGCGGATTTTGCCATCGCTACCGAAGCGCTTCACCTGTACAACGATCTGGTGATGCTGCCTTGTTATCACTGGAACCGCAGCGTGATAGTGAATAAAGACCATCCGTTATCGAAGAAGGGTTCAATTGATATCGCTGATATCGCCAAGTATCCGCTGGTCACCTATGTGTTTGGTTTTACCGGCCGCTCGGAACTTGACCAGGCATTTGAACGTGCCGGCCTGACGCCGAAGATAGTGTTTACTGCCACCGATGCAGACGTCATTAAAACCTACGTGCGCTTAGGTGTGGGTATCGGTGTAATCGCTTCTATGGCGGTGAGTGAAGAGCTGGATGATGATCTTGTGAAAATCGATGCGTCTCATCTGTTCGACTACAGCACTACAAAAATCGGATTCCGCAAAGGCTCGTTCTTACGTACTTACATGTATGACTTCATTGAGCGTTTCGCGCCGCATCTGACCAAAGACAAAGTCGAAAAAGCCATGATGCTGAAAAATAACGATGAAGTAGAGAAGATGTTCAGAGGCATTACGCTGCCGGTGAAATAACACCTTTGTGAAACAAAACAGGCCGGATTGTTCCGGCCTGTGTTTTATCAGCATTCGATAATATTAACCGCAAGACCGCCTCTGGCAGTTTCTTTGTATTTGGTCTTCATGTCATTACCGGTATCGCGCATGGTTTTTATCACCTTATCCAGTGACACTTTATGCTCACCGGAGCCGCGAAGCGCCAGACGGCTGGCATTGATAGCCTTGATGGCGCCCATGGCATTACGTTCAATACACGGCACCTGAACTAGTCCGCCGACCGGATCGCAGGTCAGCCCCAGGTTATGTTCCATACCAATTTCTGCGGCATTTTCCACAGCGGCTACAGTGCCACCCATAATTTCAGCCAGTGCACCGGCTGCCATTGAACAGGCAACGCCCACTTCACCCTGACAACCAACTTCTGCGCCGGATATAGAGGCATTTTCTTTGTATAAAATACCGATAGCACCGGCGGTTAGCAGGAACCGGGCAGCCGTTTCTTCATCAACAGGACGGATGAATTTATCAAAATATGCCAGTACAGCCGGAATGATGCCGGCCGCGCCATTGGTTGGTGCTGTGACGACACGGCCTCCGGCAGCATTTTCTTCGTTCACTGCCAGCGCAAACAGATTTACCCAGTCCATGGTTTGCATCGGATCGGCAGAGCGCTCAGATTGCAAACGGCGGTAGAGACCCGGTGCCCGGCGTACTACTTTCAGGCCACCCGGCAATATACCTTCATTATCAATACCACGGTCAATACAGGCTTTCATGACCAGCCAGATATCGAACAGCATGCGTTTTACTTCAGCGGCAGGGCGCAATACGCTTTCGTTTTTCAGCATCAGAGAGCTGATGCGTAAACCGTTGGCGTTGCACTGCTGGCACAGTTGTTCTGACGTTTTAAACGGGTAGGGCACAGACGCCTGCGTAGCAATAGCAAGGGTTTTGGCTGCGTCAAAGTCTTCATCTTTAATGATAAAGCCGCCGCCAATGCTGTAATAAGTCTGGCTTTTAACCAGTTCATCATTGTCATCGTAGGCAAAGAATGTGAGGGCGTTGGCATGCTTTGGCAGCGTTTTACGGCGGTGAAAAATCACCGCGTTTTTATTCGGGAAGCTGACGCTGCGGGTACCGTTAAGCATCAGTTTACCGGCATGGTGAATGGTATCCAGCATGCTGTCGATGGCATCAACGTTAATTGACTCCGGCAACTCGCCGAGTAACCCCAGGATTACCGCTTTACCGGTACCGTGGCCTTTGCCTGTTTGTCCCAGCGAACCGAATAATTCCACCCGCACAGACGCAACGGATTCCAGGCGGTTTTCACCTGCAAGTTCTGAGGCGAATTCCGCACCCGCCCGCATCGGGCCGACAGTATGGGAACTGGAAGGTCCGATACCGACACTGAACATGTCAAAAACACTGATCATACTTAACCGTTTCTCACTTTATTTTAATTATAGTTAATGATCATGCATCTGAACCGGATCAACTACAATACAGAAATCCTAATGCAGAAATAAGTAAACCTAATGGGATGTAAAGAAATGTTGATGGTCAGTCGTCACACAGGTGGGAAGACAGGTTTCTGAGTATGGCGGCGGTTGCACCCCAGATAAGGCGGTTTTGCCACGGCATAAAGTACACCGGATAACGTTGTTGTTTACGCTCAATAAAGTGGGCGAAGTGATTCCGCCGGTCCATAAGAAATGCTAACGGTACTTCAAAAGCATCAGCAACTTCGTTACGGTCGATGGTCAAAACCGGGCAGGGCTTCACAAAACCGATAACCGGCGTCATGGCGTAACCACTGATTGTGCGGTATTCAGGCAGAGCGCCGATGACGTCGACCTCAGAACGGAGTAAGCCAACTTCTTCTTCGGCTTCCCTGAGGGCAGTATCTGCCAGTGTATTGTCCTGTGGTTCTGCGCCGCCGCCCGGGAAACTGATTTGACCGGGATGATGGCGTAAGTGATGCGCTCGTTCTGTCAGCAATACCGTCAGGCCGTCAGGATGATCGATCAGCGGGATGAGCACACCCGCTGCGCGCCCGGTTTTGCGCAGCGGGTAATCGGCTTCATAATCAATTTGCCGTAAATGATGATATCGCTGTAAAAACTCACTGCGGTTCACGCTTTGTCTCCAGTACCGGTAATATTTTCGAGACTTTATCCAGCGTTTCCTGATATTCATCCCCGGCAACGGAGTCGGCAACGATGCCACCGCCAGCCCAGCAATGCAGCCGGCCGTTTTCAGACAGCAGGGTGCGGATAAGTATGCTCGAGTCCATGTCTTGCCTGTGTCCGATATAAAAAATACTGCCGCAATACACATTACGCCGGTCGGGCTCTAATTCATCGATAATTTCCATGGCGCGGATTTTCGGCGCACCGGTGATAGAGCCGCCGGGAAAGGCACCAGCCAGCAAATCAAGAGGGCTTGCACCTGTATTCAACTTTCCGGTGACCGTACTGACCATATGATGCACAGCTTCATAACTTTCAAGGGCAAATAGTGCCGGTACCTTCACAGAGCCGGGCTGGCAATGTTTACTCAGATCGTTTCTTAACAAATCCACGATCATTAAATTTTCAGCACGGTCTTTTTCAGCCGATAACAAATCTTCCGCACTGGCACGGTCTTTATCCTTATCGGCAAAGCGTGGCCGGGTGCCTTTAATGGGTTTGGTTTCTACACAACCGTCTTTCACCGATAAAAAACGCTCAGGAGAAATACTCAGGATGGCGGCATCGTCGATGCGGATAAAAGCGGAAAACGGCGCTTTGTTTGCGGTGCGAAGGGTTTTGTAAGCGTCCCATTCGTTACCTTTAAATGTCGCGGTAAAGCGCTGGGCCATGTTGACCTGATAGCAGTCACCGGCGAGCAGATACTCATTAATAGTTTCAAGGGCGCTGATGTATTCCGGCTCCGTCAGGTTAGACTGCCAGGCGCCTGTTAATGAAAACGAGCCGGCTTTAGCCAGAATATCTTCCCGCGTTATGAAGTCAGGCTGTGAAGGTTTGTTATCCAGCCTGCAATAATATAATTTTCCTGTTTCGTTATCTTCAATCAGCGACTGGGAGTACAGACCGGTAGCAAGATCGGGACAAAGGTAATCATTGCGGGCCTTTGAAGGTAAGGTTTCATAGCTGCGTCCCAAATCATAACCTGCCAGCCCGACCGTACCTGTTTGAAACGGTAGCTGTTCAAGTATTTTTTGTGGTACATCACTCACTGTTTTTAACGCAGAAAAATAATGACGCTGAACGGTATCAAGGACAGCAAGAGGCTTACCGTTGATTTCAACGGAGTCATCAGAACCGGGACGGGATACCGTAGTGATGTTATTGCGGGTTATTACGATGATATCCGGTTCCCACACCATAATATTAAACCGGCCAAAGCGTTTGTCGCTGCCGGCAGTATCCAGCAGCATGGCATAAGGCTGGTGCTGCACGCTTTCAAAAAGGCCGGTCAGAGGCGGATAGCCACTTATCTCTGATATTAACAGGGTAGTCGACGGCGGGGTGTACAGATGTTCACTCATGGAAGAAACTAGCTTACTCACCTATATAAATAAAACGCATAACCGACACCAAAGTCGCACGTGTAAAGCGTGGTGCAGGTTGTCAAGATGCGCTAGTATACGCTTTTTCCTTTCCCTAACACCACAAAGGCTATAAGAAAAGAGGACGCCATGACCGTTATCCGTCAACAAGACTTCATCGATAGTATTGAAGATGCGCTTCAATTTATTTCCTACTATCACCCGCTGGATTATGTCAAAGCCGTAGAACAGGCCTACCTTAAAGAGCAAAGCCAGGCCGCGAAAGATGCCATGGCGCAAATTCTTATCAACTCCCGTATGTCTGCCGAAGGTAAACGTCCTCTGTGTCAGGATACCGGTATTGTTACGTGTTTCGTTAAAATTGGTATGGGTGTCACCTGGGATAAAACTGACCTGACGGTTCAGCAAATGGTTGATGAAGGCACACGCCGTGCGTATACCAATCCGGATAACCCGCTGCGGGCATCTATTGTTGCAGACCCGGCCGGTGCTCGTAAAAACACCAAAGACAACACACCCTCAGTGGTGCATATCGATATGGTACCCGGTGAGAAAATCGAAGTGATGATTGCCGCAAAAGGTGGTGGCTCTGAGAACAAATCTAAAATGGTCATGCTGAACCCGTCTGACGATATCGTAGAATGGGTTGTAAAGACGCTACCTACCATGGGCGCAGGCTGGTGTCCGCCAGGTATGCTGGGTCTGGGTATTGGCGGTACGGCTGAGAAAGCCGCTGTGCTGGCAAAAGAAAGCTTAATGGACCCTGTAGATATTCAGGAACTCATCGAACGCGGTCCTGAAACCACTGATGAGAAACTGCGTGTTGATATATTCAATGCAGTGAACAAGTTAGGTATCGGTGCTCAGGGCCTCGGCGGTTTAACCACGGTTGTTGATGTAAAAATCAAATCAGTAGCCACCCACGCCGCCTCCAAGCCGGTTGCCATGATCCCTAACTGTGCCGCTACCCGTCACGCGCACTTCTACCTTGATGGCAGCGGTCCTGCTGATCTGAAAGCACCTAAGCTGGAAGAGTGGCCGGAAGTGACCTGGGAAGTGGGTGAGAATACCCGCCGTGTGAACATGGATGAAGTCACCAAAGAAGACATTCAGGAATGGAAAGTTGGTGAGACTGTTCTGTTGTCAGGCAAAATGCTGACAGGCCGTGATGCGGCGCACAAGCGCATTCAAACCATGCTCGAGAACGGTGAAGGTTTACCGGAAGGCGTTGATTTAAATGGTAAGTTCATTTATTACGTAGGTCCGGTTGATGCGGTAGGTGATGAAGTAGTAGGCCCTGCCGGCCCGACTACCGCTACCCGTATGGATAAATTCACCGATATGATGCTGGAAAAAACCGGTATTGCCGGCATGATTGGTAAAGCTGAGCGTGGCCCTGCAACTGTAGACTCCATTGCCAAACATAAGTCAGTGTATCTGATGGCTGTTGGCGGCGCGGCATACCTGGTTTCCAAAGCTATTAAGAAAGCCCGTGTTGTTGCTTTCGAAGACCTGGGCATGGAAGCGATTTACGAATTTGAAGTCGAAGATATGCCGGTTACCGTTGCGGTAGACAGCACCGGTGCCAACGCGCACAAAACGGGCCCTGCGATCTGGAAAGCGAAAATTGAAGAGCTGGACAAAGAACTGGCTAAATAAACAGTATTTTTTACTGTAAACGGGTACCTTCGGGTACCCGTTTTCGTTTGTGAGTGGCACAATAGACATTCAATAAAAATGAGAATGACACTATGGACGCGCTACTTTCCTCAACCTATTTCCCCGTTTTTACTGCCGTAATCGCTGCGGGTATTACCTGGCTCCTGGCGGCAATGCGCTCAAACCAGCGCCGTTTACAGGATGCTCTTCAGATCAAGCAACTGCAGGACAAACTGGATGAAAAGCAGCAACAGTGTGAGCAACTTGATGACGAGCTGGCTGAATACCGTGAAAGGCTGTTTAATAATCAGGCGCAACTGGGAGAGCTTAGTCAGAAGGCAGCACTGCTGGCACCTTTAAGAGATGAAATTAGTGAACTTAAGTTGCAGTGCCGTGAAGAACAGCGAACCAATGCCGCGCTGACCGCACAATTGCAATCACAGCAGGCACAGTTTGATGAGGCCAGTAAAGCCAGTACAGAAAAATTAGCTTTAATGGAAGCGGCAGAGAAAAGACTGCAGGCGCAATTCGAAAATTTAGCCAACCGTATCTTCGAACAAAAAAGTGAGCGTTTTACGCAAATTAATCAAACCGGCATGAATGCGTTACTGGAACCTCTGAAGCAGCAAATCGATACGTTCCGCAAGCAGATGGGCGAACAGCACAGCCGTGAAGGGCAGGAGAGAGCATCCCTTAAAACTGAAATCCTCACACTGAAAGAACTGAACAAACGCATTACCGAAGAAGCGGCAGCATTGACCAAGGCGCTGAAAGGTGACAACAAGCAGCAGGGAAACTGGGGTGAGGTGGTACTTGAACGTATTTTAAGGGAGTCAGGCTTGCGTGAGGGCCATGAGTTTGAAACTCAGGTATCGGCTAAGGATGCGAATGGCAAATTGCAGCAGCCGGATGTCGTGGTGCATTTACCGAATGAAAAGGATGTCATCATCGATTCCAAAGTGAGCCTGCGCGCCTACGAACAATTTTTCAACTGCGATGACGAAGTACTGCGGGCCCGCTTTCTTTCTGAACACGTAAATTCATTAAAGTCTCACATTAAAGGCCTGGGCAATAAACGCTACCAGGATTTAAAGTCACTGCGTACTCTCGACTACGTACTCATGTTTATTCCTGTCGAACCTGCATTTTTACTTGCCGTTCAGGAAGATCCGTCACTGGTATCGCTGGCACTGGACAACAACATACTGTTAGTCAGCCCCACCAATCTGCTGGTGGCGCTGCGGACTATCAACAACATCTGGCAATACGAATACCAGCATCAGAATGCTCAGCACATTGCCGAACACGCAGGTAAGCTTTACGACAAATTCGTCGGCTTTACGGGTGATCTGGAAAAAATTGGTAAAAGTGTGGAGAGCACCCAAAAGGCCTATGAATCGGCGATGAATAAACTTACTGAAGGACGGGGCAACCTGGTACGTCAGGTAGAATACTTCAGAGAACTCGGCGTGCAGCCTCAGAAGAAGCTGTCTGCAGGATTAATGGTCGATGGTGAAAGTGAGTAATTTTTCTATTTACTGCTTTTGAGCAGTGATATTGGCGCGTGAAATACACCATTTTTAAGACCGGGCTGTATTGTCGCTTTTTATCCACGCTCAGAAACCCAGATAACGACTAACAGATGGATTTGGTTGAATTTTTGGCTTAGTCTTGGTGTTATAGAACGCAGAAAATACCCCAAATTGGTGTGTTTAAAACAGACTGTTTGGGATCTAAATAGTAGTTATGCGCCATCGACGAAATGATTAAGTCAGTCAAAATAAGCTCAATAGCTTTGTTATTATCCGTTATATTTATAATCTTTGACATTGTCAGTTCGTGGAATGAGTTGGCTGCTAGTTTTGTTGGAAAGGAAACCTCCCTTACCGTTTCAGAGCACTCGTTTGTTATCAAAAAAGAGGGATTTAAAGGAGGTGGTGTCACTATCTTTGCATATCACACTTCACCACCTACAGGAGTAATAATTTACTCTTTTAATTCCATTAAAACGGGGAGTGATATTAGATGCGTTTTATATGACCATATTTGTTTCAATGACAATACTTCGCCATTCCTTTTTACTACTGGAAGTAAGCGAATAGGAATATACATTCATTTCGTCTGGTTTTTGCTAGCGATAACTTTTCTAATATATTCTTTGCATGGTAAAAGGGGTAATGGCGCATAACAAACCACTAAAGGCTCTCGCTTCGCTCGCTGGGACAGTAACACGTAGGCTCTGTCGCTTCGCTCCTAATTTTAGCCTACGTATTACTGCCCCTTAGTGGGGCGTTATATTCCAAGGATAAAAGTCTAGAAAAGGATGTTGAAATGAAACCTTATAAAAACATTACCACTCATCATTTGGGTCTATTATTATTACTAGCAAGGGCTACAGCCTATGTTGGTTTTCTTTTAACTATCGTCGCTATTATGGCTTCCGCTATAGGTTTCATCACACTGAGTCTCGCTAGTGTAATGCCTATGCTTGCTTTCATCCCAATGGCAGTATCCGTATTGTTTTTTTCTGGTGTTATGGCAGCAATCGTTGCTTTTGAAGAAAGCTATAGAAAGAGAACAGAGCACCTTGTAAGCAGTAACGAAATATAACAAGCACATTAACACTCGCTGCGCTCGCTAGGGACAAAAACACGTAGGCTCCCTGCGCTTCGCTTGGTATTGTAGCCTACGTGTTTTTGCCCGTTATGCGGGTGTTATATGCAAAAGGAATTTGTACAATGAATATAAATGCAACACTCTTCGGCCAAGTTGTTATTGTTCTGGCAGTTATAATGGCTGCACTTGGTTACTATTTGGGTAAAAGAAAAACTCAAACTCCTGTTCTTACAGCGGTAATCGCGTTCTTCACTGCACTATTGCCGCCTGTAGCACTCATTTTTTTAATTGTTCTAGTGGTAAAAAACGATGTCCAATCTACTACTAGCAATTGACTGTATTTTTGCATATAACAAACAAATTAAGTTCGCCCGCTGCGCGGGCTGGGACGCAAACATGTGGGCTGCTTCGCCATTCTCGCCCACATGTCTGCGCCCCTTATTTGGAAGTTAGGTGCCAAGAGGGAAATATGGAACCGGTGAAAATTTTAAGGCAGGCAACTGTACTTCTTGTTATTCAATTAACTCTTGGCTTCTTTGTTGATTTAGGCGTGAGTACCATTCGGTCAACTTCACAATTAGACACTTATTACCTTACTATTAGTTACTTAGCGTCATTTGTGTTCTCAACGTTACTCTTGGCATTTTTTGCATCAAAACAGCACCAGAACGTAGCTATCCATATTTATAGCGTTTCATTGTCTGCTCTTGTTGCTGGACACTTTATTCTATTTCTTATAGCTGAAGTTGTCGTACCTGCACAGTTGTTAATTTTGGACTTTGTATTCTCATTGCTAGTTGCTAGCATCGCAATCAGTATTGGTAAGTTGATCAAAACAAGGAAGTATCAGCATGGCACCTAACAAAAAAATTAAGTCACTCACTTCGTTCGCTGGGACGCATACACGCGGGGCGGCTTCGCCATTATGCCCCACATGTCTGCGCCCCTTATTTGAAAGTTAGGTGTAATGATGAAGATACTTACTTATGTCGTTGTTATAGCTACGCTCTACAGTTTTAATGCACATGCAGTAAAAGTACGCAGCTGCGACAATTTAGAAGTCGAATATATAAAGTTACAGCTTCATAACGGCAATTTAAGTCAAGAAAATATCTCAGATAGAGAGTTTGGAAGAGGTACGCTAGGTATTGCAGAAATGTGTGAACTAAGAAATAAATTGGTCTCAGATGGTTTAGCTTTTACTCTGTATAAACCTAAAGGTGAATCATCGAATTATATATTGGTTCACTATGGCATAGATGGCAGTTTTAAATTGTACGGTCCTTTTATTGGCAATTACACCTAACAAAAAAATTAAGTCACTCACTGCGTTCGCTGGGACGCATACATGCGGGGCGGCTTCGCCATTATGCCCCACATGCCTGCGCCCCTTATTTGGGTGTTAGGCATCATGGAGGATATTTTTGAAGTACGAAGTCTTATGGAAAAGCGAGTGGAAAAAGCTCACAAAGTTTATGACTGTTGCTATCAGCATCCCATTAATATTCGTTTTCATTACCAGATTTTTTTCAAATGATATGAGTTTGGAGATTACCTTCGAGCACATAAGCATTTTAGAGCTTCCTTTATTTTTTGGTGGTATCGTTGCTTTTTCGGGCTTTTTCTCGTTTTTAATTGCCTTATATATAAAGGTTTGCGCCGTCGTTGTCGAAAACGGGATGCTCATTGGTAGAAACTATTGGTGTTTAAACAGAGAAATTCCAATCTCGAAAATCAGAAATATTTCACCTTTTAGCAATAATGGGATTGAAGCTTTGGTGGCAGATGGCGGTGTACACGGCTCAGTTTACATTCCTATCCGTACTGCGAAACTTCAAGAATTGCTTAATCATCTTAAAGAGGAAGGCGCTAACATTGACGCCTAACACATATGAGCCCAACTCCGGTCAATAGGTAATAGCAATTCCCTGGCTGCGTGAGCAGCCAGTTCAAATCCCTGGGCTAAACCTCTTA
>NZ_JBSWXN010000008.1:0-467543 GCF_056160625.1 Alteromonas sp. ABH4_457
CTAAAGATGAAGGCGGTCGTCACACTCCATTCTTCAAAGGTTACCGTCCACAGTTCTACTTCCGTACAACTGACGTAACTGGTGCCGTTGAGCTGCCAGAAGGCGTAGAAATGGTAATGCCTGGTGACAACCTGAAATTCGTCGTTGACCTGATCGCTCCAATCGCGATGGAAGAAGGTCTGCGCTTCGCAATCCGTGAAGGTGGTCGTACAGTAGGTGCTGGTGTTGTAGCTAAAATCATCAAGTAATTGATGACTACACACTAGTCCAAAAAAAGGTCGCGCAAGCGGCCTTTTTTGTTTTTCTTTTCCTCCCGCAAAATTAGCAACTTAAAACATATCGGCTATAGTTAAGTCATCTTCTTCGTTACTCAGTAATCCCAGCTTCTTCATGACAAAAAGTTTGGCAATTATCTGGCTGCTGTTCAGGGTTGTATTCTGTACAACGTCTTTTCATGCAAGCGCGTTAAATGCTGAAAACTCTATTGCTGTCGTCGTTCACTCCGACAGTGCCGTACAGTCCCTTTCAAAAGCTGAAGTTATCGATTTATTTATGGGGCGTTTTACCGAGACATCTGACGGCGAAGTACTTATTCCCCTTGATTACAAATCTGAGCTTAATCTGAAAGGAGAGTTTTATCAGACACTGGTAAACCGTTCTCTGCGTCAGGTGAACTCGTACTGGTCCCGCTTACTGTTTTCCGGTCGTGCCAAAGCGCCGGTTCAGGTGAATTCGGTAGCGAATCTCGGCGAGTTGTTTAATGGCAATCAGCACTATATTGCCTATGTTCCAATGAATGCTGTTTCAGAGGAGATGAAAATTGTTCTTGTACTCGAATAAAATCCGTCTCTTTCTCACTTTACCTTTATTGCTGGTCTCTGCCGCAGCACAGTGCGCGGATGACGATAACTGGCGGTTCAGCGGGTTTGCGACGGTAGGCGCCAGTTACAGCAGTAACGATGAACTTGCTTTCCGTTCCTCTTATCTGAATAAGCCCAGAAAGCATTTTAATGTCTTCACAGATACTATGGTCGGGTTCCAGTTCAACTATCACTTCTCAAACGATCTGGACTTAGTAGTACAGGCTATTGCACAGGACCGCGGAGACAGCGAAGTTGCTAACTATTTTGAAATGGCCTTTCTTCGCTATCAGTTCGACCGGAACTGGTCGGCCCGTGTTGGCCGGATGAATTACAACGCCTATTTACTCTCTGAATACAGAAATGTCAGCTATGCCTATCCCTGGGTAAGACCGCCGGTCGATTTCTATTTGCCCACTTCATCAGTGTCGTATGTGGACGGTGCTGAGATTCAATACCGCCATAATGCGAATAACGGCGTGTGGCAGCACACATTTGCTGCCGGAAAGTCAGAAAGTAATCTGTTTGCCCTCGACAGTTTTACCACGATTTATTACGACTATGTCCTGAATGCGACTACAACATACGAGGCATACGACTGGCTTGTAAAGGTAACCGGATCCTACTTTATGGGAGACAGAACCCATTTTAACGGAGGAGATTTCGAGGCCCATTATGATAGCCTTCTGGCGGTACCTGATGTGCTCTGGCCGGGCGTTGATGAAGTCTATGATCATTTGCACATGGACAATGAGGCTATCTGGTATTTGTCTTTAGGGTATCAGTACAACAACGATGAATGGCTAGTCATGGCAGAAATGGTCGCGATGGATTCAGCCTGGACCCTTTTATCTCCTTATGTCTCCGGGTATATCAGTCTTGGCTACCGTTTTGGCGACTTGCTGCCTTACATCACCTTCGCGGGGATAGAAGAAACTGAATCATCCCGGCAACTGCCAGTTCCTGATTTCTCACAAGCGCCAGATGCAGAAACAGCACAATATCTCGGTTTACTGTCGTTCGCCAGCCAGGAGATTTCGAATGCGATTTCAAAAAGTCAGCGCTCAGTTAGTGTGGGAGTTCGGTGGGATGTATCGCCGTCGTCAGCAATAAAATTCCAGTATGACCATTATTGGATTGACGTTCCCGGTTATGCGCTCTGGGGAGTGAGTTTGTATCAGCAAGTATCCGGAGACCACATGAGCAACGTTGTCAGCCTGACATACAGTACAACATTTTGACGTAACGCAAACGGATTGCACGAATGTTTCTACGCAGACTACACATCCGGGTTGCCTCTATTATCGCTCTTATCGGAGGGATTATTGCCATTGCCGGTGGCAGTATCGTGTATCAGCAGAGCGAAGACTCTCTGATGTTTATCACTAAACAACTGGTGGCACAACTCGCTGACAGTACCCGCAAGCCTTCTGCTATCGCCGTTTATGTGGAAGACGATATTCTGGCGAAGGAGATTACCGAAGGTCTGGTGAGAAATGATTTAGTTATGGCTGCCGTGGTGACAACTAATGAAGGGGTACTGGCCCAAAGCGGAGAGCTTATAACGCCGGAAGGCGGTGTTGTTATTCCTTTGATTCACCCGTTTATCGAAGATCAAACCATCGGGAAGCTCTCTGTATACCCGGATATTGAATTCATTCAGCGCAACGTAAGCGAGTTCGCGATGCAGGGGAGTTTATCGATGTTACTGGTTGCTCTTTGCATTACCGTGGCCGTAGCAATTGTGACTAACGAAATGCTGTCCAGGCCATTATTGAAGCTGAGCCGCGAGTTTGAGCGGGTTGACCCCTCCGATCCTGACAACCTGCAAACTATTACAGTGGTGAAGAAACGACAGGACGAACTGGGCAAGCTGATTAGCCGGATGAACGGAATGATATCCGCGACCCGGCATTTTTATTTGCAGGAAAAGCAGCTTCGCAAAGACACCGAGAAACTGGAACGGCAATTCCGTCTTCTTTTTGAAAGGGCCACTATAGGTATTGCGCTGATTTCCCCGAAAAAGGGCCTGTTGCAGGCAAATCCGGCGTTCAGAAACATGCTGGGTGATATCAGTTCGCTGGACACTTTTTGCCGTAAGTTTAACGAGTCCGGGCAAGTTGAAACCATTGCTTCCAGCTTCTCAAATAGAGAAAACGCAGAACAGGACTCTGTCGACCTTTCCTATTACGAGAACGGGGAAGTTAAATGGGTGCACTGTCTGTTTGCTTACGTCAGTGAACAACGCATCAGTCAGCATCGCGAGGGTGAGGTACTCATTGAAGTTATCGTCAATGATATAACCGGGCGCATGCGACGTGAAGAGCAGGTGCGCTTTGCTGCTGAACATGATCCCCTCACGGGTTTGCATAACCGGCGGGGTGGTGAACCTTTTCTCAGAAATCTTATTTCTGCCTCTGCCGGTAATGACAAAACCTTTGTACTGATGATGATCGATCTGGACAAGTTTAAACCGGTAAACGATGAGTATGGTCATGAAGCCGGAGATAAAGTACTTGAAGCGGTGGGGAGCCGGATCCCGAGATTTTTTGCCGATGTCACCTGTGTATGCTGTCGCTGGGGAGGAGATGAATTTGTTGTTGGCCTGCTGGCAGGCAGGACTTTCCTTAATGACATCGACATTCAGTGCAAACTGCTTATCGACATGATCAGCGTACCGGTACCTGTTGAAGGCGTCGGCACGTGTGCTGTTTCTGCAACCGTTGGCGCAATGCTGCTGAAGCGTGAGCATGCTGAACTGACCACTTTACTGGCGAAAGCCGATGAGTTGATGTATGCAGTTAAACGGGAGCACCGGGGCGGACACCGCATCGAATCGTATTAGAATTTCCGCACTCTCCGGGCAGTGATGCATTTATTCAGGTGAATGAACTGTAATGCATTATGTACGCAGGTAAAATTTAACAGCTTGTAAATTATCAGGATGTGTCGTCACACGCCTGTCAATGCTGTATAAAAAAGCTTCACAACTTAGTGTACATCTCGTTACTTTAAAGAATGATAACAACGTACCCTCTAACTCAGGATTAATCTATGCAGTCAATAATGATCGTCGTCCTTGGCATCATAGGCATGCTTCTAGGATGGTTTGTATACTCCAGGTTCATTGCCGATAAGATTTTCCGTCTCGACGACAGTTTTGTGACGCCTGCTCACGAACTGCGCGACGGAGTCGATTACGTGCCCACAAACAAAGTTGTTTTATGGGGTCACCACTTTACCTCCGTAGCCGGTGCTGCACCTATCGTTGGGCCAGCTATCGCCGTATACTGGGGTTGGGTTCCGGCCGTTCTGTGGGTGGTATTCGGTACCATTTTCTTCGCCGGTGTTCATGATATGGGCGCTTTGTGGGCGAGTAACCGCCATAAAGGGAAGTCCATGGGGGCGCTGTCTGAAAGTGTTATCGGGAAACGCTCCCGTGCGCTTTTCATGGTCGTCATCTTCCTGGTACTGCTGATGGTAAATGCGGTATTCGGCGTGGTGATTGCCAAGTCGTTTGTTTCTCAGCCTAACGCGGTTTTCCCTGCCTGGATGGCGATTGTTGTTGCCCTGGTGATTGGTCAGTTGCTCAAGCGCAATTTCAGCCTTATCCCCATGTGTGTGGTTGGTATTATTGTGCTTTATGCGTCGGTTTACGCGGGCAGTTATATCCCTCTTGAGCTGCCGGAAACCATGTTTGGTTTATCCGCTAACGCCAACTGGATCATCATTCTGTTCATTTATGCTGCCATTGCATCGCTGTTACCGGTGTGGATGCTGCTGCAACCACGTGATTTTATCAACGGTATGCAGTTACTGGTTGGCTTACTGCTGCTGTACGGAGCGGTATTTATGTCTATGCCGGATATCACGGCACCGGCGTTCAATACGCAAACCGCTATTGATACACCGAGCCTCATCCCGCTGCTGTTCGTGACCATTGCCTGTGGTGCTGTTTCAGGTTTCCACGGCATTGTATCTTCCGGTACCAGCTCCAAGCAGTTGAATAAAGAGACTGATGCCCGTTTCGTTGGTTATCTCGGTGCCGTAGGCGAGGGAAGTCTTGCACTTATCACCATCGTTGCAGTGAGTGGCGTGGCCTTAGCCGCATCCCCTGAAGAATGGCACGAAGTGTACAGCCACCTTGGTGACGGAAGCGTTTCTGCATTCATTACCGGTGGTGCAAACCTTATCCAGCAAGGCTGGGGACTACCGGTAGATTTCTCATCTACTATTTTGGCCGTTATGGTTGTACTGTTTGCCGGTACTACCATGGATTCAGGTGTGCGTTTACAACGTTACATCATCCAGGAATGGGGCGAGATTTATAACCTTAATATCCTCAAAAATGGCGTTGTCGCTACGCTGGTTGCAGTGGGTACCTGTTTGCTGCTGTCATTCGGTGCCGGTGGCGCATCCGGCTCCGGCGGTATGATCATCTGGCCATTGTTCGGGTCGACTAACCAAATCCTGGCGTCACTGACATTGCTGGTTATCTCGGTAATGTTGATCAAAATGAACCGCCCGGCCATATACACGCTTATTCCGATGACGTTTGTTCTGGTGATGGCATTCTTTGCCGGTGTCATTAAGCTTCAGGAATACTGGGCAGCGGAAAATTACCTGCTGGTATTCCTGGATGCAGTGGTACTGGTTGTCAGTGTGCTGGTTATGCTGGAAGCCTGGTCTGTTATCGCTAAATTCAAGCGGGAAAAACAGCAAGCGTAAGCATGCATCGATACTGAAATTAAACAGCCGGCACTTGCCGGCTGTTTTGTTTGTACAGGTGGACAACAGAATATCTGCAAACTGCCTGCAGATACGTTATGGTTATTTTTCGCGTCTAATTAACGGGTTTTGCAACGCTATGTTTCTGCTGATTGTTTATATTTTAATAGCGCTGGGCTTTTCATTTCTTTGCTCGATAGCTGAGGCGGTGATCCTGAGTATTTCTTCTGCCTACATTTCAGTACTGGAAAAGGAAGGCGCACCTTCCGGTAAATTGCTGCGGGGATTAACCGATGATATCAACAAACCCTTATCAGCCATTCTGACATTAAATACCATTGCCCATACCATGGGAGCAGCGGGAGCGGGTGCACAGGCCGCCGTGGTGTTTGGCGACGCGTATCTGGGGATCATCAGTGCGATTTTAACCTTACTGATCCTGATCTTTTCTGAGATCATTCCAAAGACGCTGGGCGCAACCTACTGGCGGGCACTGGCAACGCCGACAGCATGGTTTCTGAAATACCTCACCTGGTTATTAACCCCTTTTGTATGGTTTTCTGAAAAGCTCACAAAAGGATTTAAAGAAGAAAGCCCGCTAAGAGGGCTGAGCCGCAACGAATTGCAGGCAATGGCTGAGTTGTCATGGCAGGAAGGACAACTGGCCGAAAAGGAAACCGCCTTTCTGAAAAACATGCTGAATATGCATGAAGTGAAGGTGCGGGATGCCATGACTCACCGTACGTCGATGTTCTCCTTATCGGAAACCATGACAGTGGAAGGCTTCTTCCATCAACATGCTCATATGGAGTTCTCCCGCATACCGGTTTACACCGGCGAAGACAGTGAGCATATCCATGGTTTTGTTATGCGTTCAGATTTACTGCTGGCCTACGCCAGAGGGAATACGCAAAAACAATTGAAAGATTACCGGCGGGATATGATCACGGTATTGAGCAGTATGCCTATTGCCAATGTCCTTGATTTGTTCATGACGCGGCGGGTGCACATTTTCATGGTAGTGGACGAATACGGCGGTCTGGAAGGAATTGTTACGCTGGAAGATATTCTTGAGCATCTTCTCGGTATTGAAATTGTGGATGAGAAAGACAATACGGTCAGCATCCGCAAATATGCACAGAATATGGCGCGCCGCCGGGCTGCCATGCTGATGAAAAACGTGCCTGACCTTGGCGGCGATGATTAAAAAATCCCTAGACCGCCAGAGGCAACTGCACCACAACACAAACGCCGGTGTTGTCCGGCAGGTTATTCAGTTGCACACGCCCTTTGTGGTAGCCAGCAATCATATTGGCAATAAACAGTCCTAAACCAAGGTGAGGGTGTTCAGCGGATTTGTGACGTTCTTCATCCGGCCTCACCGATACCATCGACTGCAACAGGTTGTCGTTCATGTTATCGGGCAACGGTGGTCCCGGGTTGGTCACCGACAGTTTTACTGATTTACCTTCCCGCCATAAGTGCACTGTAATCGTATCGCCGTTGTGACTGAACTCCACCGCGTTGGCGATAATTTTATCCAGCATCTGCGCGAATAAATCCCCTGAACCCCGTAATTTTGCCTCTTCCAGCGAGATTTTAAGTTGGAAGGTGCGTTCAGAAAAAACATGGGCGTAACCATCAATACAGCCGGAAACGACAGCGGCTGCATCGAACAGTTCGGGGTCTTCCTGAGCGATAGCATGTTCCAGTCGTGTGGCTTCACTCATACTGTTTAAAATGGTGCTTAACCGGGTGATGCCGCTTTGCGCCCGGCCAATCAGAACAGACTGCTGGGAAGGATCTTTCACTTCGCTGATGGTGTCCAGTGATGAACGTACAACAGCAATAGGCGTCCGCAATTCGTGGGAGAGTCGTGAGGCCATGTTTTCCAGATACGAATTGTATTGCTGAAGACGGTTTAACACGCCGGCGAAGGACTGATGCAAGTCATCAATTTCATCTACACGGCGCACTGCCGGTAAACTGCCGACAATTTTGCCGTTATCGTCAATCACTGCCTCAGTGTTGTCTCTCAGTGTCCGCACCCGGTTAGAAATACGGTTAGCAAACAAAAATAAACTGAGGGTGCCCAGCAGCATCACTGCCAGGATTACATGGAAAAGTTGCTCCAGAGCACGGTTTCGCAGGGTACGGATGCCGTTGGTGGTTTGTTCAACCACCACTGCACCCATTACGTTTTCCTCAATATAAATAGGGTAAGCGGCGGAAAGAATAACGGCTTTACTGTCAGGAGAAAGCCGCCATAAGGAATCCGGTGTGCCGGACAGCGCCGAAGCAATATCTTTTCCGGCCAGCGCATACGCGCCCTGCAACTCATCAACAAATCCGGCTGGCGGACGGGTCAGAATATGATAATAAAGCGGCAGCAAAACATGCTGCTCAAGCCACTGCCACCACGGGTAACCTTGCTGCTCCTCACGGCGTACTTTAAACCCGGTGGCTGACTGGATCGAGCCGGCTCTGGCAAGTACACGCATGTGGTTATCGACTACCCACACCCGTGAATCGGCATATTTAAGCCCGGAAAGGATGCGTTCAATTTCCGGCGACGGCGTCAGTACCGTGCCCATGCCGTCGGCCTGATTGGGGTTCGCTGTGCCCACCGCGTAGCGCTTCTCCCGGCTGGCCGGATCGTCCACATCAACCAGCGCAAAGGCGAGAGCGCCTGTGGTCATACTCAATGGAAAGCGTAGTTCAATGCCGTATCCCTCACCGGTTAGTTGCCAGCGGCCCTGAATACGCAGTTCGTTGTCTGTGGCTCTGTAGCCCCCCGGCGTGTCGTCCAGCTTAAATGCATTCACCCAGCCTTCTGAGTAAGGTGCAATGACAAAACGTTCCAGTTCGCCGTCACCGGCAATAACACTGATCAGTAAATGGTCACTCTGATCGACGGCCAGTGCGTTAGATGCACGCCACACAACGCTGTCATCCTGCACATCAAACATGGCATACAGGTATTTTCCGTAGCGTCCCACCATATGATTAAAAGACAGTGTGACCGGCGGAAAATCCGCAACTTTGCCAAACCACGAAACTACCTGACCTTCACCATATTGCTGACTGAGGCCAGAGACTGCATTCCAGTCTGAAAATTTGCCATCCAGCTGAATGGGAGTGGGGATGGGCGGAGCGTACAAATCTGTGCCGGGGCGAACATCTTTTAAGTAGGCAGACTGACTGTCAAACAGGGCCGGGCGTTCGTGCAGCGCAGTGGCCACCGCTCTTGCTGTACCAATCATGGTTTGTTCCTGCCCGGTCCGCAAATATTGTTCAAGCTCCCACACATAGCGGTACCCCAGCCAGGGGATGGTGAACAAAAATAGCGACAGCACCAGCAATTGCAGGCGGATAGAAAAGCGTAAGTTCACGAACAATCAGCCCTGCCAGCGATAACCCATGCCATACACCGTATCGATATGATCAAAGGTGCTGTCCAGCTGGATAAATTTTTTACGCATGCGCTTAATATGGGACGTAATGGTGGTGTCGTCGACAACCATCCGTGATTCGTCCATCAGTTGTTGCCGGCTTTTTACGTGGCCGGGATGTTTGATCAATGCGTGCAGCATCCAGAACTCTGTGACTGTTAAGGCAACCGGCTCGTTCTTCCAGCTTACTGTCATGCGGCTGACATCTACACTTAAATGACCAAGCTGAATTTGTTCGCTCTGTTGCTTCGGCGATGACAATAAGTCCGTGCGCCTGAACAGGGCGGCGATACGTGCGAGCAGATGCGCCATACTGATATCTTTTGTCAGGTAGTCGTCGGCTCCCATACGCAGTCCGCTGATGGTATCCACATCGTTGTCTCTGGCGGTAAAGAAAATGACCGGCATGGTCTGGGATAGCTGTCGCAATTGCTGACACAGCATAAAGCCGCCTTCCATTTCTTCTTTCAGGCCAATATCAATAATAGCCAGATCAGGGAGCGCCTGTGAGAAAGCAGCAGAAGCGGATGGTCTGTCAGCATAGGCATTCACCTGATAACCCTGCGCCTGCAGTGCAGCAATATAGTTTTCCCTGATGGCGGCATCATCTTCAACAAGAGCAATAGTTCTTGGCATCGTCATTAATCTTTTCAGTTTCAGTGGCATGACTATACACCATGAAAACTGAACAATGCCTGATTAAGACAAAATTCCCCCGTAACGCCACTTTTTAGCCATATTTGCCCTGTTTAACCGGCGTAACGTGGTCAAGTGACCTGATTGCCCCGATTTATCACAATGCTTCGCCACCTTTCCCCATTTCACTTGGAGCATGGTCAGATTGTGCCGGTTTAATTATTACCATCAACACTCACTCTGGTAAGGAAATGAACATGACAGGTAAAAAAGTACTTTTAGCAGGCATCATCGCGGTTATGGTTAACCCGGTAGCACAGGCTGCCAGTGACAGGCATTATCAGGAACAAAAAGACAAAGCTGCGGCAGTCGGATTAGGAACCGGCGTGGTTATCGGTGCTATTGTGGCAGGTCCCATTGGCGCCGGCGTTGCCGGTATTCTGGGGGCCGTAATTGGTGACAGCAAGGCAACCAGTGAACAGTTAAAAGATACACAGGCTGATTTAATGGCCAGCAATGCTGCATTAACTGAATCTCAACAGCAGCTTCTGGCTGTAAGAGATGCACTGGAATCGGCGCAGCTTCAGGCTTCAATCACTCAGGTAGGTTTGACGTCGTATCCGGAAGAGCAGGTGATGGCGATGGAGAGTGCCATTCAGTTTAAGAGCGGCTCTGACGATATCGAAGCACTCTATAGTACGCAGCTTGATCTGATTGCGAAGGCGCTTAAGCAACATGAAGGGCTGGGGATCCGGTTAACCGGTTATGCGGATTATCGCGGCGAAGCCACCTTTAACCAGACATTGTCAGAACAGCGCGCCGGCGCGGTTAAACAGGCACTCACAGCACGGGGTGTGAGTGAAGATAAAATTGCCCTGCTTGCTGTCGGGGAAGCGGGCAGTCAGCATTCTTCTGCAGAAAATACCTTCTTCGACCGCAAAGTGGTTATGCAAATCTTGCCAGCCGGACAGGCTATGACGGCACAGCGCTAATTCCTTTCGTTAATCCTCCCAACCCCAACGTTTAGCGCCCGCAACGGGCGCTTTTTTCATGTTATTATTAACGGCTTAATGAAAACAAAACAGGCAAAGCATGAAAGCGCTGGATATCACAGATTTGAAGAAAATCTACAAAGGTGGCGTGCAGGCACTGCGCGGCGTCAACCTGCATGTAGATGAGGGGGATTTTTTTGCCCTGCTGGGACCTAACGGTGCCGGTAAATCCACCACCATCGGCATTATCAGTTCACTGGTTAACGCCAGCGAAGGCGATGTGAAAGTGTTCGGGTACGACCTGAATACTGAAAAAGAAAAGGCTAAATCCTGCATTGGCCTGGTGCCGCAGGAATTCAACTTCAACCAGTTCGAAACCGTACTGCAAATCGTACTGAATCAGGCGGGTTACTATGGTGTGCCCCGCAACGTGGCTAAAGAACGGGCCGAAAAATACTTAAAGCAGCTCGACCTGTGGGAAAAGAAAGACATGGCTGCGCGCACGTTGTCAGGAGGCATGAAGCGCCGCCTGATGATTGCACGGGCGTTAATGCACGAACCCAAATTGCTGATTCTGGATGAGCCCACCGCCGGTGTGGATATTGAAATCCGCCGTTCCATGTGGGACTTCCTTAAAACCATCAATGAACAGGGGATCACTATCATCCTGACAACCCATTATCTCGAAGAAGCGGAAATGCTGTGCCGCAATATCGCGATCATTGATAAGGGGACGATAGTGGAAAATACCAGTATGAAGTCGCTGCTGGCCAAATTAAGCATGGAAACATTTGTGCTGGATCTTGGCAATTACGCTAACAAGCCGGTTATTTCAGGTTTTACTCACCGTTTGCTGGATGAAAATACGCTGGAAGTGGATGTGGAGAAAACTGAAGGGCTGAATCCGGTATTTACCCAGTTAACAGAGCAATCGGTGCCGGTGCTCAGTATGCGTAACAAGTCGAACCGCCTGGAAGAGTTGTTTGTTACCCTGGTCGAGAATGGCCGTAAAGCTAAAGAGGAGGCGTAATCATGCACGGACAAAATAACTGGATTGCGCTGAATACTATCTGGATTAAAGAATGTACCCGCTTTCTGCGCATCTGGGTACAAACACTGGTGCCGCCGGCAATTACTATGACACTGTATTTTGTCATTTTCGGTAGTCTGATTGGTGAACGGATTGGTCAGATGGGCGGCTTCACCTATATGGAGTTTATTGTACCCGGACTGATCATGATGTCTGTGATCACGAACTCTTATTCAAACGTGTCATCGTCGTTTTTCAGCGCCAAATTCCAACGCAATATTGAAGAATTGCTGGTGGCTCCTGTACCGACATGGGTGATCATTTTCGGTTACGTGGGCGGCGGCGTTGCCCGTGCTATCTTAATCGGCATTATTGTGACCTGTGTATCAATGTTTTTCGTTGATGTGCAAATTCACAACCTGGCCGCTATTGTGGTTACCTTGCTGCTTACCTCCACCTTATTTGCTACCGCCGGTCTGGTAAACGCTGTATTTGCAAAAACCTTTGATGATATCAGCATGGTGCCCACTTTTGTGCTGACCCCGCTGACCTATCTGGGCGGTGTATTCTACTCGTTAACGCTGTTACCGGAATTCTGGCAAATTGTCAGTAAGGCTAACCCCATCGTGTACATGGTGAATGGTTTCCGCTATGGCTTTCTAGGTGTGTCAGACGTTAATGTTTCTGTGTCCATTGCCATTCTTGTCGGCTTTAATGTGGTGCTTTACGCTGTTGCACATCATCTGCTGACAAAAGGTCGCGGGATCCGGAGTTAACTGTGAGTACCGGTAATTCCCGTGAAGTACTGAGTAATCAGCAGGGCATTCATGAGAAGCTCGATGAACTGGTTGAGCGGTATCGCCGCACGGAAAACCAGCGTCCGGTGAGTGACCATACCCGCGCATCTTTTGATGACGTGTGTGCGTGGCTGGATGACTGGCAGGGCGATGTGATTCTGGATTCCTGCTGTGGGGTAGGGGAAAGCACGGCCAACCTGGCTGAACGCTTTCCTGATGCCAGAGTTATTGGTATTGATAAGTCTGCGCTGAGAGTAGATAAGCACGTGCACTATCAGACAGAAAGTCAGAACTACGCTGTGTTTCGTGCAGATGTAAATGACTTCTGGCGCCTGGCTCGCACGGCGGACTGGAATATTGTGCAGCACTTTTTGCTGTACCCTAATCCTTATCCGAAACCGTCTCAGGTACAAAAGCGTTGGTACGCTTCTGCTGCCATGGTGGATATTATGGCGCTGTGCAGCAACATTGAGGTGCGCAGCAACTGGTTCCTGTATCTGATGGAATTCGCCCGCGCGGCAAGTCACTATGGTTTATCCGGAGATATCAGTGAAATTACCGGTGATAACCACATGACCCCCTTCGAGCGGAAGTACCGTGGCAGCGGGCAACCATGCTGGCGGTTGAATACCCGTCACGATGAAGCTGATTAAATACATTTGTAAGCAGTAAAGGCCGGTTATCCGGCCTTTACTATTCTCAGAACGTCAATTTCTCCCTTTAAGATATGGAAGAATCGTCACTGAACACGATTAATCTCAGGGAGTGGACGTCATTTCAAGTTTGAGTAACCCTCCCCGGGTAATTTCTCCGTGCGTCAGATACCGGCGGTTAAGAGGCTTACCGTTTAACCATGCCGATTTAATATAACGATTTTCGTCACTGTTGTTCACGGTCTCAATCGTGAAATTTTTGCCACTGTAATAACGTTCATCTAAAGCAATGGTGATACGATCAAAGATCGGGCTTCCTATTTGATAAACGGGCTCTTGACGCGCGCCGCCATCGACCTGGAATAATCCGATTTTCATTAATACCGCAAGTGAACCCATCAATCCCTGGTCTTCATCACCGTTGTAGCCATGCTCAGGTGACAAGTTTTGATAAACCTGATTGACCACCTCCCTGGACCAATATTGGGTTTTGCCCGGCTCACCGAGTTCATTAAAGATAAAAGCGGTTTGAATTGAAGGTTGATTGCCGTAGTTCACAGGAATACGGCGGTACTCTTCGTGGGTTTCCTGAGCGTGCGCGGTACCCGAAGTAAATCCAAGTTTTTCAGCGGCTTCAAAAGCCTCATTCAAACGATTGGCTGCGACTTTTTCCCCACCCATTAAATCAGCGAGGCCGGCAATATCGTGAGGTACGTACCACGTCATTTGTGCTGCGTTCGACTCGACGAAACCGTGCCGGTATTCAAACGGGTCAAAGTCGGCTTTCCACTTTCCATTTTCATCTTTCGGACGCATGAAACCGGTCCCGGTATCATAAATATTCCGATAATTGAGACTACGGTTTTTCAGCCACTCAGCATCTTCAGCAAGGCCGAGTTCCTGCGCCAACTGTCCCAAAGTCCAGTCTTGATAAGCGTATTCAAGGGTTTGACCTGCTCCATCGCGGTGGAACGCGTCGCTTTCAACTGGCAGCGGGTAAGGCACAAAGCCCTTCTCGATATAATATTCCAACCCGCCACCTATAGCAGAGTCGTGTTCATAGCCTGCGTGGCTCATCATACCGCCTGGTAAGTGATTTTTTTTCAGCGCTTCATAGGCTTTCAGCGGGTCAAAATCATGAATACCTTTTAAATAAGTGCTGACGATAAATGGCGTAGACGAGGCGCCTGTCATTACGTAAGTGTAATTTCCACCAGATGGCCCTCTGGGCACATAGCCGCCATCTTCCGCCATGGTCAGCATCGAGTTTGAAAAGTCAGACGCCACCTTGGGATAGGCCAACGGCCACAAGGTTTGAATAGTCCACTGAGCGCCCCAGAAGGAATCTGAGTTGTGGTGATTGAATTCAGGTTGGTGTTGCGCATTTAAGGGGAGTTGTTTGATTTTTCGTTCAGCGCTGGTTTGATCTGAATAGCGGCCATCAACATCAGAGATAATTCGACGCCCTTGAAGCGCGTGGAATAAATCGGTGTAAAAACGACGGCGCACTTTTTCACTTCCCCCTTCTACCCGGATTTTCCCTAACCATTCATTCCAGGTATCACGTGAAGCCGCTACAGTGGCGTTGAAATCCCATCCGGGTAACTCAGATTGTATGTTTTGCTTAGCACCATCCTCATCTACGTAAGAAATAGCCACTTTCATCAGCACGTCATCTGTAGAGTCATCCAGTGTTAGCAGCGCTGCTGTTTCATTGACATCAATTTTGGCAACCGGCTTGTTCAGTTTGATATAAAAAAACACTGGTGTAGGGCGCGGGCGACGAATAGTGGGTGCATTAATCACAGAACCACTAAACGTGGTGTCATCAATTTGGGTAAAGCTGCCTTTGGATAACTCCGAGGGACCAAATTGACCCTCTAAATCCAGCAAGATCTGTTTCGGTCCCGCTTGTGTATATTCATAGTGATGAAAGCCAACGCGGGTGGTGGCGGTCAACTCAGCGTTGATGCGATAGCGCTCAAGGATGAGTGAATGGTAACCAGCCGCTACATTTTCTTTGTCGTGACTAAACGCAGAGAAATAGTCGTTTTCTATGTCTGCCAGTGGTCGCTGTTGAGAGATAGGAAGCACTGATAAACCTGACAACTGCCATGCATGGACATGGTTGAAGCCTTTTACTTCCTCAGTGTTATACCGGTATCCACTACCCCATGCTCCGTCAATTTCGGTGTCGGGGCTGAGATTCACCATGCCGAACGGTCGGGTGGCTGAATTAAAGTAAAACCAGCGGGAATTGGCTGAATCTAACCAGGGCCATACCGCATCGACAGGGGCAAGCTGTTCACTCACTGCTTGTTGCACAGAAACCGGTGCTTCTACTTTATTAGATTTTTCACAGCCAGCCAGCGCCGCACTGACAAATAACGCTGAAACAGCGCAATGCGTTAATCGCATGTCTTTCTCCAAGAGGGTTGCGATCAATCACACCGATGCATTAGGGGTCAGGTAACTAGTCGTCGTTTAAGGTGCACTCTGAGAACTCATTGATGACTCGCTGGATATGGGATCTCATTGCTTGTTTTGCCCGACTTTCGTCTCTGCTTTGTAATGCTTCTATAATCAGGTGATGATCTTCAATTATTGGTGACGCACCACGACGGCGAATTAACGCATCGAAAGTGGTATTCATTTCAGACCGGTTACGTAGCGACCACAACCCACAGATGATTTCGTAAATACTGGAGTTTCTTGTTGATTGTGCGATCAGCTCGTGAAAACTTCGGTCATAACTATGTGTTTTTGCTAAATCCTGACTCTCAAGATTTTGCATTTTCTTTTGAAACACTTTTAACTGATGAATTTCCTGATGAGTAATCCGCTGAGAAGCTAAAGCTGCGGCTTCTGATTCAAAATACAAACGGGCTTCCAGAATTTCAAACGGGCCGGGTAAGTTTTCTTCGATGTTGAGTTCGCTACGGCCAGATTCAGCGATGACATACACGCCGGAGCCCGAGCGAATTTCCACAATACCACTCACTTCCAGCGCGATCATTGCCTCGCGGATAGTGGGGCGGCTAACATTAAAGGTTTCCGCAAGTTTGCGTTCTGCCGGTAGTTTTTCACCGACACGTAAACTACCCTGACTTATCATCTCCAGGACTTGTTCGGCGATTTGCAAATAAAGGCGTTTGCTTGATAAATCATTAATTTGAAAGTGCATGAATATTGTTTTTTCTGAACCTGCTTTACTTCCACTCTAGCGTCTTACTGTTCGGGTGGTCAATTTACATGACCAAATAAAAGTATGTGGTTACCAAAAAAGGTAACCACATAAGCACAATTGTCAGAAGCTGTACGTTACACCCATGAAGTAGGTAGAGCCAAAGGTCGCAACAGATTGTAACCGGGCTTTCTCGAAACGTGTTCCACGCTCGTAATCGCCGTTAACGTTAATACCTTCCAACGACACTTTTACGCCATTCTCAAACTCGTATGACATGGATACATCGACTTGTTTCCGGGCATCGAGTAAGCTTCCGGGATTAGGCACTATGGCACTGCTGTCACCGAAGTTTTCACCTGTTTTTGAGCCATCATTCAATGAATATTCACTGCGATAGTTCATGGCAATACGAATGGCGAAACCACCATTTTCGTAATAACCAATGAGGTTGGCAGTACGTTCTGATGAACCCAGAAGCGGTTGTTCTTCTTGTGGATTGTCTGCATCCAACAGGGTGTAGTTAGCGATCATGCCCAAACCATTAAATGGTGCTGGCAAGAAATCAAACGACTGGTTATAAGCAAGCTCAATACCATTGATCTCTAAAACACCATCGGTCGCACGATTTCGTGTGATGTTATAGATATAGCCATCGGTGCCACGACATTCACCGGTTGCTGAGTCAAATGAAACATCGGCTAATTGGAAATCACCCGGGCATACTGCCTCAGTAATAACTTGATTTTTAACTTCTTTTTTGAAGTATGCCAGAGTAATTGCACTTGATTCATTGAAGTACCATTCTGCGCTTAAATCGTACTGGTTAGCGGTCAGTGCCGGAAGGTCGAAAGAGCCTTCAGAGACATTCACAATAATATCGGTACCGTTGTCCAGAGTCGCAATCTCGCGGCCAAAGCTCGCGGTTTCACCAATAATCGGGCGCACCAATACTTTGCCTGCCGCAGCACGAATCACGATGTCGTCGGTTAGATCATAGGCAAGGTTTAAGCTTGGTAGCCAGTTGTCATAATCAAAGCTACTCGATGACGGTTCGGCAGAATCGCCGCCGATATCCGTAAATGCGCCTGTTGTTACTTGAATTCCGCCGTCATAAGTAACGGTGTCAACGGTACGATCTGTTTTAGCGTAACGTACGCCAATATTACCGCGAAGGTAATCATTACCAAAGTCCAGCTGTGTATAAAAATTGGTAATGTTGCGATCGATTTGAAAGAATCCGGCTTCCTGGAAGTTTGGTTCAATTGTCAGACCCGATTCATCAAAGGCTTGCAGGTAAGCATCAACATCCGGTAATACATAATTCAAGTTTAACCCAGCGAACTCACCGCCGCTAAAGTCGTTTACGGTATAACTCGCTTCTGCAACGGTGGGGAAAGGCGCAGTATAAATATCGTCGTCACGGAAATTCCGGTCATAACGCGTACTTTCGGTATCCAGAGTTTGTCTGCGGTGCTTGAAACCAAACTTCACGGCTTTGAAGAAATCGCTGTCGAGATAATAGTTGAAGTCAACCTGTGCAGCGAGCTCGTCAGTATCGTAAGTTTGCACTTTACCTGAGATGTCATTACGAAACAGATTATCTAACGCCCATGAGCTGGGATCTGACACCGGATTGAGGCCGTTTGAAGTGAATACGGGATTATTTGGATCCATGTCGACTTCAAGGTCTGAACGAATACCTAATACAACTGCGCGTTCTACGATATCAATGCTTCCCGCAGTGTAATGGAGTGCACTATTCATGGTGAAATCATCGGTAATCATCCATTCTGATGTACCTGTTACAGCATAGCTGGTGCGGTCTTCAGTTTGACGGGTATGGTTGGCTTCTACGCGAATGTTCTCAGCAAGGATATGGTCTACAGTATTATCTGTTTGGCCCAGGTAGGTAAGGGTGGGTTCAGGATCACCACCACCAAAAAGTGGAACTAACTGCTGGAAGTAAATCTTACGTTCATCCTGTGCAAGAATCCCTGTTAATCCAAATTCCAGAGTATCGCTGGCTACATATTGTATTGCTGTATTTAACAGATAACGTTGCGTGTTGCCGTCTTCGCGTCGCATTCGGGGACGATTGGTTCGTTCCAGTGGGATGCCATTAGCTGCGTAATCGCTTTCGCCATCGCTGTTCAGGTCAACATCGGAAAAACGTTGGCTGTACATTAAGTCATAACGGGTATCGAGCTCCTGATAACCAAAGTTAACTAAAACACCAAGGTTGTCATTAAATTGGTCGATATACGTAAAGCTTCCGCCGGGTGTGGCACTGCTGCGGTCTTCTGAGTAGTTTGCCTCGACTTTTGCAAGCATCTTGCGTTCGGAATAGTTGAGAGGCTTAGCTGTGCCTATATTCACAGCACCAGACAAGCCGCCTTCATCCATTGATGCGCTGGGAGTTTTGAATACCTGAATTTCTGATGCCAGTTCTGACTGCACAATATCAAAGCGGAAGCCACCGTCAAATTGTGCGCTGGCAAACGCCTGACCATTCAGGGTTGTTGCCGCATATTCGGGGCCTAGTCCCCGAATGCTGATCAACGCACCGCGTCCGTTCGAACGTTGAATTTGAATTCCGGCAATACGTTGGATCGATTCGGCGATATTTTCATCAGGAAAGCTTGAAATGTCGTCAGCGGAAATGGCGTCAGAGACACCTACTTCGTAACGCTTCATCGACAATGCTTTAGTAACACTAGAACGAATCCCTTTAACTTCTATCACTTCAGGATCCTGTGAACTTGTATCTTGCGCTAGCACCGTAATTGGTAATGCCAGTGCCAAAGCTGTGGCTAACGGTGTGAGTGTGTATTGCGCCCCGAATCGTTTTTTCATGCTGTCTCTCCCAGTCTTATGAATAATTGGTAAGGCCGGATAAGTATAATCACAAGTTAATACGTTCAACAACCAAATTTTTACAATAAATAAACGCAGATTACATTTCTGGTACGTAAATTACGTTCCGGTTATAGATGGTATTTCTTTCTGTAAATCACTTGGTTAGTGGTTCTGATAAATGCAATATTTCTATAAAACAATGGTTTGTGTGTATTTCCCGGTTTGTACGACCCCTTTATTGCAATGTTGATGGTCTTCATTTACTCTCTGTAAGGTGGCCTTACCAGAGTTGTGAGGTTGTCGAAATGTGAACATAAAGGTGACCAATGAATACAGTCAGTAATACACAAGCCTCAATAGCGAAGTCGCATTCGCCATTATTAGCGATGAGTGCATTGTTTTTTTTCTGGGGCTTTCTGACAAGCTTGAATGATGTCTTGATTCCTCACCTTAAAAGTGCGTTTTCACTTAATTACACTCAAGCCATGTTGGTGCAATTTGCCTTTTTCGGTGCTTACTTTCTTGTGTCACTGCCTGCTGGTAAGTTAATTAGGCGCCTGGGTTTTAAAGCCGGCATTATCGCGGGCTTATTAACTACAGCGGTGGGCTGTCTATTATTTTACCCCGCTGCAGAAGTGAAGTTGTATGTGTTTTTCTTAGGGGGATTATTTGTTCTCGCCAGCGGGATCACGATATTACAGGTCACTGCGAATCCCTATGTGGCAGCGCTCGGTGATGAAAAAAGCGCATCAAGCCGGTTGAATTTTTGCCAGGGATTGAATTCTGTGGGGCACACTGTGGCTCCCTTTTTTGGTGGTGCGCTAATCATTGGGGCGAGCCAGCTTGGGGGGCCTGCTAATCCTGAGTCGGTCCAAATTCCCTACTTGTTGATTGCGCTAGCGCTGGTTGTGGTGGCGATTGTATTTAAGCGTTTTCCACTACCTAAAATTGCCGCAGAATCCGGGCAATCTGCAAGCCTGCAAGGAGAGGCTGTGAAAAAGCTCACCGCTCATCGCCATCTTGTGTTAGGTGCTGTGGCGATATTTTTGTATGTCGGTGCCGAAGTATCGATCGGTAGCTTTTTGATTAACTTTTTAAGTAGCGACGATATCGCAGGTCTCACTCATAAAGATGCAGCCACCTATCTGGGGCTTTATTGGGGCGCCGCTATGGTCGGGCGTTTCGCTGGTGCTTACATCATGCAGTACATCAAAGCGTCTTCAGCACTCACATTTAACGCTTTGGCGGCTATATTTCTGCTCGTTGTTGTGATGTCAGCCAGTGGCAGTATCGCAATGTGGGCTGTGGTATTGATTGGACTGTGCAACTCCATCATGTTCCCCACCATTTTCTCACTGGGAATCCGTGGGTTAGGGGCAGCAACGGCTGAAGGTGCGGGTCTGTTGTGTCTGGCTATTGTTGGAGGTGCAATTTTGCCTGTTTTGCAGGGCATTGTAGCCGACACCCTGAGTATTCAGATGAGCTTTATCGTGCCGTTAGCCAGTTATGGATTTGTGACCTGGTATGCACAAAAAGGCAGCAAGCTGCCAAATGAACAATAGAGGGTTAGATTATGTTGGACTGCAAAAGCGAACAGGCATTAACGTCACACATTGAAGATATACTGGCGTTTTACGCCCCGAATGTAATGGACGAAGTTAACGGTGGTTTTCATCAGAACTATTACGACAATGGTGACATTTTCGAACCGGGGAAAAAGCACCTGGTGAGCTCCACCCGGATGATTTTCAACTATTGCAAAGCCTATCAGCACTTTCAACGTGAAGAAGACCTCCAACGCATTGAGCACGGTTTAGTGTATTTGCTTACCCGGCACTGGGATGAAGAACGTCAAGCGTATAATTGGTTGTTAGATGCTAATACACCGGTGGACCAAACCAACCATGCTTATGGATTAGCTTTCGTGATCCTCGCGCTCGCAACCTGTGTGAAAACAGGACTTAACAAGGCTGAGATACCTTTATATCAGGCGTGGGAAATACTCAACGAGCGTTTTTGGCAAGAGTCCGATGGTTGCTATGCCGATGAAGCCTCACCAGATTGGTCAACGTTAGGTACGTATCGCGGTCAGAATGCCAATATGCATTGCTGTGAAGCGTTATTAATTGCCTATGATGCAACAAAGGATAAGGCGTTTTTAAAACGTGCTTATACACTGGCAAAAACTTTCGCGGTAGAAAAAGCAGCACTGACGCAAGGACTGATTTGGGAACACTACCATGCTGATATGTCGATTGATTGGGAGTACAACAAAGACGACCCGAAAAATCTTTATCGTCCGTGGGGCTTCCAACCGGGCCACCAAACTGAATGGACTAAATTACTGTTAATTTTGCATCGTCATCAGCCCGAAAGCTGGATGGTGGAAAGAGCGCAAGCGCTATTTGATAGCGCACTGAACCTTTGCTGGGACGAGGAAAACGGCGGTATTTTTTATGGTCATGCCCCTGACGGTGAAATTTGCGACAGTGACAAATATTTCTGGGTACAAGCCGAGTCGTTAGCAGCGGCTGCGTTGTTAGCTAAAGCAACAGGTAATGATGCATATTGGCAATGGTATGAGAAAATTTGGGCGTATTGCTGGAGCGCCATGATTGACCACACATACGGCAGTTGGTTCCGTGTACTTACGGCGGACAACAAGCCTTACAACAATGAGAAAAGTCTGGCTGGCGCTAAGTGTGATTACCATACCCAGGGGGCGCTTTGGGAAATTATCGAACAGGCATTATAACTTTCGAAGAGTAACTATTTATGATTGAAACGTGGAGATGGTTTGGTCCTGATGACACCATTACCCTGGAAAAAATCAAACAGGCGGGCGCAGCCGGTGTGACTGGGGTTTGCTACAACTTTATGCCGGTAGTTGGTTGGACACGTACTAACCTCAACTATCAATTGTCCGATAAAACATACGCACTTCGTTTTGAATACTCTGACTTTGCGGCATACGACGTTTACATCATGCAACGACGGGGCAGAAGCAGATTACCCGGCAAGTTTGCTGGCGAAAGCCAAAGCCCGTCTGGATGTCATGTCAGAAGAACAGAAAGCCTTGCTTGAAAGGTTTGGCTTAATTACCTGGTGTGATAAGTGCGGTTTCGTACATTCAGACTCGTTAGTAGTATTTTCTGCAAGGAGAAAGGACAGTGGTATTGTGGTGGAAATCCAAAATGTGGATGTTCGTAATTTTATGTAGTGTTGGCCTGAGTGTGCAAAGTTGGGCCGGGCCTTTTTCACTGGTTGGGGAAGAAGGCGTAGCCACGCTGTTTGTTGATGAATCAGATGCGACAGTAGTACACAAATCAGCGGCTATGCTAGCCAGCGATGTGGCGGCAATCAGCGGTCACAAATTGTCACTCGCGTCACATTTTAGTCCGGTTCCTCACACTGCAATTATTGCCGGAACATTAGGTCAAAGCGCTTTGATCGACAGCTTAATTGAACAGGGAGACATTGACCCGTCCTCAATTCAAGGTCAGTGGGAACGCTATCAGATCTGGCTGAAGCCTGTTGCTATTTTGGGTGACAAACCGGCGTTAGTTGTTGTGGGCAGTGACCGGCGTGGTACTGCCTACGGTTTACTTTCATTGTCACGTCAGATGGGCGTGTCTCCATGGGAATGGTGGGCCGATGTCACGCCCGCTACACAGTATCCTTTGTCTGTTGACGTAAAAACATCAGTCTCTTCATCACCGGATGTTAAGTATCGTGGTATTTTCCTTAATGATGAGGATTGGGGCTTACAGATTTGGGCAGCGAAAAACTATGAGCCGGAAACCGGTGACATAGGGCCAAAAACTTATGCCCGCGTATTTGAACTGTTATTGCGTTTGCGGGCCAATACTATCTGGCCCGCTATGCATAAAACCACAACACCTTTTTATGCAATTCCTGAGAATAAACAAGTCGCTGACGATTACGGTATTGTTGTCGGTTCCTCCCATGCGGAACCTATGTTGTCGAATATCAACGGGGAATGGGACAAGGATGTAATGGGGCAATATCGTTACGATACAAATGCTGGCGCCGTAAAGCAGTTTTTTAGTCATCGAATTAGAGAAACAAAAGACTTTGAGAGTATCTACACCGTGGCGATGCGAGGTGAACATGACTCGCCAATGATCATGCGCGACAGCTCCATGGCTGATCAGGTAGCTTTGCTCGATAAGGTGATTACAGATCAAAGAAAGTTATTGTCTTCGATTACTGGCGAAGATGTCGATTCCATTCCGCAAGCTTTTGTGCCTTATAAAGAAGTATTAACTTACTACCAAAACGGCCTCGAAGTACCCGATGACATCACGTTAATGTGGACCGACGATAACTACGGTTATCTGCGACAACTCAGCAACCCCGAAGAGCAAAAACGCAGTGGTGGGGCGGGTATTTACTATCACACGTCTTATTGGGGGCGGCCTCATGATTATCTGTGGTTAAACTCGACTAACCCTGTTTTAATGTGGCAGGAAATTACAAAAGCGTGGGATCTCCACGCCAGAGAGCAATGGATATTGAATGTAGGGGATATTAAGCCTCACGAATACAATACCGAGTTATTTATGGACATTGCCTGGCAGCGAGATCAGTTTAATTCTGCGGATGATGTTTACTTGCAAATGGCGGAGTATTTTGCCCGCGACCTGTCGGCCGGGGCATCAGATAAACTGGTCGCTATATTCAAACAGTATTTTCATCTTGTGTATCAACGACGCCCTGAATTTATGGCCTGGAGTCATGTCGAACCAGTGTCATTGCCTCAGCCCGGCGAACTAACACAAACTCATTACGGTGATGAAGTGAGCGCACTTATCACCCAGTGGCAGGCGTTGATCAAAGAAGTTGAAACCTTACAACCGCAAATCGATAAGACCCGTCAGGATGCGTTTTACCAGTTGGCCTATTACCCTATTGTCGCGGCCGGGAATATGAGCCTCAAATGGCTTTACCATTATAAAAATGTCTTTGCTGCAGCCCAGGGCCGTGGTGATGCTGACTGGTATGCAGAACAGATGCTCTCGAGTTATCAAACCATCCGGGACATTACCCGTTATTACAATACTGAATTAGCTGGTGGTAAGTGGCAGCACATCATGTCTGCGTCTCCGCGCAACTTACCTGTGTTTGATATACCTTCTTCGGCACAGCCTCATCGAGAGCAGAAGCAGGCTGTAGGGTTTGTGTTAGAGGGCTTCGACATGCCAGCCAATTCGCATATCACTAATAGCCATGCCCGTACCTTACCTGTATTTAATAGTTTTACCCGTAACCCGCGTTTTATTGATATTTATTTGAATGGCTCTGAAGCGAGAAAGTGGAGTATTTCTCCTCAACAACCGTGGATTAAATTATCTAAAACACAGGGAAGATTGAGCCAGGCTCATCCTCATGAACGGGTGTGGGTGGATATCGACTGGGGTAAAGTCCCTAAAGGTGAAGCTTTAAAAGAGCCACCACTAGGGCATGATCATCAGTTAATACCTCCTTCATATAAAGTGCCCGGCAAACTGATTTTTACGACAGAAGATTTTCAATCGGATATTAGTTTGAATGTGTTTAACCCTGATATACCAGAATTGAAGAGTTTTGATGGCTACGTAGAAGATCTGGGATATGTGGTGTTGGATGCGGCCAATTTCCAGCGTCAAAAAAACGGGGAAAACCGTCGTTGGCAGAAAGTCGACAATTTGGGTTACAGCGGCAGTGTCATGAAAGCAGTCCCCGTTACCGCCGACCCGGAATCGGCAGATCTTTTGTCTCTTGAAAGTCCGGCATTGGAATATGATTTTTATACGTTTAATCAAGGTATGGCTGAAATTAGTGTGAATGTGGTGCCGACTCACCCTATGTATGAAGGACGAGGCGTTCGTGTTGCCGTTGTTGTAGATGATAACAATCCTGAAATATTGGATTTTCGTACAGAAGGGCGCAGTGAGACGTGGAAGCAAAATGTTCTGAAAAACCAGGCGAGGGGATCTATCCAACAGCTTATCGACAAGCCCGGTAAACACACGTTGACCATTTATATGGTTGATTCAGGTGTCCTGGTAGACTCGATATTAATTGACCTGGGCGGCAAGAAGGCAAGTTATGCATTGCCCGCAGCCACTGTTAATAAAGCATTTGAGAATCGCTGATAATCTACTGGTTAAATCCTGAACGCTGCCCCTGATTTACCTGTGTAGACATATGCAAGTATGTTTTATCAGTGGGCAGCGGCGTTGCGCGGCACCGGAGCCGGTTCACAGAATACAAAACCCTGTGCATACTGAATCGGCAGTTGCATCACTTTTTCCAGGGTATCGGCATCTTCGACATGTTCAGCAACAATACTCATATGCCGTGTTTTAGCCAGGTCGCAAATGCTGAGTATGAAATCCTCGATTTCTTCGCTGTGGTCGAGCCGGCGCAATAAGCCGCCGTCCAGTTTGACGCCCCGTATTGGCAGCGACATCAGTTTACGCACATTGCCGCTGCTTTTGCCCAGATTATCAATAAACACGCCCATTCCGCTGTGCATAGATTTATCGATAAAGCGTTTGAGGGTTTCATAATGGTGGCTGGCTACGTCAGCACTGACTTCCACACATACCCGTGAGGGGTTCGGATAGTTTGCAAGTTGGGTGATAAGCGAGTTCAGCAGCTCTTCGTTATTGAGATCAGAGGCATCCAGGTTGATGTTCCAGGGCGTATTGGATTCTTCGAAATACACCGCACTTTTGCAAAACATCATTTCAGCCAGTTGGTGAATATGGTTGTTACGCTCAATGAGGTACAGAAAATCGCTGGGCAGGAAAACCCGTTGTTCAGGCGTAACAAGCCGCGCAAGGCATTCATAACGCCATACAATTTCTGACCTGATATCGACGATTGGCTGAAAGTAAGGCACAATAGATTCGAGAGTGTAGCTGTCTGTTATTTCACGAATTGGCATGTCACTCGCCTCTGGCTATTCCTGTCTTTTCACTATAGCAGACGTTGTCAGATTACCCATTCTCTATTTTCACATATTCGTGTTAACCGTAATGATGGGCGGTATTTAAAGTCATTTGGCGTGATTATCACTACCGTTTAATCCGTCTTACACTTGGCGCAGGCGTGTTTCCGGGGTAAAGTTCGGCACTTTGTAAGATGCGTGCTAAGTTTTCATTGTCACTGACGATGTTTGTCAGGGTGCAGCCGGTGTTGTACTTTGCCTGTGGCGAAGCGCGGTTTGCTCCAATTTAATTAAGAGGTGTGTGGAGTGGGTGAAGCACAAGTCAGTCTGAAACATCTGTTTCGGGTCTTTACTAAACCTGAACACAAAGACTCAAAGCTCGCACAAATCGAACAGCATTTGTCCGATAACATTCTGGATTTTCTGTCTCAGCACGTAGTGACGAAAAAGACGTCGCTGGAAGAGGTTGAGCAGGACTTTTCTGATCCCTTTGTGCCGGAATCCCCTGAGTTTGTTTCTTCTCACGCTGAGTCGTTGCTGAACAAGCTGGTCGCCCATTCTGTCAATACCTATTCCCCGACCTTTATTGGTCATATGACCTCTGCGTTACCCTATTTTCATTTGCCACTGGCCAAATTGCTGGTGGGCCTGAATCAGAATCTGGTAAAAATCGAAACATCTAAAGCCTTTACACCGCTTGAACGGCAGGTACTGGGCATGATGCACAACCTGGTTTATGGCCAGGAAGACAGCTGGTACCAGCAGTATTTGCACAGCGCCAGACATGCACTGGGAGCGTTCTGCTCTGGTGGTACGGTGGCAAACATTACAGCGCTTTGGGTTGCGCGGAATAAAATTCTCGGGCCGGATAAGAAATTTGCCGGTGTGGCTAAGTCAGGTCTGGTTGCTGCTTACCGCCATTATGGTATTAACCAGATGGGCGTAATGTGTTCCCGCCGTGGTCACTACTCATTGTCTAAAGCCGTGGATGTGCTGGGGATCGGGCGTGACAACCTAATTACCCTGCCATGCCCGCAACAAACCCTGTCACCTGAACAGGCGCTGGCTGAAGGCCGTCGCTATCAGGAAGAAGGCAATAAGTTGCTGGCTCTGGTGGGTGTTGGCGGTACTACGGAAACCGGTCACATTGATCCGCTGGATGAACTGGCTGATGTGGCCCGTGAGCTGGGTTGCTGGTTCCATGTGGATGCAGCCTGGGGCGGCGCTACGTTGTTTTCCGGCACGCACCGGAGCAAGCTTAAAGGCATAGAGCGTGCAGATTCAGTTACCATTGATGCGCATAAGCAAATGTACGTGCCCATGGGCGCTGGTATGGCACTGTTTAAGAATCCTGAAGACGCCAATGCTGTGCGCCATCATGCCCAGTACATTCTGCGTCAGGGTTCGAAAGACTTAGGTGCAACAACGCTGGAAGGCTCCAGAAATGGTATGGCGATGATGGTGTATGCGTCACTACATATCTTTGGCCGCCGGGGTTATGAACTGCTTATCGACCAGAGTATCAGTAAGGCGAAAGCCTTCGCCCGTATGATTTCAGAGCATCCTGATTTCGAACTGGTGACAGCACCCACATTATCCTTGCTGACTTACCGCGTTTGTCCGCCGGTTATACAGGAAAAACTGAAAACCGCTTCTGATGACGAGAAAGCACGCCTGAATCACAAAATTGATGCGCTGGTGGTGAATGTGCAAAAGCTGCAACGTGAAGCCGGTAAATCCTTCGTGTCACGTACCCGTCTTGAAAACCCGGACCTGAATCCGAAGCCGGTAACTGTATTTCGTGTAGTGCTGGCCAATCCGCTGACGACAGAGCAGGATTTAAAGAATATTCTGCAGGAACAGTCTGAAATCGCCCGCGCCCGCCATGCCTGGGCAGAGCTGGAGAAAGCCATTCCTTCTGCGGTTGCCGGTTAATATCTTCCGGTAAGCTCCGCAATATCGCAGTAACCTGCGGGATCAAAAAAGCCGCGCAAGGGTATTTAACCTTTGCGCGGCTTTTGTTTGTGCTTAGGCTACTTGCTAAAGTGAATATTGTCGATGAGACGGGTGTTGCCCAGATACGCAGCTACAAGGATAACGAACTCCGTCGACGCCGCAGTCGCATCGGTTAAGTCAGCAGCATTTTTAACTGCCAGATAATCCATGCGGAATCCGGACTTATTAATGTGAGCACTCACTGTCGATATAAGCGATTTTAAGTCTGTCTCGCCAGCCAGAATTGCGGCTTTCATATCGCACAGTTGCTGATAGATAACCGGTGCAATTTCACGTTCCTGCGTCGTGAGATAACCGTTGCGTGAACTCATTGCCAGGCCGGAGGCCTCTCTTTCCGTCGGCACCCCTTTGATTGACAGACCCATAGATAAGTCTTTCGCCATTAAACGGATAACCTGCAACTGCTGAAAATCCTTTTCACCGAAAAAGGCGGTATCCGGAGAAACCATATTAAACAGTTTACAAACAATGGTAGCGACACCACGGAAATGTCCCGGACGACTTTCGCCGCAAAGGATAGAGGAAATGCCCGGGACTTCGACAAAGGTTTGCTGCTCAAGGCCTCTGGGATACATTTCTGCCACTGATGGCAGAAAAACAGCATCTACGCCAAGGCTTTCAAGCTTTTCTTTATCTGCATCCAGTGTACGGGGATAGTTATCCAAATCTTCATTTTTCCCGAATTGCATCGGATTGACGAAAATCGATACCACCACAATATCGCACTCAGCTTTCGCTGCACGAACAAGCTGCATATGGCCATTATGCAAATTACCCATCGTCGGCACAAAGCCAACAGTTTTACCTGCCTGCACCCATGCGCTGCGTTGCGCACGTAAGTCTTCAACTGTTGTCAGAGATTTCATGAATTACTCGAAGCTGTGAGAGGCGCCCGGGAAAGCACCGCTTTGAACATCGCTGATATACTTTTGCACTGCTTTTCGCATATCACCGGTTTCTGCCAGAAAGTTCTTTGAGAACTTCGGCATGTAATTGGCTGAGATGCCGAACATATCGTGCATCACCAGAATCTGTCCGTCAGTACCGGCTCCTGCACCAATACCGATAACCGGAATGGACAGTGCTTCAGACACTTTTTTACCTAAAGAGGTCGGCACACACTCCAGCACCAGCAACTGCGCGCCGGCTTTTTCCAGCGCAAGGGCATCTTCAAGGAGTTTTGCCGCTTTATCTTCTTCACGGCCCTGTACTTTAAAGCCGCCAAAAACATGAACCGACTGCGGGGTAAGACCAAGGTGTCCGCACACAGGAACACTGCGCTCTACCAGGCCTCTGACAGTCTCTGCCAGCCACGCACCGCCTTCAATTTTCACCATGCTGGCACCGGCAGCCATTAGTCTGGCTGCGTTCTGATAAGCATGTTCAGGTGTGTCATAAGACATAAAAGGCATATCCGAAAGCACAAAAGCCCGTTTCGTACCTTTTCTCACCGCGCGGGTGTGATAAGCAATATCGTCTGTGGTGACGGGCAGGGTGTCTTCTTCACCTTGCAGCACCATGCCCAGTGAGTCACCGATAAGCAGGACATCAATATTCTGTTCATCGAACATCTTGGCAAAGCTTGCGTCATAGGCGGTGAGGGCGGTTATCTTCTCGCCGGCTGCTTTTTTGGTTTGAAGACCGGAAATGGTGATTTTTTTCATGGGAACAACCTCATTTGACACACCCCTGAGGGGGTTGAACAGATTGCGAACTATACGGATTTTAAGACTGATTGGAAGGCGTTATACGCCGAAGTCCCTCAAGATTGCAGCGGGACACCCACAAGGCGATGGGGTTACCGTCCGGCATGATCATAGATGGCGCAATTTCAAACAGCGGCACCATCACAAACTCCCTGGCGGCCATACCATAGTGAGGCAGGGTTAACTCAGCGGTGTTCATCCCGGTGTTGCCGTAAAGCAGCATGTCTAAATCAAGGGTTCGCGGGCCCCAGCGCTCACCTTTGCGCTCACGGCCATGACTGTTTTCAATATTCTGTAATGCCCGTAATAGTTCCACGGGTTCCAGTGCCGTTTCCAGCAGGCACACTGCGTTAATATAGTCCGGTTGATCCTGCGGACCCATAGGAGAGGAACAATACAGAGATGAACGGGCCAGAACACGGGTGTCAGCCAGTTCGCCCATAGCCTTTGTGGCAGCCTCAAGGGTTGCACCTGAATCGCCCAGATTACTGCCCAGACCAACGTAAACGTGTTCTTTATGCATTACCGGCATCTCGTTTTTCAGGTGAGCGGCGGCGCCGCTTTCGCGGGCCTGATGACTTGCTGCCTTCCGACTGGCGCAATGCGTTCAGCAACTTTTTCTGCTTACCCTGGTCAGCGTGCTGGAATTCGGTCCACCAGTCAGCCAGCTCCATTGTATTGCCACCTTCAATTTCGCCGCGGGCATGCAGGAAGTCATAACCGGCACGGAATTTAGGGTGCGACAGCAACTGAAATGCGCGGCGGCCAAAGCGTCGTGGTAAACGTTGTTGCAGGATCCAGATATCACGGATAACCGTGGAGAAACGTTTCGGGATCATAATACGTTGCACCTGACGGTGAATCACTTCACCGGAGGCAATATTAAAGGCGTCGTGCTGATTCAGGCCGCTTTCTGCCTGCAGCTTCTGCGCATGTTCTTCCAGCGGATACCATAGCAATGCCGCGTACAGGAAAGCCGGTGTTACCCGCTGGTTGCTGTTGATGCGCTCATCGGTATTTTCCAGCACTTTAAGAATAAACTGACACTCACGGCTGTCAGGATTTTTCGCAATGCTTTCTAACTGCGGGAATAACGGCGTTAACAACCCGTATTGTTGCAATAAGCGGAAGGTTTGCACACCGGCGCCGCCAAGGAACAGCTTCAGGGTTTCTTCAAATAATCTTGCCGGCGGAATGTTTGCCAGTAAGTGTGCCAGCTCGGGGATGGGCTTCGCTGTGCGGGGCGTAATCGTCATGTCCAGCTTGGCAGCAAAACGGATAGCTCGTAGCATGCGCACCGGGTCTTCACGGTAACGGGTTTCCGGGTCACCAATTAGGTCTACTTCGCGGTTTTTAACGGCATCGCGGCCACGGGCGAAGTCGGTAACTGTAAAGTCAGCCACGCTGTAGTACATGGCATTGAAGGTGAAATCCCGGCGTTCGGCGTCTTCTTCGATAGTACCGAACACGTTATCCCGGACCAGCTGGCCCTGCGCGTCCTGCTGACCCAGTTTATTGTCTGATTCGCCTTCACTGTGGTGACCACGGAAAGTGGCAACCTCAATGATTTCCCGGCCGAATACAATGTGGGCAAGACGGAAACGGCGGCCGATCAGCCGGCAGTTTTTGAACAGGCTTTTAATTTGTTCCGGTGTGGCATTGGTAACGACATCGAAGTCTTTTGGCAGTTTACCCAGCATAAGGTCGCGGACACAGCCACCCACCAGGTACGCTTCAAAACCGGATTTATTGAGGCGGTACAGCACTTTCAGCGCGTTATCACTGATGTCTTCCCGTGAAATACCATGCTCGGCACGGGGAAGGGTATAGGCCTGTATCGTTGCTTCTGAGGCCGGGTCTTTACTTAATACCCGTTTTACCGTTTTAAACACGCGCGTAATGATGATGCTGTCTCCGAAAAATTAAATGCCACAAAAAATAAAGGGTCTATGATAAGTGGATTCTGACGCAGCGACAATAATTTCGCGCTGTCTTGGTATTCTATCACAACCCCAGTGTTCAACAGCCCATTGTAGCACTTCTGCCGGCGGAGCATTTGTAGCATCTTCCGGAAGAGCTAAGCCTAAGAAGGTCAGCGCTGCGGCGAGGTTTTCCGACGGGGTTAAGTTATTGAGGGCTGCAGCATGATTCTGTTTACTCAATTTGCGCCCTTCAGACACTGAGGCCACCGGAACATGGGCATACGCCGGGGCACTTGCCTGCAGTAACCGGTAAAGGCTTAAGTGGGTTGCCGTTGTGGTAAGCAAATCGCTGCCCCGTACAATATGGGTTATACCCTGGTGTATATCGTCGGCCACCACCACCAGATTGTAAGAAAATAATCCGTCGCGACGTTTGAGCACGGTGTCTTCAAGGGCGTGGGCGTCGGTAACGTGTACCTGTCCCATAATACGATCATCAAACCGGGTGACCGGAGAGGTCATCTTTAACCGGATTGCCGTGCCGTCACCAGTGAGATGTTTATCTCTGCAGGTGCCGGGGTATGTGCCGCCAGCTTCTTTAATCATCTTCCTCGTGCAACTGCACCGGTATGCCAGGCCTTGCCGGATAAACTGGTCTGTGAGCGCCTGATAACGGGCATGTTCTGCAGACTGATACATGACCTCTCCGTCCCAGTGAAGATGGTGAGCTTCAAGAGTGTCCAGAATGAGTTTGTCGGCACCCCCAACGCAGCGGGGTTCGTCTATGTCTTCCATTCGCAGTAACCACTGCCCTTGATGATGTCTGGCATCAAGAAAGCTGGCAAGGGCGGCTATCAGCGAACCGAAATGAAGAGGACCTGAGGGAGAAGGGGCAAATCTGCCGGTATAAGAATGATGACCCGTCATAATATTACGAGTAAAAATGACTTAAGGCGCGGGTTTAGCACCGGCGCCCTGAGTATCAGAAAAGCGTTAGCCCTGAAGCTGCTTTTCTTTGATTTCTGCCATTGTTTTACAGTCGATACATAAATCAGCTGTAGGGCGTGCTTCCAGACGGCGGATACCAATTTCGATACCGCACTGATCACAGAAACCGAAATCATCGTCTTCAATGCGACGCATGGTTTTCTCGATTTTTTTAATCAATTTACGTTCACGGTCACGTGTACGCAGTTCAAGGCTGAATTCTTCTTCCTGCGCTGCACGGTCGACAGGATCAGGGAAGTTAGCAGCTTCGTCTTTCATGTGCGTCACAGTACGGTCTACTTCTTCACGCAACTGATCACGCCATGCTTTAAGCAACAAACGGAAATGCTCCATTTGCGCATCGTTCATGTATTCTTCGTCAGGCTTTGGCTGGTAAGGCTCAAGGCCGGCTAAGGCTAAAAGGCCCAGGGATTTCGTTTCTTTTCCTGTTGGCATGTGCCACATCTCCTACACTACGACACCCATATGTCCTGAACAACCGGGAATCTATAGCAGAATCGCTATGTTCAGGCAACCTTTGGTGTCAAAGTTACCCTTCCGTTATTTAATGCATCCATTGCTCTTCGAATGCAAAACGCCGGTGGCGTCTGTGCACCACAACGGTAAAAAGCAAGCCGCAAATATGGCGTTCCTTTGAGAAATTGCAACCCCTTTTTCACCAAATTACTGGTAGTGATTGATTTACCTTAATATTTTGTTCATTGATTTCGCAACCTAAAGCGATGATTTGCATTCCTTTATCGTGCGCAACCTTTACGGCTGCGGCATAGTTTGGATCAATGTGCTCTGCAACCCGTACTTCACGTATACCAGTATGCTGCACGCAAAACACCAGAGTCGCTGGCACGCCCGCTGCGGCCAGATTACCCAGTGTCTCGCAGTGTTTGGCGCCGCGGGTTGTTCTGGCATCGGGAAAGTAGCCTTTTCCCTCTTCCAGCAGAGTGACAGACTTCACTTCTATATAGGCATCGCCTTCAGCGGTTGTGATACGAAAATCGAAGCGGCTGTCGGCGCCGGGTGGTGTCACCTCTGCTTTCCAGTCCTGTACGTGAGAAAATTCGGCTATGGTATTGTTATCCAGTGCTTCCGCTACCAGTTTATTAGCATTATGTGTATTGATGCCGATGAAGTGTCCGTCAAAGGTTTTTGCCAGTTCCCAGGTGTAGGCCAGCTTGCGTTTGGGATTATTTGAGGGGCTGAGCCAGACCTCGTATCCCGGTTCGGCGCAGCCAGTCATTGCGCCGGTGTTCGGACAATGCGCAACCACTTCTTCGCCTGAATCCAGGGTTACATCGGCAAGAAACCGTTTGTAACGACGAATAAGCTTTCCGTGAAGTAAAGGCGTAGTAAACTGCATACAAATAACCAGTCAATTTAATTGTCTGAAGATAAAGAACACATTGTAACAAGCTAATAAGGAATTGTTATGTCGATTTTTTCTGTGTCACTTTCCACCGGAAAGGCGCCGGCTCACTGGGGCGAAAATGCCAGATTAAGCATGACAGCAGACGGTGCTGTTATCCATATTACTGAGAAAGGCGACAGCACAAGATTGATTCGTCAGGCGGGCCGTCGTATCGACGGACTCGGCATCGCTGAAGTTCAGCTGACCGGTGACTGGTCTAAAGAGCAACAATGGGCTTTTGCCCTGAGTTATACCCGTGCGAGAAAGCCCGGATCAATCCGCTGGGCAGACACCGGTGATGTTGCTGAGTTAGATAAAGCGTATGCCGCCTTGTTGTTTACCCGCAGTCTGGTGAACGACACCCCTGAAGATTTATCACCTGAAACCCTTGCCGGTCGTGCAGCACAGTGGATTCAGTCGCTGGGCGGAGACAAGGTCTCTTACAGTATGACAGTGGGTGAAGCACTGCAGAAAGCTGGCTGGACTGGTATTTATAACGTCGGTCGTGGCAGCGAGCGTCCGCCGGTGTTACTGGAGCTGGACTATAACCCCACCGGCAACAACGATGCACCGGTCGATGCTGTGCTGGTAGGTAAAGGCATCACCTTTGACAGTGGTGGTTACAGCATTAAATCCAGTGAAGGGATGCTGGATATGAAATGTGATATGGGCGGCGCGGCAACAGTAACCGGTGCCCTCGGACTGGCTATCAGTCAGGGACTCAAAAAGCGTGTGAAACTGCTTTTATGTTGCGCTGAAAACCTGATTAGCGGTCACGCATACAAGTTGGGCGATGTACTGACCTATAAAAACGGGCTTACAGTAGAAATCGTCAATACCGATGCAGAGGGTCGTCTGGTGCTTGCTGATGGCTTAATCCGTGCAACTGAAACTGGTGCTCCCCTTATAATTAACGCGGCAACGCTGACCGGTGCAGCAACGGTTGCATTAGGTAATGACTACCATGCTGTTTTCAGTATGGATGATGACGCCAGACAAGCGATGCTTGAAGCAGGTAAAGCCGAGGGCGAGGGCTTCTGGCCATTGCCGCTGGAAAAATGGCATCAGGATAAGTGTCCGTCTGCTTTTGCTGATACTGCCAACAGTCGTCCTATGAAAGGAGGCGGTGGCGGCGGCGCCTCAAATGCAGCCGGTTTCTTATCCCGTTTTGTTAATGAAGAAGGTAAGGGCTGGGTACACCTGGATCTGGCTGCAGCTTACAACGGCAGCGCTACACCGGAAATGCCGGCAGGTGCAACAGGTATTGGTATCCGCAGTATTGCGCGAATGCTGCAGCAGAACTGAACACTGATGAACAGATAAAGAAAAGCCCCCGGTTTTTACGAATAATGCCGGGGGCTTTTTCATTCTGAATTAAAAATGAAGCAGGTCAGATGCCGCCTAACCGTTCAGCCAGCACTTTATAACGCTCCACATCGCCCTTATCGAACAGCGGTTTACCTTCGCTATCCTTCTCTTTTGCAACTAAAAGGCTCTCTCTTTCAAGGCGCTCTACGCGGATAGGCTGTACGTCAAGAAATGTCGCCACTTCTTCAATAGACATCAAACTCATAGTTCTCATTCCTGTCTGATTAGATAGTAAAATCAACGCGTAAATGCGACAATCCTGCGCTAATCTATCATTCTTATTTACGCTGTTGGCTAAATTTCCGTTTTTAACCGGAAATCTAAACATAGCAGCGGGTCCGGGTAAGTCCAATTACACTTTAGGGGAGAATCTCTTTCATGGATACGTGGTCTGCGGCCATCATGTTATTTCTGATCATGGATCCACTGGGGAATCTGCCGGTGTTTATGTCGGTGCTGAAGACCATCGAGCCTAAACGACGCCGTGTCATACTGGTGCGGGAACTAGTATTTGCACTTATCATTTTGCTGATATTTCTGTTCAGCGGTCAGGCTGTGCTGGATTTCCTGAATGTCCGTCAGGAAACCGTGAGTATTGCCGGTGGTATCATTCTGTTCCTGATTGCTCTGAAAATGATATTCCCTCCGCAGTCGGGTAACGCGCTGGGGCTGGCCGTGGGGGAAGAGCCGTTCCTGGTTCCGTTGGCAATACCTATGATTGCGGGCCCGTCGACCCTGGCTGCACTTATTCTGATTGCTAACCAGGCGCCGGACAGAATGACGGACTGGACGATTGCATTGGGAGCAGCCTGGGTGATCAGCGCGATCATTTTGCTATTCTCTGAAGTGTTTCACCGCTTATTGGGTGAGCGCGGCTTAACCGCCATGGAACGTCTGATGGGGATGATTCTGGTGATGATTTCAATACAAATGTTTTTAGATGGTGTCAGCCATTACTTTCAACATGCTTCCGGAGCGATACAATAATGAAAAAACTGTCTACATTTGCACGGGTGAGACAACTGGAAGGATGGCGTGCCGTTGCCTTCAGCGCTGCGCTGCTGGAGCGGATGTTACCGAATTATGCGTTATTTAAAGAAGTCACGGGCTTTGATGATGAAGGCGTTTGCAAAAACTGTTTATCTTTATTGTGGGAATCGGTACGCAGCCCGAAAAGCAAAATCAACTTTTCTGTTCAGCTTGAGAAAGTAGAGTGCGTCACCCCTGATACCGCAGATTACGACACCTTCGGTGTTTACCCTGCTATCGATGCAACAATCGCTCTGGCTGCGGCGATTGGCCTTGTGCTGAAGCAGGATCTGCAAGGGGCTGTGGTGGTCAGTAAGCTGTCGCAGGGCAGTGTGGAAGCTTACCTGCTGGCATCCGGCGTTGACGAAGAAGACATTAAAGGCCATCCGCTGATGGTATTTGAAGTAGAGCTGCAAAACGCCATGCTCGACCTGCTGGAAAAGGACGGCAGTCCGCTGTCCACCTGCGACGAACTCAAGGCCCTCGCTCTCGAAGAAGGCATCTCCAACATCGGCCTCGAAATCAATCCTGAGGCGTGAGCCCTTTCGGGGGATCGGCGTGTAGTTCGGGAACACGCCGTAAATCCATCCCTGGAGGCTTGGCAGTCGCATCCCTGCGACTGACAGTTTCCGAACTACGCACCTTCACCGCCTGCGGGCTCACTGCGTACAGCAGTGCCCGACAACCGCATTAACGCCTGCCTCTGGCTTAACCGCTCAGTCAGTCTTCCAGTGATAGCAAGCAGTACATCACCTGTGCGAGTTTCTTTTCTTTAACTACCTGCAGGCGTTCACTGATGAGCGGGGAGGGGGCGTTGATTTCCTGTTCGACGTAAATAACACCGTCGGGTTTCAAAAGGTTGCGGCTTAGGATGACTTGCAGAACCGGTTCAACGAGACTGTGATTGAAGGGCGGATCGATGAAAATGATATCGAACTGCTTGTCTGTGGAAGACAATATCTGAACAGCATCGCCATTGATCACTTCACCATTTGCAGACATTGCTGAAAGGTTGGTTTTCAGTTGTGCGGCCACACTTCTGTCTTTCTCAATGAATGTGCAATGTCCGGCATAGCGGGAAAGTGCTTCAAAGCCGAGTCCGCCTGAGCCTGCAAAAGCGTCGAGACAGTGAGCGTCGGGTAAATCATGCATCAGCCAGTTGAACAGGGTTTCTTTGTTCCTGTCAGTGGTGGGACGTAACCCGTCCACGTCTGCCACGGGCAGTTTCCGGCCGCGATACTGACCTGAAATGATCCTGACGTTGCCTGATTTCGTCTTTTGTGTCTGAGGCTTTCTGGATACTCGCTTCATAGGGGCTGACAATGTATGATAACGGCTATTGAAAGCCGGCCAGTGTAGCCGAATTTTGCCGATTTACTAAGGATTTGACCAAACAATGTCGAAACTTTTTGGCTGGTTCAGAAAGAACAAGCAACCTGAAAAAGAACAAAGTGAAGTAAAGCCGCAGGAAAGCAACGCGGTTGAGACGCCAGAAACAGAAGTGCCTGAGCCTGCGCAAAGTAATGTTGAAGCTGAGGCCCCTGCCGGAGAAACTAAACCTGAAGATGCTGTACTTAAAGAGCCCGTAATTGAAGCGGAAGTGGATACGCCGGTTGAACCGCATGATATCGTTAAGGCTCAGCCAGAAAGCTCTGCTGCAGTGCAGTCTGAACCCGAAGTACCTGCATTTGATGAGCCTGCACCAGAGCCGTTAATACGGAAAACTGGACCTGAGGATGCAACCGGACCGGGATGGGTTGAGTCTGAGAAGGTAACCCAACAGGTAAAACAAGACGAAGTTCAGCCGGAAGTTGTTTCTGACGAAGACATTACGCCGGAAGAAATGACGCCGGTTGTCGCCGCCGTGCCTGAACCTGAGCCGGAAGTAGAATCTGAGCCGGAACCTGTTGTTGAAGCAAAGCCCGAAGCCAAAGAAGAGAAAAAGTCTCTTTTCAGTCGCCTGAAAGCCAGCTTATCGCGCACTAAAACAAACCTTGGCAGTGGCTTTATCAGTTTGTTCCGCGGCAAAGCCATCGACGATGATTTGTATGAAGAGCTTGAAACTCAGTTGCTGGTGGCTGATGTGGGCATGGACACCACACAGAAAATCATCAACAAACTTACAGACAGTGCAAAACGTTCGCAACTCAAGGACGCTGAGGCGCTGGTGGATATCCTTAAAGGCCAGATGCGTGAGATGCTCAAATCTGTTGAGCGCCCGCTGGCTGAAGATATGAAACAGCATAATGCGGGTAGCGGACCATACGTCATTCTGATGGTGGGCGTTAACGGTGTGGGTAAAACCACCACCATCGGTAAACTGGCAAAACAGTTCCAGCAACAGGGTAAGAAAGTCATGCTGGCTGCGGGTGATACCTTTCGTGCTGCCGCCGTTGAACAGCTTCAGGTTTGGGGAGAGCGTAACAAGATTCCTGTTATCGCCCAGCCCACAGGCTCAGACAGTGCATCTGTATTGTATGACGCTCTGGAAGCCGCAAAATCCCGTGGTACAGATATTCTTATCGCGGATACCGCCGGCCGCCTGCAGAATAAAAATAACCTGATGGAAGAACTGAAAAAAGTGGTTCGGGTAATGAAGAAACTCAACCCGGACGCACCTCATGAAGTCATGCTCACACTAGATGCAGGAACGGGCCAGAATGCAGTAAGTCAGGCGAAGCTGTTCAACGAAGCCGTAGGTCTGACAGGTTTAACGCTGACCAAGTTGGACGGTACTGCTAAAGGCGGCGTGATTTTCTCTATCGCTGACCAGTTCGGTATTCCAATCCGTTACATTGGTGTGGGTGAGGGAATTGACGACTTGCGCACATTTAACGGCGATGAATTCATCGACGCACTTTTCAGTGAGAGCGAAAACGATTAACGTAGAGAATTCAGTATCCTTTCGTCGTTGCAGGATTAGCAGATGATCAAATTTGAGCAGGTAAGTAAAACCTACCCCGGTGGTCAGCGCGCACTGTCAAAAGTGAGCTTTCACATTGAACCGGGTGAGATGGCTTTTCTTACCGGCCACTCCGGCGCGGGGAAAAGCACGCTGCTCAAATTAATCAGTATCATGGAACGCCCCAGTGTGGGCAAGGTACTGATTAACGGTCACGATCTGAACGAAATAAAACGCCGGCAGATAGCGTTTATCCGCCGGGATATCGGCATGATCTTCCAGAGCCCGCATTTGCTGGACTCAAAATCAGTTTTCGATAATGTGGCGCTGCCACTTATTATTGAAGGCTATACCCGTAAAGAAACCTCTAAGCGTGTTGAAGCAGCGCTGGAAATGGTGGGATTGCGGGATAAAGCCCGCAGTTTGCCAATGATGTTGTCAGGTGGTGAAGCTCAGCGCGTCGGCATCGCCCGTGCGGTGGTTAATAAGCCGCCTCTGTTGTTGGCCGACGAACCCACCGGTAACCTCGATCCTAAGTTATCTATGGAAATCATTCGTCTGTTTGAAGACTTCAACCAGGCCGGCGTTTCTGTGTTTGTTGCGACCCACGATCTCGGGCTCATAGCCCGGATGAAGTACCGCACACTCACATTGAGAAACGGGCAGATGATCACCGACGGATTATCTGAGGAACAGGGAGGAAACTGGGCATGAGTATTTTATTCAAAGGCCGCTCTCAGGGAGCCAGTGATACCCGCATTGGCATCGTTCAGGTTATCAGTGCGTTCTTCATCAGTCATGTCCGTCAGGCTTTAGGCAGCCTCGGGGAATTGTGGCGTCAGCCGGCCGCATCGTTAATGACTATTGCGGTGCTTGGTCTGAGCATAACCTTACCGGGCACACTCTACATTCTGGTTAAAAATACTGAAAAAATCAGTGCAGGCTGGGATCAGGCCTCGGAAATCTCCTTGTTTTTGAAAGAAGACACACCACCAGCCAGCGCGCAGCAACTGGTTGCCAGGCTGAACACCTGGACGGAGATTGACAGCGTTACTTTCATCCCCGCAGATGATGCCCTGAAGGAATTTCAGCATTTATCCGGACTGGGTGATGCTATCGCCTATCTGGAGTCCAATCCTTTACCTGATGTGGTGCTGGTGACGCCGGACGAGAAACATGCTTCGCCTACATCCGCCAGGTTACTGCTTGAAAAGCTCAAAGATCAGCGTGAAGTCGACATCGGTAAACTGGATATTGAATGGCTTGAGCGCTTGTATGCGCTGTTGGATATTGCCAGAGAGCTGGTGTCGCTCATTGGCGTGTTGTTGTTTGTTTCTGTGGTACTGATCATTGGTAACACCATCAGGCTGAACATCCTTAGCAAGCGGGAAGAAATTCTGGTGATGAAGCTTGTGGGCGCGACTGACGCATTTATTCACCGGCCGTTTTTATATACCGGTTTCTGGTACGGATTGTTGGGTGGTTTGATTGCCTGGTTCGCCGTCATCATTATCTTATGGTGGATGGACAACAGTATTCAGGCATTTGCGACGCTCTATCAGAAAGAATTCAATATTACCGGTCTGTCCGGTACTGCCTTACTGACGATGCTGGGTTTGTCGATTCTGTTGGGTTTACTGGGGTCACTGATGTCAGTACAGCGGCATGTCAGAGAGATTGAACCGCAATAACCACTTCATCATCCTATTTTAAACGGCTGAACAGGTTACTTTCTCCGTGTATCCGGTAACCTGTTGTCTCTGCATAACCCCTCAGCGCATGACCGGCTTAGGGAAATATGCCGAGATGGTGGACCGGACGCCGTTTCCCCACTGAATAGCCTGATTGTAAAGTACGTGAAGCTGCTTCTGGTCGATATCCAGCACTTTGGACTGCTTAATAATATTCATCCAAAGGGCACCCTCGAACGCTCTTGCCAGCGCTACATAGCTGTTAAATTCGCTGGATTTACCCAACAACGCATCATTCACTTCGTCGGTCAGCGGCAGTTGTTTAAGAACGTCAGGCATATCCTGATCAAGGAGTGCATCCAGCAGTGAAAACAGGCCTATCAGGAAGCCGATTGGCGGATTCGTGTTAATGCCGCGCTGCTGAGAAAGCAAATCGAAGAATTTCGCCCGCACCAGTGACATGTGGATCAGCTCCAGCGGTTTATTGTCACTTAAATTGGCCAGCGATAATAAAGCGATGAACTTCTTAATTTCCACTTCGCCCATGTAAGTCAGGGCATGTTTTAGTGAGGTAATTTTGTAACGTTTATTGATTGCCGGGTTATTAATAAATTTGAGTAGCAGGAAGCTGAGAGCAGCGTCACGCTCAATGATCTGGTTGATCCGGCTGATGTTAAAGTCGTTGCGGGCACTTTCTCCCATCAAATCAACCAGGTTCATTTTCGAAGCCGGCAAGTGACGATGGAGTCGCGCTTCCGGCAGGGCGAAGAAATAGCCCTGGAAGAAATCAAACCCGAGAGAGCGGCAACTGTCGAAATCTTCGTGGGTGTTTACCTGTTCCGCCACCAGTTTGATATTGGCATCAAGATAACGGGGGATATTCTTTTCAATCAGATCGTAGTTCGTTTTGGTGACATCAACTTTGACCACATCAATCAACGGAAAAATGTCCTGCTTCCCGCTCAGCATCATGGGATCATCAATGGCCAGACTGAATCCGAGATGTTTAATATGCGTGCAGGCTTCCAGTAATCCCGGTGTCGGTGCCATGGGTTCATTCAGCTGCACGACAACAGACTCGGGATTCAAGGAGGTAGGAAAGCGGGAAATCAGAGTGTCCGGATTAAAGTGAATAAACGATTTCTTTTCACCGGAAATATCGTCCAGCCCTAACGGATGGAAATGTTGGGCAATATATTTTGCTTTGTCCGGCTCTAATTCGGGGTAAGCGCCGCTTTTGCCGTCACGGAACAAAAGCTCATACGCGAAAACATCCTTTTCACGGTCTAAAATAGGCTGGCGTGCAATAAATGCGAACATACGACCTGACAATCCCTTCAACAATGGTAACGACAACTTTGTAAGTTGACTGCTAATAACACGGCATGAGCACGATGATATCAACTTTATCTTATGGGCCGCAGATTATCTATGCTCACGTAATTCTTTTCACTTATACAATGGGCAGAATTATTAATTAATACTATTTTCCATCGCGCCGGCCCATTTAAGTGACGAGTTATACATACCATGAAGGGTGGTCTGGCGAATACCATATTTCTTTGAGAAGGCTTTTATTGTGGACCAGCGGGCGGACTCAATATGTTTTGCCAGCAAAAGGCAATCACTGAGCATACCCGGATTACCTTGTAAAGCGTGCTTCACTTCTTCACTCACCGGTACTTTCTCCAGCAACTCGCTCATGGGCTGCAGCATCATGGCATCCAGCAACGACAGCAAGCCGGCGAGAAAACTGGCGGGAGAATCGTTCAGTTCGTTCATACCTGCAACCAGCAAGCTGCAGAACTTTGCTCTGACGAGGGATAGTTGTAACAGTTCCCGTGGACTGTCATTATTCAGGTTTGCCAGGGCAATCAATGATACGAACTTTTTCACTTCATTTTCACCAAGGTAATTCAGTGCGTGGCGCAAATCTTTTACCTTTATCCGTTTATTGTATAACGGATTGTTTATAAAGCGAAGTAACAGAAATGTCAGCGATGCATCCTTGTTGATAATGTTATTTATGCGGTCGAAATCCATCGGGGATTGATTACATGCGCTGATAAGCGCAAGCATATTCATCTGAGCCGGGATAATTTGTTTATGACGGACGAGCTCCGGCCGCGCCAGAAAGTAACCCTGAAAGTAGTGAAAGCCCAACTCTCTGAAACGTTCGAATTCGGCGTAAGTTTCAACTTTCTCGGCGAGCAGCTTGATTTCATACTGGCTTATTTCTGGCAGCAGAGAAAGGATCCTTTCCTCTTTCATTGAACGGATATCAAATTTTATGACCTGAACGTAAGGCAATAGTGGCCGCCATTTTTCGTCAGCGTCAAAATCATCAAGTGCCAGTTCAAACCCTATCTCGCGAAGGTGCCGGCATGCAGCAATAAGAGTCTCATCAACCTCGACGGTTTCCAGGATCTCAATCATCACCATTGAAGGATCCAGCGATGTGGGAAAGCGGTGAATTAATGTATCGCGATGAAAATTAATGAAAGCTGTCTTTCCACCTGTTATCTCATCCAGGCCTATTCCAAGGTGAGTTGAGCTGATTATTTTCGATGTGGCTTCATTTGGGTCGATATCTGGAAATCCGTTACTTTTTCCATCGCGAAAGAGGATCTCATAAGCGATAACATTTAGTGCCGTGTCAAAAATTGGCTGTCTGGCGACAAAAGAGAACATCCATACCTCCTGTATGATCTGTTTCCGTTATTATTTTGTTAGTTTTGACCGGCATGAATCTCATTATGTGTGTCTGTCGTATACACAAGCGAACATTTACAGCTGTCAATTACTACCCATGGATTTAGCGTATACGTTTGAAGGATCAGGAAAAATTGGTATTTCGTCTAATTTCCGTGCTAAACGCGGTGAGTGGACTGATTTGAGAGACTAATTACATGACAGAACGTTTATCGATATCTATCGTTTACTCTGTCGTGCTGAGTGGTGGTTTCATCGTCTGTACGGAACTAATCTGATGCAAATCAGGTCTTGATATTTAGTAATTTGTCACTATATTCCTAACTTGGAATTATCTGCGACAATCAAGGACTCGAAAGGCACTGCCCGTTTTGGTACAATACAGTGCTTAGCAAATTGAGGTGAATATGAGCAATAACATGCAAACAATGGCATTATCGGTGCCCCACAGCGGTAGCATCGAAGGCTACATTCAGGCTGTGAGCAGCATCAACATGCTCTCTGCTGATGAAGAAAGAAGTCTGGCGACACGTTTACGTGACGAAGGCGATCTGGAAGCGGCAAGAAAGCTGGTCATGTCGCATTTACGCTTTGTTGTACATATTGCTAAATCCTATTCAGGATACGGTTTGCCGCAGGCTGATTTGATTCAGGAAGGTAACATTGGCCTGATGAAGGCAGTTAAGCGATTCGATCCGGGCGTAGGTGTGAGACTGGTGTCTTTTGCTGTTCACTGGATCAAAGCTGAAATTCATGAATTCGTACTGAAGAACTGGCGTATCGTTAAAGTGGCTACCACGAAGGCGCAACGTAAGTTGTTCTTCAACCTGCGCAAGGCGAAAAAACGTCTGGGCTGGTTCACTCACGAAGAAGTGCAAACTGTTGCTGATGAACTGGGTGTAAGCACGAAAGAAGTGCTGCAAATGGAAGCCCGCATGAGTAGTCAGGATCAGGCATTTGATCTGAGTGCTGATGACGACGAGAGTGGCAACTTTGCGCCTGTGCAGTTCCTTGAAGATAAAAGCGCAGATGTTGAGATGGACGTTATCAATAATGACTGGGATAGCAATGCTTCCAAACGTCTTTATTCTGCTATCAAAACGTTAGATGAGCGTAGTCAGGACATTATTGAAACTCGCTGGTTGGCAGACAATAAGATCACACTTCAAGATCTTGCCGACAAATATCAGGTTTCTGCTGAGCGTGTACGTCAGATTGAAAAAAATGCCATGAAGAAACTTCAGGCAGCAATGGCAGCGTAAGCATTAACTAATACGCGATAGAAAATTGAAAAAAGCGCCGTCAGGCGCTTTTTTTATGCTTAAGGAAATCTACTGTGGATGTGTATATCCATAGAGCCGATCCCAACATGAACAGATAAACACCGGTAACGGCATAATCTGCAAATTGCGGCAGAAACAGGGAGCTGCCACTGAGAAAGGCGAAACCGGCCAGAATATTGAGTAAGTAACAACTTGACGGGGCAATTGAAAACACAGTTTACCTCTTTTCTGTTTCTGTTAATTCCGGAGTAAAGTTGAATCCTATCGACAGACGGTTCCAGCTGTTAATTTCTAAAATAACCGTGGTGAGGTCAATTACTGACTGCTCATCAAAAAATGATGACACATGATGATAAGCGTCATCGCTTACACCGCTTTCCAGACGGGTTAACGTTTCAGCCCATCTGAGTGCCGCTTTCTCCTGGTCAGTAAAGTATGGCACTTCCCGCCATGCCTGCAACATATCCAGACGTTCTTGTGACTCACCGTGTTGCCTGAGCTCTGCTGCATGCATGTGCAGGCAAAAAGCACAGCCGTTGAGCTGTGAGACACGTAATCTGATGAGATCGGTTAAAGACTGTGTAATCGCACTATCTGTAGCCGGGCGGCTTAATGCGGTCAGGCATTTAACAATGCGCGGGGCACAGGCATATACGGTGTCCTGTGTAATACGAGTTTGCATATCTGCTCTCCTGTAAAGTAACTGAGAAGCAGTGTAGGCAATGGTTAACCGTCATTATTGTAAAAATACGACACGGGTGTGGATAAGCAATAAATAAGGGGTTACGGGTTATTTTTTTGTTTTCTATGACGATACCTGGCGGGTGTTTCGCCCACAAAATCACGGAAGTGATTGGTGAAATGTGCCTGATCAAAGTAGCCGCTGGACAGGGCGATATCACTGAGCGGCGCATTACTGTAAATCAGTCTTTTCCTCGCCAGATAAATTTTACCAAACATCACCATTTCTTTGGGTGCCAGGCCAAGTGCCTGTTTGCATTTACGCTGAAATGTCCGTGTGGAACAGCCAAACAACTTTTCAATATTTTGGGTACCGGCCTGGTACGAAGATGTTACCAGCGCTTCTGTCAGTTTAAGACGCTGCTGCGTGTTGTTGCTGTGCCGGTGAATTTGCAAAGTAAGCCAGTCTGTAAGTACAGTGTAAACCTGAGGCAATGGCTGTCCACATAACGCCTCTGACGGGGGCAGCGGCTCCTGAAACAGTGCAGACAGCGGAATATCTGTATTCTGTGCTACCGACTCTGCTCTTATACCGAAACACTCTGAGAAAGCGCCGGGATGAAACCGGAAACTGACAGCAGAGGGACGATTGAATTTTGATAAATTGCCGGTTTTCGTTCCAAATAACACGGTGGCGTCATAACAAGCATCATCGAATGAGAATGTCAGGCTATGGCCGCCATCCGGATAGCACCGTTCTGTGGACAGCGCAGTATGGGTGGCATATTCAGACTGCCACACAGAGTGGAGCCAGGGCTTTAAATGAGCAGGTACGGGCACAAAAGTCATGTGCCCGGCGGTAAGTGAGGCGGCGGGAATAACTTGCTGTGGGGGTATGATGACTGTCATAACGTAACCTGCCGCCGCACGATTAATTACTCTTCTTCGTCCTGCTCTTTCTTAGGAGGAAGTACCCAGAAAACACCACGGAATTCAGCCACGGCGTTGTCGTCATCCATAATATCGACCTGTAATGTGAAACTGCATTTCTTACGCTTTTCCAAGGGGGCAAATTTGCCGCTTAAGCTCTCCACATGACAGGTGGCACGGGGTTTCATTGTAATCGGCTTATGATAGTGAATATCACCGTCACCCAGAACAATATCGCCCATCAGCTGGCGTTCTTTCAGTTGCAGGAAAATCATCCCCCAGCCGGTGAGAGTGGCCAGAGAAAAAATACTGCCGGCGAACATAGTACCGTGAATATTGATATTTTTATTCAGTGAGGCCCGTGTCTCCAGTGTACGGCCGGTATACTGATGCAGCTTGATGCCCATGTGTTCGGTAATCGGGATTGTTTCGGTCCAGGTGTCCTGAAGCTCTTTGCACCACTTCGGATGCAGCATAACGATCCCGGGATCAGTAAGCTTCTTCACCATTTGCTGGCGTTTCAGCATACCCAGTTCATTCGGGGCTTCCCGTTCGATAACGAAGCCGCAGGAGCTGAAAAAATCGATGGAGGTTTCGCGGCTGTTGGTTACGGCCCGTATTGCGCCCATCTCACGGGCAACGCCTTCCAGCGCTCCCAGAATCATCTGGCCGAGGCCTCTGCGCTGATAATCAGAGTTAACAGCAATGTGACGAATCTGAGCTTCTTCTGCCGTATTCAGATGAACGCGACCGGCAGCAACAATGTCTCCCTTGCCGTTTACGATGACACGGTGCTCCGCAACCTGTTCATACTCATCTTTTTCTGAACCGGGAGGAAAATTCCATGGCTGGCGCAGATAAGTCCATCGAAACGCGAAGTATTTTTCTAGTTCTTCTTCTGTTTTCGGTGTGGCTACTCTAAACAATGTATGAGCCTTTTTAAAAATGCATCCGTCGCCCATTTAACCCTAAGGTGACCCTGCTTAACAAGGCAATTCACCGATATCAGGCTATCCGGCCGGGATTAAGAGAATAAATAATTGAAATGTGAAACGTTTGCAGAAAATTACACGGCGAAATGGAATGTAACCGGCCCGTCGTTAATCAGTGAAACCTTCATATCTGCACCGAAACGTCCGGTCCGGACCGGAATGCCCAGCGAGCTGAGGTACTCTGTGAAGCGGTTATAAATGGCTTCGCCATGAGCAGGACTGGCGCCTTTTGAAAACCCCGGACGATTACCTTTTTGCGTATCTGCCACCAGCGTAAATTGTGACACGACCAGTACTGCGCCGCCGGCCTGCTGAATATTCAGGTTCATTTTACCGTCGTCATCACTGAATATCCGGTAATTCGCTACTTTCCGGGCGAGTTTTTCGATTTGCTCTTCGCCATCTTCTTTTTCTACTCCGAGGAGTAACAGTATGCCATGCCCGATGGCTCCGGTGACATCACCGTCTACTTTTACACTGGCTTCAGATACCCGTTGTACTAATCCAATCAACGCTTTTTCTCCCTGAGATAACGGGACATATCACGGGTGGCCCTGCAAAGAGCCAGTGCTATGCCCGGCTCAGATGTGCTGTGTCCGGCTTCCTGAACTATCTGCAATTCACTGTTTGTCCATGCTTTATGTAACGTGTATGCCCCTTTTGTGCTGCATATTACATCGTAGCGGCCGTGAACGATAGTGCCCGGAATGTGGCTGATGGCCGCTGTATTCTGCAGTATAAAATCTTCGGGAATAAAGCAGTGATTAGCCAGGTAATGGCATTCAAGTTTAGCCAGGCTGGTCATCAGGCCTACCGGATAATGGCCGGTGAGCTCACCGGTTCCTGCGGGCAGTGACAGCCTTGAAAGGCGTTCTTCCCAGATGTACCAGCGTTTCAGCGCACTGAGTCGCTGAAGATCGTCAGAGGAGTCAAACAGTTTGCGGTAGTGGGCACACACAGAGGCGGTATTCAGATCGCCCTCAATACCATCTATAAAGAGTTCGTAGTGTTCGGGAAAGAGGGTCGCCGCTGCCCCCTGATGTGAGATAAACCAGTCCCGGTCTTCTTGCCTGGCCAGAAAAACGCCCCGCAGAATGAGTCCGGAAACGGTATCCGGCGCATCGATTGCAGCAAGCAAAGCCAGTGTTGAGCCCCACGAACCACCAAACAGGATCCATTGCTCTACGCCTAATAACTGTCTTAAGCCTTTTATATCGCCCAGAATATGTTGTGTAGTGTTGTTTTCCAGAGAACCGAAAGGCTTGGAACGGCCACATCCACGCTGTTCAAATGCAATGATGCGGAAACGGTTGCCATCGAAAAAGCGCCTGTAACCCGGGGATAAACCTGCGCCCGGACCGCCATGTAAATACAGAACGGGAAATCCATCCGGATTGCCACTTTCTTCGTAATACAGTGAGTGACCGTCACCCGTGTCAAAATACCCACTGCTGTAACATCCAATGTCAGGGTAAAGTCGTTTCATTTTATTTCAGTGCGTTGTATGTCTGGTTTTTTTGGTTTAGTTTAGCTACTAAAACACATATTTACGTAATATACGAGGAAGTTTATATGGCAGGTCAGGGTTCAGGCGGTAACGTCATCGCAGCAATCTGTAACTTTTTTATTCCCGGATTAGGTCATCTGGTCCAGGGGCGGATCTTAAGAGCATTCGTGTTCTTCGTGATTTGCTTCGCCTGTTACGGGCTTGCCGCAACAGTCATTTTCTTTTTTCTGTGGCCGGTGGGGGCTATTTTCCACCTGTGGGCCATTATTGATGCCGCCCGCTACAGGGGGCCTGAGGTACAGTTATGATGGGTAATGTTAAGACCGGTTTACTGGCAGTCGCAGCTTGCGTTGCGCTGTCCGGATGTCAGTCTGCTTATTACGGCGCCTGGGAGAAGCTTGGCGTAGAGAAGCGGGACATTCTGGTCGACCGTGTTGAAAACGCGAAAGAGTCTCAGGAAGAGGCGCAGGAGCAGTTTGCAGATGCACTGGAAGAGTTCAGCGCGCTGATTAATTTCAACGGCGGTGAACTGGAAGACGTTTACGATGAACTTAACGGCGAATTTCAGGACAGCCAGGCTGCCGCTGCTGACGTTACTGCCCGTATCGACAAGGTGGAAAGCGTTGCAGAAGCCCTGTTTTCTGAATGGGAAGATGAGCTGGAGAAATACGACAGCGACAAACTGCGCCGCTCCAGTGCAGAAAAGCTCCGTGCTACCCGTCGCCAGTACGAGACCATGATTAAGGCCATGAGAAAGGCTGAGAGCCGCATGGAACCGGTATTAACGGCGCTTCAGGATAATGTGCTTTACCTGAAGCATAACCTGAACGCCAGTGCGGTGGGTGCACTGGAAGGTGAGCTGAAAACTATTCAGCAGGACGTGTCCCGTTTAATCAACGAGATGAAAGCGTCGGTTGCAGAGTCAGATGCGTTTATCCGCACCATGAAAAACTAAACGACTCAAAACTGAAAAGCTGGCAGATTACTGCCAGCTTTTTTTATGCCTATTCCAGAGGGACCTTCCGCGGCTCTTCACTGGCTCTGATGTCACCGAAGGCATCTTCCAGACTGCAGGTAAATTCAGCACCAATCAGCACCACCATCCACGATACATAAACCCACAAAAACAGTATTGGCAGCACGGCCAGCGCACCGTATATCACCTGATATGAAGTAAAGTTAGTAATATAAAGAGCAAACCCTTTTTTCGTGAACTCAAAGCAGATAGTCGCGACGACCGCACCGATGAGAGCGTGGGAATAGCGCACACGGCGGTTGGGCACCAGCAGGTAAAGAATCACGAAAGCCAGCAGTGCAGCGAAACTCGGGATCAAAGTGAGCATAAAGGTACCCACGCCGGGCGTGTATTCTTCAGCAAACTCCGCCACGCCAACCAGATATGAGCTGATTGCCACACTGGAGCCCATGAGCATAGGCCCCAGAGTAATCACCATCCAGTAGATGGCAAAAGTATAAATAACCGGCCGGTCGCTTTGCGTACGCCAGATGCGGTTCAGTGTTTTGTCCACATTTGAAATCAGCAGCAGGGCGACGACCAGTAACGACAAAATACCCACAGCCCCCATTTCCGAGGCATTGGAAACAAAATCGGTCATGTACTGCTGGACGACATCGCCGGCAGTCGGGACAAAATTAGAGAAAACGAATTGTTCCAGTTTACTGCGTACTGATGCAAAAGCCGGAAAGGCTGACATAACAGTAAATGTCACCATGATGAACGGCACCAGTGACAGCAGTGTCACGTACGCCAGGTGTCCGGCCGAGATAGTAATGTTGTCCGCTTTACAGCGGCGCAGGAAAATATGGAAGAAGGCATTGAGTGCGGGACGTTTGTCATTCCACAGCTTTACCCAGCGATTATCTGTCAAAACAGACTCCTTTCAAACTGCACGGATAGTTTCATGCTTGTACAGTGTAACCATTCGCAGTCGTGGGGGGAATGTTTTGTTGGTTTCTCAGTGGACTGTGATGTCTGGCGTGGTGGCGAAATTGCGTAAATTGCCAGGCATCGTAGCGATAAGGGGGAGGAGGCCAGAGAAAAAACCGTCTGCAGCAGGGATGCTGCAGCCGAGCCTCCATGGATGGAGTTCCGGCGTGTTTTTTCTCTGGCCTTCGCGCCTGGCGAAGATGCCGGGAGAAATCCGCCTATTCAGCGCGAACGCCCAGCATGTGGCAGATGGCGTAGCTGAGTTCGCAGCGGTTCAGGGTGTAGAAGTGGAAGTGTTTTACCCCTTCTTTCGCCAGCACTTTTACTTGCTCCATGGCGATGTTTGCGCCAATCAGATTACGTGTTGCCTGATCATCGTCATCAAGCCCTTCGTACATTTTGTGCAGCCAGCCGGGTACGTGAACATTGGTGAAACCGGCAAACTTAATCAGTGTCTGATAATTCGTAACCGGCAGGATCCCGGGGACGATATCCAAATCGATACCGGCAGCAGCAGCACGGTCACGGAAACGCAGGTAAACACTGGTGTCAAAGAAGAACTGAGTAATTGCTTCAGAAGCCCCGGCTTCCGCTTTACGCTTCAGGTTAAGCAAGTCGAACTGGGCATTCGGTGCTTCCGGATGTTTTTCCGGATAGGCAGCAACGGAGATATCAAAGTCTGCTACGTCTTTCAGCAGTGCCACCAGATCAGAGGCATACATTTCGGTTTTATCAACGCCCTTCGGTAAATCGCCCCGCAGAGCAACAATACGGCGAATACCCGAATCCCAATATTCCTGAGCAATTTGTTTGAGTTCATCACGGCTTGCGTCCACACAGGTCAGGTGAGGGGCTGCCTGTACACCGGTTTGTTGTTGAATGCGTTTAACAACATCATGGGTGCGGTCACGCTCACCACTGTTTGCACCGTAGGTCACAGACATATAAGAAGGCTTCAATGGCGCCAGGCGTTCAACAGATTTCCACAGCGTTTGTTCCATCTTTTCCGAGTTAGGCGGAAAAAATTCAAAAGAGACATCAATGTCACGCAATTCGGACAATGACTGGTTTAAGGCGTCGATACCTTGTGCATAGGAAACCATTTTGTTGACTCACTCAATTCTTTGGACGTTTAGACGTCTAAACTAATTAATATATGTCTGGACGTCAAGAGGTTTACACGGCTTAATTGACCTTTTCGCTACATTGTTTAGAATTTCCGCTTATAAAGTAAAATAACAGGCAGTCCGAGATTTCACATGGCAGAATGGAATGGTAAGTATATACACCCTTACGCAGAGCATGGAAAAAAGAGTGAGCAAGTAAAGAAAGTCACTGTTTCTATTCCGATTAATGTGCTTAAGGTGCTCACAGACGAGCGAACCCGCAGACAAATTAATAACCTGCGTCACGCGACGAATTCAGAGTTACTGTGCGAAGCATTCCTTCATGCTTTCACCGGGCAGCCGCTGCCTGACGACGACGATTTGCGCAAAGATAACCCTAACCGTGTTCCTGCCGTTGCAAGGAAAATGATGGAAGAGATGGGGATCGACCCCACCGCCGACAACGAAGAAGAATAAAGTAAAGCCAGAGCAAATCACTCTGGCTTTTTTGTATCAGGGGCAAGTTTAGTCTTGTCTGGCTGAGGGCGGCTCGATTTTTTGTAATTCGAATAGAGGCCTGAAAGTTGAGCGGAACAGGAGCACAATACCCAGGCTCATTACTCCGCCCGCAACCGCGCAGGCTACCGGACCAACTGCTGCCGTCACCGAACCACTTCTGAAGTCTCCGAGTTCGTTGGAAGACGCGATGAACAGGGAGTTCACTGCACTCACCCGGCCACGTAATGCGTCCGGTGTCATAATTTGTACTACTGAGCTTCTGATCACCACACTTATCATGTCTGAACCGCCATAAATCAGTAAAGCGAAGCAAGCCACATAAAGGTTCTGTGAAAAGGCAAAGCCGATAATGGAAAAGCTGAAGATGATCAGTGACCAGAACAGCAGCGGGCCGTTGCGTTCAATAGCCCGCTTACGTCGTACCATTGTCAGACCGATAAGCGTCGCACCCACAGCCGGCATGGCCCGCAATAAACCCAGAGTTTCCGGACCTTCATGTAAGACGTCTTTCACAAACACAGGTAATATGGCCATGACACTGCCACATAGTATGACCACAAGATCAGTAAACAGCGCTCCGCGGACAACGTTGTTGTGCATCAGGTATTCCACACCGCTGAATATATCTTTAAGTGCCAGTTTGCGCTCTGAATGAATGTTCAGAGCGGGCAATAAAGAAAAGCCACCCAGCGTAAACAGGCCGAAAATGATGAGCACCCAGTAGAGCTGACGGTCGAGCGCCGCCAGTAACACGCCGGCGAGGAAAGGCCCCACGGTTAAGGCGATATTCCAGATAGAGCTTATGGCAGCCACCGCACGCCCCAGATGATCGGTGCTGACGATATTCGGCAACACAGACTGAATGGCCGGTGCGAAGAAAGCCCGCCCTGCGCCCAATACCGATAACGAGCAAAACAGCGCCCATTTATTCAGTTCCGGCTGATTCATCAGCAAAGCGACGGCCAGCACCACCAGTAACTGCAATCCGGCAGAAATTAATAAAATGCTTTTGCGGGAAAAGTTGTCTGCAGCCCAACCTGCCACGAGGAATAAACTGATCACCGGCACAATCTGAAAAATGCCTACCAGTGCCAGGTCAAAGGCCTCGCCGGTGGCTTCGTATAAATGCCAGCCTATACTGACTGCCATGGTTGAGCCGATAAGCGTGGTAGCTATTCGTCCGATGATGAGCCCGATAAGTGCTTTTGACCACATGAAATCTTTGTCCGTCAGATTAGGGGAAGCGGGAAGATAAACGAAAACGGGCCGGTAGTATAACCGGCCCGTAACAAATGAAGTCAGTATGCTTCAATCAGTCTTTGTTACCCGTGTATTTTGCCGGTAAGGATTCAACACCGGCAACGCCTGAGTCAATCGCTGCCTGTGCTACGGCACTGGCAATACGGTGAAGCAAACGGGGATCCATAGGTTTAGGAATAATGTAATCTTTACCAAATGTCAGCGATGCTGATTTACTGGCTTTCAATACTTCTTCAGGTACAGGCTCTTTCGATACTGAACGTAATGCTTCAACCGCAGCGACTTTCATTTCGTCATTAATGGTCGAAGCACGAACATCCAGTGCACCACGGAAAATGAACGGGAAGCACAGTACATTGTTCACCTGGTTGGGGTAATCTGAACGGCCCGTTGCCATGATCAAATCACTGCGAACCTCATGGGCCAGTTCCGGTTTAATTTCCGGATCAGGGTTTGAACAGGCAAATACCACCGGGTTTGGTGCCATCAGTTTTAAGGTTTCTGGAGGCAATACGTCAGGGCCGGAAACACCGACAAAAATATCCGCACCATCCATTACATCGTCAAGGGTACGTTTATCCGTGTTGTTGGCGAACAACATTTTGTGTTCCGTGAGATCGTCACGGCGGGTATGAATCACCCCTTTACGATCGAGCATATAAATGCGCTCACGCTGGGCGCCGCACTTGATCAGCAGCTCCATACATGCAACGGCGGCAGCACCGGCTCCCATACAAACAATTTTGGCGTCTTCGATGTTCTTGCCCTGAATTTCCAGCGCGTTGAGCATACCGGCCGCTGTTACGATGGCTGTACCGTGTTGATCGTCATGGAATACCGGAATCTTGCAGCGTTTGATCAGCTCCTGCTCGATTTCGAAACATTCCGGCGCTTTAATATCTTCAAGGTTAATACCGCCGAACGTATCAGCGATATTGGCAACCGTGTTGATGAATTCTTCAGTAGTCCGGTGTTTAACTTCAATATCGATAGCATCCAGTCCGGCAAAACGCTTAAACAGTAACGCTTTACCTTCCATCACGGGTTTTGATGCCAGCGGACCTAAATTACCTAATCCGAGAATGGCCGTACCATTACTGATTACTGCAACCATATTACCTTTGGCGGTATATCGGTATGCTGCATCAGGATCTTCGGCAATTTCACGTACCGGTTCGGCTACGCCGGGGCTGTAGGCCAGTGCTAAATCATCTACGCTGTCAGCCGGAGTCGACAGTTCTACCTTTATTTTGCCCGGAGTAGGGTATTCGTGGTAATCCAGGGCGCGTTGTCTGAAATCTGACATTCTTTTGTGTGTCCTTCTCAGGGTTTGGTCTTTGCACAACTACTACTTGTCGTTCCTGCGCTAATCTCTTGTTTTCGTTATAAAGCGCAGCTTGCGACAAATGTAACACAACGCCTTTCACAGTACATATCTGATCAGGAGCTATCTTATGCTTACTTTAGTTGCCGGAGGGCGGCTTCACAAAACGGAATTATCAATGCCGACTATTGATGAAATTTATAAGTTAACTTTAATTTATAATTTATTTTATATGGCTGGACGGTGGAGCGGGCGGGTGAGTAAAGCGTAACGGGACGAGCACGGGTTAAGTGTTTTAAGTAACGGATTTAAGGCACAAAAAAAGCGCCGTAAAGGCGCTTTTTTCGCAATTCAATGCCGGACTTATTTTTTGCCCAGAGCACCAAAACGCTTCTTGAAGCGGTCAACACGACCACCAGTATCAACGTTACGCTGCTTACCAGTGTAGAACGGGTGGCAGTTTGAGCATACGTCCAGGTTCAGTTCTTTACCTGCAGTAGAACGTACTTTGATAACGTTACCGCAAGAGCAAGATGCAGTAATTTCTTCGTAAGTAGGGTGGATACCTTGTTTCATGGGTTACCTCATTATATAAGGCCGTATCGCAATCCAGCCCGAAGCTGAACACCATACGCAACTATATTCAATACAAGGCACAACTGGCCTTGCCGTAAAGAGCGGCGCATATTAATGTATGACGCCGTTTTGATCAAGAACGATAAGTAAAAAAGTGCGGAAAATATAGGCAGATTATGCGTTTTGTTGAGGTGGCGGTTCCTGTACCGTTACGACAAGCTTTTACCTACTCCTGTGACACATTACCGGAAGCAGGCTGCAGGGTCAGTGTGCCTTTCGGCCCCCGCACATTAACCGGCGTCGTTCTGGGAGAGGCGGAAACGCCGGAGAACAGCGGAAAAATCAAACCGGTTCACCATGTTATTGATGACAGTCCGGTGCTCGACAGTGTGATGCTGAAACTGTGTCACTGGTTATCCCAGTATTATCTTCATCCGGTGGGTGAGGTTATTCACACCGTATTACCGGTCCTGCTGCGCAAGGGTGAACCGGCGAATCCGGTGGATGAAATCTGGTGGCATGCCGGTGATAACATTGATGAAAATCTGGCGTCACTGAAGCGGGCGAAGCGCCAGTATGCTTGTCTTGAGGCACTGGCGGATGAGCCGGTTCGCGAAGGCGATCTCAAAAATACCTTTCCTTCCTCCATCATCAGTGCTCTGGAAGAGAAGGGCTTTGTGTACTGCGAAAGTAAACCGCCGCCCCTGCGACCGAAAATGTGGCTCGATTATTTTCATGTCGGCAAGAAGCCATTGCCTGATAAAGAGCAGGCGGTAGCCATCAGCGCGTTGTCGCAACAGGCCGGCAAGTTTGCGCCTTTTTTACTGGAAGGGATCACCGGAAGCGGGAAAACCGAAGTCTACCTGCAGGCCATTGAAGATATTCTTTCTGCCGGGAAGCAGGTATTGATTCTGGTACCGGAGATTGGCCTTACTCCGCAGACGGTTACCCGTTTTGCCAAGCGCTTTGGTATCGATATCGGCGTATTACACTCCCAATTGAATGACAAAGATCGCCTTTCAGTCTGGCAGCGTGCGCGGGAAGGTGAACTGGGCATCATTATTGGTACCCGGTCTGCGATTTTTACGCCAATGAAATTCCCGGGCATGATCATTGTGGACGAAGAACATGATGATTCGTTTAAGCAGCAGGACGGGTTGCGATATCACGCCAGAGATCTCGCAGTTATGCGCGCCAGTACTGAGCACATTCCTCTTATTCTGGGCACCGCGACGCCTTCACTGGAAACACTGAACAACGCCCTGACGAAGCGATATGGTCATCTGCAACTGACCCGGCGGGCCGGCGGTGCTTCGAACACTCATCAGCAGGTACTGGATGTACGGGACCAGCGGATGCAGTTTGGTATTGCCGATGGCATGCTGAGCATCATGCGCCAGCATTTGTCGATGGGAAATCAGGTACTGGTATTTGTTAACCGGCGGGGGTACGCACCGGCATTGCTCTGCCATCATTGTGGTCATTCTTATGATTGCCGCCGGTGCGAACGGCCCTACACGGTTCACCGCACCCAGCAACGTTTGCAGTGCCATCATTGCGGTGGCGCCAGACCGGTACCCCGCCAGTGCGAACATTGCGGTGAAAATAAACTGATTACTGCCGGCGTGGGAACGGAGCAGATTGAAGATGGTCTGGCGAAGTTGTTCCCCGCCGTGAAACAAATCCGTATCGACAGCGACTCGGTGCGGGGCAAAGACAAGTTGCAACGTTCTCTGGATGACATTAATGCGCAGAAGTATCAATTGCTGATCGGTACGCAGATCTTGTCAAAAGGGCATCATTTTCCCCATGTGACTCTGGTTGTTGTACTGGACTGCGACGGCGCCTTATTCAGCGCAGATTTTCGTGCCAGTGAAAAGCTGGCGCAACTGGTTACTCAACTGGCGGGGCGCGCAGGCAGGGCATCGAAGCCGGGGGAAATGTGGCTACAAACGCATAATCCGGGGCACCCGTTGTTGCAGGATTTAGTGCACAACGGTTACGCGCATTTTGCCCGCCAGGCGCTGGAAGAAAGAAAGTTATCATGGATGCCGCCCTTTCAGTCTCAGGCGGTGATCCGTGCTGAAGCCACTCATGCTGAACAGGCGTGGGATTTTCTTGAACAGGCGGGGTCGCTGTTGCAAAGTCCGTCTGTGAGATTAAACGGGCCACTTCCCTGCCTGATTGAGAAGCGTCAGGGGCGTTACCGTTTTATGCTGGTCCTGCAGTCGGCGCGGCGTAATGATATCAACGGGTTACTCAGAAAAGCCTTACCGGTATTATCAGCGATGCCAGCGGCAAGCCGTGTTCGCTGGTCACTGGATGTTGATCCCTCTGACTTCAGTTAGTATTCGCTTCTTAACGCATATAGCGGCAGCATTTTAGGAAAATTCACGATACACTGCTGTGCGGTTTCACTAAAAAGCGCTGATTTAATCACGTGATAATCAGCCAGCAGGTGATGCTTTTTTCAAACAATATTTGACGGGATATTACGCCGGATATGGCACAACGTGATTATGTAGCTCGTGGTCGTGCGCCACAAAATAAAAAGAACAACAATAAACGCAAGCCGCCTTCGCCGGAGACGAACCGGACTAAGATTTGGGCACGTCTGGTGGTTGTGGTGATCGCTATTCTGGGTCTTATTTATTTTCTGTTCTCTATTAAAGACAATGTTGATGAAACGGCTGACTCGCCGATGGAACCACTACCGCAAATTGTCGAAGAAGAGGAATTGCCTGAGCTGCCTAAGGAAGAATGGGAATACATTAAATCCTTACCCGGTTACGAAGTCGAAGTGGAAGTCGCGGAGCAACAAAAATCCGACAAACTGTATTTACTTCAGTGTGGTTCATTCCGCACCCGCTCGCAGGCTGAAGAAATGAAAGCCAAAATCGCCTTTCAGGGTCTTGAAGCACAGGTTCGGGCCACTACCGGCTCTAACGGTGAATGGTTCCGGGTCATCATGGGGCCGTTACAAACCAAACGTGATGCAGAAAGAGCAAGACACAGCCTGAGAAAAGTAAACATCACCACCTGCATGATCCTGTACTGGAATCTCTAAGGTAGATAACCCGTCGCTGTCGGGGCTTCCGATATTCTGGTACAGAACTCGCTGTAAACCCATCCATGGGCGCTCGGCAGCCGCTTCCCTGCGGCTGACGGTTCTGTACCAGAATATCTTCAACCCCTGCGCTTAGGGTTCTCAATCTCTTTTCGCCGGATCGTGTGCCTTTCCCGCCGGTAATACTTCATCCCGTCCACAGGCTCACCATGTTCCCTGCAGCAGTTTTCCTGCTGCTGACGGTTTGTAATGGCTTCTTCCTTCTCCGTCTGCGGGCCTGACACCGGTCTTTATTGATGCTGGTGGATTGTCCCTTGAAAAAATTATCTCTTCCCCCACTTATCTCTTCATTGAAATTAATTTGCTGCGCGACAGCCAGCGACACCCGGAATATGGGGAAGTGTAGTGACTACTATTGTATCTGTAAGACGCGACAATCAGGTCGTCATTGCCGGAGACGGACAGGTTTCTCTGGGCAATACCGTAATGAAAGGCAACGCGAAAAAAGTGCGTCGCCTGTATCATAATAAAGTGCTCGCCGGTTTTGCCGGTGGTACTGCTGATGCATTTACGCTGTTCGAGCGTTTTGAATCTAAACTCGAGATCCACCAGGGGCACCTTACCCGCGCTGCGGTGGAACTGGCCAAAGACTGGCGTACTGACAGGGCGCTGCGTAAGCTCGAAGCGTTGCTAGCGGTGGCTGATGAGACGGCATCTTTCATCATTACCGGTAACGGCGACGTAGTGCAGCCTGAAAACGATTTAATCGCTATTGGTTCCGGTGGCGCTTATGCGCAGGCGGCTGCAACGGCTCTGCTGGCAAATACTGAATTGTCAGCCCGTGAAATAGCAGAAAAGAGTTTAACCATCGCAGGGGATATCTGCGTATATACCAACCATCACCAGACGGTTGAAGTACTGGATTATTGATCGACTGCAGGCCGTATTACGGTCATGCAGCCGGTAGCTGAGCATCATCAGCGTTAGTAAGAGAAGGTTTATTATGTCTGAAATGACACCCAGAGAAATTGTTCACGAGTTAGATCGCCACATCATTGGCCAGCAGGACGCAAAACGCGCCGTATCTATCGCCCTGCGTAACCGCTGGCGCCGGATGCAATTGCCGGAAGAGCTTCGTGTTGAAGTCACGCCTAAGAATATTTTGATGATTGGTCCTACCGGTGTGGGTAAAACTGAAATTGCCCGCCGCCTGGCGAAGCTGGCAAATGCCCCTTTCATTAAGGTTGAAGCCACGAAGTTCACTGAAGTGGGCTATGTTGGTAAAGAAGTTGAGACGATCATCCGCGATCTGACAGACATCGCGGTAAAGCTGACTAAAGAGCAGGAAATGACGAAGGTCAAATTCCGTGCTGAGGAAGCGGCGGAAGAGCGTGTGCTGGATGCTCTATTGCCACCACCGGAAGACGTGTGGGGTAAAAAGGAGCAGGTTGAAGACCGTGGCACCCGTCAGGCATTCCGTAAAAAGCTCCGTGAAGGTCAGCTGGACGACAAAGAAATTGAAATCGATGTCGCACTGCCGCAAATGGGTGTTGAAATCATGGCGCCTCCGGGCATGGAAGACATGACCAATCAACTGCAGTCGATGTTCCAGAACCTGAATTCTGACTCGCAGAAGAAAAAGAAAAAACTGAAAATCAAAGATGCGCTGAAAATGCTTACTGAAGAGGAAGCTGCCCGTCTTGTAAATCAGGAAGATCTGAAAGAAAAAGCGATTCATGCGGTTGAACAGCACGGTATTGTGTTCATTGATGAAATCGACAAGATTTGTAAACGTGAAGGCAATAACTCTGCGGATGTGTCCCGTGAAGGTGTGCAACGGGATCTGCTGCCGCTGGTGGAAGGCTCTACTGTATCGACTAAGCACGGGATGGTGAAAACTGACCACATGTTGTTTATCGCATCCGGTGCTTTCCAGATGAGTAAGCCGTCTGACCTGATCCCTGAGTTGCAAGGCCGTCTGCCAATCCGTGTTGAACTGTCAGCACTGAAAGTGGAAGACTTTAAACGTATTCTGACTGAACCGAATGCAGCATTGACAGAGCAGTATCGTGCTCTTATGGCTACAGAAGGCGTGACAATTAAGTTTGAAGAGTCTGGCATTCAGCGCATTGCTGAAGCAGCCTGGCAGGTAAACGAGCGCCTTGAGAACATCGGTGCCCGTCGTTTGCACACGGTGCTGGAGCGTTTGATGGAAGATATTTCTTTCGACGCATCCGAGAAGTCCGGTGAAACTTTTACTATCGACGCCGCCTATGTGGACTCACACTTAGAAACGCTGGTCGATAACGAAGATCTCAGCCGCTTTATTCTGTAAGGCTCTGTCTGTTACTTACCACATGGGTCGCTGCCTGGCTGAACGGTAGCTGCTCATTAATAAAATTAAAACGCGCGACTGTCTGACGGTTGCGCGTTTTTTGTTGCCTGAAAAGTTGATTGCGTTGAATACGTCAGGTTTCTTTCTGGTTATTTGTATAAAATGTAATTAGTAAGCTGCTATCTTTGTGGAAAATGAAAAGGTTGAACAATGCCGGTTAATGCTAAAACAGAAGATTTAGAAGCCTTTGTAACGGTGGTGGATACCGGCGGTTTCTCTGCCGCCGCAGCGCTGCTGGACCAGCAGGTTGCCAGGATATCACGCTCGGTAACGCGGCTGGAAAAGACCCTCAACGTTACCCTGTTTAACCGCACAACCAGACGGGTAGAGCTGACGGAAGAAGGTGAGCTTTTCCTGCGTTACGCCAGAGACGGTCTGAACATGCTGGAAAAAGGTGAGGAGGCATTGCGACTGCTCGGGCGGACACCATCAGGCAAGCTGCGGGTTGATGCAGCCAGCCCGTTTGTATTTCATCAGCTGACACCGTTAATAGACGGGTTCTGCCGCACCTATCCGGATATATCTCTGGAGCTGACCAGTCACGACAGCATCATTGACTTACTGGAGCATAAAACCGATATCGCCATTCGTATCGGCGATTTAAGTGACTCCAATCTCCATGCCAGAAAGTTAGGGCGAAGCCGGTTACATGTAGTGGCAAGTCCGCAATACCTGGCTAAACATCCGGTCAGCGGCGATATTACAAGCCTTTCGCAGCATCGTTTAATTGGTTTCAGTGACGCGCCGCATTTAAATAACTGGCCACTTAAAAGTCCTCAGCAGCTTACATTTGCCATCAGTGCCTCAAGTGGTGAAACCGTGCGGCAACTTTGCATTGCAGGGCAGGGGCTGGCGATGCTGTCACACTTTATGACGTATGAAGATATTGAGGCCGGCCGGTTGGTGCCTGTGCTGACAGACCATGTCCTGAGTCCGAACCGGCGGGAACTGGTACAGGCGGTATATTACCGTAACAGTGCCGTGTCTTCCCGCATCTCTGCATTCCTGGATTATATCGCGCCGCGACTCACTCTATAATTGCAAAAATAACAAAAGTGTTTTTAATTTATTGCTGTTAATGATTCAAATAGGCTGCGATATGCTTCATCCATTGAAAATGGAAGGAGGCTTTATGAGTCTATTATTTAACAGTATTTCTCTTGCCGGCAAAACGCTTAAAAACCGTATTGTCATGCCCCCGATGACCCGCTCAAGGTCAACGCAGCCCGGTGATGTCGCCAACGATTTAATGGCTACTTATTATGCCCAGCGTGCCAGTGCCGGTTTGATTATCAGTGAAGGTACGCAAATCAGTGAACTGGGCAAGGGCTACGCCTGGACCCCGGGCATTTACACCGGAGCGCAAATCGAAGGCTGGAAGAAGGTCACAAATGCCGTTCACAAGGCAGGAGGTGTGATGTTTGCGCAACTGTGGCACGTTGGCCGCGTATCCCACGAAAGTAATACGGGTGGCAAACAGCCGGTTTCTTCGTCAGCGCTTCAGGCTGAGGGCGTGAAGGTATTTATCGACGAAAATAGCTCACCGGGTTTTGTGCAGTCTTCTGTACCCAGAGCACTTAGTAAAGAAGAAATCAAAGCGGTCGTTGAAGAGTACCGGCACGCGGCGCAATGTGCCAAAGATGCCGGATTTGATGGCATCGAGCTGCATGGAGCCAATGGCTATCTCATCAACCAGTTTCTTGATTCACAAGCCAACAACCGTACTGATGAATACGGCGGCAGCCTGGAGAACCGTCTGCGGTTCCTGAAAGAAGTCGTGTCTGCCGTCAGCACGGTGTTCGACAGTCGCGCAGTGGGGATCCGTCTGGCTCCGCTGACGACGTTGAATGGTGCGGTAGATGAAAACCCTGAACAGACGTACGTTGAAGCGGTGCGGGCCCTGAATGAGTTAGAGGCCGGCTATGTACATATCGCTGAAGCCGACTGGGATGATGCGCCGGAAATGGCGGTAAGTTTTAAACAGGCCATCCGCGAGGCGTTTGACGGTATTTTGATTTATGCCGGCAAATATACCCGTGACCGCGCTGAACAGGCGCTGGAAGAAGGATGGGCTGATATGATTGGTTTCGGTCGCCCCTTTGTATCGAATCCCGATCTGCCTGCCCGTTTACAACAAGGCATCGCGCTGGCAGAGCATGATCCTGATACCTTGTTCGGTGGCGCAGAGAAAGGTTATACCGATTATTCTGTCGCGTCATAACGGTTATCTGAGATAACCTGCTTCATCAACAACAGCGGACTAGTGTTCCGCTGTTGTTATCAGCGCCCGGCATAAGGTTTCAGTGAGCGGGTGCTGTGTTTCATGTTCAAATTTCAAAAAGTACGGGCAGGGATTCGCTTCAAGGAAGATAAACTCGCCTTTACTGTTACACCGCCAGTCAATGGCGCACCATTTCATCCCGAAAGCAGCGCAAATTGTTCTGGCCAGTGAGCGGATATCCTCAGGAATGTCTGTAGCCTGCGCCTCTGCGCACTCATCAATACGGTAATCCGGCTTATCCGAGTAGATAACACCGGAAAAAACCTCATCACCAATAACGTACGTCCGCACATCAAGCCCGTCAATCCGGGCCTGTAACGTCACTGCACCAGTGTCCTGCTGATGCGGAAGTTCACTGGTATACACGCCATGCTGACGAAGCAAGGTGGTGTGGGCACCACCGGAAACCGGTTTGACAATGACATCCTGAAACTGCTCAGCGAAGTGTTTGAGGGCAGTGACATCATTGCTGATGAGCGTATCGGGAATGATGGCGCCCAGTGCCGATGCTGTTTGCAATTGCACGGGCTTGGCCTGGTGAAAACGAATGGCACTCAGCGGGTTATACCAGCGCTCAGGCTGATGATAAAAAAGCGGCGAAAGTGCACTGATTTGATTTTTACCGGCAACAGGATTTGTTGCCGGTGGAGCTGAAAAGCGCTGCCACCAAAAGGCGCTGGCTTCGTCAATATCCACGTATTCGTTATCGACAACAAGCGTGAAGGCATTTTTAAGCGGTTGCCATTGCAACTTTAACTGATCGCCCAGGTTCGCCGTATTGAGGATCAGTGTTTCTTCCTGAAGGTCGTGAAGTGTTGTCACTACATGCTGTAGTTGATGGTCTGATTCATCACCCAGGCAAAGAATCATACATTACGTCCTTTTAAAAATGATGCTGACGCCAACAGGAGCGGGAGACAACCCTGTCCGCGCAGCATCATCAGGCCTGAAATCAGTAAACCGATTCTTCCGGGTAATCGCCACCATTTTCACCCAGCGCCAGGGTGAAATAGCGGGGCGGGATTAAGATGGCTTTGGCTTCTGTGACCGGCGTAGTTTTTATAAGACCGGCGCCTGATACTTCGCAGGCTTCTTCATTCGTTAACGGGCGGGGTGTGGTTGTTTCTTTCATGATGTTCTCCTTGAACAGGTTATTTTTCCGTTACGGGTTTCGTTGCGCATAACTCACAACAGGTTTTAGTTTACCGGGTCTTCCGGCGCTGTCTTCTGGCTAAAAGTCCGGTTATCACCCACGCCGGGTTTCAGATAGGGCGACTGGCCAACTGTGTCTGAAACCCCTTGCAGGTAGCAGGTTAAAATGGTCTCGCGCAGACTCATTATCCAGCACAAATTAAACGTCAAACCGACCACCCACATATCGGGTAATGTACTGGTAATCGCGAAATACATCAGGCAGCACAGCGATGCTGCCGCCATGGGAATGAGACTGTTCATAAACAGGACTTCTGTCTCAAACGCCACGGTTTTATTGATACGAAAGGACATTACTACCCCTCTTGCTCTATCCGTGTACCGGGCTGATGAAACTGGCGGTAGTAACTCGCCATCAGTGAGGTGCGGTTGTGGATATCCAGCTTGCGGTAAATGTTGGCGCAGTGAAATTTCACCGTCCTCTCGCTGATAAATAGCTGGGAAGCGATTCGCTTATTCGGAAGCCCTTCCATAATTTTATGGGCAACCTGCAGTTCCCGGCGGGAAAGCTGCTCCAGGCGATCATTGATAGGGGTTGGATTAGTCATGACTCTCTCCTTGTTGTTCAATAACGGGGTTGGTACTGACGGGGTAGATTTCGGTTAATTTGCCTGCTTCAAGCCGGAACACACGGTCTGCCATGGCGATGGTTTGCGGCCTGTGGGCGATAATAATGCGGGTGATGTTCAGCTGTTTCAGGTTGTGGTTTACCTGTGCTTCGTTGTGCATATCAAGGTGACTGCTTGCTTCATCAAGGAACAGGATCTGCGGCCGTTGATACAGTGCTCTGGCCAGCATTATCCGCTGGATCTGGCCGCCACTCAACGTGCTGCCCATGTCGCCGACCAGTGTCTGGTACTGCATTGGCATGGCTACAATGTCATCGTGAATACAGGCCAGTTGTGCCGCGCCTGCTGCCCGCTGAATATCAGGAGAATCACAATAGCCGGCTATATTTTCAAGAATGCTGCCGTTGAGCAGGGCGTCATCCTGATAAACTGCCGAGGATACGCCCTTCAGTGCGCCCTGACTGACAGGCTTTGTGCCGAAATATACTGAGCCTGAACTGAGCGGGTGAATACCGGTAATACATTTAAGTAACGTTGATTTTCCGCAGCCGCTTGCACCGGTGATCGCTACTGCTTCGCCGGGGGCAACGGTCAGGTTGATATTTTCAAGTACCGGTGCTGAAAAGCTGTTGTAAGCATAGCTGACCTGTCTGAGGGATAAAGTTGCCGGGCCGGTATTGTCTGTGCCGTCTACACCGGAAAAAGCGACTGGTACGTCTTCACATTCAGCCAGCACCACATCTGATAGCCGGTCAATGTGTAGCGATAACATACGCCATTCCAGTGCGGTGGTGATCAGACTTTCAGCGGCGGTAACAAAGCGGTTTTTGTAGCTGATAAACGCATACAGCATACCGGTGGTCAGTGCATTTTCCATAGCCATCTGTGCGCCAAGGTAAATCACTACAATGTTTTCGGCACCGGTGATGACCTGTTTGGCAATGCTGGTACGCAAACCCCATTTGCCGATACTGATGTCTGCATTTAAGGATGATGTCAGCCGGTTCAGCCAGTGGCCGTGGCGGCTCGCCTCCAGGTTAAATTGCTTGATTGTCTGAATGGCCCGCATGGATTCGATGAAGTGCGTTTGCTCCTTTGAAGCCAGCTCCAGTTTGTTGGCGTGATGAGGCCGGACGCAATGCCAGGCAAACACGCGGAACAGCGCATACAAAAAGGTGATAACAATGACTACCGTGGCCAGAAGCGGCGCATAAACATACATGACTGCCACTGTCACCAGTGCCATCAGTCCGTCCATGATCACGGTAATGAAGCTGGCAGTGAGAAAATCCCGCAATGCATTTAATGAACTGAAACGGGAAATAATGTCGCCGGTGTGCCGGCTGTGAAACCATTTTAGCGGCAGTTGCAGTAAATGACTGAATACCCTGGCGCTCATCAGCAGTTGCAGGCGGCTGGTGAAGTGTAAAAGGATATGTTGGCGTAACGCTGAAGTCAGACATTCAATTAACAGAAAAAGCGCAAAGCCTATGGTTAATGCGGTCAAAAAGTCAGACGATCCTGCGGGCAGCGCATCATCTACCACCATTTGCATGTAATAAGGAGACAACAGGGCAAATAACTGAATAAGCAGGGTAATACAGAAGGTAAGCAGCAAGGTTCTGCGAAGCCCGCTGAGACCTGAGAAGAAACTGCTTATTGTCAGCTTTGGGGTAGCCGTGACCGGTGTAAAAGCCGGGGCCGGAGAGACTTCCAGAGCAATGCCGGTGAAATGAGCGGAAAAACGGGATAACGGCATTTTACGTTTACCCGTGGCCGGATCATGAATGGTTACGCTGTTTTTGTTCACTGCGGTGAGTACCACAAAATGCTTCATATCCCAGTGAACTACGCAGGGCAATTGCAGTTTTGGCAGATCATCCAAGTCCAGTTTCAGCGCTCTTGCAGATAAAGAAAGGCGCTTAGCGATGGTAATAATGTCTCCCAGCGTTGCCCCTTTCAGTGACAAGCCATATTCCTGCCGGAGTTCGGCCAGTGTTCTTTTATCGCCATGGGCCTGCAATATCATACACAGGCAGGCCAGTCCGCATTCTGCGGCTTCCGCCTGATACACCACCGGTGTTTTAACAGAACGGCGAAGGGAAGGGAGCGGGTTTGCTGATAAGAGGGCCTGCATTACCACGCCCCTTTTACAGACAGTAATGGTGCGAAAAGCCATTCAATCAGGCTGGACTCCCGTGTCGTCACATCGGCACTGAAGGTCATGCCGCTTCTCAGTGGTGTTTCCTGTCCGTAGGTGGCGATGCTTTGTTTATTCAGCGAAACCTGAACCAGATATGCCGGTTCGTCTGTGGTGACAGGAAACCATTGCTTACTCTGTGGCTGGATAAGATCGTCAGATATTTGCGTAATAACACCGTCAACGGTGCCGTATTGCTGATAAGGGAAAGCATCCAGTTTAATGCGGACTGACTGACCCTGTTGCAGTAAACCTGCCGACCGGGCTGGCAGCAACACCTTACCGGTAAGGGTGTCAGAAGAGGGTTGTATATTCAGTAGAGGTTTAGACGTATTGATGAAGTCACCGCTACGTACAGACAAATCGGATACCACACCAGCTCTTGATGCGGTAATCACCTTCTTGTGCTGACTGTCCCACTGCAGCATCTGATTGCGTAATGCACTGAGTTGATGCTGAAGATCAAGGCGCTCCTGCTCCTGACTGGCGGGGAGCCTCGCCAGCTCGTGGCGATTTTCTTCAAGGTAGGCGAGCTTACTTTCACGCTCCCGCTGGTATTCCAGTAATTCCTGCTTTAGCGATAACACAGCACGGGCGGCACTGAGATGTTCATTTTTCGCCAGTAATCTGGCATCGGCGAGTGTTGCCATCGAGTTAGCAGACGTTTCTGCCAGAGCGATCCGCTGGCCTACCAGCTCAATGAGTCCGTTAAGCTTGCTAATATCCCGCTCCAGTTGCGTGCCGGTATTTCTGGTCGTTGCAATTGCCAGTTTATGGGCGACAGTGAGATAGCGTAGTTGTTGTTCAAGCTGTTCCTGCTGAACTTCATACTGACTGTGCACTGCAAAATGCACGTCTTCGCCGGAGCCCAGCGTCTGGCCGCTGTTGATTTTAAGTAAGGGGGTTCCCGCCTCAACCTCATCGCCATTTTTCACGAGAATAGCGGCAACCCGTCCGCCGGTATTGTCCGGATAAACCGGCGTACTGCCTTCTGACATTTCCAGCCAGCCGTTGATCCGGGTGAAGGTTTTGTATTCCTGACTATTCAGATACCAGGCCATCACGATGACCCAACCTGTTACCATCAGGCTGATCATCCTGACAGGCAAAGACGGTAAAACAAATACGTCTCCCTGACTGGCTGTCAGCTGATGTTGCAAAGCCTGTTGTCTGAACAGCTTGTGTTCCATGATTTACTCCTTGCTAAATAAAAGTCCGGCAGATTACCCCTGAACAGCATCCTTAACTGATCAATTGAATCCCTGGCATCGTAGTCCCTGACACCTCCTTTTCCGGTAACAGGGGCAATCTGTCGAAAACACATCAGCGTCCTGCTGACGGAATTAAATTTACAAGAAGCAGTGCCGTAGGCTTTCAAATCACGGACACTGGATAATTTGTGTACAAAAAATGTGCGTTATGTCCGTTTTTGTTAAGTCATGTCCGTTTCAGGCAAGTCCTGAAAGGTTGACGGGGGTCAACCCAGTGGCTGGTTTGACCGGGAAAGAAGTGAAATTGTTGTTAACTGACGCTACTGTATTACATTGATAATAAGCGCGTCTCAAAAAGCGTCAGCCATTAAAAAGGAAGTGCCTCATGTTTATCCCCAGCATGCTTTTAAAGCAGTTGTATACCCACGGCAGTCTGCAAAAAACGGAAGATGGTTTGTGCTTTATGCTGAAGAACCGGTTGAAAGACGCCAGTATCAGCGAAATTTTACATATCGTGCTGGATGGCAATCATATTCCGAAAGAGAAAATTACTCTGAAAGTCGGGGCGGACATGCTGCTCTCTGCCGAGGAAATTAATGCAAAAGGGGACATTTCTTTTCCGCTACGGGAAGTTATTACGGTCTTTTTGAACGTGCGGGCAAAGGCCGGGCCTGAAAAGCTTAAATTGGGACTTTCTTTTAAGGCCTCACCATTCGGTAAGCTGAAGTTTGAAGTCGAAGACAACATTTCAGACATCAGTGCCAAACCGGAGGGGATCCCAAGAGATCCCCATGACGACTATCAGGCAGAAATCATCAAAGCCCGTCAGGCATATTTCGCATCTGCAACCGGCGCGCCGGTGAATCATGTGGGCAACTATTCCATCGACTCCAACACACTCAAAGGCAATATTGAGCACTTTATTGGTGTGGCGCAGGTGCCAATTGGCATAGCGGGTCCGCTCACCATTGACGGAGAATATGCGAAAGGCGATTTTGTGGTGCCGCTGGCTACCACTGAAGGCACGCTGGTGGCGTCTTATAACCGTGGCATGAAGCTCCTGAATATGAGCGGTGGCGTGAAAGCAACAGTGGTTGATGATGCCATGCAACGGGCGCCGGTTTTTGTTTTTTCTGATGCTCGCGGGGCACGGGATTTCGTTAAATGGATAAATCAAAATATCGAAAAGATCCGTGAGGAAGCAGAAGCGACATCTTCGGTGGCGAAGCTGACTTACATCGACCATTTCCTGTCTAACAAATTTGCGTTTCTCCGTTTTAACTACAGAACCGGAGATGCCGCCGGTCAGAATATGGTGGGGCGCGCCACATTTGCTGCCTGTGGCTGGATCATGGATCACTACGAAGGGATTGTGAATTTTTATCTGGAGTCTAATTTTGCCACCGACAAAAAGGCCTCGCAGATAAATATTATGCGGACCCGGGGAAAACGGGTTACTGCAGAAGCAACAATCAAGCGCGAACATTTACTCAGCGTAATGCGGGTGGAACCAAAACAAATTGATTACCATGGCAGAGTAGCTGGTATCGGTTCGTTTTTATCCGGCGTCAATAACACCGGCCTGCATTCGCCTAACGGTATCACCGCCATGTTCATTGCCACGGGACAGGATGTCGCTAATGTCTCTGAATCCTCGGCGGGGATCATGTACTCCGAGCTCACCGAAGAAGGGGATTTATATGTCTCGCTGACTATCCCTTCTCTGATTGTTGCTACCTACGGCGGTGGAACCGGCATAGGTACACAGAAAGAGTGCCTGGAGCTGATGGATTGTTACGGCAAAAATAAAGTGTACAAATTTGCCGAGATTGTAGGAGCGGTGGCACTGGCCGGAGAGATCTCGCTGGCTTCGGCCATTTCTTCATCCGACTGGGTGTCGTCTCACGAACAATACGGACGTAACCGGTAACTGAGACGCCGTGCGGGTAACATTCTGAAACTTATCTCCCTTTGCGCAGAGAACTGACCATGCAGTAAACTTTACCGGTGGCATGGTTAAGCAAACAGGGAGTGTTGCTATGCAGAAATCTGCTCAGTATCGTCTTATCTATTTCGTTCTGATGGTCACTACATTTGCCGGCGGCTATTACTTTCTACCTGACACAATCCGGTTACCGCAGGATAAGTGGCTCACCGCACTTTTTGCAGGCCTGTATTTTATTGTTTTGCCTGCAGCGTACTATGTTTGTGTTGTTGTGAAAGGCAAACAGAAACTGTGGAAAATAATCATCAGTTTTAGTCTCGCGGCGGTGGCCGCGCGGTACACCTTCCCTGAAGATCTTGCTGCTTATTTTGAGTTTATTTCCTGGCTACGTTATCCCATTGCGGCAGTGCTTATTATTCTCGAATTTGCATTGGTTTATATGGTGGTTAAAAGCTTGTGGAAAGCCCGTCATCTTCCCGGTGATCCGAGATTGCATGCTCATAAAGCGTATGCAGAGGATGACAAAAAACGAATGACTGCTGTTTTATGGGCCCATGAACCGGCATCCTGGTTTTATGCCATTCCCCGGTTTACCCGCCGGCATGTGTCGCCCGTGGGGAAACTACATACCAAATCAGACAGCGTGATTTATCAATGCGTGCTGACAGGCGGAATAGTGTTTGCGGCTGCGCTTTCATACTGGCTTTTGGCTGAATGGAGTCATACCGCAGCGGTTATCGTTTGCAGCCTGATCCTCTGGACGATGATTTCTGCCATTGCCAGTATCCGTATAGGAAAGCATTTCTCGCTGTATATTCAGGACGATGATCTGGTCATCAATCCGGGTTTCTACAGTACCCTGTTCGCCAGGCTGTCTGCCATTGAGTCTGCAGAGGCAGGGAGCTGGAGCAGAGCTGACTGTGGTGATGCATTGATTTTGGGGCAGGGTGATGAAGCTAACGTGCGCATCAGATTCAGTAAGCCGGCGCTGTTATATTCAATGATGGCGACATTTGATGACTGGCAGGATGAGGTTTATCTTATTTGCCGCGATCCACAACAGGTCGCTGACAGTCTCAAACCTGCGATGGCGTTGCCAGCAGCATGAAATAAAAAGGGCGCCTTATCAGGCGCCCGTACAGGTTTAAGGTATCAATGTCTCCAGTGATACATATGCGCTTTGGCGTTGATTTCCTGCGCAGTCTCTTCCGGCATAAACAGTTTGTTATCTGCCTCGAAGAAGAACGGCTTACGCTGTTTACGGCTTCCCACTTCATTCATCGTCGCAGCCTCATAAACCCGTCCGTTCAGCACGGTATACTCAACAAATTCGCTTCTGCGGATATCGCTCAGTACATCACCGTCAATCACAACTAAGTCGGCCAGCTTACCTTTTTCTATACTGCCAAGGTCGTTACCCATGCCTAAGTGTTTGGCACCGTCAATGGTTCCGCCACGCAGGGCTTCCCATGGCGTGAAACCACCCTGAGCCATACTCCACAATTCCCAGTGAGCGGCTAAACCTTCACGCTGGCCATGGGCACCGATGTGCACGCTCACACCTTTGTCGCGCAGTGTTTTTGCATACGCTGCCACTTCGAAGTGATTGTACTGGTTATCCGGTGCGGTAGGACGGCGGATAGCACGGCTGTCGAGAATGGTTGACGGCACATAGCGTAGCAGACGTTCGTTCTTCCACACTTCAGTTCTGTCGTACCAGTACTCTTCGCCCATCAGGCCACCATATGACACCACGAAGGTTGGCGTGTAACCCGACTCTGTGGCTGCCCATAACTGGTTAACATCATCATAGCCTTTCGCCACGGGGAAACTGTGCTCAAGGCCGGTATGTCCGTCTACCACCATAGTCAGGTTCTGCTGCATTTTACCGCCGCCTTCCGGCACAACCATCATCTGCTGTTCGTGTGAAGCCCACAGAATTTGCTGACGTTGGTCCCGACGGGGCTGGTTATAACTTTTTACTGAAATCGCACCGGCTTCTTTCAGCCTTTCAACATGGAAATACGCATCATCGTAGTTGTTGATAATGGCTTTATAACCCAGTGACTCCGCACCGTATAAAATCGCGCCGGTGGAATAAATGCGCGGAGCAATAATATCGCCATGCCGTTGCAACTCTGAGGCGGCAAAGATTTCAGTGGTGTCGTTGGACGGATCGTGAATCGTGGTCACACCAAACGCTACGTTGGCAAATTGTCCCCAGTTTTGTTGAGGAATAATTTCGTTACGCCCCTGAGAACCGTGAGCATGGGCATCGACTAAGCCCGGAATAATGGTTTTTCCGCGGGTATCGATGCGCATGGCGTCATCAGGAATAGTAATTTCGTCAAGTGAGCCAACGGCTTCAATCCGGTTATCGCGAATAAGCACTACGCCGTTTTCGATGACTTCCTGTGTGTTATCTGCATCACGCATGGTAACGACTTTGCCGCCAACCAGCGCTTTGTAGCCACCGGGTTTATCTGCCTTCGATTTGAAAGACAGGTTCATGCCTTTGGTTTCCGGTTCAGGCAGTGCATCTTTTTCTTTACCGGCAACAAAAGTAAATGCATCTTCCAGTGCGCGCTCGTAATACACCGGTCCGTGGAACCAGCCTACCGACGTACTATCAGGACTCCAGTTCAGGTACTCGCCGGCGCGGGCAGAGAGCTGTGTAACCGGTAATGATGTCATGTCCGGTCCCAGCGTAATTTTCTGACCATTGTCTACGAATGGTGCTACGTAGGTCTTGAACTGGTAAACAAAAGCCACCCACTTTTTATCATGAGACAAACGGTATTCGCTGACTTTATCCGCGCCGTATAAATGCGTGCGTTTGTCTTCACCGCGTAAATCAGTGCTGCTCAATTGCGTTTCAGGGTAAGCAGAACCGCCGGCGCGTTCGGTGAAATACACACGACCATCATCACCGGCAAAATGGGGTTGTGCACCACTTTCGCTGACTCTGACTTCAGTGTCGTTCTTCAAGTCAGCCACATATAAGCCCGGCTCTACCGAATAAGTAGGATCCAACAAATAGCCGCCGCTGAATTTCCGGAATGCGACATAACGGCCATCTGGCGAGAAGCTTGGCTCTACATAATGCCCCGGCTTTTTGGTGATCACTTTCCCTTTGCCACCTTTGGCGGAAACTATGCGTACATCACCCAGCTTTTCGTCATTCCAGGTGGTGTACACAATGAACTTTCCATCGTTGGTATAACGGGGAAAATATTCATCGTGCTCATTTTGTTTCGTCAGGCGGGTCATTTTGCCGCTTTTAATATCTTTAACATAAAGCTTGCCCAGGGCCTGGAACAAAATACTTTTGCCGTCCGGCGACTTTTGCGACCAGCGAATCATTTTTACATCGAATTCTTCCGGTGCCACATCCACATCAAAGCGCAGTGCATCTGCATAATGCAGTGTCGCTTTTACGCTGACATCAATATCTCCGATATTGCCGGTTTTAATGTCGATGTTGTGAAACTTACCTCCTGTCCAGTAAACCAGAGACTGGCTGTCGGGCATCCAGTCATAATAGGCAAAGTAGCCTTCAGAACCGAAGCCTTCCTGCATATCCCGCTCAAGGGTAAGGGTTAGCGGTTTCTCAAGGCCGGTTTCCAGCTCTTTGAGGAAAAGCCCGGTTTTGTTTTTTACCCTGCGGATAAAGGCGATGTATTTACCATCCGGTGAGGGCACAGGTACAATAGCGCCACCGGTGCCACTGATAAAACTGTCCTCTTTACCGGTTTTGCGGTCGAAGCGGGTGATGTCGAAAATCCCTTCAAGGGGATCTCTGTTGTACTCGAAGCCTGCACCCGGCACGGTGTTGTGGGTGTAATAGATGTACTGACCATCATGTGAGAACACCGGGTCGGCAATATTTTGCTGATCGGCGTTCCCGTGTTCGCGGGCTTTGATTTGCAGACCGTCACCACCGGCAATGTGATACATCCAGATTTCACCGGCCGGAATACTCCGGCTGGACATAATCCCTTTGGTGGCAACAATGTACTGCCCGTCCGGACTCCATTTCGGAGAATGAATGATGTTTTTCTTTTCCGTAGTCACCTGACGCAAATTACTGCCGTCGATATCCATCACCCACACATTGGACAAACCGCCGCGGTCTGAGATAAACGCAATATGCTTACCGTCGGGCGAAATGGCGGGATGAATGTTCCAGGCAAAATCCTGTGTTAGCGACGTTGCAGCGCCGCCGGATAACGGCACTTTATACAAATCGCCCAGCATATCGAACACCATAAATTTGCCATCCGGTGAGATGTCCAGGCTGGACCAGGTGGTTTCGCTGGTTTCAATATCCACGCTGTTAAGTGCGAAGGGAGGCTTGAGCACATCCCAGTTTTCGTTTTCTGATTTGTCTGTCGTTTCGGCCAGTGCAGCACTGCTGCCCAGCATCAGGCTGACAGCAAGTGCCAGACTGTTTCGGGTGATTTTTATCATTATGCGTTCCGGTAAAGGTACTTGTTGTGTGTTATGCGGCTGGCTGGTATCAATGCCGGCGAACAGCCCGTTTCCCGTTCAGAAGCATACGACACGGCTTACCGGATTTGCAAAGCGGATGGTTTTACTAAAGAGGTTATTCATCGTATCTGGAGGTTTACGACAACGACCCGCAAACTGAGACAGACCTAAAGCGATGCGGAAGAAGGGTCCAGTTCAGTGAGGATCCAGCGGATGCACAAATGAAAAAATGACACCATTAAGGCTGAAAAACCGCTCATCACCAGGTTTGCAGTCAGAACATAGGTTGCAACAAACGCAACAGCGAACAACACAGCGACAGTTGAAATACCCGCTCTCATAATATAACTCTCCATTAAATTTAATGAATGTATTATGCGCGGTATTTCAGAAAGTGCGTAACGGGACTAATTGATAGACTTAATCTTAAAAATTAATCAAAAAGTGGTTCTGTATTTGAGTTCAGGTGAACAGACATTATTGATGTGGGATATTACTGACAGTTATTGGCAGAAAGCAATTGAAGTGGTGTAAAATTGCACCAGTTGCTTTTTACAGGAGAATAACTATGCCCCGGCAAAGTATCACTTTAACCGAAAAAAACGATGCCTGGCTCAGGCAGCAAGTGGAGGAAGCGGGTGAATACGCGAATAAAAGTGAACTTGTGAATGATCTCATTCGCCGGGCGAGGCGGGCTGAAATCATAAATCACCGCCTGGCGATAGCGGAGAAGAGCGGGGTTAGTTATCAATCTCCGGCCGATATGCTTGAAGAATTCAAAAAGAGGCAATCTGAAGAGCCGTGAACTATGTACTTTCCGAAAACGCAAAAGAAGATCTGTACAGAATATATGTATACGGCGTTGCGACGTTCGGACAAGAATTGGCGGAAGATTATTTTTGGAAAATGCATAAGGCTTTCGGAAGAATTTCAGAAGATCCTTTCCGCTTTCCATTGGTGAATCATATCCGTACCGGTTATCGCCGTTATGTATTCCGGTCTGACACTATTTACTTCAGAATTGCAGAAAGCATGGTTGAGATTATGGCAATCATTGGTAGTCAGGATGTGGATGAATGGCTCTAGTTTTTAAAAGCGTTTTTACTGTAAACCCGTTAATCAAACGCACCTTGCATGACCCGGGAGAAAAAGTGGGGCTTTAACGGGTGTTTGTGGGTGTAAAGTTTGGCCCGGCTTCGTTTGACAATTTTACTGTCACCGGTTTCTTCCACTGACATACTTTCTTCAATCCGGTCTCTGAAGTTCTTTTTGTGCAGGGGTTTGCCAAGCACGATTTCATACACCGTTTGCAATTCTGAGAGGGTAAACGGATTCTTGAAAAAGTAATTGGGTTCGGTGCTGTATTTTGCGCGGTGATAAAGCCGTTGAAAGGCTTTCTGTATAAGTTGCTGATGGTCAAACGGCAGTGTCAGTGAGGGTGAATCACGCAGAAAATCGCTGACATCATGCCAGTGAACATGCTCAAGACACGGCGCAGAGTCGTCCACCAGACACAAATAAGGACAGGTAATACTCCATCCCTCCGGATCCCGGCTGATGTTACCCTCAAATTCCAGTTTAGCGATATAAGACGGGCTCAGGCCCACCTTTGACTGCAAATTGCGAAGGAGTGTGTCGTTGAGTGTCTGATCCTTGTCGGTATGAACAAATCCGCCCGGCAATGCTAATACGTTGGCATATACCCGCGCATCAGCAGGGCGGCGGATCAGGGCAACTTCCAGCTTATCAGCACGGATACGCAATAAAATGGCGTCAATGGTACACACCGGGGTCGGGTAAGCAGTTTCACGCATATAACTGATGCCTGTTGATGTAGTCAGCCACGGAAGGGGTTATCAGCGATGTTGCGGCATTCCCCTCTGCCAGCGCCTCACGGACCATGGTTGAACGGATAGATTGCCGTTCAGGTACCACCAGAACATGCCACTTTTCTTCAATTTCCTGCGCTTTATAAAACTTCGGCCAGTTTGCTTTGTTATCCGGCCCGATGACGAAAGTAAGCTGATCGCCGCTAAACTGCGTATTGTGTAAGTAAGACAGTACATCGTAGGTGTACACAGGGCTTTCACCGTCACTGATGAGATGCTCAACGGGCAGGGCATGTATACGGTCATCCTGAAGATCACTCACGAACGCATTCAGCATGGCAACCCTGTGACTGTAATCAATCATGTTTTTCGCGAATGCGTGGCAAAAAGAAGGGATGAGCACTACCCGTTCATAGTGATTTGCATGTGCCAGAATCGATTCAATCGCATCAGCATGCCCCTTTGTGGGCGGATTAAACGCTGAACCAAACACCGCTACTTTCATATTGAATACCTTCTTAATGAGTGTTTTTAAAATACTCATTAGTTACCAGAAAGGCAAATAAAACCACGACTTAAAAGACTCCAAATAGGTTAGGTAGTGATTGATTAAATTTTGATTGACTTTAAAGGGTATTGATAGAATACTCTTTAAAAAGTGAGGAGCTTATTGATGACAATTGCATCCGTTAACGTTGATCCGCAAAAAGGGTTTACCCCTTTATGCCCCGATGAACTGCCTGTTCCGGGCGGAGATGAGATCGTACCGGCGTTGCTGGCGCAAAATGCACTGGCGGATTTCATTGTGGGTTCCAGCGATTCTCATTGTGATGCAGCCTTGTTCCGGGTGGAGAACGACGATGAACAGTTTCAACCGCTGGAGCATCCGAATACCGATTGCACATTTAAAATGCACTGCAAGCCGGGAACAAAAGGCTTTGAGCTGCTTGACGGTTTACCTGCGCCCACAGAGTACGATTTTTTCGTCTGGAAAGGCGTGGCTCCCGACCTTCATCCCTATGGCGCCTGTTACCATGACCTGGCTGAAAAGCTGTCCACAGGGTTAATCGAGTACTTACGCTGTAATGACGTGACAACAGTAATTGTAGGTGGCCTGGCGACAGATTTCTGTGTCGCTACTACCGCCCGTCAGCTACAAAATACAGGCCGGTTTACTGTCATATTGCACCTTGATGCGTGCCGGGGCATTGCGCCTGACGGTATCGACACCCAAATTCAATCTCTTAAAGAATCAGGAGTTGTCATCGCCGCTACCATCGACGATGTCAAAAAGGCCCTTGCTGCATAATCCACTAAGAAACAAACCCATGTCCCGAAATTCTCTGTTTAAGGAACACTTAAACTTCTCTGCGTTAGATAACGACTTCTACAAAATGAACATGTGGCAGTGTTTTATGCACCAGTTTCCATATGTTGAAGATGTGGAATACCGGTTTGTGGTGCGCAGCGATGTGGATTTACGTCCATACCGGGCTGAAATTCAACAGGAGCTGGAAAAGCTCGACGGCCTCCGGTTTACGCCGGACCAGATAAGCTGGCTGGAATCCATCCCCTGGTACACGAAAGACTTCATTGAGTGGCTTCGAATGTGGTCTTATCAGACACGCTTTTTACATTTTTCAGAAGAAGACGGTCAGTTGTCGATTCGTGCGAAAGGCCCCCTGATGCACGTACATAACTTTGAGATGCCAGTATTGTCTACCGTGGCAGAAGTGTACAACCGCCGGAACTACCCAAACAAAACCTACGAGGATGTGCGTCAGCCTTTATTCGAGAAGGTGAAATGGCTGAAAGAACAGCATGAAAAGCACGATTTGTCCGGTTTATCCATTGCTGAGTTTGGTACCCGTCGTCGCTTCAGCTATGAAGCACAGCTTACTGTTATTGATATGCTGAAAAGCATGGTGCCGCAATTTCTTACCGGTACATCGAATATGCATCTGGCGAAAGAGTTCGACATTTTGCCAATCGGTACCATGGCCCATGAAATTTTTATGTTGTCCCAGCAAGTTGGCGTGCAGCTGGTGAATTCACAAAAGCACACCCTTGAAGCCTGGGTGAAGGAGTTCCGTGGCCAGCTGGGTTACGCGTTAACCGATACCATTGGTATGGACGCTTTCGTCCGTGATTTCGATTTGTACTTTGCAAAACTGTTCGATGGTTTAAGACATGACTCCGGTGATCCGATAGAATTCGGGGAAAAGGCGATTCGCATGTATGAGAATTTGCATATTGATCCGCGAACGAAAACCATTATTTTCAGTGACGGGCTGGATTTTAAAACCATGGTAACGCTGTTTTTGCGGTTCCGCGGGCGAATCAAAACATCATTCGGGATTGGTACCTTTTTGTCTAACGATGTTCGCGGCGTGACGCCACTGAATATCGTGATGAAACTGGTACGGGTTAACGGTAAGCCGGTGGCGAAAATATCTGATGCGCCGGGTAAAAACCTTTGCGAAGATCCTGAATTTGTAAGCTACCTGAAAAAGGTATTCGAAGTAGACTGGGCATAAGATCACCTATGGCAAATTACACCCGAATCGGCACAGCAGCGCTGCGTCAAATTCCTTTCGACTTTAAGGGCAATGTGTCCCGAATCCTCAGCGCTGTTGAGCGTTCAATGGACGCCCATATCAATATCCTGCTTATGCCTGAACTTGCACTGACAGGCTACGGGTGTGAAGACAATTTCAGTTACCAGGAATTTAACCAGGCGACGGAAGCTGCGCTGAACGATGTGCTCGCCGGCTATCAGGCACTGGCCCATGAGCGCGAACACGCCGGCAACATGCTTATTGCTATGGGCATGCCGGTGATGTTTCCGGGCGGTCAGGTGTATAACACCACGGCGTTTATCAGTGCAGATGGCCTGCACGGTTTTGCCTGTAAACAATATCTGGCCCGTAATGGCTTGCACTATGAGCCGCGCTGGTTTGAAGCCTGGCCACGGGGCAGGGTGGTAAATCATCCGACTTTCAACGTGCCCTTTGGCGATGTGGTCGTGAATGCCGGTGGCCTGCGTATTGGCGTGGAAACCTGCGAAGACGCCTGGGTGGCAAACCGTCCGGGGCGTGATCTCTATCATCGTAACGTGGATGTATTATTAAACCCCAGTGCCTCTCACTTCGCGGTAGGCAAAAATTTTATCCGCGAGCAGTTTATTAAAGAAGGCTCCCGTGCCTTTGGCGTGGTGTACGCCTATGCTAACTTAGCCGGAACGGAAAACGGTACCAGCATTTTCGACGGCGGTTCACTGATTGCTTCAGAAGGTAAAGTGGTTTCCCGTGGTGACCGCTTCAACGTGCGCGACGTGGTGATGAACCAGACGCTGGTGAATGTTAGTGCCAACCGTGTTTCCCGCGTTATCAGTTCTGAAACCATCGATATTGACGACACTAATGTGGTGGATATCGAACTGTCACTCACCCTGCCTAACGATGCCGTGCTGGCTGCACGCAGTAACGACCGCGTAGATTCCGCCAAAGACGAGCTGCCGGTATTCTGGGATGCACTCAGTGGTGATGACTACGCCTACACCGAAATCTGCTATGCGCTGGGCAATGGCTTGTGGGACTGGACTACCCGTACTCACACCGACGGTTACGTGGTGAGTTTGTCCGGCGGTGCGGATTCCGCGCTGGTGGCGGCTTCGGTGTATGTGTCGCATTTCGTGGCGCTGGAACAACTCGGCGTACACGATTACCTGGCGACCTTGCCGAAAGGGTTAGCTGCGAAAATAGACGCCATCGCGCCGGGCGAAGATAAAATTGCCTGGCTGAAAGAAAAGGCCATGCCGAAGGTGTTGCTGTGCTTATATCAGGGCACAGATAACTCCTCTGAAACCACGTTCAACGCAGCGAAATATCTGGCGGAAGAAATTGGTGCAACTTTCCATAGCTGGAATATCGAACCGGTGGTACAGCAATATCACTCGCTGGTAAATGGGTTATATCCGGACCGGCCGCTAAGCTGGAAAACCGACGATATCGCCATGCAAAACATTCAGGCCCGCAGTCGTAGTCCGGGTGTATGGATGCTGGCGAACCGTGAGAACAAATTGCTGATTGCGACTTCTAACTTGTCTGAATCAGCACTGGGTTACGCCACCATGGATGGTGATACGTCCGGTGTGATTTCTGTGATTGCCGGTATCAACAAAACCACTATCCGTAAGGTGAATCGCTGGTTGGAAGAAGTGGGACTGCCGCTGTCTGTTGACGGTAAAAGTGCCCGTCATCAACTGAAAGAAATGCACCGCGTGAACGTACAGCAGCCTACTGCGGAACTGCGCCCGGAAGAGCAGACCGATGAAGCGGATCTGATGCCTTACGTGGTATGCGACTTCATCATGGATTGCTACCTGGCCCGCCAGATGTGGCCAAAGAGCATTCTGGTGGAACTGATGCTCAACGGCTTCGACAAAGAACACGACATGCGCCAGTTGGCTGTTTATGTTGAGCGCTGGTTCAGACTGTTCTGCCGTAATCCGTGGAAACGCTACGGCACCCGCGCCGGTTTCCACATCGAACAGGTATCGCTGGATCCGAAAACCTTCCACCGCTTCCCACTGCTGAATAATGGCTTCAGCGAGCAACTACAGCAAATGTGGGATTATGTTGAGGAAGTGGAAGGGTGATACAGGTCATCTGAACAGAAAAGCCGGTTTATGGAAACCGGCTTTTCTCGTTTATTCGGCACGCAAATCAGGTCATGGTGACAAACTCTTCGGCGCTGGTGGGGTGAATCGCAATACAGCTGTCGAAATCGGCTTTGGTTGCGCCCATCTTCATGGCGACAGCAAAACCCTGCAGAATTTCATCCATGCCCATTCCTATACCGTGCAGGCCAACCACCCGTTCCTCTTCACCGGCGCATATAAGCTTCATTTTCGTAGCCTGACGGTGTTTGGTGACTGCCGTGTACATGGCGGCAAACGATGATGTGTAAATCTTCAGATTTTCCTTACCGTAGGCTTCTTCTGCTTCCGGCTCTGTCATTCCCACAGTGCCTATTGGCGGATGGCTGAATACGACGGTTGGGATGAGATTGTAATCCAGGTGCGCATCGCTTTGGCCATTGAACAAGCGTTCACTGAGCAAACGTCCGGCTTTAATGGCAACCGGCGTCAACTCTGCATGGCCGGTAACGTCGCCCACACAGTACACGCCATCTACCGTGGTGTTCTGGAATTTATCAACTTTAATGAAACCTTTATCGTCGGTGTCGATACCGGTGTTTTCCAACGCCAACTTGTCGCTGGATGGTACCCGGCCAATGGCCCAGATAAGCACATCGGTTTCAATGATTTCACCGGTGGAAAGGGTGATTTTCAGTGAATCGTCATCCTGCTTTTCCACTTTTTCAATTTCTGAAAACTTATGCAGGGCAGGGCCTTCGCTGTCGATAATTTCCGTGAGCGTTTCAGCAATCATGGGGTCGAAATGACGAAGTGGCTGACCATGACGGATAACCAAATCGGTTTTTGTGCCCAGTGAATGCAGTACGCCCGCCAGTTCCACACCAATGTAGCCGGCTCCTGCAACCACTGCCCGTTCGGGCTGTGTTTGCAGGGCAAAGAAGCCGTCGGAGTCGATGCCGTGTTCTGCACCGGGAATATCCGGGAAGCGCGGACGACCGCCAACGGCTATGGTGATATGTTCTGCGGTGTACTGCTCGCCATCTACTTCAATGGTGTGATCGTCAACGAATGTTGCAAAGCCTTTAATAACGGTAATATCGTTGGCACCAAGCACGCGATCATAGGAAGCGTGGATACGCTCAATGTACGCCTGACGGTTGGCCACCATCACTTCCCAGCTGTAGTTATTGACGGTGACATCAAAACCATAGTCAGGGCCATACTTATGAATGGCTTCTGCCACGTTCGCGCCGAACCACATTGCTTTTTTCGGCACACAGCCCACGTTTACACAGGTACCGCCAATATCAGCACCTTCAATGAGTGCGACTTTCTTGCCGTGCTTTGCTGCCCGGTTGGCCGATGCGATCCCGCCACTGCCACCACCAATACAGATATAATCAAAGGTTTTCATAATCATTTGCCCGTTAAGAGTAATATAGCTATTCTGGCACGAATAATTTCTTCGCTCAAAATGCAACAACTGTCTACACTACGAAGTAGCAAGAAATAAAGTCTAACGGGTTATGCGATGGGATATGAGTAGTATGCCTCAGGTAAATGACACGCGCGGTAATCAATCTGTACACATACTCATGCAAGAGCTGGGAAGTGTACTGTGCCTGGACTGCTCTTTGCACACTCTGCTGGATAAATACATTGAGCTGCTGGTCAATCATTTTGAGGCCCGCTGCGGCTTCTATACACCTTTCTGGTTCGAAGAACTTTCTCTGGTTTCCTCATTGCGGGTATTCAAAGAAGAAGCCTGGTCCGGCGATGATGCTGAACTTGATGCGTTGTGTGAGCGGGCGAGAAAGCGATACGCGGCTTATCCTGATGACACATTTCTTTACGACGGAGATGACGACCCTTTTATTTGTTTGCGGCTTGCTGACAATGGTCACCCGGAAATGTGGTTGATCATCGCGCTTGAAAAGCCATTGAGTGATGAGGCATTGAATGCTTTTGTGCCCCTGGTTAGCTGGTTTCAGAATGGAATGGTGCAATGCCGGCGCAAAACCACACTGGACAGTACGCAAACCCGCATTGATGAAATGACCCGGGGAATGGCAGAAACCATGGCTCAGCTTGTACAGGCTGAGAAAATGTCGGAGTTAGGCAAACTCACTGCAGGTATCGCTCACGAAATTAATAATCCCATCGGTTACATCCGCTCTAACCTTGAAACCCTTGTGCAGTATGTGGAAACGTTTGAAGAACTGTTTGCAGAAATCGCACAGTGGGCGAAAACTAAACCTGGTTGCTCAGAGGTGTTGCAGGAACTGGAAGCCAAATACGATTTGTCATTTTTATTAGAAGATGCCCATGAGATCGTAGCAACTAATGTCAGTGGTATTGATCGTATTCGCGACATAGTCAGTGATTTATATGCGTTTTCCAGGAAGGGCGAAGGTAAGATGATGCCGTTGTCTTTACAGGATGTTATACAGCGGTGCGTAAAGCTCACTAAAACCCGTTTCGATAATCATCATCAGATTCAGGTCGATGTTCACACAGACACCCCTTACTGTGTGGGGGATGCTTCACAGCTTGAGCAGGTGATGATTAATATGATGATAAACGCAGCGCATGCTATGCCAGCTGGAGGCGTGTTATCACTAGACTTAAGCAGTACGGAAAACCGTCTTATTCTGAAAGTGAAAGATACTGGCGTCGGCATGGATAAGGTCACTCAGCAGAAAATTTTCTCGCCATTTTTCACTACCAAGCCCACCGGAGTGGGAACGGGGCTGGGGTTGTCGATTTCTCACGGAATTTTACAGGCGCATAACGCCACTGTGTCGGTGGAAAGCGCAATCAACGAGGGGACTGAATTTACCCTGTCGTTTCCCCTCTACCGCGAATCGTCAGATTGATTCGGGTTCGGCCTGATTTTCTGATTCACCCACGTCCAGCCGGCCAGCTTTAATCGTGATTTCAAACATCTTGCCGTGGTCATCTTCGAACTGACATAGTTTGGCAATCGTTGACTCGGTAAATACATGCCCTTCCGGCAAAATCAGAATATGACTGTCGTTGTACAGGTTGGCCGCCAGTACCATGCCGGGGGTAAGCTCGTTGGCAGTAAACGTGTTGTCTATGTGCTTAGGCAATCCGATTTCCTGTGATTCCAGCAGGATATCCAGATACGTTGCGTCATAACGTGTGTTGCGGTGTTTCTTAAGTTCCTGCTTGGCTTCGTTCGGTGTCATGTGTTTTTCGGTCAGGCGTCCGGTGATTAACCGCCAGTAGTCGCGACTTATCGATAAAATTCGGGCACCGTCAGGGATCTCTTTCGCCACCTTGTGATACAAACCGGAACCGTTCCAGTGTTCAAACTGTAATTCGATAATGTCAGAAATCGGTTGCAGATGCTGGGCAGGTGCCAGGATAGTGGCCGCCTGTTTTGTTTGCGACAGAAAATTCTTTTGTTGCTCGTAGTTCAGCTTGTTAAACGGAGGCGCATAATCCGCCGGTGTCAGACCGAGACATCCCAGTTCACAAATTAAGCTGGCATAACGGATCAGTTTAATTTCCTCTGCGGGTAATCCGGCACGCTCTGCTAAAAGGGTCGCAAGCTCACTGACTTCAATGGCAAACTTGCCATCTATATCAGGGTTGATGCTGATCACATTGAATAACACCTGCTCAAGTGCCAGATTGTGTTTCTCAATGCGCTGAAGCGCCAGTTTGATTTGCTTAGTCCGCTTAATCACCGTTTGTTCTAGATTGGCGTTAATGTCCTTAAGCTTTTTATTCTGCAGCCTTGTCAGTTTTTGCAGTCGGGCATTTTCGTCTTTTAATTTAACCCGCTCGAGCCCTTCTTCCAGGGTATTCATTAATTCCTGATTGTCCCAGGGTTTCTGAAGATAACGGTGGATTTTGCCCTGGTTAACGGCCTTTATGGTTGAATCAATGTCTGCGAAACCGGTGAGGACGACACGGAATGTGTCGGGATATAATTTGGCAACCTGTTCTAGCAATTCTGCGCCTGACATATGCGGCATCTTCATGTCAGATACCACAACGTGAACTGTGTGGCTTTCCAGTAACTCAAGGGCTTTCTTGCCGCTCTCTGCCAGCAACATGTTTATATTCATTTTGAACAGGGCACGCTTCAGCGCCCGAAGAATATTCGGCTCATCATCGACAAACAGAATCGTGTACTTCTTTTCCTCTTGAGTGGGCGTCTGCTCGCTCATGTATTCTCCTGTGAACCACGCTTGCTGCTGCCGGCTTTAGCAGTCTGATTCCGGCTCCTGCTCATCTTCCGGGCCGGTCGTCGGCAGACTTAATGTGAAGGTGCTGCCTACGCCTTCTTTACTGGCGACTTTCAATTCGCCGCCATGTTCTTCGGCAATGCCAAATGAAATCGATAAACCCAGTCCGGTACCTTGCCCCTCAGGCTTGGTGGTGAAAAACGGATGAAACAATTTATCGAGGTGCTCCTGTTTAATTCCGGAGCCGGAATCAGTCACGCTGATATGAACATAGTCCCCTTCATGCCATGACTTAACAATAATTTGCCCTTGTTTGCCGGTAGATTCAATCGCCTGACCAGCATTTATTAACAGGTTAGTAAAGATTTGAGTAATTTTCCCTACATTTATATACACCTTTGGTATATCTTCGAGGCGTAATTCCTGCTGGCAAATATATTTCAGTTTGTTATTTACCATACTCAATGTGGTACGCATGCACTGGTTAATATCAAACCACTGCCGGTCGTCAGAGTCTATGCGGGAGAATAACCGCAGCCCGCGCACAATTTCACTGACACGCTCCAACCCTTCGGCAGATTCATCTACCAGCGCCAGAATATCTTCGCTGATAAATTCGATATCGTGTTCTTCAATGGCACTGGCCAGTTTCGATTTAATCGTGTCCTGCTCAGTATTTTCCGGACTTGCCAGCTTAAGAACCTGCGTCATCACTTCCTGGTAAGCATGAACGTAATCAGCCAGAGTGGACAAGTTACTGGAAACAAAACCTACCGGATTATTAATCTCGTGTGCAACGCCGGCGGCAAGCTGACCGACTGAGGCCATCTTTTCTGCTTGTAACAATTGTCGCTGAGCATCGCGGAGATCTTTTTGCAGGCTGTCTATCAACCTGTCTTTTTGCTCCAGTTCCAGCTGCAGTTGATCTGCGCTTTTGCCATTTTCATGTTGTGTCATGTTAGCCCGCACTGCGATAGGTAAAGAATAAGCCCGGTGGCGAAGCCGGATATCCTGTCGGAACGTCAATATGCGTCAGGGCAGGGGAGAGTAAATGTAATGCATCACGGATTTGTGGTGCTTTTATCGGGTATTTTACTTCTTTAACTACTGCCATGCTTTGCCCGGATTTTTGCCATCCATCATAAAAATAGCCGGGTATTTCCGATTTATGTAGTTTTGCCGTGTAAATCGCAGAAAAATCAGGTGTTGTGAGTTCTGTCACCGGTGTATCGTCATGCTCAGATGCCAGACAGGCACATGTCATCACGACAAACAGTACCGCACTTAACACCGGGGGATGCAAAAATACAGAACGTTTCACCATTGACAGACTCCTCAGGCAAACAGGGCTTACACCGTCATAAATTTATCTAACAGTTCTGTCAGATCATGATTAGAAAAAGGCTTGGACAGTACCGCGTCAGCGCCAAGATCCAGTGCCCGTTCAAGGCTGTTGTCGTCGAGGGCAGAAATGACAATGATTTTCAGGCGCTTGTATCTTGCCTGCTCGCGGGTAAATTGAATAACACTGTAGCCGTCCATACCCGGCATACTTAAATCCAGTGTCATCAGTCTCGGGTTATGTTGGCTGAGCATGACACCTGCCTGAAAACCGCCCGTGGCGATCATAGTGTCGTAGCCCGCACGCCTCGCTACGCGCTGAATCGACTTTGCTACAGGCAGTTCGTCGTCTACAATCAAAATGCCCGGGGTTGCTTCTCCCTGCAATTGTGAGGGAACCGGCATATTGTGATGTTCGAGAAATTCAATAAAGTCGTCTACCAGTACACGGTTGTTACCCCGGCCGGGTAACTTAAAACCCTTGAGTTTTCCGCTTTCAATCCAGCGGATGACGGTTCGGAGATTCACATCGCAGTAAGATGCGATTTCGCCAGACGTTAACGTCTTCATAAAGTATTGCTCCGCAAGATGCTCAAATAATGACCTTTGTATTTATAGCACTGAAAATTTAAAGTGACAATAAAGACTAAAGTATAGTAAATGACATTTGTGACAATTGAAGTGTTTGTTTGATTTTTAAGTTTCTGAAAATAAAGGTGTTTATATTTTCTGGATTAGAGAAAATTTACTTTTGTGTAATTATTATACCAATTTATAAGTGTGTACTTATACAAGATACGGTAAAAAGGAATGGTATCGTATAATTACAGGTAAAAGCGGCACTGTCACGTGCCTGCGTTTTGCTTTTAACACACGGGTACATGCGATGCGTGTACTCCGGGTCTCCGGCCCCCGGTAATGAGGTATTTCATGTCTGGTTCTAATGCTGCTGTAACGAGGTTGAACAAACTGGAGCTGCTGATTGTTGATGATGAACCTGCGGTGCTGAGTTCAATCAAACGGGCTGTCCGTCCCTCAGGTTATGTCGTTCATACGGCTCAAAACGGCAAGGAAGCCATGAAGGTACTGGCGAACAATAATATCGCCGTGGTACTTACAGATCACAGGATGCCGGGCATGACCGGTGCGGAGCTGCTGAAATATATTAATCAGTTTTATCCGCAAACCATCACGCTGATGCTGAGCGGAGAAAGCAATTTTGATATGGCGGTGGGCTTGCTGAATAACGGACTGGCGAATAAATATCTTACCAAGCCATGGAATGCCGGGCAGCTCATCAATGAAATTGACCAGGCATTTGAGTATTTTAAAGGACGCCGGAATCATGGCTGGCAACGACGCATCGCAGAACTTACCCGTCAGGTAGATGATGCCGGTGAGCCTCAGATAGCGCCTAATGTGGTCAACATTGATGCCAACGCTGCGCTTATCGCTGTGAAGCTGGTGAATATGGATGATGTTTCCTACAGTCATGGTGAAGATACTATGGCCGCGCTGGTCAGTGAGGTCGGGCAGCTTATTGAAGATGCTGTTGATGGTAACTGTCATGTACGTTGTGATGAATTCGGATTGTTCTCCTTTCAGATGCGTGAAACCAATGAAGAAGAACTTGAGTCCTGGTGTGCCATGTTGCGCCGGAAACTGCAGCGCACATACAGTATTGATAAACGGGCAGTGTATTGCCAGGTGGGCGTTGGCTTCCGTGTACTCGGGAAATCGCCGGTAGATTACAACACACTGATAAAGAACCTTGAGCTCACCATTTTACGGGAAATGCACTCCAGCCACGTATCCAATCTCGACGATGGCACCATAGAGCGTTATCAGCGTCAGCAATTTATTCGTGCTGATGTGCAAAATGGTCTCGACAATAATCAGTTCAAACTGGCTTTTCAGCCCAAAGTAACATTGAAAAACGGGTTGGTGGAAGGTGCTGAAGTGTTGCTGCGCTGGCAGCATCATCATCTTGGCTGGGTGCCGCCTGCAGAGTTTGTCCGTCTGGCTGAACTCGACGGTCAGATTGAAGCCATTGGCGAGTGGGTGTTGCGCCAGAGTGTACGCAGTGCCTCTGAATTGATGCGTTTCAGCCCTGATATCAAGCGCATCTCCATGAACGTGTCGGCCAAACAGCTGCAAAACCACCGGATCGTCCAAATCTTAAAAGACGAAATTGAGCGCTATTCGGTGGACCCTGCATGCCTGGAATTGGAAATTACGGAAACCGCTATTGCTACCAACTGTGATTACGTGAATGGCCTGCTCTGGCAATTAAAGTTGCTGGGAGTCAAAATCGCCATCGATGATTTTGGTGCCGGTTTTACTTCTATGTCGTACCTCGCGAAACTGCCTGTGGACGTACTGAAGTTAGACAAATCGCTGGTGGACAATATCGATTACGAGGTCAATAAGCGGGAACTGGTGAAAAGCCTCATTGAAACTTGCCAGCGTCTGAATATCGGGACCATCGCCGAAGGAGTTGAAACTGAGCAGGTGCTCAGGATCCTGCAAACTATCGGGTGCGACCAGGTGCAGGGCTTTTATTTCAGCAAGGCAGTACCGAGAAATGAGCTGGAAAAAGTGGTGATTACCCAACCATTTGTGTCAATGATGTAACTGCGCTTGTTTTTGTGTTGTGTGATCCCAACATCTGAGTAAATGTTATTAAGTGAAGCAGGCAGTCTGTGCGGTTGCCTGCTGTGACACTTAGCCACCATAATCAAAGTCACATGACATCAGATAACAAGCGAGATCATTATGACTACCCCTGCTATTGAGCAAGTTGACGGGCTGCCGCTTTTTTCCGGTATCGTTCCGCAAGATATTAAGCCCGCGATTGAAAAAGCCATCGAACATTGTAAAGCCACCATCGACGAAGTGGTGGAAAGTAACGATTTTAGCTATGCCAACGTGGTGGCAAAAATTGAAGAGGCTGATGACCGCCTGGGGAAAATGTGGTCACCGGTCTCCCACATGAACTCTGTGGTCAGCAGTGATGAACTGCGGGAAGCCCACGATGCCTGTTTGCCTTTGTTGTCTGAATACGGCACCTGGGTTGGTCAGCACGAAGGCCTGTTTAATGCCTATAAATCTCTTAAAGAAAGTGACGAATTTGCCGGCCTCGATGAACAGCGTAAGAAGCTGATTGATAATACCATCCGTGACTTTACCTTATCCGGTGTCGCCCTGCCGCCTGAAGAGAAAAAACGCTTCGCTGCCATTCAGGCCCGCTTAAGCGAGCTGTCTTCTACGTTCAGTAACAATGTGATGGACGCCACCATGGGCTGGTCGAAACATGTTACCGATGAGTCAGAACTGGCGGGCTTACCTGAATCCGCACTTGCTGCGGCAGAGCAGGCAGCCCATCAGAAAGATCTGCAGGGCTGGTTGTTCACACTGGATATACCCTCTTACCTGCCTGTCATGATGTATGCCGACAATGCTGCCCTGCGGGAAGAAATGTACCGCGCCTATACGACCCGTGCGTCAGAGCAGGGGCCAAATGGTGGCCAGTGGGATAACACAGCCATCATTCAGGAGACTCTGTCCCTGCGTACTGAAATTGCAAAACTGCTCGGGTTCAGCAGCTATGCGGAGCGGTCTCTGGCAACAAAAATGGCCCAATCTACCGATCAGGTAACAGGATTTCTGGAAGATCTCGCGGCAAAATCACGTCCGCAGGCACAGGAAGAACTGGAGGAAGTCAAAGCGTTTGCTGAATCCGGTTTCGGAATTACGTCACTGAACGCCTGGGATTTACCTTACTACAGTGAAAAACTGAAGCAGGAAAAATACACCATTTCTGATGAAATGCTGCGTCCTTATTTCCCCGAAGACAAAGTGTTGCATGGGCTGTTCCGCGTTGTGCATCAGCTTTACGGTTTGACGATTGTTGAGCAGCCGGGAATCGATGTATGGCACGACGATGTACGCTACTTCACGATTACCGATGACGCGGATGTGATGCGCGGCAGTTTCTATCTTGATTTATATGCCCGTGCTAAAAAGCGTGGCGGCGCATGGATGGATGAATGTCGTGTACGCCGTTACAGAGAGGATGGTGAGCTGCAATTACCGGTTGCGTATCTGACCTGTAATTTTAATGGCCCTGTGGGCGGCAAGCCGGCATTGTTCACCCATGACGAAGTGGTTACCTTGTTCCACGAGTTTGGTCACGGCATACATCATATGCTGACTAAAATGTCTGTTGCCGGCGTTTCCGGTATCAATGGCGTGCCCTGGGATGCCGTAGAGCTGCCAAGTCAGTTCCTTGAAAACTGGTGCTGGGAAGAAGAGGCGTTAACCTTTATTTCCGGTCACTATGAAACCGGCGAGCCGTTACCCGATGAACTATTGGATAAAATGCTGGCAGCCAGAGATTACCACTCTGCCATGCAGATGGTGCGTCAGCTGGAATTCAGTTTATTTGATTTCAAAATCCATCAACAGGATGGTGCGAATGTGGATGTTCAGGGGGTACTCGACAGCGTGCGCGGGCAGGTTGCCGTGGTTACACCGCCTTCATTCAATCGTTTCCAGCACAGCTTTGGCCATATATTTGCCGGCGGCTACGCAGCAGGTTATTACAGCTACAAGTGGGCTGAAGTGCTGTCTGCTGACGCGTTCAGCAAATTCGAAGAAGACGGTATATTCAACCGTGATACAGGCAAAGCGTTTTTAGAAAACATCCTTGAGATGGGCGGCAGTAAAGAGCCCATGGAACTTTTCGTTGCGTTCCGGGGCCGTGAGCCTCAGGTAGATGCATTGCTTCGCCACTCGGGGATCAGAACCTGATGGCTGCCGAACCGTTTTCAGAAATTCAAAAACGGGCGGCACAGAGAAAGGGCGGCGCTGCCGCCCTTTCTCATTTAGTCAGTCAGCCTTTATCAGCAAAAGATGTAGTAGCCATTCCTGATGACCGTTTCTTAGCGGCAATGACAAAGAAAGTGTTTCAGTCCGGGTTTGTGTGGCGGGTTATTGAAGCCAAATGGCCGGATTTTGAAACTGTCTTCTTTGGCTTTGATATTGAGAAAGTGTTGCTTATGCCCGATGAAATGCTTGAGCAGAAAGCCACTGACAAACGCATTGTGCGCAATTATAAAAAGGTCATGACTGTGCGAGACAACGCCATGATGATCCAGGACATTAAACATCATCATAATAGTTTCGGTGAATTTGTCGCTGGTTTCGGCCCTGAACGTATTACTGAGCTCTGGTTATATCTTAAAAAGCACGGTGCCCGTCTGGGCGGCAACACCGGACCTTACACGTTACGTGCGCTGGGCGTTGATACCTTTTTGTTTTCCCGTGATGTGGAAGACTACCTGCGCAAGCACGAAATCATCGACGGTTCACTGACCAGTCAGAAGTCGTTGAAAGCTGCAAACGCCTGTTTTGCGCAATGGCAGCAGGAAAGCGGGTTGTCGCTGCAGGAAATCAGCCAGACATTGTCACTAAGCTGGGGCCCCAACGGAAATTAATGTTCACCGTCAGGAGAACACTGCAAAGTTTGACCTAAATAAGCGTAGCGGCGGCAAACCACTGTCGTTCGTTACCGCTTTTGGGTACACTTCTTCATACTGAAATTTAAAGACAGGACAGCCATGAGCGATAATACGGCGAGCCGGGCAGATACCGCTGCGGAAACATCCACTACCCATTTTGGCTATAAGCAGGTTGATAAAACACAGAAGGCATCGTTAGTTGCCAATGTTTTCGATTCTGTGGCCGCTAAATACGACGTGATGAATGATTTGATGTCGTTAGGCATTCACCGTTTGTGGAAGCGCCACGCCATTGACTGTTCAGGCGTCCGCACAGGGCATAAAGTGCTGGATATCGCCGGCGGTACCGGTGATTTGACAGCAAAGTTTTCACGACTTGTAGGCCCTGCAGGTCAGGTCACTCTGGCAGATATTAACCTGTCTATGCTGAAAGTTGGCCGTGACAAATTGCGTGACCGGGGTCTGGTTAACAATATCGATTATGTGCAGGCCGACGCCGAAGCATTGCCGTTTCCTGATAACACCTTTGATGTGGTGACCATGGCATTCGGTTTACGTAACGTGACTGAAAAACAGAACGCCCTGAATTCTATCTACCGCGTATTAAAACCGGGGGGCCGGTTACTGGTGCTTGAGTTTTCTAAGCCCACCACTGAGCAGCTCAGTAAACTGTACGATATGTATTCTTTTCACATTCTTCCTAAAATGGGTCAGCTTGTGGCCAATGATGCTGAGAGCTATCAGTATCTGGCAGAAAGTATCCGCATGCATCCGGATCAGGAGACATTGAAGGGCATGTTTGAACAGGCGGGTTTCGAACAGTGTGACTATCAGAATCTGACCGGCGGCATCGTGGCGTTACACCGGGGATTCAAGTTTTAATGCCTGCCATTGCACTGGTTACGGCCGCTGTTGAAACGGCTCTTAACCGCTTGCTTGCGCTGGATAAGCATGCTGCAGAACGTTTAAAGCCTCTGAACGGTAAGCGGCTTACCATATTCGTTACCGGCACGCCGGTAGCGTTGTCGCTGGTGTTCTCCCATCGCATCGACGTGCTTGGTGAAAACGGTACATTTGAGGATGTGGTCGCGCAACTGGATAAGCATACCTGCTGCGTCCGGGCCGGATTGGATGTGTTACCGGAGCTGAAGCAAAGCAGCAAAATTACCAGCCTTATTCAGGCCGGCAAATTGTCGGTTGAGGGCGAACTTAATATTGCCCAGCAGGCCAGTGCTTTGTTTCAGCAACTGAACATCGACTGGGAGGAAATCGCCTCAGGGTACGTGGGTGATGTGACGGCACATTCGGCGTTTGCGTTATTAACGAAAGCCCGGCAATCTGCCACGCAATTTTTAAACAATGCGAAAGCCGGCCTCAGTAATGCTCTGACCGAAGAGAAAGATATCGCTGTGCCCCGTATAGCGGTTACCTGGTATGCTGACCAGGTCTCGGAACTCAGAGACGATGTGGCCCGTTTTGAAGCCCGGCTGTCAAAACTGGAACAAAACCCTCCTTCTAACGGATAAAGCCTGAACCGGATTTTTTCATGCGTATTGGTCGTCTGTATTTCATCAATAAAATTCTGCTGCAACATGGTCTTGATGAGCTAATTCCATCCCGCTGGTTACCCTGGTATGCCCGCCTGGCGCGGAAACTGATTTTCTGGATCAGCAACGAACATAAAGATAAATCTGCCGGCGAACGGATAACCCTGGCGTTGCAGGCGCTGGGGCCGGTTTTTATCAAGTTCGGTCAGATGTTATCTACACGGCGGGATTTACTGCCACCGGCAATCGCCAATGAGCTGGCCAGGCTACAGGATAAAGTGGCGCCCTTTTCCAGCGACGCCGCCACAGCTATCGTGCTGAAAAGTCTGAATATACCTAAGCTGAACCTGGTGTTCAGCCAGTTCGATGAGCAACCTCTTGCATCAGCTTCTATTGCCCAGGTTCATGCCGCGGTATTAAAAGAGAATGGTCAGCATGTGGTGGTAAAAGTATTGCGACCGGGGATCCGCAAAACTATCGACGCAGATATGGAACTGCTGTATACCCTGGCCGGCGTACTGCAGAAGTGGCTGCCTGATGGCAAGCGCCTGCGTCCGGTGGAGGTTGTTACCGAGTACCAGAAAACCCTTGTGGATGAACTGGATCTGATGCGTGAGTCGGCGAACGGCATACAGCTGCGCAGAAATTTTGAAGGCTCACAGAGCCTCTACGTTCCTGAGATGTACGGTGATTATTGCCGTCATGACGTGCTTGTCATGGAGCGTATATACGGTATTCCTATTTCCAATATTGAAGCCCTGCTGGCGCAAAATACCAATATGAAAAAGCTGGCAGAACGTGGTGTTGAAGTGTTTTTCACCCAGGTGTTCCGTGACAGCTTCTTCCATGCTGACATGCACCCCGGAAACATTTTTGTCTCTGCAGAGCACCCCGAAAATCCGCAGTATATTGCCATCGATTTTGGCATTGTGGGTACGCTTAACAGAGAAGATAAGCGTTACCTGGCGGAAAACTTTATTGCCTTTTTTAACCGGGATTACCGCAAGGTGGCGCAACTTCATGCCGATTCCGGCTGGGTACCTGCCGATACTAATATCGATGAATTTGAAATGGCAATCCGGACGGTGTGCGAGCCTATTTTCCAGAAGCCGCTGGCAGAGATTTCTTTCGGCAACGTTCTGCTTCAGCTGTTTAATACGGCCAGGCGTTTCAATATGGTGGTGCAGCCTCAGCTTGTTTTGCTGCAAAAAACATTACTTTATATCGAAGGGTTAGGGCGGCAACTCTATCCGCAACTGGATTTGTGGCAAACGGCAAAACCGTTTCTCGAAAACTGGATGAAAGAACAGATTGGTGTCCGTGCCATGTTATCCAAGGTAAAAGATAACCTGCCTTTCTGGTCCGAGAAATTGCCGGAGATGCCTGATCTGCTCTATGACAGCTTAAGGCAGGTAAAAACCATGCCTGTGCAAATAGCCAGAAATCATCAGGAGCTGGCACGTTTGCAGCTGGAAACAGCCAAGGCCAATCATTGGGTGGTGGTCGGGTCCACGTTTATCATTGTGGCGGCCATTCTGCCTGTATATGTTCACCACTGGTCATTCGCTGCACTGAGCGGTGTAGTGGGGCTGGGATGCTGGATTCAGGGCTGGCGTCATAGTCACCCCAAGTCTTCGTAAGTAAGGGAATCTGACACTCCGGTTACGAAATTGTGATAATTTTCTGTTAGCGGTGAATTTTTGTATCATTTTTCCCGCCAACTGTTATAGTGGTTTTAGGCTGTTTTAGCCTAAGGTCTTTTTAAGACGAGATTATTTTTGTTTCTACCATGATGTTTTGAACGCTCTGGTTACACCTGTAATTGTTGTAAGTTGTTTGTCCATCCCATGTAAGACCCAAATATCCCGTTGCAATGAGGCCACGAGTAAAGCGCCTTTGGCGCAGTTTTATTGAAAGTTTTGAGGTCTACATGTCTAAAGTTACAGGCACCGTTAAATGGTTTAACGCAGATAAAGGTTATGGATTCCTGACTCAGGATAGCGGCGACAAAGATGTATTCGTACATTTCCGTGCTATCGTTTCTGAAGGGTACAAAACCCTGAACGAAGGTCAGCGAGTTGAGTTTGAAGTTGAGCAAGGTCAAAAAGGCCTTCAAGCTGCCAACGTCAACGCTATCTGATTTCAAAAAAACGGTGACATCTGTCACCGTTTTTTATTTCCCCCACCGTTTATCATCGGCGATTGTCATCGCGTCTTAATTGCAGTTGCAATTTTCTCTCTTTCCGCTTTTATTGAATTGTTACACTTAGTTATTAGCATCACCGGCAAGGTTACATTATGTTACTGTTTGAACCGTTGTTATTTGCTTTTATTCTGTGTGTCACGCTTATGGACAACCGCGTGGTTTAACATACCGGTATTCTTTTCAAGGAGCATTCATGTCGTATCCGTTTAAGCGACTTTTTCTTTTATTCATTTTAGGCACAACGTTATCCGCAGTTGCGCATGCTCAACAAAATGTAGTGGCTACTTTGCTGGGTAAACCAGTGACAGAGCGCTCTGTATCGCCCACAGAGAAGCAGCTCAATGCACTGGCTAAAACTATGAACGTGTCCAGAGAAATGGCCGTAGCGCAATTTCAGCAGGCCAGACTCACCGAAATCATTGTGGATGGTGTGTTAAAGGATTATGCCGAATCTAAAGGTATCGAACCGGACGCTGAACTGGTGGCACGTTTCGTTGAAGTGTTTAAAGACAGTCTGGATACCGCTACCCCTCCGCCAGAACCCGAGACGGAAGAAGATAAAGAGCTGGCATCAGCATTTACTCCGCCACCAAAACGTAGTGTGCAGGAGATTGCTTCAGAACAGGTTAAACACTGGCAAGTTGAAAAGGCGATGTTCGAGGAGTTTGGCGGTGCAGTTGTCTTTCGCTCCAACACCCCTCAATATCCGGTAGGCGCCTACAACAAATTATTGAAAAAGTACGAGAAAGAAGGAAAGCTGACAATCAATGCAGCAGAATTCTCCGGGGTTTTCTGGCGTAGCTTCGCTCCCCCTTATACTGCAGAAATTGATCCTCAGTATGTGGATTTCAGCCACCCCTGGTGGTATTGAAATCGTCATCAGATTACAGCACGGTGATTAAATTCCCGTGCTAAACGCTTTCAGTTTTATCCGGCACGTTTGCGGGGAAACAGACCCGTCCAGAACACGCCTTCTAACACGAAGCCAAGTACAACAAAAAGAAATGCACCGGTTTGATGTCCTGCGCTGTATGCAGTAATTGCTGCAATCAGCAAGAGGAAAAGCCCCAGACATCTGAAAATCACTTTCATTTTATTCCCTGCAACGGTTAATTGTTGAACTTTCAATATAGCAGAGTGTGGCAGGGATCTGTACACCCCGGCATGTTTAATAATACGGCACTAAGCAGTGCTAATTAAATGCGCCTTCCATGAGGTACGTAAGACATAAACTGGCAGCAATAACTGACAGGTTTATGGCTGCTCTGAAACTCCGGGCAAAGTGCCTGTAATTAATATCAAATTTACTGCTGGTTATCACCATGAGTCCCATCAGGCCAAACCAGGGGGTGAAAAAGAACACCGTTTTCCATTTGACCAGACTGACGGCTAAATCGTGCAGGGCGCCACTAACGAGAAATGTGAACAGGACAGCAATTGAGTCCGGCAGAACGTTGTTGAGGGGTCTCATTACATTGCGGGATAAATAGTAGCTCCATACCGGATTCCAGTATTGCCAGAACTGAGGAAAAGATCCTGCGCCTAAAGAACGTGAGAGCATATTCCTCATAGAATGACTTGCTCCCAGAGGCACTCCGGTTCGTTTTTTTACATATCGGGACAGCGTCAAAGAGCGCTTCATATCAATTTAATATCCCTTAATGCCGGTTTTATGCTTGATTAGACCATTGATTGATAATTAATGCGACACGATTTCCTGCAAGTCAGGTTATTGAGTTATAGTCGTTATTTTTGAGCGGACATAAAAAAAGGGCCCGCAGGCCCTTTCTTCAGAGTAATCTATAAAAGATTAAACACGTTCGAAGACGGTAGCAATACCCTGACCTAAGCCAATGCACATGGTGGCAAGGCCCAGAGTTTTATCTTTCGCTTCCATCAGGTTCAGCAAGGTGGTGCTGATACGTGAGCCTGAACAACCCAGCGGGTGACCAAGTGCGATGGCACCGCCGTTCAGGTTGACGTGGTCATCGTATTTTTCCAGCCAGCCCAGTTGTTTGATACACGACAATGCCTGTGCAGCGAAAGCTTCGTTGAACTCGGCAATTTCAATGTCATCCATACTCAGACCCGCCCGTTGCAGCGCCTTTTTAGTGGCTGGTACAGGGCCGTAACCCATGATTGCAGCGTCACAACCTGCCACCGCCATTGAGCGGATTTTTGCCCGTGGCGTTAAGCCCAGTGCTTTCGCTTTGTCAGCTGACATAACGAGCATGGCTGATGCACCGTCTGATATTGCAGAGGCGGTACCGGCGGTGACTGTACCGTTTACCGGATCAAATACGGGGCGTAAGCCGGATAAGGTTTCGACGGTCGTTTCGGGACGAATGACTTCGTCATAATCAACCATTGTCAGCACGCCGTCTGCATCATGGCCCTCAACGGGTACAATTTCATTTGCCCAACGACCTTCAAGGTGGGCCTGATGAGCCAGCTGGTGCGAGCGGGCGCCGAAGGCATCCTGCATCTCACGGCTAATGCCGTTTTGACGACCGAGCAGCTCGGCAGTCATACCCATATTCCCCGATGCTTTGGCGGTATATTTAGCAAGAGCAGGGTGGAAATCGACGTTGAAGGTCATGGGAACGTGACCCATGTGTTCAACGCCGCCTATCATGTATACATCACCGCGACCGCTCATAATACCGCTGGTGGCATCATGCAGGGCCTGCATAGAAGATCCGCACAAACGGTTCACCGTCACTGCCGCTGTGGAGCGGGGAACGTCAGTCAGCAACTGCGCATTTCGGGCAACGTTAAAACCCTGCTCTTTCGTTTGCTGCACACAACCCCAGATAATATCTTCAATCTCAGCAGGATCGAGGTTCGGGTTTCTTTTCAGTAATGCGGTCATCAGGTGGGCAGATAAAGTCTCTGCACGGACATTTCTGAATACGCCACCTTTGGAACGGCCCATAGGTGTGCGAATCGCATCAACAATTACTACATCTTTCATATTCTTCTCCCTGGTTCCGTTACGCGAAATAAGACTTACCGTCAGCGGCCATCTGGCGCACGCCGTCGGAAATCTGATAGATCGGACCTAAGTGGGCATACTTGTCTGCCAGAGCAACAAACTGCTCAAGGCCCAGTGTTTCGATATAACGGAAAATTCCGCCACGGAAAGGAGGGAATCCCAGTCCGTAAAGCAGCGCCATATCGGCTTCTGCAGCACTGGCAACAATGCCTTCTTCCAGACAACGGATAGCCTCGTTTGCCATAGGAATCATCAGGCGGGCAATGATTTCTTCTTTATCAAAGGCTTTTGTTTCAGCAGTGTTTGCGTTGATCAGGCTGTAAGCCTCTTCTGCGGCTTCTTTACTGGGACGTCCCCGTTTGTCAGTACCGAAGTTATAAAAGCCTTTGCCGTTTTTCTGACCCAGGCGTTTCGCTTCGTAAAGCAAAGTGACCGGATCATTCTCAAGTTTCGCCATGCGCTCCGGAATACCTTCAGCCATAACGCCCGCAGCGTGATCAGCCGTATCCATACCTACCACATCCAGCAGGTAAGCAGGCCCCATTGGCCAGCCGAAGTCTTTCTCCATGACCTTATCAACCGCAACGAAATCGGCACCGTCTAGTACCAGTTTGCTGAAGCCGGCAAAGTAAGGGAACAACACACGGTTCACTAAAAAGCCGGGGCAATCATTGACCACAATGGGGGTTTTGCCCATTTTCAGCGTGGTAGCAACGACGGCATTAATTGTGTCGTCAGTGGTTTTCTCACCACGGATGATCTCTACCAGCGGCATGCGATGTACGGGGTTAAAGAAATGCATGCCACAGAAGCGCTCTGGCTTGTCGAGGTTTTCAGCCAGCTGGTTAATGGAAATGGTGGATGTGTTTGAACATATAATGGCGTCATCTGCCACCACACCTTCCACTTCTTTCAGTACGATGCCTTTTACTTTCGGATTTTCGACAACCGCTTCAATGACAACGTCTGCATCTTTCAGCGTGCTGTATTCGAGGGTCGGGGTAATGGCATTTAACGTGGCTGCCATTTTCTTCGCGTCGACTTTGCCGCGTTCCATGCCTTTATTCAGAATTTTGGCGGCTTCACTCAAGCCTAAATCAAGCGCCGGAGTGTTGATATCTTTCATCACTACCGGTAAGCCTTTGGATGCGCTCTGATAAGCGATTCCACCGCCCATGATGCCGGCGCCGAGAACCGCATTAAGTTTGACTTCTTTGGTGGCGGCTTTGGCCATTTTTTTGCCTTTGCCTTTCACCAGCTGGTCAGCCAGGAAAATACCGATTTGAGCTTGTGCCGCGTCGGTTTTAGCCAGTTTAACAAAGCCCTGGTTTTCCAGTTTCAACGCGCCGTCGCGATCCAGGCCGGCTGCATTTTTAACGGTCTCTACCATCATGTGGGGAGCCGGATAATGTTTACCTGCTTTGGCTGCCACAAATGCCTGCGCCGTGGAAAAACTCATCATTGCTTCATTTTGATTCAGTTTTAACGGTGCTTTTTTATTTGCACGGCGGGTTTCCCAGTCCAGCTTGCCGGCAGCGGCGTTGCTTACCATTGTGGTAGCAGCATCAAGTAGCTTCTCCGGTGCCACGACTGCGTCTACCGCACCTTCATCAAGTGCTTGCTGGCCTTTTCTGTCTTTACCGGTGGTCATCCATTCCAGAGCATTATCGGAACCAATCAGGCGGGGGAGGCGAACGGTACCACCAAAGCCGGGCATCAGGCCCAGTTTGACTTCCGGCAGGCCAATAGAAGCGGTAGTGTCAACAACGCGGAAATCACAAGCCAGTGCCATCTCACAGCCACCGCCCAGCGCGAAGCCATTTACCGCTGCGATGGTGGGGAAGGGAAGATCTTCAAAGCGATCAAATACCTGTGATGTTTTAGCAACCCATGCAAGCACTTCTTCTTCAGGTTGCTCAAACATAGCCGTAAATTCGGTGATATCAGCACCCACGATGAAAGCCGATTTGCCACTTCTTACTACTGCGCCTTTAATGCCACCGTGAGCAGCCATAGCAGCAGTGGCTTCATCCAGTTCAGCTACGGTCTGGCGGTCAAATTTGTTGACTGAACCTTGTGCATCAAAAACCAGTTCAGCAATACCATCATCTGACAACGTAACGGTCAGACTCTTGCCTTCGTATATCATTCTCGTCTCCTTCGGCAATGGCGAGGATGTCAGAAATGAGGAACCGGAACTGCAAGCCGGTGTCTTACTCTGACGTGTTAGGGTGGCTTGATTGTGACAATGCCACGGAAAATTTCAATAAAAATTCAAACAAGTGTTTACATTTTTTCCTAGATGGCGATTGAACAGCAAAAAATCAAGCTCGAATTCACATCACAAGGTTGTATAATGGTAAGGAAATCGGGTGTTCGCCAGCGCTATTTTAAATTTTCGGGTTGTTTTGTTTTTTACCCCTTATTTTCTGGTAACGCCCCTGTCATTCACTCGTTTTTGGATGGATGGTTTTGAATGCAAGTATCTGCGGCCGCTTCCGTGAAGCGCATTCCGGTGTCTTTTCTTGTTGCCAGTTTCTGGCTGGGTGTGATGAGTGTTGCAGGTATTGTGCAAGCTCAACCAACGCCTTCTTCTCCCGAATCAGAGCTAAAGCGGGCACAGTTTACTGAGCTCGAAAAACAGCTTGGCCGCGCCAGCCGGAAAAAAGTGGCTGCGCTGGAAGACGATGTTGCCGCATTAAAAGACTATCCTCTTTATCCTTATCTGTTGCGGCAGCAAATCGATCAGCGGATGGATATGGCTCACCGTGAAGACATAGAATCTTTCCTGCTGAATTATCACAACCAGCCTTTTACCTATGGCTTACGTGGCCGCTGGCTCCGTTATCTGGCTACTCATGGTGAAAAGAAAGCGTTTCTTGCTAATTATCGCGATGGCATGGGGGCAACCATTACGTGTCAGTATCTGCAATATCAGCTGGAAGACGCGGGCCAGCCTGAATATTGGTTAGAAAAAGTTGAGCCCATCTGGCTGGCAGGCCGTTCACAACCGGACGAATGTGACCCCGTTTTTAAAAAATGGCAGCAGGCCGGCATGATGACCGGTGACATGGTGTTAGGACGAATTGAAAAAGCGGCGTTGTCCGGTAACCCGAAGCTTATTCCTTATCTGAAGCGAAAACTTCCTGCAAAAGAACAATATCTGGCTGATTTATGGCAGCGCATCCGAACTTCATCATCGCTGGTACTGAAGAAGTCACAGTTTCCGCTGAAGAATAAAGAAACAGAGGGAAAAATTCTTGCCTACGGCATGGAAAAGCTTGCCTGGCGGGATGCCGGTGATGCAATTAAAGCCTGGTACCTCTGGCAGCCGGCGGATGTGTTCACGAAACAGCAGCAACTGGATATAACCAGGGCAATTGCTCTGAGTCTTGCCATTGACGACAAACCGGAAGCAGATGAATGGTTAAAGCGGGCTGATGTCAGTGGTGCTGCAGATGACGTAAAACGCTGGCATATGTCTTACTTGTTGCGTCATGAAAAATGGCAGGACGTGCTGGATCTAATCGCGGCAGCACCGGAATATGTGCAGCAGGATGAAGCCTATCGTTACTGGCAGGCCCGCAGTCTCGAGGCGATGGGGTTACAGGAGCAGGCTGGTATCCGTTATCGTGAACTGGCTCAGGAACGGAACTATTACGGTTTTATGGCCAGTGCCAGAGTTAATGAGAAACCTTCGCTGAAACACATCTCTACGCCCCGCAGTGACGAAAATATGCAGATGATTGCTGAGCGTCCGGCGGCAAAGCGGGCGCAGGAATTTCTCGCTCTTGGCCGCTTAATTGATGCCAGACGTGAGTGGCGTTATCTGGTGAACTCACTGGATACTTCGCAAGTGAAGGACGCAGCATTACTGGCCAGCGAGTGGGGTTGGTTCGACCAGGCAATCATCAGTTTTACTCAAAGCGGCTTTCTGGATGACGTGGAGAAGCGCTTCCCAATGGCCTATGCCGATCAGTTTGATGATGTCGGGCGGGCTTACGATATTCAGCCTGCATTTGCCATGGCGATTGCCCGTCGGGAAAGCTCGTTTATGGTCGATGCCGTGTCTCCTGCCGGAGCCCGCGGCCTGATGCAGTTAATGCCCGGTACCGCGAGATACATTGCCGAAAAAAGAGTATCCACAGATGAATTGTTTGATGCAGGTCAGAATGTTCAGTTTGGTGTGCAGTACTTGCGTTATCTGATGGACAAAATGGGCGATAATCCGGTACTGGTTTCAGCGTCTTACAATGCAGGCTGGCAGCGAGTTATGGAATGGTTGCCTGCCGGCGGGAACGTAGAAACGGATATCTGGATTGAAACGATTCCGTATAAAGAAACCCGCAGTTACGTAAAAGCGGTGATGGCATACCGTTATATTTACGAACATCAGCTGGGTGAGTCTTCAGGGCTGTTTGAGCAACTGGCAAAATCTGCTATTCCGCCGGCTACCGGCCTTTCTTCTCCCGGAGGAAGGGCAGGCGGCACTTACGCACCCAAATAAGGCCGGTGGCATACCGCCGGTCTTTTACAAATTAAAACAATTAACGACAGAATATATGAGGGTTTATGACCACACTTACCGCGTCCTACCGCGCACATATTGAGACACTTCAGTCCCGTACCAGAGAAGCTTTGCAGCGGGAAGGTCTGGACGGGCTGGTTATTCATGCGGGACAAAGTAAACGGCTTTTCCTCGATGACAATGATTATCCGTTTAAGGTGAATCCTCATTTCAAAGCCTGGGTGCCTGTTGTAGATAACCCGCATTGCTGGCTGGTTGTGAACGGTACCGATAAACCGAAACTCATTTTTTACCGTCCTGTGGATTTCTGGCACAAAGTACCTCCTGAACCGGATGACTTCTGGACGGCTGAGTTCGATATCGTCCTGCTAAAGCAGGCTGACGCTGTTGAAAAACATTTGCCTTACGATAAGCAGAAATATGCCTATGTAGGTGAGTATATTGAAGTGGCCAGCGCATTGGGATTCCACATTGTTAATCCGGACCGGGCGTTAAATTACCTGCACTTTCAGCGGGCGTATAAAACTGATTACGAGATGCTGTGTATGCGCAAAGCCAATAAACTGGCTGTGCAGGGGCACCGTGCTGCCCGCGAAGCATTTATGGCAGGTGAAAGTGAGTTTGCCATTAAGCAGGCTTACAACAGCGCGGCGGGTCAGGGAGACAACGACTTACCTTACACGAGTATTATTGCGCTCAACGAGCATGCATCTATTCTGCATTACATGCATTGTGACAATGCAGCGCCGGATACGTCACGCTCGTTTCTCATTGATGCCGGTGCCTCTTTTCATGGTTATGCCGCCGATATTACGCGGACGTACAGCCACTCAGATCCTCTGTTCGCTGAGCTAATCGCACATGTTGATAAAGTTACGGTGACATTAGGCAATGCACTTAAACCCGGTGTTGCTTATACCGACATTCATATTCTTGCCCACGATGGCATCGCACAAATTCTTCATGATGTGGGACTGGTCAATCTTAAGCCTCAGGAAATTGTTGAAAAACAAATCACCAGTACTTTCTTTCCTCACGGTATAGGCCACTTCCTTGGCTTACAGGTACATGATGTAGGCGGGCTGGTAGCTGATGACCGCGGTACGCCAAAACCGGCACCGGAAGAGCACCCATTCCTGCGTTGTACCCGCGTGGTGGAAGCCCGTCAGGTCTTCACTATCGAGCCCGGGTTATATTTCATCGACACGCTGCTGGCGAATTTGAAAGCCAGCGATAATTCTAAGTACATTAACTGGGATATTGTCGACCGGTACCTGCCTTTCGGTGGGATCCGTATTGAAGACAATATTATTGTACACAGGGACAGAAATGAGAATATGACCCGTGATTTGGGTTTGAACTAAGGAGCCTGATCTGTGATGGATCACAACCTGATCAGTGTGATCTTTATTGCGCTGATTGCAGGGGGGGATAGTAACAGGCCCGCAACATCGGGCCTAAAAAATCTTACTTAGTACGTTCTACAGCGATATGCGCTAATGCAATCAGCGCCTGTTTGTAGTCAGATTCCGGCACTGGAGCCAATGCGGCTATGGCTTTCTGCGTTTCTTCATCCGCGCAGCGTTTGGTATATTCCAGCGCACCGGTTTCACTCATAATATTGACTATTCGTGACAGGTGAGGCAGGCCATTTGCTTTCTCAATGGCTTCTCTGATCAGTTGTTTATCCGCTTCATCTTCAGCGTGCCACATGGCATACAACAGGGGCAGGGTAGGCTTACCTTCTGCAAGATCATCGCCAGTGTTCTTACCCATTTCGTCTTTATCAGCCGCATAATCGAGAATGTCGTCAGCTAACTGAAAAGCGGTTCCCAGGTGTTTACCGTAATCCTGCATGGCTTTTTCAATATGCTCAGGTTGCCCCGTCAGCACAGCGGCAAGCTGTGTTGCTGCTTCAAATAAGCGGGCAGTTTTGCCGTAAATTACGTCAAAATAGCGGGCTTCTGTGGTGTCCGGGTCATTACAGTTCATTAACTGCAATACTTCACCTTCGGCAATACGGTTGGTTGCGTCAGATAAAATCTCCATGACACGCATACTTTGCAGATCGACCATCATCTGGAATGAACGGGAGTAAAGAAAATCGCCCACCAGTACGCTTGCCTGATTACCAAATATTGCATTCGCCGTTTGTTGACCCCGGCGTAATGTGGATTCATCAACCACATCATCATGAAGCAAAGTGGATGTGTGGATAAATTCAATGATCGCGGCCAGCGTGTGATGCTGATCTGTTGTGATCCCCATTGATCTCGCTGCCAGAACAGACAACAACGGGCGCAGCCTTTTTCCGCCACTGTTGACGATGTAAAAGCCTAACTGATTGATTAGAGCAACTTCTGAGTCGACTTGCTGCTGTATAAGCGCATTTACCGCTTTCATGTCCGCAGCTGTCAGCTCGCGGATCGCATTTATGTCCATGGGCATGTCGTGGGTATGTTTTACTGATTTCATTCTGAGCGCTGATTGTACCTGAATCTGAAAGGGTATCCACCCGCATGGTTTAAAAAACTGAAATGAATGAAAAAATAATCCCTTAGCAGCATTTCCCTGAAGGGGAAAATGCAGGTAAAATGCGGGCTTTTAGTAGTTCTGGCAGCGAATTGAGCCGAAGCGCGAAAAATAATCAAATTTTGTGTTTTTCGGGGTTGAGATCTCAGGATGTTTCACGTACAATTCGCGCCCTGTTTTTTGAATTGAAGCGTCAATGAGACGCAGAGCGGAGTAGAATATGTACGCGGTTTTCCAAAGTGGCGGTAAACAGCACCGTGTGGCTGAAGGCCAGACCGTTCGTCTAGAGAAGATCGAAGTCGCGCCGGGCGAGACTGTTGAATTCGATAACGTATTAATGGTTAGCAACGGTGACGACGTTAAGATCGGCACCCCTTTAGTTGCTGGTGGCAAAATTACTGCTGAAGTAGTTCAGCACGGACGTGGCGATAAAATCAAAATCGTTAAGTTCCGTCGTCGTAAACATCACCGTAAACAAGCGGGTCACCGTCAGTGGTTCACAGAAGTGAAAATCACTGGTATTAACGCATAATAGGAGCACGAACACATGGCACACAAAAAAGCTGGTGGTAGTACCAAAAACGGTCGTGATTCAGAAAGTAAACGCCTTGGTGTTAAGCGCTTTGGCGGCGAATCTGTGCTTGCTGGTAACATCATCGTAAGACAACGTGGAACTCGTTTCCACGCTGGCGACAACGTAGGTATCGGTAAAGATCACACGTTGTTTGCTCTGAAAGACGGTAAAGTTCAATTTGACGTTAAAGGCAAGAACAACCGTAAATTCGTGAGCATCATCGGCGAGTAATCGCGGATTGACGTTACGCCGAACAGGCTTAAAAAACCCCGCGTAAGCGGGGTTTTTTGTTTTTAGTAACAAGATTTTTTCCGGGGTCCGCAGCCCTTCACCAGATTGGCGATGTAGTGATTGTCACAATGGTGTAAACTTAGCTTTCAAATACGGTAGTCGACAACGACTCGGAGTGACTAATGAAATTTGTTGATGAAGCTGAAATTCGTGTTGAAGCCGGCGACGGTGGTAACGGCACGGTTGGCTTTAGACGTGAAAAATATATCCCGAAAGGTGGTCCTGACGGCGGTGATGGTGGTGATGGCGGTTCTGTTTATCTGCAGGCCGATGAGAACCTGAACACCCTCATTGATTATCGCTTCGAGCGTTTCCACCGTGCTGAGCGTGGTCAGAATGGCCAGGGCGGAAACTGTACCGGCCGTGCAGGTGAAGATCTTACGGTAATGGTACCGGTTGGTACCCGTGCGACAGATGTGGAAACGGCAGAAGTGCTAGGCGATCTGACTAAGCACGGCCAGCGCCTGAAAGTCGCGCAGGGCGGTTTTCACGGTTTAGGTAATGCCCGCTTTAAAAGTAGCGTAAACCGTGCACCCAGACAGAAAACAAACGGTACGCCAGGTGAAATCCGCAATCTGAAGCTGGAGCTCATGCTGCTTGCCGATGTGGGCCTGCTCGGTATGCCGAATGCCGGTAAATCTACCTTCATCCGCTCTGTGTCTGCTGCTAAACCTAAAGTCGCCGATTACCCCTTTACCACACTGGTACCTAACCTGGGGGTTGTCAGACAGGATTCACAACGTAGTTTCGTTATTGCTGATATTCCCGGACTGATCGAGGGCGCGGCCGACGGTGCCGGTCTAGGTATCCGCTTCCTGAAGCACTTAGAGCGCTGCCGCGTATTGTTACACATGGTTGATCTGTTGCCGGCAGATCAGAGCGATCCCGCGGAAAACGCGAAGAAGATCATAGAAGAACTTGAAAAGTACAGTCCTAAGCTGGCAGCCAAGCCACGCTGGTTAGTGTTCAACAAAGTTGATCTGCTTCTCGAGGAAGAAGTGGAAGCGTTGTGTGAATCAATTAAAGAAAAGCTGGACTGGGATGGTCCTGTTTATCAAATTTCTGCTTTCCAGAAAATGAACACACAACAGCTTTGCCACGAAATCATGAATTACATTGAAACACTGCCTGCCGGCATCGACGAAGACGATGAGAAAGAGACGGTAGAGTTTAAGTGGGATAGTTACGATCGCGAGACCATGCAGGGCGATCTGGATGACGATCTCGATGACGATGATGACTGGGATGAAGACGACTACGACGTTGAAGTAGAATACCGTCGCTGATATCGCGTCTTAAGGAGTAGTGATGAAGATTGCGATGATTGCCGCCATGGCACATAACCGGGTTATCGGCGCTGACAATGATATGCCCTGGCACCTGCCGGCCGATTTGAAGCATTTCAAGGCGGTAACGTTAGGTAAGCCGGTGATCATGGGACGCAGAACCTGGGAGTCAATTGGCAGACCTTTACCTGGCAGACCCAATATCGTCATTACTTCTGCAGCAGCTTCAGATTTTCCTGACACAGTGACTGTGGTTACTAACGTCGACGAGGCACTCAGCGCTGCCAGTGAGATGGTCACGGAAGATGATGAAGTGATGGTGATTGGTGGCGGTAAGGTCTATGAAGCTTTTCTGCCTCAGGCAACCACTCTTTATCTGACACAAATAGCGTTAACTGTCGAAGGTGACACCTGTTTCCCTGATTACGATTCTCAGGGCGACTGGGTACGTTCAGATGTGGTTGAAAACCGTGCCGATGAGCATAATCCTTACGACTACACTTTCTTCACATTAACACGTAAATAGTCTTAAAATACATCAATCGGTATTTTATACAGTGCCGCCCGGTGCAACATACCGGGCAGAACGGCATAAACTGTATGGTCGGGTCAGACGGGTGAAATTACTCACCCATCTGATCGAACAGACTTTCCAGAGACAGTCCCTGATGACCCAGCATATCGCGCAGTCTGCGCAGTGCTTCTACCTGGATCTGACGGACTCGTTCCCGTGTAAGGCCAATTTCCGCACCCACATCTTCAAGGGTAGACGGTTCGTACCCTAATAAACCAAAACGACGTGCTAACACTTCCCGTTGTTTCGGATTTAACTCACCGAGCCATTTCACGATATTCGACTTCATATCGCTGTCCTGCAGGTTATCTTCCGGACCAAATTCATTATGGTCGGCAAGAATATCCAGCAGTGCCTTATCGTTTTCACCACCGATAGGTGTGTCCACCGATGTAATGCGCTCATTCAGGCGAAGCATACGGCTGACTTCGTCAACAGGCTTATCAAGCTCTGTAGCTATTTCTTCTGCAGTAGGCTCGTGGTCGAGCTTCTGTGAGAGCTCACGTGCACAACGCAGATAAACATTTAATTCTTTGACTACGTGAATCGGTAAACGAATCGTGCGGGTTTGATTCATGATCGCCCGTTCGATCGTCTGACGAATCCACCAGGTCGCATACGTAGAGAAACGGAAACCACGTTCAGGATCAAATTTCTCAACTGCACGGATAAGACCCAGGTTACCTTCTTCAATCAGGTCAAGTAATGCCAGACCGCGATTGTTGTAGCGACGGGCAATTTTCACAACCAGACGAAGATTAGATACAATCATACGCTTACGGGAGGCCTCACAGCCTTTCAGTGCGCGACGTGCAAAATAAACTTCTTCTTCTGCGGTAAGTAGGGGTGAGAAGCCAATTTCTCCCAGGTACAACTGGGTGGCATCCAGGTTTTTCGGTAAGTCCTCCTGAACAAATACTGCATCATCCTCAGTATCATCCAGATCATTGTTAATTGCTTCACCAGCTTTCATATCAACTGGCATGTCCATCTCGTTCAACTCATCCCGAGACTTTGATTCGATTACAGCGGCTTTTGTTTGACCCACGACTGCATCTCCTGCGTTGTTGGTTACCCTGCGATGTTCTCCTCAAATTTTCTTATTATTTATTGTTATTATTATCTTTCTGGCAGATACCTTAGGGGGTCTAACGACTTGCCCCGGTATCTCACTTCAAAATGAAGCTTGACCGAATCTGTTCCACTATCTCCCGTTGTCGCAATTTGTTGCCCTGCGGCGACCCATTGCTGCTCCTCTACAAGGAGCTTGTCGTTGTGTGCATAAGCACTCAACAGGGCATCGGTATGTTTAATAATTACCAGGTTACCGTACCCACGTAATGCACTGCCTGCGTAAACCACTTTGCCTTCCGCAGCGGCCAGAACTGGTGCGCCTCTTTGTGCGCTGAAATCCAACCCTTTGTTGCCCGATTCCGCATTACTGAATGTTAACGCTATGTTACCTTTACTGGGCCAAACCCATTTTGACACCCTTTCGGGGAAATCCCTTCTGGCTGAATCTTTGACACCTTTCGTCAAAGGTTTGACACTAGTAACTTCTTGGTTGTTAACATTAATTTCACGACCACTGTACGCCTGTGGTTTATCCCGGTCAACACTCCTTTCGTCGTATATATCGCTGGTCGTACCAGTTTTTTCTTGAACTTTTGGCTTAGAAGTGTTCCCTGTCAACGCTGTCACAGATTGTGGGTATAAGCGTAAAGTTTGACCCGGGTAAATATCGTAAGGTGCTGATAAAGAATTGTATTTAGCAAGATCTCTATAGTCATTTCCGGTAAACCAGGCGATAGCGAACAACGTATCACCCTTTTTTACCAGATAAGTTTTACTTTCTGACCCTTTTTCAGAATATTCAGTCTGACTATTGAGTAAAGTCACCGGTGCAGGGGCTGTTCTGCCACTGCAACCCGTCAAAAAAATGGCGAAAATGCAGGCGATTGAAGCATTTGTTGCTCGCATTTTGCCCATTAATCTACCTTAGTGGAGTAAAAAGTACGCAAGAACGGCCAGTCCGATTGTTAACCAACCGAGTATTTCCACGTATTCACGGAGTTTAGCTTCCATGGCTGCACCACCCCATTTCATGAGACCGGCAACCAGAAAGAAGCGGGCTCCACGACCTATTGCAGACGCTACAATAAAAGGTACCAGAGCCATATTAAGAACACCGGCACTGATGGTGAAAACTTTATATGGTATAGGAGAGAAGCCGGCGAGGAAGACAACCCATACGCCATAGGTTTCAAACCAGTCGACAGTGGTTTGCAGTTTTTCTTCGTAACCCGCAGAGATAATAAGTGGTTCCAGCCACGCCTCAAAAGTGAAAAATCCCAGTGCATAGCCGGCAATGCCGCCGAGCACGGATGCAATAGTGGTCAGGGCAGCAAATAACCATGCACGGTTGGGCTGTGACATGGACATTGGCGCCAGCATTACGTCCGGTGGTATGGGGAAAAACATAGATTCTGCGAAACTCAGTCCCGCAAGATAGCGATTAGCATGCTTGTGACGGGCCCATCGCAACGCCAGGTCATAGCATGGTTGAAAAATTTTCACTGAAGCTCTCCTGCAACCAGTGGTACAAAACGCACAGCTTCAATGGTCTCTGTTTTAAGCTCACCATCAATTCTGTCTACACATAACAAATTTTGCTGTTCGCTGCCTACCGGAATAATCAAACGGCCACCTTCTTCAAGCTGGTCGCAGAGATCCTGTGGCAGGCTGCTCGCTGCGGCGGTAACCAGAATGGCATCATACGGGCCTTTACTGGGCCAGCCTTTCCAGCCATCGCCATGTTTCATGGAAATATTGTGCAGGTTGAGTTGATTCATCCGGCGCTTCGCTTGAAACTGCAACGACTTGATACGTTCAACACTGTAAACGTGACCAAAAAGTTGTGCGAGGATTGCGGTCTGGTAGCCTGAGCCGGTACCAATTTCCAGAATCTTCCTTGGACTGTTAGAGGCTTTCAGCAGCAACTCCGTCATCTTGGCGACAATATAGGGCTGAGAAATCGTTTGTCCCTGTCCTATGGGTAACGCTGTATTTTGATAAGCTTTGTGTTTGAGGGCATCGGGTAAAAATAATTCCCTTGGCGTGGATGCAATAGCGGTCAGTACTTTTTGATCCCGTACGCCCTCGCTGAACAAAAGCTCAGCGAGCATTTCACCTTTTTTCAATGTTCTCATTGCTGCAAATGATTTCCTGTTTTTCCCGTATCTTATTTCCGGCAGCCGGTTTGTGGCTAGCTGCCTTCACAGGATTTATTGTTATCAGAGTTTTTTATTCAGCCAGTCTTCCATGTTAGTGAGGCTGTGATGAGCTGTCATGTCCACGCTTAATGGTGTCACAGAGCAGTAACCGTTAGCGATGGCATGAAAATCTGTGTCAGGGCCGGCATCCTGTTCGGCTCCGGCCGGACCGTACCAGTAAATTTCCCGACCGAAAGCATCTTTGGCTTTTACCATGGCTTCGGCACGATGTCTGCGCCCCTGACGTGTCACTTTGATACCGGCGAGTGCATCGTATGGCACATCCGGCACATTTACGTTCAAAATTTGATTGGGGGGTAAAGGATGCGCCTGCAATTTGCGGATAATATCCAGCACCACACGAGCTGCGGTTTCAAAGTGTTTGCCTTCGTGGCTGGCCAGTGAAACGGCAATGGCCGGCAGACCCATGTACCGCCCTTCGGTTGCTGCTGCTACCGTGCCGGAGTAAATAACGTCGTCACCCAGATTTGCGCCATGGTTAATACCCGACACCACCAGCTCCGGGTCGTCGTCAAGGAAACAATTTACGCCCAGGTGAACACAGTCAGAGGGCGTGCCATTCACCGAATAAAAGCCGTTATCCAGTTGCTGAATGCGGAGCGGACTGTGCAGCGACAGCGCGTTGCTGGCACCGCTGCAATTGCGGTCCGGCGCGATCACGGTGACATCGTGCTCTGCGGCAAGTGTTTCGAATAAAACAGCAATGCCTTTGGCGAATACACTATCGTCGTTACTTAAAAGAATACGCATGAAGGCTCCTGACGTTTTTTGTCCGGTAAGTCGCTTATACTAACTGCCGGCTGTTTCACCATTTGTGTCAACACAATCACGTAACACGGTAGTGGCATAACAACCGGACGGTAAGCTGAAAGAAACAATTACTGTATCACCGTTATGTTGCCATTCAAGTTGCGCCGGCCAGATTTTTACCGGTCTGCGTTCCTGTTTCAGGCCGGCTTCACTGAGATAACTGGTAACCTCAGGGTATTTACCTGCTACAGCCAGTTCAAGCTCTGCCGCTTCACCGGTAACCGGTACATCACCTTTTCCCCACAGCGGCGCCGTGGGTGATAAATCTTTATCTTCGTAACGGGCTTGCAACCCGCTATCTTCACCGTTTTCAATAAAATAGCTGTGAGACCCGCTGAGCATCAGTGCGTCACCACTTATTACATCATTCAGTTTACCAAGACGAATGCGCTCACTGATGACCTCATTAAACAGCCAGCTACGTAGGGCGGACAGTGCCATATTGCGTTTGTTGCGGTTGCGGATAGCTTCCCCGGCAATCATTTTTTCTGCCAGTTGCAGGTTACCGCCTTCCTGACGCTCGCCGGTCTCAGCGATCCGGACACTGCCAAAACGCTGCTCGCCGAAGTAATTGGGCACGCCGTTTCTGGCAGCCTGTTGCAGCGCCTCTGTCAGCGCAGTAACGTCGCTGACGGCGCGCAGGGTAATGGTGAAATGGTTCCCTTTGAGCTGCCCGGTGCGTAATTTCCTATTGTGCCGTTCATGCTTAAGGATCTTTACGCCTTCAAGTTCCAGTCCTGAAAAGTCGAAATCCGGTTTTCCCGGAGCATGTAATCCGAACCACTGGCGGGTAACCGCGTATTTGTCTTTTCGTCCTGCGTAGGTCACATTCCGTAATGGCAAGCCGGTAAATTTAGCCAGTTGCTCAGCGACCCAGGCAGTATTGGCCAGCTTTTTTTCGACCCACAAAAATTGATGTTCACCGTCACCGCTGAAGCTGTAGCCAAGATCTTCGGTGACAACGAAGTCTTCAGGATGCGTCTTGAGTGCGGCGGTGCAGACCGGAGGAGTATCACTGTACAGCCAGTGCTGAGTGCGTAACGTGCTCATGTTATTCAGCTCTGATCAGCACAACAGCGTGGGCTGCAATGCCTTCTTTGCGGCCGGTGAAGCCCAATTTTTCTGTTGTCGTGGCTTTTACGTTTATATCGTCAACAGCGCACCCGCAGTCACTGGCGAGAACTTCCCGCATTTTTTGTATGTGAGGAGCCATTTTTGGGGCCTGCGCAATGATAGTCATATCGGCATTGTTCAGCTTATACCCTCTTTCTTTCAGTAACCCGACTACATGCCGGAGCAGAAAACGGCTGTCCACACCAGACCACTTGTCATCAGTGTCCGGGAAGTGTTTACCAATATCTCCCATCGATGCAGCACCCAAAAGTGCGTCACACAATGCATGAATTAATACATCGCCGTCAGAATGGGCCAGTAAGCCCTGCTCGTAATCTATGCTGACGCCGCCGATAACAATGGGGCCTTTACCACCAAATTTATGAACGTCGTAACCATGACCAATACGCATAGGTGCCTCTTAAATTATAAAGTTTGGGTTTGTTGCAGATAAAATGCTGCCAGCGGCATATCGGCAGGGCGTGTAATTTTGATATTTGCCGGATTACTGTCAATAAGGGCTACCTTATGACCGGCTGCTTCCATGGCTGAGGCTTCATCGGTAACGGAAATATTTTTTTCCTGTGCCTGTATTAATGCCTGCCTGAGTTCGCCGGCACGAAACAGTTGTGGCGTCAGCGCATGCCATAGTTGTTCTCTGCATTCAGTGTGGGAAACAATATTGTTTTTACTCGCCATTTCCCGCTTCATGGTGTCTTTTACCGGCGTTGCCAGAATGCCGCCTGCCACGTCATCCCGTTCTCTGACCTGTAAAAGTGTGTCTATATCAGTCAGTGACACGCAGGGCCGCGCAGCATCGTGTACCAGGGCCCAGTCATTGTCGTTCAGTTGTGAGAGGGCAGCGAATACCGAGTCTGCCCGTTCTGCACCCCCATCAACCACAGTCAGCCAGGGGGCACTAGCCACCGGTAACTCCGGAAAGAAAGGGTCGCCGGCACTGACCGCTACTACAATATGAGAAATTTTCGGATGGGCGTGCAACGCAGAAAGCGTATGCTCAAGAATGGTTTTTTCGCCGAGCCTGAGATATTGCTTAGGTCTGTCAGCTTGCATGCGGCTGCCGACACCTGCTGCCGGTACCACAGCAACTACAGAAGGATGAGACATGGACTATTCGTTATCCGCGGGAAGGATCCGGTAGAAGGTTTCGCCCTGCTTAATCAGGCCCAGCTCATTTCTGGCCCGCTCTTCAATAGACTCAAGGCCGATTTTTAAATCGCTGATATCAGCCTTAAGCAGATTGTTTCGCTGGGCAAGGTTGTCGTTCTGTAACGACTGTTGCTGAACTTCCTGTTTAAGCGCAAGGTAGTCTGGCAGTGAATTCTTACCGAACCACAAGCGGTACTGGAGTAATCCCAGCAACACAATCAGTACAACGGTAACCCACTTATCTTGCCACACGGCAAACACCTTAACGTTAAATAAATGACTATTATGCCTGTACTGGCCCGGCGGGTCTACTGACCAAACTTGCTTTTAAGTTTGTCCAGCAGTTTATCCTTTTGCTTATCTATCACGCTGTTCAGCTGCGTTTTTAATAACCCTTCCAGTTCGCTGCTGTCTCCCTGCGCTGCTTTCAGCATGCTCTCCACACTCACCAGTTCGGTTTGTGTGTCTGACTGCAGGGCGCTGATCTTACTGTTGAGCTTATTCATGGCTTCGTCCAGCTTATCCTGTTGAGATGCCGTTAACTCTGTAAGTGCAGCCTGTGCCAGCTTATTATCGAGATCTGACTTTATACTGAAGCCGGGATCATTGAGTGTACCGGATAACGCCATTTGCAAATCCAGCGACGATAGCTGTTTCAGTGCATTGGCAATGGCGGTAGTGAGTTTATTGGTGCCGGCTGCCTCCATCGCCAGCCCGGCAAGATCGATATCGCTGCCGCCACTGAGCTGGTTATCTTTAACAGACATACTTCCGGTGGCGCTCATCAGGGCTTTTTGTAAAGCGGCAGAGAGTTTCTCACTTTTGACCATGGGAATATCTGCCAGATTAATGCCAGATAGCGACCATTGCTGGAAGGCCTCAACCACGCCGTCGTCTATGCGGAACTGGCCTGACGACTCAAACTGCTTAAGTAAGGCACCGGCAGCAGAAATGGTGAAGGTAGTCGCATCACCGGCCACATCGTGCATGTTGGTGATGTTCTTCCATACGCTGCCAATGCTTTCATTCTGCCATTTCACTGACACTTCTGCGTCTTTAACCAGAATATAAGGTAAATCAGCAGGGGCCTCTTCTGCAGGTTGCGTATCGCCCTGTATCAGAGGCAACACAATTTCTACGGCAGACATGAGATACTGTGTATATTCCGCGGCTTTGTCGCCGAACACCATCTGCGTAACCTGTTGCATGGCGGCATCGTCGCCGGCGATAACATTTTTAATGAACTGGTAATCCTGCTGCGGGGCGTTCTTCAGGGCTTTGAGGCTGTCTGACAGGGCGGTTCTGGCATCCCCCGCTTTGTCAGTGAACTCCCGGATTCTGGTCCGGTCTGAGGTAATTTCCGCTTTCAGAGACTCAAGCTTTTCCTTTGCAGAAAGCAGGGTTTGAGGATCTTTATAATCTGTATTTTTCAGAGCCTCAATCTCTGATTTATAGAATGCGATTCGGGATTTGTCCGGCAGCGCCTTGTAGTTCGCTTTTAAATCTTCAGAGTAAGTGGTGTAAGCCTGTTGCGCCTGTTCCACCGCCGCAGTAGTTTTCAGCGGGGAGCGGGCCAGTAATTCATCCACCGTAGGTACAGCATCTTTGGCTTTTTGTTTCATTTCGTCAAAGGTCAGACTCTGAGTTGGCTGACGGTATACCGCGCCTGGCGTACTTCTGGGCTGATTGAACTGCACATCCAGCACAGACAGTTTATTGACAATGACCTGATCTGACAGCAAGGGCATCAATGCTATATCGCCGGAGGCTTTTCCTACCAACACCTGATTCCTTGCCGGAGTCGTGGCATCCGTCAGTTGCACATTTTCAAGGGTAAAAGTAGTGGGGTACAGCGAGTGATCGAAACTGCCGATGTTTACCTCAGCTCCGTAAGATTCCGACAACTGAGATTCCAGTACGGACTTGATGAGGGCATTGGCAAACAGCCAGTACGCCACCACCAGCAGAACGATAATGAAAACGGGATAGTAGCGTTTCTTTACCCTCAAACCTGACATGAATAACTCCTGGTTGGATGCGGTCAGTACTGGAATTTTCGCATAGCCTGACGCGCCTGCTCAACATGACCTGCCAGTGCAATACTGGTTTGTGTCATTTCTTCTACGTTACTCACAGTATGCCTTGCGGACTCAGAAAGTTCATTAATTCGCAGGTTTACTTCCTGTGCCGCGTCACTTTGCTGACCGGTAGCCTCCGCAATATGCCGGTTCTTAGCGGCGATGTCAGACATAATACTTAATAGAGTACGTAACGTTTCATCTGCCTGCCTGATATTTGCAACGGTGCTGTCTACAGCGGACTGGCTGGTTTTAACCGCGTTCACTGCGGCAGATGATCCACTTTGTAACTCCTGAATCATCTGCTGAATTTCATCAGTACTCTGACCGGTTCTGCTGGCGAGCGTACGTACTTCATCGGCCACCACTGCAAACCCGCGACCCTGTTCTCCGGCGCGGGCAGCCTCAATAGCCGCGTTCAATGCCAGTAAATTAGTTTGTTCAGAAATACCCCGGATAACATCAAGCACGCTGCCAATCTTGTCGCTCTGCTGGGCAAGCTGGCTCACCGTGTTTACCACTGATTCAATACTCTGGTTAAGCGACTGAATGTCTGTCACCGATTGTGTAACAGCCTGAATCCCTGCTTTGGCACTTTGCTCCGCTGACTCTGTAGAGTGGTCAGCCTCTGTGGCATGACGACTGACATCGCCAATATTCACGGTCATTTCTTCCATTGCAGAGGCAACCTGTATGGCATTGTGACTCTGCGTTTGTGCCTGACTCTCGCTGGACTGACGGATATCGGCTAACCGTGAGCCTTCCTGTGCGACCTGTTCTATTGCACCATGCAGAGACTGCAATGACTCCCTCACTTTCGCCACAAACGCATTGTAATGACGGCTGAGTCTGGCTATTTCATCGTTTCCGTCTTCGGGCAGTTCACGGGTTAAGTCCCCCTGACCCTGGGAAATGTCTTTCATCCGCTCAGTCGTCGCACGTAGCGGAGTAATAATGCTCTGACCAATTAACCAGGCAAACAGAATAACCAGGATCAAACACACCACGCCCAGGCCGATAAACACATTGCGGATATGAGAAAACGCTGCGTCGAGACGGGTAAGGTAAATGCCGGTGCCAACGGTCCATTGCCAGGGAGCGAAACGTTTTACGTAGGATATTTTATCCACGGCTTTTTCGGAATTGGGCAATGGCCAGACGTAGGGAACAAAGCCTTCATTCTCAGACTTCACCAGCCGTGCCATGGTGACGAAGAACTTATCGCCGTTAGCATCTTTGAAATCCGTTAAATCCTGACCGTCAAGCGCGGGCTTCAGAGGATGCATGACCATGGCCGGCGTATCATCCTGGATCCACAAATAGTTACCGTCGTCATAGCGTATTGCTGCTATAACACCTTTGGCCTGCATTTGTGCTTCAGCGATGGTCATATCCCCGTTTTCTGATAACGTGGAAAAGTGTTCCAGTACCGAGTAAGCCGACTCTACGATGTGCTTCGTCTCTTCATAAGCCTTATCTTTTTGCGCTTCATAGTGTTGCTGCAACACTACCACTGTCATTAAAAGCAGCAGGCCTGCTACCAGCAGTACAAGAAAGGCTAACCGTTGAACAACGCTGAAATTTCGTAGCTTCATGATATCTCATCCATTTGTTTATGAAGGGAGTGTAGGAAAGCTTTGGTCATTCTGCCATATGAAAAACGGTGAGTATCAGTAAGAAAGTTGTATTTTCCGCTGGCCTTTTTCCAGGCCCTTTCAGAGATGTACATCTTTTTATACAATTCGCGCCGGACGACAGAAAAGTCAGGACAGAGCGCCCCTTTTCCTTACTGGGGTTTGTGATAGCATGCCGCCGCTGAAAGCCGGTCGTGATCTTTACAGGTCAGGGAACATACTAATGATCAACAATCGACTTTACTTGCTATTTCAGCCCCTGAAGGGCATCGTGAGTGCAAGAATTAACCAGCAGGTAATGACAACACCATACAGATAAAGAAGGGTTTCAATGCTCACTAATGACAATCTCAATTCGCTGCCTTCTATTCGTCAGCGCATCCGCGACCACTACCGTATCGATGAATCCACCGCGATAGATCAAATTCTGCCTGTTGCCGAAGTCAATCCCAGAGCACGAAGCCGGGCCTGGGAGCGAGCACGTAAAATGGTGCTGCAAATCCGCCGGGAGCAGGAGAGTCATGGTGGCGTTGATGCTTTACTCAATGAATATTCGCTGTCTACCGCTGAAGGTGTGGTGTTGATGTGTCTGGCCGAAGCTCTGCTTCGTGTGCCGGATAAAGCCACTCAGGACGAGCTTATCCGTGACAAACTGTCAAAAGGTCAGTGGACTCCGCACCTGGGGAACTCAGATTCCATGTTCGTTAACGCATCGGCATGGGGTCTTCTGTTAACCGGCAACATGGTCAACTATGCGGACAAGCGTCGTAAAGAGCAGTTCGGCTTATTGAAGCAAACTCTGGGCAGATTGGGTGAACCGGTTATCCGCCGTGCAATGAATATTGCTATGCGGGTTATGGGCCGTCAGTTTGTTATGGGTGAAACCATTGCTGATGCGGTAGAGCGGGCGAAAGAGAAAGAGAAGAAAGGTTACGTCTATTCTTACGACATGCTGGGCGAAGGTGCCCGCACCATGGAAGATGCAGATCGTTACTACGACGCTTACGTTAAGGCCATTAAAGAAATCGGCAAAGCGGCAGCAGGTCGCGGGCCCAAGCGTTCTCCCGGGATTTCTGTCAAGCTGTCGGCGATCCATCCCCGCTATGAATTTTTACATGCAGAACGGGTGATGGCGGAAATTCCGCCCAAGCTGAAAGCCCTGTGTATGATGGCGAAAGAGTACGACATTGGCCTCACCGTTGACGCTGAAGAAGCGGATCGTCTGGACATTTCTCTGGACGTCATCGAAACCGTATTCCGCGACCCGGACCTTGAGGGCTGGACAGGATTTGGTCTGGCAGTTCAGGCTTATCAGAAACGGGCTATTCATGTCATTGAGTGGTTACGCACGCTGACCCTGGAAGTGGGTCGCAGCTTGATGGTGCGACTGGTTAAAGGCGCTTACTGGGATACAGAAATTAAGATGACCCAGCAGGCTGGTGTGGACGGTTTCCCTGTATTCACACGAAAATCCTCGACTGACGTGTCTTATCATGCCTGTGCTAACCGTTTGCTGGATTATCGTGATTCGATTTACCCCCAGTTTGCTACCCATAATGCGTACAGCGCATCGGTGATCATTGAGCTGGCCGGTGATGACAAAGACGGGTTTGAGTTCCAGTGTCTTCACGGTATGGGCGACACCCTTTACGATCAGGTTGTGACGCAGGAAAAAATTCAGTGCCGCGTTTATGCGCCGGTGGGTGAGCATGAAGATCTGCTGGCTTACCTGGTTCGCCGCCTGCTGGAAAACGGGGCGAACTCATCTTTCGTTAACGCAATTGTTGATGATGAAAAGCCGGTTGAATCACTTCTGGAAGACCCGGTCGAGAAAACCCAGCGTCTTAAAACCCGTTACAACAAGCAAATCAGTGCCCCACGCGATCTTTACGCGCCGGAGCGTGACAACTCCCGCGGTCTCGACCTCACTGATGTTAACGCCGTGCACGCGCTTCAGCATGAACTGGCCCGCTGGAAAAATTATTATGTGGTAACTGACGGTAAATTACCGGAAGGGGCCACGGCAGTCCTGAACCCTGCCAACAAATCTGATGTGGTGGGTTTCCATCATTATGCAGAACAAAAACAGATGACAGAAGCGCTGGACAAAGCCCACAACGGTTTTGCGGCCTGGTCAAAACGTTCTGTGGAAGAACGGGCGGACATTCTTGAACGCACGGCTTTTGCCCTTGAGCGTCATATGGGCGAACTGATTGCCATTTGTATCCGTGAAGCAGGTAAAGTTACGCAGGACAGTATCGACGAAGTCCGTGAAGCTGTGGATTTCTGTCGTTATTATGCTGTCCGTGCCCGTGAGCTGGACGAGGATCAGCGTTTTGTTCCCCGTGGTGTTGTGCTGTGTATCAGCCCCTGGAACTTCCCGCTGGCGATTTTCTTAGGTCAGGTGGTGGCAGCTTTAGCGACCGGTAATACGGTGGTGGCGAAGCCTGCTGAACAAACCAGTATGATCGCTAAACGTGCGCTGGAAATTATGCACACAGTGGGTCTGCCGGAAGATGCTCTGCAACTGATTATTGCGCCCGGCAAGCATGTCGGCAGTACATTACTGCCTGATGAGCGCATTAAAGCGGTGATGTTCACCGGTTCAACCCAAACCGGTACGTTGATTTCCCAGTTACTGGCAGAGCGGGGCGGTGAGCAGGTTCCTCTGATTGCTGAAACCGGTGGCCAGAACTGTATGATTGTTGATTCAACGGCCTTACCTGAGCAGGTGGTGGATGATGTGGTTCATTCCGGCTTCCAGAGCGCCGGTCAGCGCTGTTCTGCATTGCGGGTGCTTTACGTTCAGGAAGACATTGCTGATGATTTAACTGACATGCTCATCGGCGCGATGAAGGAATTGAGTATCGGCGATCCGGCCCTTCTCAGTACTGACGTAGGTCCGGTGATTGACGAAAAAGCTTTCAACAGCCTGAAACAGCACGAAGAAGTGATGCAGGATAAAGGTAAGTTGCTTTATCAATGTGAGATCCCGGAAGGTTGCACTGACGGTTATTTCTTCCCGCCAACTCTGTACGAGATCAAGAGCATTGATGTGCTGGAGCGTGAGGTTTTCGGTCCGGTCATTCATATCGTCCGCTTTAAAGGTAAAGAGATCGGCGAAGTGGTGGACAAGATCAACAGCACCGGGTTTGGCCTGACAATGGGCATTCACTCCCGCATTGAAGAAAGGGCAAACGAACTGGCTGCCCGCAGCCGTGCCGGTAACGTTTATGTTAACCGCAATATGATCGGCGCCATCGTCGGCGTACAGCCATTCGGCGGACGGGGACTATCCGGTACCGGGCCTAAAGCCGGCGGTCCGAACTATCTGCGCCGTCTGATGCAGGAGCGTGCTACACCGAAGCCTTCTCAGGTCGACGATATCGATAATCTGGATGCTGCATTGTCCGGTGAGAAGCAGGACGCCGAAGCTGCAACCCGCCTGATGAATCAGGGTGTTAATGTTGAAGCGCAATGGCGACATACTCCGCTGAACGACCGTATTTCTATGGTGCGTCAGTTACTGGCAAAGCTTGCCAGAGTCGACATTGTTGATGAACTGGCAGATGACTTAAACCGCACCCTGGCAACCGCCCGTCAGCAACTGACAACGGTTGAACGCACATTGTCCAAACCCACACAGCTGCCGGGGCCGACTGGTGAGTCTAACAAGCTTTACCTTGAACCCCGTGGCGTACTGGTTTGTTTCGCCGATAAAGGCGTGACATTCGAATACTGGACGTTGTCTATCGTGACTGCACTGGCAACCGGTAACGTTGTGGTATCAGTAGTATCTGATCTATTTTATGAAGAAGCGCTGGAATTCCAGAAACACTTCAATAAAACCGGTGCCGCTGAGGGGGTATTCCAGGTAGCAAGATTAAGTCATTTAAACGACTTACTTATGCATGAACATCTGGCCGGTGTGGTGGTGGATTCTCACACTGAACGTACTGCTCAGATTGCGGCCATGTTATCTTCCCGCAAGGGCGCTATTCTGCCGGTCATCACCGCAGAATATAACGATAACCTGATCCAACGTTTGCTTACTGAGAAAACCATCAGTATTGATACCACCGCATCCGGCGGTAATACTTCGCTGATGACGCTGGTGGAAGACGACGAGTAAGTCCTTAAGGTCTGTCGTAAACACCACAAAAAACCGGTCCCGCTTAAAAAACGGAACCGGTTTTATTAACTTTAAATAAAATGGCGTTGCAGGTTATGTCCGGCTTACATCCATTCGTCGTTACGACGGCGCTTCTTCGGCAGGAAGGTAAGGATCACGCCAAGCAGTACGCCACCACCGGCAACAATACCGCCCCAGGTAAACCACTTGATCATTTCATCTTTACTCTGCTGTTCCAGCTTATTGGTAAGACGGGTAATCTGAGTTGTCTGATCGCCGGTTTCGTCCTGAAGTTGTTTCAGTTCCTGACGGGTCGCGTTCAGTTGCTGTTTCAGCCTTTCATTCTCTGACTGTAAACCCTGTACGCCGGCTTCGCTGTCGGCCAGACGCTGAGTCAGCAACGGAATTTTCTCGGCATAAGACATTTCATTACTGATAAAACGGGTTTCTACCCAGCCAGTGCGGCCTTCATTATCTTTTATCTGCGTAAACTCTGTCTCGTTATTTCTGTCCAGTACAGTAATGGGCGTTCCGGCGGCCACAGAGCCTAAAATCCGGTAGTTCCGGCCCGCACCCGTATGAAGAAATACGAAAAGATCGTCGCGGATATAATTTGAAGAAGAAGCTTCCAGCTGCAGAGATTCTTCAATGGAATCCTCCTGTGCGAAAACCTGGATTGAAAGACCAATTAATGCGATGGTCAGCCATTTTCGTAACATAGTGCGTCCGTAGTTGTTTTAAGAAACTGTGTGATGTTATTGGCTGCAAACCTGAAAGGCAAGCGTACCCGCCACATTGGACCGGCAACCCGGCTGACAGTTCACTACGTTTGCACATTTGTAAGGTGATCATCCGTTGCGAAAAATATTATACGAAGGTATTGTGTCGGAATACTGACACTTACCGACCTGCCTTTTTCTCTATGTCGGAAATAGAAATAAAATTTGTTACCCGCGACAATGCTTTACCTGCATTTGTCGAAAAAGTGCTGCCTGCCTTTGAGCAGGCTGGTTTCAGCATTTCCCGTGAGCCGGAAATGCGCCTGCAGAACGATTATTACGATACCGCAGACCACCTTTTCCAGCAGGAAAAGATGGGTTTCCGCGTCCGTGGTAATAATGGCCGTTTTGAACAGACCATGAAAACCCATGGCAAAGTCAGCGGCGGTCTGCATGAGCGTGCCGAGTACAATGTGGCCCTTGACGGTGCTGAGCCGGACTTGCGCCTGTTTCCCGGGGATGTCTGGCCGGACGACTGGCTGATTGAGCAGGTAAACGATAAATTGCAGCGCCAGTTCAGTACCCATTTCGTAAGAACCGCGTTCGATGTTGAATGGGACGGCGCATGTGTAGAAGTGGTGATTGACGAAGGTGAAGCCAGTACGGGTAAGAACAGCTCTCCTATCCATGAGATTGAGCTGGAACTGAAACAGGGCGAAGTGACTCACTTGTTTACACTGGCAAAGTTGATCACAGAAAACACATCTGTGCGCCTGAGCGATGTGTCTAAAGCTGCGCAGGGCTACCAGTTGCTTAACGGGCTGTCGCCGGTTATTTCCCAAATGCAGCCTTATTTAAAGCTGGAACAGGGTACAACAACCGAAGAGGCTTTCTGCCGGGCAGTGCAGCAAGCGTTATCTCACTGGCAGAAACATGAGCATCTGTATTTCGAAACCGGGTCTGTGAAGATGCTCGGCGAAATCGTTAAAAGTGCACGCCTGTTGTTGCAAACCGTATCTTTGTATCTGCCTGTTCTGCAGTGCCCGCAATTATTGTCAGTGCATCAGTTGCTGATGAAATATATGCAAGTCTGGTTATGGCAGGATGATCTGCAGAGCCTTCGCTATCTGTTGTCGAAAAAAAGCTTGTTTAATAAGTGTCTGAGTCGTTATCCGGCACTGACCAGTTATTTGCAGGGCAGAAAAGCCGGGTTAATTCATGCACACACACCTGATGAAATACTGTACAGTAAACAAACTAATACGTTAAAAGTATTAGTTGCTCAGTTATTGCAGGAAAAACCCTGGCGCCAGCATTCAACTGCATACAGCCTGCCGGTAATGGAACATGCACAGGGATGGTTATCTCAGGGCTGGCAAACGGTACAACAAACTATGCCGGGCAGCAAAACAATGACACCCGAAAATTATCTGGCCATTGGTGTACTGCTGAGACAAACCTTATGGAACGGTTTTCTGCTGGCTGATTTATTTGATGAAGAACGACATCATTTCCGCGCGCCATGGTTAGATATTCTTACCGGAATTGACGAATTAAAAGCGTTAATGATGCTGCGGGCCCTTGCTACTGAATCTGAGCTGGACGAACTGTCAGATGTATTCACTTGGGTGGATGATAAGATTGCTAATTTGATGCATGTCATGGAGAGAACCAGACAAGCCGGTATGCAGGGCGACGTATACTGGTAAGCAGGCCGTCTGGTCGCACAACGTTTCTTGAAGGAAGTGAGGTAGAAATACATTATGTTGCATCGCTACACCCTTTTCGTGCTGGTTTTGCTCTACCTGGTGATACTGGTTCAGTTCTTCAGGGAAAAGCACCGTGTTTCCGGTGCGCCATGGGTGCTGGCAGCCATGATAGTGTGGCCGTTCATTCTCACTGATGAATGGTTGCGTGCCTTCGGACAGGATGCCGCCGGACTGTCGGTGCTTACTGTATTTACCCCGTTGCTCTCACTAACCTTACTGTACCGTAGTGTCAAACTGCTGGTTATTGATAATGCCAGACCTTCTAAATTGTTACTGTGGCTGCCGGTCGCCCTGGCGCTGCTGGCAGAAATCCCCTTACTGTTTGTCAGCGCTGATGAAAAAGCGCAGTGGCTGGTCTCTTCTCCCACAGGTCATCCGCTGGACAACTGGCATATTTATCTGGTTTATATGGTCACCGGGTTCGGTATTCTGGTACTCGGGATCCTGATCACCGAACTGATACAGAATTACCACCGTTACCTGTCATCTCAGGTGGCTGATGTGCGGGAATTTCGTGTGCAGTGGCTCGGTGGTGCTATGGGAGTTACTGTTGGTCTGGCATTCTGCTGTATTTTGCTGGTCACAGCCGGTGCATTCGGTTTTTTCGATATTCACTTCTGGCAGTCATTGTTTAACCTGCTGTTTGCTATCGCCTTATTGCAAACGTTTATTGCTGTTATTCGTCCGCAACACACGTCTCCGTCGCCGCTGGATTATCACCGCCTTGACGATTTAAAAGCCGAACAGTGCATCATGCGGGAGGCGCTGGTTAAGGCTGAGCAGACAATGACGGATACAGAAGCGTTTAAATCCCCCGGCTTGCAGCTCAAAGCCTTTGCCGGTCAGTGCCATGTGGATCCCACTACCCTGGTGATTGCGCTGAGGTTACTGGAAAAAAGAGATTTCAGAAGCTTTGTTTATCAGTACCGTCTGACCTATGCCAAAAATGAGCTTCTCGGTAGCGATGACTCACTGGCGGCGCAGGCGAAACGTCTTGGTGTGCATTCAGAACAGTTTCTGAGCGGTGTAATGATGAACCACATGCGTAAGCAAAGGTAGTCTGTTGCGCGTTATCACCTGACGCCTGAAAAAGCTGATGTCAGGTGAAGTGGCGGTGCAATACTGCGCCGGTAAACGAGGTACGTAAGTAAAATCCTCTGGGGCGGGTTTTTATTTTCTGTCCGTCAGCATCAAAGGCATCTGTCAGCACATTGCCACTGGCTGCTTTAGGACGGATGTGCAGTGCCTGACCAAGACGCGCAGTGATTTTTTCTACTTCCCCCAGCACAATCATTTCTGTGAGTTCTTCCCAGTCCTTTTGCAAGATTGCGTCTTCCCGGGCATCCGGTTGCCAGAAAAATGCCGTGGCAACACGTCGCTGTGCGAGGGGGATGGCGCGGTCACCTTCCAGCGGCACCCATAAAACCTGCTGAAGCTTATTGCGCACATTAGACGTTTGCCAGGTAGTACCGGGTTTACTTATCAGCGGCGCGTAACAAACATACGTGGTTTCCAGCGGAGTAAAATTCCCGTCAATAGGAATCGTTTTCAGCTCTACACCGAGTTCCGGGAAGTCCTGTTGAGGTTTTGAGCCGGCTGTGGCTCCCAGCCATTTTTCTATCAGCATACCCGGCCAGCCCTTGTGCCGTTGCAGATTTTCCGGAATGGCCACGTGCGCCAGCTCTGCCAGTTCGCCCAGTGACAAGCCGGCAATCCGGTAGCTGCGTGCCAGTAACTCTTCCGGTGTAGCGGGGGCGGTATCGGGTGGCTGCAAGAGACTCTCCGGGTAATATTTGCTGAATTAGGATTAATGCTTTGAAAGGGCTATAGTTTATGGAAGAATGCAGAAATAGAAAAGTTTATCGTGCCCGGGAGTCTATGTGATAGATGCCGACGGATTCCGTGCGAATGTGGGCATAGTGATTTGCAACAAAATGGGTCAGGTGTTTTGGGCAAGGCGTTATGGTCAGCATTCATGGCAGTTTCCACAAGGCGGAATTGATGAAGGGGAAACTGCAGAACAAGCTATGTACAGGGAGTTGCACGAAGAAGTAGGGTTAACGCAAAAAGACGTTACTGTTTTAGGTGTTACCCGCAACTGGTTGCGATACAAATTGCCAAAGCGATTAATTCGCCAGGGCAGTTCTCCGGTATGTATCGGGCAAAAACAGAAGTGGTTTCTACTTCAGTTAGATTGCCAGGAAAAAGATGTCAATGTGCTCAAAAGTGGTCATCCTGAATTTGATGACTGGCGCTGGGTGAGTTATTGGTATCCCATCCGAAATGTCGTGTCTTTCAAACGGGATGTATACCGTAAGGTGATGAAAGAATTTGCCGGTGTTGCAATGCCCGCGGGTCAACGCGTGCAAAACAATCCGCCGGGGAAACCCAACAAACGTAACCGCAAGCGCCGGCGTAGCGGTTAAACAGGAGAGCATCTTCGTGGCTGGAACCGGGAATATACTCACCACGTTAAAACGCATCGTACAGGAAATGAACCAGATCCCGGATTTGGATCAGGCTTTGTTTCGTCTTGCGTCCCGGGTTAAGCATACAATGCAGGTGGACTCCTGCTCTATCTATCTTGCTGATTATGAAAAGCAGGATTTCGTGCTTAAAGCCACAGATGGTCTGCACCCTGATGCGGTGGAACTGGTCCGCATCGGATTCTCCGAAGGCTTGATTGGTCTGGTGGGACAGCGTGAAGAGCCGCTGAATATCGAAAATGCGCATCAACATCCCCGCTTTAAGCATTATCCCGAAGTAAAAGAAGAAAACTACAACGCTTTCCTTGGTACGCCGATCATTCATCAGCGCAAAGTGCTGGGCGTCATCACCATGCAACAAAAAGCCATGCGCCGTTTCGGCGAAGACGAAGAAGCGTTTCTCGTTACACTGGCTACCCAGCTTGCGCTGGAAATCACCAATGCGGATATCCGCGGTGCACTTACGCCGAATGCGGCAGTGGAATCTGTTCCGAGACAAAAAAATGTGCGCGGTATTGCCGGCTCTCCCGGCCTCGCTGTGGGTACCGGCTATTCCACAGACAGTTCAATTTCCCTCCGTAACTGGGTAGTAAAACGCTGTACTGATAAAGATCTGGAAATCCGTCTGTACCGGCGAGGTGTAGAACTTACCCGTAAGCACGTTGATGATTTATCCGGTCGTCTGGATGAAGCAATTCCCGATGACGTAAAGTCCATTTTTCAGCTTTATCATCATTTGCTTGACGCCAACAGTCTGGGACGTGAAGTTGAAGCGAAAATCCGTGAGGGGTGGGATGCAGCTTCATCGCTGAAAATGGTGGTGGAAGATTACGCCGCTAAATTCCAGAATATGGAAGATCCCTACATGCAGGAGCGGGCAATTGATATTGTCGACCTGTCGAACCGGATCCTGCTGAACATTCTGTACGACAACAAAGGCAAGTCGCCGGTTAATAATGAAGTGAAAGGCGACAGCATTCTGGTTGCCGAAGAAGTCAGCGCCTCTATGCTGGCAGAGTTTCCGCGAGCTCACCTTAAAGGCATCATTTCTATCCGCGGGTCGAATAACTCCCACGCTGCAATACTCGCCAGAGCCATGGGTGTTCCTGCGGTTATGGGATGCCAGAACGTCTCCCCGGCACTGCTGAACGGTAAAGAAATCCTGCTTGACGGCTATGGTGGCGAAGTGATTATTTCGCCGGAAAAAACCATCCGTAACGAATTTACCCAGCTGATTGCTGAAGAAGCGACCCTGTCTGAGCGTATTGATGCTGAAGCAGGGCAGATATGTAAAACGCAGGATGGCTGTCGCATTGCGCTTTACGTGAATGCGGGTTTATCGGCGGAGATTGAAGCGACGCAATTTGCTAATGCAGATGGCATTGGCCTTTACCGTACCGAAATTCCGTTCATGCTCAGAGAGCGTTTTCCGTCTGAGCAGGAGCAGGTAGAGCTGTACCGGCAAATCCTGATGGCTTCACCGGAACAACCAATCACCATGCGTACGCTGGATGTTGGCGGTGATAAACCTTTGCCTTACTTTCCGATTAACGAAGAAAATCCGTTTCTTGGCTGGCGGGGGATCAGACTGACGCTGGACCATCCGGAGATTTTCCTGGTACAGGTGCGGGCAATGTTGCGGGCCAGTATTGGTTTAACGAATCTGCAAATCATGCTGCCAATGATCTCCTCTGTCGCGGAAGTTCAGGAGGCAAGACGTCTTATCGATCAGGCTTTCTTTGAAATCAGTGATGAAGTCAAAGACATGGATGTACTGCTTGAGCGTCCGAAGCTGGGTATTATGCTGGAGGTGCCTTCGGTACTTTATCAGTTGCCACAGCTGGCCAGACAGGTAGATTTCTTCTCTGTCGGTAGTAATGACTTAACGCAATATTTGCTGGCGGTGGACAGAAACAATACCCGTGTGGCCAGTTTGTATAACAGTTATCACCCTGCGGTGCTCAGTGCTCTGTATGATATTGTTAAGCAGGCGGATGCCAATCAGGTACCGGTTACTGTTTGCGGAGAGATTGCCGGTGAACCGGGCGGTGCCATTCTGCTTATGGGAATGGGTTACCGCAAATTAAGTATGAATGCCCACAACCTGCGCAAGATAAACTGGGTGGTACGCAATGTATCGCTGGAAGAGTCTAAACAGCTACTCATCAAAACCCTGACGGCAAGTACTCATGAAGAAGTGTTTGTTTATATCAATCAATATCTGGAACAGCGCGGGCTGGGTGGTCTGGTACGGGCAGGCTCCTAGGAGTTTACAGGAGCTGGTTGCTGCCGTGACAGATCTGGGAGAATAGTTGCTGCCGGTATCAAGAAACACAAATCGTCATGGTTCTGTGATACGCTACGCGCCTCGTCAATCCGGATGCGGCGCATGGACCCTTTTTTAATACTTTTCTTTTGCTGTATGGCCTTAGGCCTGGTTGTTGGCCTGCTCGCCGGGATGCTTGGCATCGGCGGCGGTCTTATTATCGTTCCCTGTCTTTCCTACCTGCTGGTACACTTCCTTGGCGTAAATACCGATACCGTCATGCCTATGGCTGTTGCCACCTCGTTATCGACCATTATTTTTACCGGTTTATCCTCCGCGCTGGCCCATCACAAACTGGGTAATCTCGACCGTCATATTGTTATCTGGAGCAGTATTGGTATTGCCTTCGGAGCCATAGCCGGTGCTCACGTCGCCAGCGCCATATCGGGACATACATTGAAAAATATTTTTGCTGTGCTGGTAATAGCAGTGGCTGCACAGATGGTATTTGGCCGCAGACAGGCTTCTTCTCATAAAGCCGGTAAACCCGCACTGGTTTCTGTGGGCGCGGGAACCGGTTGTGTCAGTGCATTAATGGGCATTGGCGGTGGCGCTCTGCTGGTGCCGGCATTGGTGTGGTTTCAGGTGAATGTACGGCAGGCAATCGGCTGCGCAGCATTCAGCGGACTGGTCGTCGCACTGTTTGGTACTGCCAGCTTTATACTTACCGGTTCAGCCGTCGACGGACTTCCGCAAAACTCGATAGGTTACGTGTATTGGCCGGCAACTTTAGGTATTGTGTGTACCTCGGTATTTACCGCCAATATCGGCGCCCGTCTGGGTCAGCGGATGAATACTGTTTTATTGAAGAAAATGCTCGCCTGCTTGCTGGTGCTGGTAAGTATAAGAATGATTGTAGGAATAGAATAAACCATGGCAGAAAGTAGTTATCTGGTCTTTCCCAACATAGACCCGGTTATATTTAGCATCGGCCCGTTGAGTGTGCGCTGGTACGGTATGATGTACCTTGTGGGTTTTGTGGCTGCATATATGCTGGCGCAAAAACGCCTGTCACAAACTAACTGGACCCGTGACCAGTTGAGCGACCTGCTGTTCTGGGGATTTGTGGGGGTGATTTTAGGTGGTCGTATCGGCTATGTACTGTTTTATCAGTTCGGTATGTTCCTGGAAGATCCTACTTATCTTTTCAGAATATGGACCGGTGGTATGTCTTTCCATGGCGGGCTTCTGGGGGTACTGGTTGCACTAGCATGGCAGGCAAAGAGAATGAACGCTACATTCCTGCAAATCGGTGATTTTGTTGCGCCTCTTGTCCCCATTGGCCTTGGAGCAGGCAGAATAGGTAACTTCCTGAATGCCGAATTATGGGGGCGTCCTGCCGACGTGCCCTGGGCGATTATTTTTCCGGGCGCGGGAGAGCAGCCCCGTCACCCGTCTCAATTATATGAGTTCGCGCTTGAAGGTGTGTTACTGTTTACCATTCTCTGGCTTTTTTCTGCGAAGCCGCGTCCTACGGGGGCAGTAGGCGGTTTATTCCTGCTCGGTTACGGCTGTTTCCGCTTCATCGTTGAGTACTTCCGTGAACCGGATCAGCACATCGGTTTGTATTCCGTGGGTCTGAGCCAGGGGCAACTACTCTGTGTTCCCATGATCCTGCTCGGCGCCGGCCTGATGGTATGGGCTTACATGCGTAAATCGCCGGTACAAAAATCAGAACAATCATAAGAAAAAGCAAGTATGAAAGAATACCTCAAACTGATGCGTCATGTGAAAGAGCATGGCGTGAAAAAAGAAGATCGTACGGGTACCGGCACGTTAAGCGTATTTGGCTATCAGATGCGTTTCGACCTTGCGAAAGGGTTTCCGCTGGTCACAACCAAAAAGTGTCATTTGAAGTCTATCATTCATGAGTTGTTATGGTTTCTTAAAGGTGAAACCAACATTCGGTATCTCAAAGAAAACGGTGTTTCAATCTGGGATGAATGGGCCACTGATGAAGGCGAGCTGGGACCGGTTTATGGTCATCAGTGGCGCAGCTGGGATGCCGGAGACGGCACCACAATCGATCAGATTAAAGACGTAGTTGAGCAAATCAAAAGTAATCCCGATTCCCGCCGGTTGATTGTCAGTGCATGGAATCCTGCCGTATTACCTGATACATCTGTTTCGCCCAAAGAAAATGCAGCCAACGGCAGGCAGGCTTTGCCGCCGTGTCATACCATGTTTCAGTTTTATGTGCTGAACGGTAAATTATCCTGTCAGTTATATCAGCGCAGCGGTGATGTGTTCCTGGGTGTGCCCTTCAATATTGCCAGCTATGCGTTACTGACTCTCATGGTGGCGCAGGTATGCGAACTGGAACCCGGTGAATTTATTCATACTCTGGGTGATGCTCATCTGTACTCCAACCATCTGGAACAAACTGAGATCCAGTTAGCCAGAGAGCCGTTTCCGTCGCCGCAGATGAATATAAACCCGGCGGTGAAAGACTTGTTCGGTTTTACGTTTGATGATTTTGAACTGGTAAATTACCAGGCCCATCCGCACATTAAAGCGCCTGTTGCTATTTAAGGGACAGAAATGACCACTCCGGTACTGATTTGCGATGACTCAGGCTTCGCACGCAAACAAATGGCCCGTTCCATCCCTGATGGCTGGGATGTGAGTATTTCGTTTGCCGGTAACGGTCAGGAAGCCCTTGAGGCAATCCGTGCAGGTAAAGCCGATGTGATGTTCCTCGATTTAAACATGCCGGTGATGGATGGCTATGAAACCATGAAAGCCATCCGCGAACAGGATTTACCCTGTCTGGTGATTGTCGTGTCCGGTGACGTACAGCCGGAAGCGCGGGAACGCATGGTAGCTTTGGGCGCGCTGGATTTTATCCGCAAGCCGATGGACAACCAGAAACTCACCGCGTTATTGCGTCAGTATGGTATTTACAGTGGTGACAGCAGTGCGCAGAACCGTACGTTGCAACTGGCCGGCACGCAAAAAAATACCGCAGATGAGCAACTGGATGCCTACCGCGAACTGGTCAATGTTGCCATGGGACAGGCCGGTGAGAGCCTTGCCCGGTTGCTCGGTGAATTTATCGATTTGCCTATTCCCAATGTTAACGTCATTGAAGCCACAGAACTGCATATGGCGCTGGCTGAAGCACACCAGAATCAGCGGGTTTCAGCCGTTTCCAAAGGTTTTACCAGCGCGGGCATTAAGGGTGAAGCACTGGTGATTTTCAGTGACACCAAAATGGAAAATATTATCCGGCTGCTGAATTACAACGACCAGGTCGCCACAGAAGATCAGCAACTCGAAGCGTTAATGGACGTATCCAATATTCTTACCGGTGCCTGTCTTAACGCATTATCAGCCCAACTGAATGTAACTTTCAGTCACAGCCATCCTATATTACTGGGACAGCACAGCGGATTTGAGACCATGTTGAACAATAATGCGAGTCGCTGGGGGAAAGTCATGGCGATTGAAATTGCCTATGCCATCAAAAGCCGGGATATCCGTTTTGATCTGTTGTTACTGTTTCCGGAGCAATCGATGGCTAAGATATATTCTCGCCTGGTCGATGAGGAATATGTAGCATGATTTCTGATGAACTGATTAGTATGCACTGGCAACAGGATCTTCTGAGCTCTGTTGAGGTAGGCATAGTAGTAATGGACAAAGATTTCACCATCGAAGTGTGGAATCAGTTCATGGAGAACCATGCCGGTCTGCGGCCGGGCCAGGTTAGCGGTAAAAAGCTTTTTTCTTTGTTTGATGAGATAGATGAACAGTGGCTGAGAAGTAAGGCGGACCCGGTTTTCAATCTGAAGACCCCTGTTTTTATCATCTGGGAGCAGCGTCCGTATCTGTTCCGCTTTAGCACTAACCGGCCTATTACATCTGATGCCCTTTACATGTTCCAGAATGTGACCATGTTTCCCCTTTCTTCACCGGATGGTACGGTAAACAAGCTGTGTATGCTGGTGTATGACGTAACCGATCAGGCATTGAGTAAGCTTCGGGTAGAGCGTCTTAATGACGAATTACAGCATATGAGCAGAGTGGACGGGTTGACCGGCTTATTCAACCGTCGCTACTGGCAGGAGCGGTTTGACAGTCTGTTTAAGTTGTCTCAGCGCCGTGAAACTGTATCGACTGCCTGTATGCTGGATATTGACCACTTCAAAAAGATCAATGATACCTACGGGCATCAGGCCGGTGATCTGGTGATAAAAACGTTGGCCAGAGTTATCCAAAAAAGCATCCGTGAAACCGATCTGGCCGGTCGTTACGGCGGAGAGGAGTTTGCGGTGATCCTGGTGGATTCAACGGCAACAAACGCGCTTAAGGTTGCTGAGCGCATCCGCCGGCTGGCGGAAGCCATGGTGATTGATCATGAAGGACATCAAATCCGCTTCACAGTCAGTATCGGCCTCAGTGAATTCCGCAAACCGGTCAATTCTTCTATGGCATGGCTGGAAGAAGCCGACCAGGCGTTATATATATCTAAGAATAGTGGCCGTAACCGGGTATCTGTATGGCACCACGAAAACGAAAAGCAAATAGGGCAGCTGCAGGGTTAAGACACCGCCAGCAGCAGCTTCATGGTATTTTTCAGTTCCTGATATGCTACCGGTTTCACCAGATGGTAACGCATACCTACTTCCATTGAGCGTTGTTTATCGCTTTCATAAGCACTGGCCGTAACGGCCACCAGATGGGATTTGCAGCCACGTTCTTTGAGTATTGTTGCTACTTCAAAGCCGCTCATATCCGGCAAATTGAGATCCAGTAAAATAATACTGAACTCTTCCTCGCCGGCTCTCGACAGTGCGCTCTCACCGTCCTCTGCAAGGGTAACGTCATAGCCAAGGTTTTCCACCATATCCCTCAGGATCTCAGCATTAATAGGCTCGTCCTCGACGATAAGCACATTGACTTTGTCTGACTGACTGAAAGATTTGCCTTTATTGAGACTCAGATGATGAATGGAGTCGATAAAACGGTTCCTGTCGATGGGTTTAACAAACACCTGCCAGGCCGGAATGTTGGAGTTGGCAATGATATTGGCAATTTGCGGCGCAGCCGAAACCATAATGACCGGTGGCATCCGCTCACCCAGCATAGCTTGCAGATAATTGGCTAATTCAGCGCCATTAATGCCTGGCATGTAATAGTCGGTGATGATGCCGTCATAGGTTTTCAGTTTATCCTGATTGGCCAGTAGATCTGCGCCCGAGAGATAGGTGTCAACGTGATAGCCTTCACTCTCAATCATGTGAGATAAGTGAATGCGGGTGATTTCCTGATCATCAACAACAGCAAATTTTGAGGACGATACAGGCTTTTTCGCCTCGCGGGTATCTCCTTTGGCTGCGTTGAGCGGTACATTCAACGTAAACTCCGACCCGTTATGAAGTGCGCTGGTAACCGTGATAGTGCCGCCCGCCTGTTCCACCAAAGTGCGGGATGCATATAATCCGACGCCTGCTCCGCTGTATAATCTTGAATTGCCGTGAGCCTTGTAGAAGCGCTGAAATATATTATGCAGGTCGCTTTCGGGGATACCGATGCCGGTATCAACCACACGAATCGTCAACAACAGCTTTCCGTCACTGACAGACATGCGGTTGTATACTGATACTGAGCCTTCAGGAGTGAATTTAACCGCATTATCCAGAATATTTTTGAGTGCTTTAATCAGACTGGATGAGTTTCCGTTCACATAGTGGGGCAGAGTACTCTCGTTCTTTACCTGATAATGCAGGTTTTTTTGCTGGCAATTGTAAGCAAACTGGCTGAGCGCATCGTCCAGTAACCGGATGAGGTCAAAATCTTCGTTTACAAACACCTCATCAATTTGTTTCGACTGCATGCTATCCACCAGGTTGCTTGTCAGCATAAGCAGGCGATAGCAGCTTTGTTCTGCTTTCTGAATCAACTGACCCTGTTTGGATTGCATGTTTGGTATGAGCTCCAACGCCCCGATAATGGCTGAAATCGGCGAACGGAATTCATGACTCATACTGGCCAGAAACTCTTCCTTCGTAGTTACCACTTTAGCCGTTTGTTCACGTTCGAATTCCACATCCCGCTTCGCTTCCTGAACCAGATTAAATTGCTCCAGCACCAGATTTTTTAAGGGTCTGAAGAGCAACAGCACAGTGAGCAAAGATAAGCCCAGAGTGATGAACCAGATTCCCAGCAACATCCACTGGTTAAATCTCAGCTCACCAGTGAGTTGCTGTTCAAAAAGCAGTACTGCATGGTCGAGGTCTTCCAATAGCTCGGTGGCTTCAGAGAGGCTTACCGGAGACGCAGAGGTCAGAGCAGAATCCGGCATACTTGCAAGTTCCAGAGCCCTGTCAGCATATTCAAGGGCGTGGGAGTCAAGATCACTTTCTTTCGAAAAATAAAGTTTTTCCAGGGCACCGGATAAGGGGGTGAACAAGCCGTTCAGAGATTGTCTGGCAACCAGTACTTCATGGCTTCTGGCAAACTCCCGTGTCCGGTCAACGAGCTCCGACTTCAGTGATACTCTGCGGGCGCGGTCATCTTCAGACACAAGCAGGTTCTGCAGAAATGCAATGCGCTGAGACAACATGCGCTGCTTTCCTGCAATATTAATTATCTGAGGTTGTATTTGGGTCGAAACGAGATACTGCTGAGTCCATGCAAAGTACACTGTGAGTAACAGTGCAATGGCACTTAGTGCAACAAGATAAGTTCGCCTGATTTTCCCTTTTAAATCTTCAATGGTCAGCATGAACGAAGGTACGTGTTGATGTTTATAAAGCGTAGTTGTTAATTTTCAAATTACCAGAAACCCGGCATTATTGTGCCTGCTGTTCTGCTTTCATAATGTGGGGTTTTATCGCCCGCAAAAACAATAAACTGGGTATTACCATCAAGGCGGTAATGATGAAAAAGGTCGACCAGTCGCCGTCCAGCTTATCCACTATGTAACCACTGCCTGATGCCAGCAGGTTTTTCCCTGCCACACTTAACGACGCCATTAATGCGTACTGGGAGGCTGAAAAGGTGCGGTTACACATCAGCGAGATGAACGCGACCATGGCAACGGTACTCCAGGCGGCTGTGAAACCGTCGACGATAATCGTCAGAGCAAATAAGGTTTTATCCGGCCCCACCCAGGCCATCAGTGAAAACATCAGATTGCTGGCTGCCATGGCAATAGCGGCAATAAACAACCCGCGATAAATGCCGTAGCGGATGGTTACCATACCGCCTATGACGGAAAACAATATGGTCACCCACCAGTTCAGTAGTTTGGAATAACCGCCAATTTCACTTTTACTGAATCCCAGCTCAATATAGAACTGAAGACTCATGCGTCCCAGAAAGGCTTCACCGATTTTAAACAGGAAGATGAAGAGTAATAGTGATAATGCCAGCCTTGTTCCGTTACGGGTAAAAAATTCGCGGAATGGTTCTGCCAGAGTAACAAAAAACCACGCGCCGGCTTTTTGCACAAAGCCTGCACTTTGCGGATCAGCGCCCAGGGCTTTCTGGTAATATTCTGTTGCAGCTTTGAGCTGTGCTGCACGGTCTGTAACCGGCTCCTGTGCAAACAGGGTGAATATCATAATGGAGCCCATTACGCCGGCCATCAACAAATAGATGTCATTCCAGGCCCAGCCTGTCCAGTCGGCAATGAAGAAAGGCAGTGCACCCAGACCGCCGTAACCGGTCCACCAACCGGCGGTAGCCATAGATGATCCTGCAGCCAGTTTCTCTCTTTCATCATCGTTAATAATATCGATCCGGTAGGCATCAATCGCGATATCCTGAGTAGCGGAACACAGAGCGATACTGAGACCAAAAAGGGCAACGTAGAATAATGAGTGAGTGGCGTTCAGCATACTCATCATTACACAGCAGGCTACGATGATTCCCTGCATCAGAAAAATCCAGCCTTTGCGCTGACCTAGCCAGGGCAGACGGATACGATCCAGAAGGGGGGACCAGAGAAAATTTATCGCATAAACCGCAAAAATACTGCCGAATAAGCTGATATCTGTACGGGATAAACCTTCATCTTTTAACCAGGCTGTCATAACAGAACTGATCATGACCCAGGGAAATCCGCTGGCAATACCGAACACAAAAATACTGAAAAGTCGCCGGTCAGCAAAGGACTGGATAAAACGCATAAGAAAACTTACCGGTCAGTAACCAAAAGAGTATTTGATCATGTAACGGGAGGAAACACAACCGCCGTTAGCAATTGTGAAAGGTCGTTCAGGGACGGATGCCTACGCAGTCGAGAGGACAGGCACCTTTGCCTTCCAGAAAAGCGGTGCAGGTGGTCAGTTCTTCCACCAGAAAGGGGTCGTACTTGAGTTTTTCTTCAGACCAGAAGTGAAGTTGATGCAGTACATGCCAGAATACACGTTCTCTTTGAGTGTATGGTTGATCGAGGTCGTAATGAACCAGGCTCCATTCTTCCATAGTGTCCCAGAAGAATATTTCTACCTCAGAATGTGGGATTTCGTCTTGCCAAAAACCGCGAAGATAAAAGCATAGCTGCGCGGCCTTGGTATCAACAAATGACAAAAGCATAGTCGGCGCTGCCTGATACCCAAATGATTAGTTAGTATAGTCGTTAACAGGGTATTTTGTGTGATTTGTAAACAAAAGTAAACAGGCTTTTGATTTCCTTGTAAAAAATCACCATTGACCTCCGCTTTGAAGCGCTTTACCAGCCGAGGTAATTTACCCAGCCATAAATTTCTTTGCTGAGGCTGTTACTGAACGCCGAGTTTCCGAACGTGCTGGCGAGATTTACTGATGCACCTAATTGCTTCTGCCGGTAGTGAAGTTTTAGCGCTTTCGTGGCGTCTGTCCGGCGGATAGCAGGGGCTCCGGCAGTCCAGGGAGTCGAACCCGGCAACTGTAAATCAAGTACCGGAAATAATGTACTGGCAAGTTGCTCTGATATATTTTGCTGAAGGCCACTTTGGGGCCAGTAGGGGCTTATCACCACCAGCCCATCGGGCGGGGGCACATTATCGGTAACGGCCAGGGAGAGAAATTGCGCTGCGCCCATTCCCTGACTGATCACCAGTCTGAACCCGGGTACATCATCCACACTGCGAAAGACTGCACCGGCTATCAACGCCATCATCGTCTGACTGGTACTGGCATCGGCTACCGGTGAACCCGCCCAGGCACGGGGATGCATCAGTGCACTCAGCGTATCACTGTCGCTTTGCAACTCATCACTTCCGGTGCCGTCCGCAGGGGGAGCTGTTTCTGCGACAGGGGTTGTTGCCAACGGATTTAAACTTACCGGAGACGGAACGATGCGGGTGTGCCAGCCCCACTGATTAAGTCTGGCAGCCAGTTGCTGCGCATTTTGTAAGGTCAGGCCCTGGTAGCCCGTATCCATAAAAATAATCGCCACACCGCGACTGAGGGTAGTGGTGGGCTGCGCGGAGAAAACCGGAATGTCTTCTTCACCGGCGAGTACGGTTTCGTACTCAGACGGCAAATACTGCTGACGAATATCGTCTGCAAGTATGCCGGCCCGTGTACTGCCGGTCAGCAATAAAAGAAAACACACTATAGAGCGGAACACTGCGACTCCGGTTAACAAATCTGGCTAAACAGGTTATCGGCAGTGCGAAGCAAAACTTAATCCGGGTTGATGTCGTCTGAACCCGGAAGTGGCAGCGTGTCAGGTTGATAGTCCATGAATGGCACATCGCTGGTAAACCGTTTCCATTCTCCCGAAGAAGGATGTTGCAGGATCAGCGTTTCGGCATGGAGCTGAAGGCGGGGAGCCTTCGCTCTGGCTTCATCATGAGCATATAACCTGTCACCCAGAATGGGATGACCTAGTGACAGCATGTGCACCCGTAATTGATGAGAGCGGCCGGTGACCGGCAACAGCTCAACCCAAGTTTCCCCGTCAAGACGTTTGATAACACGGTAATGTGTTAGTGAGGGCTTACCATTCTCAAAGTCTACTTTCTGTTTGGGGCGGTTTGGCCAGTCCACAATCAGTGGCAGGGTTATACTTCCCTCATCATCCGCCACAGTGCCATCAACCCTGGCGTAGTAACGCTTTTTCGTCAGCCTGTCCTGAAACTGCTTCGAGAGCCGGCGGTGAGCCTCTTTATTAAGTGCCATTACCATAATGCCGGAGGTTGCCATATCCAGCCGGTGAACCACGGTGGCAGAAGGCAGCACTTTTTGCACGCGGCTGATAAGTGCATCTTTGTGTGCGGGCTGGATACCCGTCACACTTAGCAGGCCACTTTGTTTATTTGCCACCACAATGTCATTGTCGTAATACACCAGCGACAAAAAAGGTGACATGGGCGGATCGTAAATAAACGGCTTTTTACCGGCGGGCATACTCACGGATTATTCACCACGATACGCAGGCCTTCCAGTTGAACTGTTGCAGACTGCAGCGCGGCGGTTAAGCCCGTCAGCTGGGTCTCAATAAATTCGATTTCACTGTCCCGTATTGACGGATTCTGTGCTTGTAAATCCCGTAAGCGGCGGGCTTCTGCGCTAAGGGTTGCCTGCATGGTTTCAATGGCATCATGCTGAATTTGGTTCGCTTGTTGCTGAGCCGCTGCGGTGGCTTTTTCAATGTGCAGTGTCAGCGGTTGTTGCAATGCCTGAATCAGTTGCTGAACAATTTTTCTGCCGGCTTTACGGGGAGCGTCAAAGACCAGGTCTACCGGTTTTCCGTGGCCATCGGTACAAATGCGCAGCGGTGTTGCCGGCAGGAAGCGGCCCGGTTGCAACTTGCGATCTGCGTTTGCCTGAAGTACAAACAGTGACTCCAGCCAGAATGCCCCTTTCGGCAAACCTTTATCAGCGATAAACCCGACACTGGCTTTACCCAGTACATCCGTTAATACCATATCGATGGCATTGTGGACCAGCGGGTGGTCCCAGCTTAAAAAGTGCACATGCTCAAGCGTGGTGGCAATGCGGCGGCGATAGGTGACTGTCATACCTTCAGGATCCAGCCCCGGAAGGTGGTTAACCATCGATTCTGATGGTGTCAGAATGAAGCAGTCGTTACCTTTCTCTTCCTGATTAACGCCAAGGGCATCAAACAGGCGGCCCATGAAGCGGGACAGCTCAACAGATGCATCCTGCTCAACAATTTCTTCGAGCAGCCCGTCTACCTTACCTTCCCCTGACGCATTCAATTCCAGCAGACGATCGCGGCCGGCATCCAGTCTGGCTTTCAGTGTGTCATTCAGGGCTTTACTGGTGGTAACCAGTTCAGAAACCAGCGCTTCGTTTTCAGGGTCAAGGCAGGCTTCCACCAATTGCGCCTGCACTTCTTCGAATACACCTGAGCCTGTGGGGCAGGTATGTGAGAAAGCACCTAACCCATCACGATACCATTTCAACAGCACTTCCTGAGCAGACTGACTGATGTAAGGCACGTGGATTTGAATATCTTTTGTCTGACCAATGCGGTCCAGACGACCGATACGCTGTTCCAGTAAGTCCGGTGTAAGCGGTAAATCAAACAGCACCAGATGATGGGCAAACTGGAAGTTACGGCCTTCGCTGCCAATTTCACTACACAGTAAAATCTGCGCCCCTTCTTCCGGGTCGGAGAAATAGTGGGCCGCTTTATCCCGCTCTACAATACTCATGCCTTCATGAAATACACTCTGGCGAATACCGCTGCGGGTTCTGATCACTTCACCCAGTTGCTGTGCGGTGCGTTTGTCGGCACAAATCAGCAGAACTTTGGCAGGGCGGACTGAGGGTAAAAATTCCAGCAACCAGTCAACACGGGGGTCGTTATCGGTCCAGCTGTTAACCAGTGCGCTCTGGCGCTCCGGATATAACGCGTCGAAGAGTTCACCGCCGCAGACGGCACTGTCGTACATTTCCGGCAGAGGCAACGGATAGCTGTTCAGCATTCTTACCGGGAAGCCTTCAATACCGGCGCGACGGTTACGGAATAACAACCGGCCTGTGCCATGTGTATCAATCAGCTGGCTGAGAATGGCTTTACGTGTGGCCGGTTCATCCATATCGCTGTAGCGGCCGGTTATCTCAGGCGCGAGAGACGTGAGTTTTTCTCTTGCGTCTGCAGATAACGGCTCGTCTGTGAGTAACGGTGACACTGCCTCTGCCAGTGCACTGTACTGACTTTCTTCTTCAAGGAAGTGATTGTAATCATGGAATCTGGCAGGATCTAACAGTCGCAGTCGGGCAAAGTGACTCTCATGTCCCAGCTGATCAGGGGTAGCTGTTAACAGCAGAACGCCGGCGGTGATTTCTGCCAGAGCCTCAATGCGCTGATATTCTTCAGAGGGGGCATCCGTGGACCATGCCAGGTGATGGGCTTCGTCGACAACCAGTAAATCCCAGCCTGCATCCAGCGCTTGCTGGTGGCGTTTAGGATTGTCTTTTAAGAAACTGATACTGCACAGTACCAGCTGGTCGTTCTCAAACGGGTTCGTGCCCGACTCGTCCAGCGCATCGCAACGGCTTTCATCAAAAATGGCGAAGGCCAGATTTACCCGGCGCAGCATTTCAACCAGCCACTGATGGACCAGAGAGTCCGGTACCACAATGAGTACCCGCTGTGCCCGGCCGGTTTTTAACTGGCGATGAATAACCAGTGCGGCTTCAATGGTTTTACCCAATCCCACTTCATCGGCAAGCAATACCCTTGGTGCATGACGGTTGCCCACTTCAGAGGCAATGTGTAACTGGTGAGGGATTAATTCAATCCGCGCACCGGACAAGCCAATCGTGCCTGATTTCAGGTACGCATGCTGATGTTCCAGAGCTTTCTGGCGCAGTTCGAACCACTTAGGGGTATCGGTTTGAAAGTTAAATAAACGCTGTTCCGGCTGGTTCAGCCGGATGTGGTGGTCGAGAAAGGTTTCCGGCAGTCGCGCCGTTTCTTTGGTGTCCTCACGCAATCCGTGATAAATCAGTACACCGTTGCTTTCTTCTACCTTTTGTATTTGTAAAGTCCAGCCTTCTTCGCTGGTAATTACGTCGCCTTCAGTAAAGATTAGACGTGTGAGAGGGGCGTTGTCCTTCGTGTAAATACGGCTGTCACCGGTTGCAGGAAAAAGTATCTCAACAGAACGAAAATCGACGCTGAGCACAGCCCCTAAACCTAATTCAGACTCAGTGTTACTCAACCAGCGCTGACCGGCTGAAAACGTATTTACAGAACTCATATTACCACCCTTTATTTTAGCGGCCGGTATTGTACTGAACACCGCTGTACGAATAAAGCCGTGAAGCACCATACCGGGTAAGTTTCACAGAAGTGTAGCCGAAGGCTGGCGGACTGCTGATGAAATCCGGATCGGGTTTGCCGCCCGCGCAATCAGAAAAGAAATTGATAGCCAAGCCGGGAAAACTGGATTATGGTTAATTTGAAGGTCGACGCGACATGGAGTTGAGCGTCCGGTTCGACACAGGCATCTTCTCCTTCGCGGGACTCTTGATTGCACGTCAGTAATCAGGCGGGCGAGGTTTTACTCTTGACGGAGCGAAGGATGCCAAGAAAAAAATCCACAGAAACAAAGATCTACGTTTTAGATACGAATATTCTGCTACACGAACCCCTTGCATTTCTCTCATTCAAAGAAAATGACGTTGTCGTTCCGATGACCGTTCTTGAAGAACTCGATTACATCAAAGACAGTAAAAAAGACGTTGCCCGTGATGCCAGAGTGTCTATCCGCTCAATGGAAGACTTACTCCATGACGCCACCCCGGAAGACATGCTGGCAGGCGTATCCCTCGAAGGGCTGGGTGCAGGAGAAAATAAACCCACTGGTGCACTGTCTATTTTCGCTGATTTGAATATGGCTGAATCCCAGCAAATATTTACCAGCAACGAAAATGACAACCGTATTATTAATGTGGCGCTGCATCTGCAGAAAACCTATGCACCCCAGCAAGTTGTGCTGGTGACGAAAGATCTGAACATGCGCCTGAAAGCAAAAGGCGCAGGGCTTGCTCACGTAGAAGACTACCGTACCGACCAGCTCATCACAGACATTAAATACTTATCGAAGGGCTTCCATAAATTTGAAGGCAATTTCTGGGAAAAGGTGAAATCGGTAGAAAGTCGCTCGGAAGGCAGAGACACCATCCACACGATCCCCCGTAATGTCATGGAAGATCCCTACATCAACGAATACCTGCTGGATGATACGCAGCAGTTCGCCGGTATTGTTGAGGATATGACTTCTGACACGCTGGAGGTGCTCGATTTAGGTTATGAGCGCTTGATGAGCCGCCATGCATGGGGGATTTCGCCTAAGAATATTGGCCAGGCTATGGCACTGCACTCGCTGCTGGACCCGCATATTGACCTGGTTATTCTTACCGGGCCTGCCGGTAGCGGTAAAACGTTGCTGGCGCTGGCTGCCGCCCTTGAAATGGTGGTAGAGAAGAACATGTACGATAAAATTATCGTTACCCGTTCTACGCCGGAAATTGCCGAGTCCATCGGTTTCCTGCCGGGCACCGAGGAAGAGAAGATGGCCCCCTGGCTGGCAGCCATCACCGATTCGCTGGAAGTCTTGCATAAGCACGATGAAAACGCGAAAAGCTCGATGAACTACATCATGGAGAAAGCGAACATCCAGTTTAAGTCCGTAAACTTTATGCGGGGGCGAAGCATCCAGAACTCCATAGTCATCCTGGATGAATCGCAAAACCTGACGGCTGCCCAACTGAAAACCATTATTACCCGGTGCGGGGAGGGCACTAAGCTGATTTGTTCGGGTAACCTGGCACAGATAGACAGCAATTATCTGTCAGCGGTAACATCGGGGCTGACCTATCTGGTAGAAAGGTTCAAGAATTTCTCCGGCAGCGCCACGATTAATCTGGACGGGGTGGTACGCTCACGTCTGGCAGAGTTTGCCGAGCAGGAACTCTGAGCTGAATGATTCCTTTCAGGCCGCCTCAGCGCGGCCTTTTTTACTGAATTTCTTCCAGCGTATATTTTTTCTGTGCTACGGCAAATTCAGAGGTTGGCGCAATTTCACCCACTTCGTATAACGCCGGGCCGGTGGGTTCTATCAACACGTAGGTTTTGCCGTCGGCTTTTATGGTTCTCTCACCTTTGCGTGGTGTAAGTGCTATGCCCAGCAGGGCGTGGTCAGGTAATAACACCAGTACCATGGCGGTGTCTGGCAGAAAAGCTCTGGCAATAGAAGCGGTCAGTACGGATTTGCTGTCACAGTCACCACGGTTTTCAGCCAGCAACTGGGCGGGTGGCGCAAAACCTGAACCGTTACTTTGTGCCCGGTTATCCAATGCGTCGTAGGGAATGCTTTGCACCCAACTGAGCAGAATATTGAAATATTCTCTGGCATCCGCCTGCGCATCCACTTTCTCGTAAAATGCCTGGGAGAGCGGGATTAGTGTACCGGTCATCTCATTAATGTACCTTATATGATCCGGCTTGATGGCTTCCTGATTAAATGATGTGCGGTAGCGTGTGTAGTAGTGCTGGTGCAGGTAATCGTTGAATGCTTTTTCCTTCGCTTGTGCAAGCTGGCCCTGAATGGCTGCCAGTTTTTCCTTATTACGGGATTTCACTTTTATTGATACTTTGTCGCCCTGTTGCCTGATTTGAATATTGGCGTCTTTAGGGTTGAACTGACGGGCCACATTCAGCAACTCTACCGTTACATATCGCATGGCAAGCTCAGGACGGTAATTTTTCTGTTCCCTTGGTCCCGCTGCCAGCTTTTTGTTATCCAGCGCAAAACTGACAGACTGGGTTCTGTCCTGAGCATCAAGCCACTTGTACTGGTACGTTGTCTGGCCGCCGGCAGTATTTTTTTTAAAAGCCGTTTGTTCTGCTATGGCGCCGGTAGCGGCAAACATAAAACAAAACAACCACCACCGGAGCAGAGAGATATTCATATCAGATCGTATCCATTTGCGCCGGGGCGCAATGCGTCAAAATCCGCCGGAATAATCTGCCCGGCAATTACACAGAGTATGGAACAAAACCTGAATTTAACAAAGGGTTAAGCAGTAAACCAGTCCAGCTTCTTATGCAGTGTGACTACGCTGCCCACAATAATGAGTGTAGGGGGCTTCATTTCATCCAGTTGCGGATGAGTGGTAATGGTATCCAGAGTACCGGTAATGACTTTCTGAGACTCTCTGGTTGCTTCCTGAACCAGTGCAATGGGCGTGGAAGCAGATAAACCGTGTTCAATCAGCTTGCTGCAAATAACAGGCAGGCCGGTGAGACCCATGTAGAATACGATAGTCTGATTTTGATGGGCCAGGGCCGGCCAGTTCAAATCGATGGTGCCGTTTTTCAGATGGCCGGTAGCAAAGGTAACAGACTGGGCATGGTCGCGGTGTGTTAACGGAATACCGGCGTAAGTACTGGCACCGCTGGCTGCGGTAATGCCGGGCACGACCTGAAAATCGATACCGGCGGCTATCAGTTCTTCGATTTCTTCGCCGCCACGACCAAATATGAACGGGTCGCCCCCTTTCAGACGGACAACACGGTTACCTTTTTTCGCTTCTTCGACCATCAGTGAATTGATTTGGTCCTGAGGCAGTGTATGGTTACTTTTCGCCTTGCCCACATAGATCTTTTCGGCGTCCCGGCGCACCAGTTCAAGAATGGCAGGAGACACCAGCCGGTCGTAAACCACGACATCCGCTTTCTGCATCAGGCGCAGGGCGCGGAATGTCAGCAGATCAGGATCACCGGGGCCTGCACCTACCAGATAGACCTGACCTTCAATTTTTTGTTCGCTTTGCGCTGCTGACAGTGCTTCCAGAAATTTGGCGTTGGCTTTGTCGTCCTGGCCTTTTTCTACCAGCTCGGCTATGTCGCCATCCAGTACGTCTTCCCAGAAATACCGTCTGGCCGTTACGCCCTTCAGTGAGGACTTCACTTTCTCACGGAATTTCTCGGAAAAAGCGCCCAGACGGGAGATATTTGCCGGTATCACTGACTCCAGCTTCTGACGTAAATAACGCAGTAATACCGGAGCGACACCACCGCTGCTCATTGCAATAACAATGGGAGAACGGTCAATAATCGAGGGCGTGATGAACTGGCAAAGTGGTGTGTTATCTACCACATTAACCAGAATGCCTTTTTCACGGACAATATCATGTACATGCTGATTAATGTCGGTTTCGCTGGTGGCCACAAATACCATTTGCTGATCGGTCAGATCAGTATCCGCAAATTCACGTTCAATGAGTGTGACCCGGGGATTATCCGCGTAGGATTTTACGGTGTCGCACATCCATGGCGCGACAACAGTCACGCTGGCTTCGGATTTCAGGATTAACTCCAGTTTTCGGGCTGCCACTTCTCCGGCACCTACGATCAGGCAATGAGATTGTTGAGTGTCGATAAATAACGGGAAGTAACGCATGTGCCTGTGGATCCTGTAACGCTGATAATAACGCAGTGGTGATAGGACTATTTTGACGGGATTCCGCGGAAAGAAAAGAGTTGTTTTGTGCCTTCTTATTTCCAAATGGCATATAAAAAAGGCAAGCTATAACGCTTGCCTTCGAGCATTTAGTTTTTGCGGGGAGCCCGGCGCTTTGGCGGCGTATCGGACCACTCGCGGATAGACAACTTTTGTCCGGCTACGCGGGTGTTCTGCAGCAGCTCTTTGGTTTCACGGGGCATGCCCTGAGGCAAATCAACGGTGCTGAATTTATCATAAATTTCGATAGCACCAATGTTCTTGCTGTTGATATTCCCTTCGTTAGCAATTGCACCAACAATGTTACCGGGCTTGGCACCGTGAGTATGACCAACATCAATACGGTAACGCTGCATGCCGGCTTCAGGCTTGCTTGAAGCGCGCTTACCACGACGGTCGCCTCTGTCACCGCGGGGGCCACGGTCGCCACGATCACGGGGGCCGCGGTCACCACGATCTTCCCGTTGTGGTTTGCTGTGCAAATCAGGACGGTCAGATTCTTTCAGTAACAGTGGTTCGTCACCCTGTGCCAGTTTGATCAGTGCGGCAATCAAACGCTCAGGCGAAGCTTCTGTTTCCTGTTGTAAGGATTCCACGATAGGCATCAGAGATTCCAGGCTGTCATCACTGGTCGCTTCGCTCACCGCGTGCTTGAACTTGCTCAGGCGCGTTTCGTTCAGTTCATTAATTGAAGGAATCGGCATACGCTCAATGGGCTGACGCGTGGTTTTCTCAATGGCGAAAAGTAAACGCTTTTCACGGTGAGAAATGAACAGAATTGCTTCACCACTACGACCTGCACGGCCTGTACGACCGATACGGTGTACGTATGACTCTGTATCGTAAGGAATATCAAAGTTAACAACGTGGCTTACACGTTCAACGTCAAGACCACGGGCAACAACGTCTGTTGCAACCAGAATGTCGATAGCACCCTGCTTGAGTTTTTCTACTGTGCGTTCACGGGCATTCTGCGGGATATCACCGTTCAGTGGCTCAACATCGTAGCCACGGGCAGACAGTTTGTCAGATAATTCAACAGTCGCCGTTTTCGTACGTACGAAAATGATCATGCCGTCAAACGGTTCCACTTCCATAATACGGGTTAACGCTTCCAGCTTATGGTGTGGTGCAACCTGGCAGTAACGCTGACGGATGGTGCTGGCCGTTGAAACTTTCGATTCAATTTTAACGTGCTTCGGATTTTTCAGGTAACGCTGGGTAATCTTTTTGATTGGTCCCGGCATGGTTGCCGAGAACAGCGCAGTCTGCTTTTCTTCCGGAGCATGACTTAAGATGGTTTCAACGTCATCGATGAAGCCCATGCGCAGCATTTCGTCAGCTTCGTCGAGAACCAGAAACTTCAGTTCACTTAAGTTTAATGTTTTGCGGTTAATATGGTCGATGATACGGCCCGGGGTACCAACAACAACCTGTACGCCACGTTTAAGCTGACGAATTTGGTTATCGTAAGACTGACCACCGTATACAGGCAGTACCTTAATTTTCTGCGAAAAGCTGGCATAAACCTGAAAAGCTTCCGCCACCTGAATAGCGAGTTCGCGGGTTGGAGCAAGTACCAGCAATTGCGGTAACTTTGCTTCCGGGTCGATATTTGCGAGCATTGGAAGGGCAAAGGCCGCAGTCTTACCTGTACCTGTTTGCGCCTGACCTAACAGGTCATGGCCTTCAAGCAGTAGCGGGATACTTTCAGCCTGGATAGGGGATGGCTTTTCATAGCCAACTTTCTCCAGAGCCTGTAGTATGCTTTCTGGTAAGTTAAGGTCTTTAAATGTCAGCTCGACAGTATTGGTCATTAATGATCCTGAATGATTATATGAAAGAGGTGGGCACGGCACACGCCGGCACGATTACCCGGAGTACCCCTGAATCATGTATCTTCTTTGAATCATGTATCTTGAGGTGGCGCGGGCTGTTTTACTAAAGAGGTATTATATTCCAGATAGGAGTGGAATACCAAACAAGAAAGTAAAGGTACAAAGGATGAATTATAACAAAACAGGAAAACGGATAATAGTGCCTCTGGCGATTGCTGCATGCTTATCTGCGGGTCTCACCGGCTGCGGCAAAAAATCCACAGAAGAACACCTTGAAGCTGCGAAGCAGTTCGCCAATGCGAATAACAGTGATGCAGCCATTATCGAGTTTAAAAACGCGATAAAAAGTAATCCTAAAGCACCTGAACCCCGTTTCGAACTGGGTAAATATTATCTGCAAACCGGTGACTTTGACGGCGCTGAAAAAGAGCTTAACCGTGCACTGGATCTGGGGCAGTCTGCCTCTGAAGTGATTCCTTATCTCTCTGTGGCCTATCAGAAAACCGGCGCTGAAAATGCGCTGGCCGGTGTTGATTTTCAAATGGAAGGCATGACTGCAGTCGAATCTGCAGAAGTTGGCTTTTACAAAATGCAGGCCATGGCGCAACTGGGCAAGAATGAAGATGCGCTGGCGCTGATCGATCAGTTAGAAACCCTCGATACCAGTTCGGTGTATAAGGGGCTGGCGTTAACTTACCGTGATATTATCAATGAGAATGCAGAAGGTGCGCTCTCATCATTAAAAGCCCTGCGTGAGCAGGCACCGCAAAACAAAGATGTGTTGCAACAGTTAGGCAAACTGGCGCTGGCGACAGGTGATAAAGCGCTTGCCATGGATGCCTTCGGAGACTACGTAGAAGGTAACCCCACTGATGTAACCAGTAAATTTGCTTACATCACGCTGCTAATCGAAGCAGGAAAAACTGAAGATGCCGACCCGATGGTCTCGGAACTGCTGAACAACAACCCTCAGCATCCGTTACTTAACCAGTATAAAGGTATCATCGAAGCTAATGCCGGCAACTATGAAAAATCCATGAGTTTCCTTGAAACTGCCATGCGTAATGGCAATAACAATCCGGCGATCAGGTTATTGGGCGGCTATGTGGCCTATCAGATGCAGGATTTTGCCGCAGCCAATGAGTACCTGTCTGAGGTGGCGCCTGCTTTACCTGCCGATCATCCTGCGTTACGCATGCTGGCCGACAGCTTGTTGCAGATGGGGCAGGGAGAAGACGCATCACAGATCCTGAACCGGGTAGAAGTTGACGGTGAAGCCGGTGCATCACTGTTTTCAAAAGCCGGTTATCAGTTGTTACGCCAGGGCAACGTGGTAGACGCCAAAGCTATGATTGAAAAATCCGGCACCATGAGTGAAACCGCAGAAGACCTTGCCAGACTTGGTGTGCTGCAGTTATCGGTTAATGATATCGACGGGTTAGTGAATCTGGAAGCTGCCGCCAAAATGGCGCCGGAGTCTGTAGTGACGCAACGTACGTTGATCACGGCTTATATGACCACAAACAAACTCGATAAAGCGAAAGCCGCATCGCTGGAATGGGCTGAAAAAGAACCGGACAACCACACGCCACACTTATTCCTGGCGGAAATTGCATTTAAGCAGGGTGACAAAGAGGGAGCCCTGGCTGAAATTGAAAAAGCCAAAGCGCTTAATCCCGGTACCACTGAAATCGATCTCGTACAGGCCAGATTGCTTCTGTCTGAAAGCGACGTGCCGGCGGCAGTGGCGGTGTTAAATAATATTCTCAAAAAAGAACCGGGTAATGTACAGGCAAGAGATGTGTTATACACCGTCGCTGTACAGACTAATGAAGCCGATGCTGCCGCCGTCGCACAAGGGGTTTATGATCAGCTTCAGAAAACGCCGGATGATCTGAATTTACGTTTATTAGCGGGCCGTATCGCCTTTGCCAATAACGAAGATGACAGAGTGATGAGTTTGCTGGCGCCGGTACAGGCTACGGTCAAGACGCCTAAGTTATACTGGAACCTCAAAGGTCAGACGCTTATCCGTCAGAACGACGTGAAAGGCGCTGCGGCACATTACGATGCGTGGCTGAAACTCTATCCTCAGGACAAAACTGCTGTGCTGGGAATGTTGTTACTGTTAGATGCACAGCAACAATATCAGCAGGGGCTGAATCTCACTAATGCATTTCTGGCGAAACAACCTGACAGTCAGGTCAAATTACTTAAAGCCCATTTTCTGGCTATGACCCGCCAACCCAAGCCTGCAAAGGCGATTCTGGATGATATGCCTGAAAACGTTAAAGCGTTGCCCTTTGTGCGCAGTATTTACGCCCGTGTTGCTATTTTGGAAGGTAAGAGCGCCGATGCTGTGAAAGATGCCATGACGGCATATGACGCCAATCCGAACAGCCAGAATGCGTTACTGGTGGTTGCAGCATACGAAACGTCTGGTCAGGCACCAAAGGTGAACCCGTTTATAGACAGTCATCTTGAGGCACATCCGGCTGATATCCGCATTGCGATGTTAAAGGCGGAGCGGTTGATCGGCTCCGATAAAGAAGGGGCGAAATCTGTGTACGCCGGTATTTTAGAGCAAATGCCGGAAAACTTTGTGGTACTGAATAACCTGGCTTACCTGTACTACGAAGATGGTGAATTGAATAAGGCCATGGAACTGGCGCGTAAAGCCGTTGGCCTGCAGCCTAAAAATGCGGATTCAGTTGATACACTGGCGCAGATCCTTATTCAGCAGGACAAGTATGAGGAATCACTGTCTTTATATGAGTCGGTGGTTAATGATCAGCCTGTTGCCGATATTGTGTATCTGAACTACGTTCAATTGCTGCTTGATATGGGCAAAAAAGAAGTCGCACGTCGTAAAATGCGCAATCAGGAATTCACGACAACCGACGGGCAGAAGCGGGCGGAACGTATCCGCGTTCGCTACAGTCTGTGATTACCCGGCATTCAAAGGTAAACAAAAATCCCCGCTGAGCCGTCAGCGGGGATTTTTTTATGCTTCACCGTGATGGATTAAACTGATCAGTCCGGTGATTTTTGTAACTTGTTTACTGTCTCACGGAGTGATTTCAGTTCGGCCATCACATCATTCAGTGTGGGCTCATTATTTTCAGCGGCGGCTTCACGGCGGGCGGCAGCGTTTTCCTGCTCCATGACACCTACCACAATACCGATTACCATATTGAGAAACGCAAACGCCGTAAAGAAGATAAAAGTGAGATAGTACAGCCAGCTGAGCGGGTACACTGCCATGGTTTCATACATGACATCCGTCCAGTCTTCAAAGGTCATTACCCTGAACAGCGTCAGCATAGAAATAGTGATATCGCCCCACAGTTCACTGTTAATTTGCTCAAATAAGGTGCTGCCAACGGCGGCATAGATGTAAAAGATGATAAACATCAGCAGCATGACATAGCCAAGCTGAGGCAAGGCTTTTACCAGTGACACCAGCAAAATCCGCAATTCCGGTATAATGGAAATCATCCTTAAAACCCTGAACACCCTGACCAGCCGGCCTACGAGAGCAAGATCGGTGCTTTCAGCCGGGATAAGGCTGACAATCACAATCAACGTATCAAACCAGTTCCAGAAGCTTTTGAAGAACTGCTTTTTATTTTTCTCGCCCAGAAAGCGAATGGTGATTTCCGTCAGGAAAAAGGCACTGATAAACCAGTCGAGTATTAATGTTACCGAGGCAAAACCTCTTGGCATATCATAGGTTTTGGCGCCTACCAGTAAGGCGGAGATGATGATGACTGAGATGACAAAAATCTCAAATGTTTTATTAGAACGGATCCGTTCAAAGCGATTCTGGAGTTCAGTGGCTTTCATGATGTTGGCAAAATTACTACTTAAGTATAAATATTAAGAATCAAGAGTGTTTCAAAAATGCAGTTGGTTTTTCTACAATGTCATTAACGTTAACATCATCGAAGGCATGTATAATGGATGACTCATTATCAGGCTTGCAAGGAAAATTGCTGGATACCAGTGAAAAACTGGAGAATTTTATTCCCACTTCAGAGCATGCTTCCTCGCTGAAAGAGGACCTGCATGACTTGCTATCCATGCTTTCTGCGTTGCAATCCCATTCAGCAGACCCGGGCCAGTAATCTTATTTCATGCACATACGAAAAAGCCGTTTGCCCGCTAAGGCAAACGGCTTTTGCTTTTCTCTTCACAATTAACTGTTTTCGGTATCCGCCGGACGTAAACCTTTGTTAATCATTTCAATATCCTGTGCTGTCAGCGTACCGGCTGCCTGTTTCAGGTTAACTACCGCCTGAATGAAATCGTAGCGGGCACCAGCCAGGTTACGGCGGGCATCAAACAGGTTTTGCGTGCTGTCCAGTACGTCAACAATGGTACGGGTACCCACATCGAAACCGGCTTCAGTGGCTTCAAGTGCACTGCGGGCAGAAACCACAGCCTGTTCCAGTGCGCGGATTGTCGACATCGATGCTTTCACATCGTTAAACGAGCTGCGTACTGACTGAACAGTCTGACGATAAGTCAGTTCCAGATCCTGACTGGCAGAAATGTAGTTAAACTTCGCCTGCTCAGTTTGTCCCGATACGCTCAGGCCCTGGAAGATAGGTACGTTCAGTTGCACACCAACGCTGTAGCTGTCGAGGTAAGGCGTGGTGTTGTCGATAACTTCGTTACCTACAGTCGTTGTACTGTGAGTTTTGTCCTTACCCGCAGACGCAGTTAAATCCAGTGTTGGCAGGTGACCGGCACGGGCAGAAGAAATGTCTTCTTTCGCAATGTCCATCGCCAGGCGGTTAACCAGTAACGATAAGTTCTTCTCTTCGGCGGTTTCCAGCCATTCATCCGGGGTGGCCGGTTGTGGCATGGTTGCAGAGAAGTTCTCTGTATTCAGTTCGTACAGTCTGTCGTGGTACTTACCGGAAATTACACGAAGTGCTTCAAGTGCCAGCTCAACGGCATTTTCTGCCTGAATCTCCTGAGCAATGGTATTGTCGTAGTTAGCTTGCGCTTCATGCACGTCAGTGATCGCCGTTAAGCCCACTTCAAAACGTTGCTTGGTTTGTTCAAGCTGACGCTCAATGGCACTTTTCTGAGCTTTAACAAATTCCAGGCTGTCTTTCGCACGTAATACATCAAAATACGCAGTGGTTACCCGTACAATCAGTTGCTGCATGGCAGAGGCCAGAGTGGCGTCACTTTGTTCTGCTACTTTTTCAGCGCGGTCCAGACCTACCCAGTTAGCGTGATCGTACAATGACATGGAAAGGTTCAGGCCATAGCTGGTGGTATCACTGTCGGAGTCAATCATGGTGATACCTTCGCCTAAAAACTGGGCACGTTCAGCAGAAGACGTGGTATAACCTACGGTTCCTGAAATTTGTGGCAGCAAAGAGGCACGGCTGATGGTAATACCTGAGTAGGCAGCGTCCCGTTGCGCTTTGGCCTGATTTACAACCGGATCATTTGCCAGTGACTGCTGATATACTTGCAAAAGGTCGTCTGCAAATGCCGTTGCCGGAACACCTGCGGTAATACCTAATCCAACCATCAACGATAAGAGTGTTCGTTTCATTAATGTGCCTTCCTGTAATTATTGACGGTCCACTGGACTCATAAGCTATGAAGTGTATGAAATCACTCCGTAAACCGGTAGTCTGTTCTGGTAACAGGGCGTGTTTAACTGTAACAGAATATGTTATCGCCGCTTTTCTCTGTAAGCTTGAGTACGGCTTTTTACCAGAAAACCAAAATGGTGATTAAACAGCCGGTTTCAAGTTGACCAGTATCATAAGGCTTTTACATGCGAGAGTGAATGTAAATGAGCAAAAAAATCGGGATGTTTAACTCAAACGATATAAAGATTGAAGCAAAAACGCCATTGTATCAGGGCTTTTTTAAAATGGTGCGTTACGACTTCAAACACAAGCTGTTTGCCGGTGGCTGGAGCGATACAGTACGCCGTGAAATATTTGAACGGGGTCATGCCGTTGCCGTTCTGCCTTACGATCCTGATACGCAGGAATTCGTACTGATCGAGCAAATCCGGATAGGGGCAATGGCCACCAGTGATAATCCCTGGTTAATTGAAGTTATCGCCGGCATTATCGATGAAGGTGAAACCGAAGCGGATGTGTGTTGCCGTGAAGCTGAAGAAGAAGCCGGTATTGTGCTCAGGCAACTGAGTAAAGCTACCAGTTACCTCGCCAGTCCGGGCGGCACCACGGAACGTATTCATATTTTTATGGCCACCACGGATGCCACTAGCGCCAGCGGTATTCACGGCCTTGATCATGAGTCAGAAGATATCCGTGTTCACCGTGTGGCAGAAAAAGACGCCCTTGAATGGCTGGAAAATGGCCGCATTGACAACGCTGCTACCATAATTGCGCTACAATGGTTCTTCATGCATAAAGAAGTACTGTTGAAAAACTGGAGTCAGGTTTGAATCAGACAACGCGAAAATATGTACCACATCTTCCCAGCATGCAGGCACTGTGTGAACTGAACTACAGCCGTTTCCTGCGTTTGCTGCCGGACTGTGATACCGAATCGCTTGTCTACCGGTTTTCAGTGGCTGAACAGTTTACTTATCAGATTACCATTGATGAGGCTGCCCGTTACACCACCACGCTGACGGTTTCTCAAAACAGTACCGGCACGCCGGAATATCTGAAACCGTCTATGTCTGTCAGGTTGTATCACGATGCCAGAATGGCTGAAGTCATCACCAGCCAGAACACCGGCGCGTTTGCACCGTCATACGATTATCCCAACAGCAAAATGCGCCAGCGCAACGAGAAATTGATGATTAATATCTTTCTTGCAGAGTGGCTGCAGTTTTGTCTGAAAAATAAACCTGTGGTATCGGCCCCGGTTTAATGCGGCTGCTGCAACTTTCCGATTGTCACCTGTTCGCCGATCCTGATCAGACAGCATACGGTGTTAATCCTTATCAATCGTTAAGCCGTGTGCTTGAATGTGCCGCCGGGGAAGCGCCGGACAATGTGATAATTACTGGCGATGTCAGCGGCGATAACCGCGAAGAAAGTTACCGGCATTTTCTGTCACTGATGGACCGGTATCTGCCCGGCTGTGAGTGGCGGGTCATAGCCGGAAACCATGACAGTAACGCTCACTTTGAAGCTATATTCGCTGATCACATTCTTCATGCCGGCAACGCCTGGTGCATCAATAACTGGAAAGTACACGGGCTCGATACGCGTTTTCAGGGCGCCCGGGGACAAATTTTGCCGGCAGAATTGCAGGCGGTGAGTGCAGATATCAACAGTACCGCTGATTGTTTTCACTTACTGGCACTGCATCATCATGTTGTGCCTACCGGCAGCTGGATGGATAAACACGCCCTGGAAAATCCTCAGGATCTGCTGGCCTGGCTTGAGTCCGCTACTGGTATCGCTCTGGCAATACATGGTCATGTGCATGCCGGATTATGTTCTGAAGCCGCCGGAATCTCCGTGCTGTCAGTACCCTCGACCTGTTGGCAATGGCAGCTAAACCCTGAATTTGGCACTGCTGCGTTACCCCCGGGATTCCGGGAAATTATGTTGTCGCCTGATGGCGAATGGTCCTCTTCAGTCAGGAGAATTGAATGATTCACGTGTTGTACCTGCACGGCTTTCTAAGCTCACCTAAATCAGTGAAAGCGCAACAGACCCTCGCCTGGTGTGAAAAGCACCGGCCGGATATCACATTACATATCCCGCAACTGTCGAATTACCCTTCTCAGGTGGGGCAGCAATTGACTGACTATATTCAGGCCCATCCACAACTGACGGAAACGGGTCTGCGTGCCATAGGCAGTTCAATGGGAGGCTATTTGTCTACCTGGCTGGTGGAGCAGTACGGCGGCAAAGCGGTCTTAATCAATCCGGCGGTAAAGCCATTCGAATTGTTGCTTAAGTACGTCGGTGAGCATGTCAACCCTTACACCGGTGAGCCGTTTAAGATTGTGCAGGAAGATATGGCGGTACTGAAGGCGATGGACAGCGAAAGCTTAGCGGCACCTGAGAGTTATAAGGTACTGCTGCAAACCGGTGATGAAACCCTGGATTACCGCCAGGCTGAAGAAAAGTACGCTGACAGCGAACTTATCATTGAGCAGGGCGGCGACCACAGTTTTACCGGTTTTGAAACACACCTGCCGGCTATTTTCCGCTTTCTTGATTAAAATCCGGCAGGGGGCTGTGTTGCAGCTTTTTCGCAAGTAAGCCGAACAGCCTGTGTCAGATGCCCGCCGGACGCAAACGGGCAATTGCTCACATAACTGATGCCTGCTAACATCGTTTAAAACTGTGGCACGCCCGTGCCTATAATAAACAGCGTCCTGGAATAAGCAGCACTATGTCTAATCAATATAATTCCGAAGCGATAGAAGTCCTCAATGGTCTGGACCCGGTTAAACGCCGTCCGGGCATGTATACCGATACGATGCGGCCAAATCACCTCGGTCAGGAAGTTATCGATAACAGTGTGGACGAGGCGCTGGCCGGACACGCGACGAATATCAAAGTGATCCTGCACGAAGATCAGTCGCTGGAAGTCATTGACGATGGCCGGGGTATGCCGGTAGACATTCACCCGGAAGAAAAAATGTCCGGTGTGGAATTAATCATGACCAAGCTTCATGCCGGCGGTAAGTTTTCCAATAAAAACTATGCTTTTTCCGGTGGTTTGCACGGGGTAGGGATTTCTGTTGTTAACGCTCTGTCTACCCGCGTCGAAGTGGTTATCCGCCGTGACGCAAACGTCTATCAGATTGATTTTGCCAATGGTGAAAAGGCGGAAGAGTTACGGGTTATCGACTCCTGTGGTCGCCGGAATACCGGCACTCGTGTAAGGTTCTGGCCTGATCCTCAGTATTTCGATTCTGCTAAATTCTCTGTTTCCCGCTTAGTGCACAACTTACGTGCTAAAGCGGTGCTTTGTCCAGGGCTGCGCATCCGCTTCGACAATAAAGTCAGCGGCGATACCACCGAGTGGTATTTTGAAGACGGCTTGCGGGACTATTTGTATCAGGCGGTGCAGGAGTTTGAAACGCTGCCGGCAGACACGCCTTTTATCGGAAACTTCTCCGGCAATGCAGAAGCTGCGGACTGGGCTGTCATGTGGCTGCCTGAAGGTGGCGAACTGGTCACCGAGAGTTACGTAAACCTTATTCCTACTGCACAGGGCGGTACCCATGTTAACGGTCTTCGTCAGGGCCTGCTGGAGTCTATGCGGGAATTTTGTGAATTCCGTAATCTAATGCCCCGCGGTGTTAAATTATCTCCTGATGATATCTGGGACCGCTGTGCTTACATTCTGTCGACGAAGATGCAAGACCCTCAGTTTGCCGGTCAGACAAAAGAACGTTTATCCAGCCGTCAGGCATCAGCGTTTGTTTCCGGCGTTGTTAAGGATGCTTTCAGTTTGTGGCTGAACCAGCATACTGATGTGGCAGAAGCCCTGGCTGAAATGTGTATTAACAACGCCCAGCGCCGTCTGCGCCAGAACAAGAAAGTAGCCCGTAAGAAAGTCACACAGGGCCCGGCACTACCCGGCAAGCTCACAGATTGTTCCGGCCAGGATATTACCCGTTCAGAACTGTTTCTGGTGGAAGGGGATTCCGCGGGTGGTTCTGCCAAGCAAGCGCGGGATCGTGAGTTCCAGGCGATTATGCCGCTGCGGGGAAAAATTCTGAACAGCTGGGAAGTCGAGTCCTCCCAGGTGTTGGGTTCACAGGAAATTCACGATATTTCTGTTGCACTGGGTATTGACCCGGATTCTTCGGATTTATCCGGTTTGCGTTACGGGAAAATTTGTATTCTGGCTGATGCTGACTCCGACGGACTGCATATTGCCACGTTGTTGTGTGCCTTGTTCGTCCGTCACTTCCGTGCGCTGGTAGATGCCGGTCATGTGTATGTTGCCATGCCGCCGCTGTTCCGCATCGATGTGGGCAAAGAAGTGTTTTATGCGCTGGATGAAAGCGAGAAACAGGGTATTCTGGACCGCATTGAAGCAGAGAAGAAGCGGGGCAAAGTGAACGTGCAACGCTTCAAAGGTTTGGGTGAAATGAACCCTATGCAGTTACGTGAAACCACCATGGATCCTAATACCCGCCGGTTAGTTCAGCTTACCATTGATGACAGCACAGAAATGTTAGAGATGATGGATATGTTGCTGGCCAAAAAGCGCTCCGGCGACAGAAAGTCCTGGCTGGAAAGCAAAGGGAATATGGCCGAAGTGGTGTAATACCCCGCAGCCTTTATTAAAACTAAAAATAGCCACAAATGTGGCTATTTTTGTCTTGTAAGTTTCATATCAATATGGGGAATACCGTCTTCCAGATACATAGTGGATGTTGGCGTAAAGCCAAATTTTCCGTAGAAACCTGCCAGATGTTCCTGTGCGCCGATTTCAATATTCTGCTCAGGCCAGTATTCAGCGCAGTACGCTAATGCCTTTTCGATCAGAGTGTATCCCTGACCTGAACCGCGACACTGGCTGGTTGTCAGCACCCTGCCAATACTGACTGACGGATAGCTGAGCCCGGGCGGTAACAAGCGTGCGTAGGCGACAATGTCTCCGTTCTCATAACCAAGCAGGTGACGAACACAAGCCTGAGTATCTTTATCATCCAGCTCAGAATAGGGACAATTTTGCTCTACGACAAATACATTTATTCGTGCCTGAACCAGGGCGTACAGTTGGGTGATTGTGAGCTCACCGAAAGTCAGGCATTGCCAGTTCAGCATAGTATTATCTGCATTGTCTTTAAAATGAATTAGGGGAATGTATCAGGCTTTCCGGATTATTGCACCGGCATTCCGCAAGCATAGTCTATTATTTCACCGGTATATCAGGTGGCACTATGTTCAATCTTTGCTAATTTTTGTATGAGGTGGCAATCAGGCCGCTTTCTTTTTTAGCGATCCGGCTTCGGAACATTTTTCAATGAAAGACATCAGCTTGCACGATAACGGATTTGAGGCCGTTTTCAGGGCCTCAAAAGATGGTCTGGGTATTTTCCGCGAAGGTATATTCTTCGATTGTAATCAGTCGATGCTGGATCTGGTCGGCATCGCTGATAAAGAACAGTTCATCGGCCTGACGCCTTTCGATTTTTCTCCTGAATTTCAGCCTGACGGCCAGGTGTCGGCTGAGAAAGGCGCAAAGCTCATTGAGCGTTGTATGGAGGAGGGGAGTTTACGATTTGAATGGCTGCACTCCAGATTCAACGGGGAGCCATTTTGGGCGGAGGTCATCATCACAAAAATGATGATGAACGACGAAGTTGTGGTGCACGCAAACTGGCGGGATATTTCTGAAAAGAAAAACCTTGAACTGGAAATCGCTGCACAGAAAGATGCCTTTGAAACACTATTCAATGAGTCAGTAGACGGATTATGCCTGCTCACCAGCGAGCACTATCTGGATTGCAACCGCGCCTTTCTCGAACAACTGGGATTCAGTAAAAAAGAAGACATTATTGGTCTGACGCCCATGGATATTTCGCCCGAATATCAGCCGGATGGCCGGCCGTCTGAAGAGGCTGCCGTAGAGATCATCGAAAATGCGTTTAATAAAGGTAGTGTGCGGTTCGAATGGGTGCACAAAAAAGCCTGCGGGTCAGAATTCTGGTGCGAAATTATTGTCACCCTGATTACCCTTGGCGGAGATGATGTGCTGTACGCCATCACCAGGGATATATCTGAAAAGAAAGCATTGGAATTACAAATTGTAGAGCGCAATGCGGCACTGAAAGACTCCAATGCCAGCCTTGAAACCATGATCAATGATTTGAAGCAAACTCAGGATAAGTTAATCGAGTCTGAGAAAATGGCCAGTTTAGGGTCGCTGGTGGCGGGGGTGGCTCACGAAATAAATACGCCGGTAGGCATTGGCCTGACGGGGGTAACCCAATTGATGGAAGAGTGCACAGATATCCGTCAGCGTTACGATAAAGGCAGCCTGACAGAAAACGACTTCGAAGACTTCCTTAACAGTGCCAATGAAATCGCTGATATCGTGAAAAAGAATCTGGTAAGAACCGCTCACCTGGTGAGAAGCTTTAAGCAAGTTGCGGTTGACCAGACCAGCGAGGAAGACCGCGAGGTAAACCTTAAGCAATACTTCGATGAAGTGGTGTTCAGTCTTGCCTCGGTGTTACGAAAAGCCAGTGTCGTGGTGGATATTCATTGCCCTGATAATCTCAATGTTATTACTAACCCGGGTTTGTTGTCTCAGGTACTGACCAATCTTATAGTCAATTCAGTCAATCACGGCTTCAGTGATCGGGATAGCGGGCACATAGCCATGACTATCAGTGAGCTGAACAGTCACGAATTTTTGCTGGTGTACAAAGATAACGGGAAAGGGATCAGCGAGGAAAATGCACCGAAAATCTTCGACCCGTTTTTTACCACGCGCCGGGGGACCGGCGGCACCGGACTCGGGCTCAATATCACTTACAATATTATTACGAATGCATTGGGCGGAAGCATTAAATGCAGAAGCAAAGAAGGCGAAGGCGTAGAGTTTACCATTCAGTTTAAAGTGACTGACCGGCTGTTGTAATGTTCAGCCCTTGACCAGTGACAACGCATTTGCGGTAAGAAAACGGGTGTTATTCCGTCCGCCTTTTTTCGCCGCATAGAGTGCGTCATCAGCTCTTTCCAGCACCACATGCCAGCCCAGATCGCCCTGTTCCATGGTGGCCATTCCCACACTGACAGACAAGGGAAGGGATTCGGTTCCCATACACAAGGGCGTGGACTGAATAGCGAACCGCACACGTTCAGCAATGGCTTTCACATCGCTGACTTTCAGCCCTGCCAGCATGATCACAAACTCCTCGCCGCCAAGACGGAAGTGATAGTCGTACTCCCGGGTGGCTTCCCTGGCGACATTAGCAATATGACGAATGGCTCTGTCGCCGGTTGTGTGTCCGTACTGGTCGTTTACATTTTTAAAAAAATCGATGTCGAAAGTGACAAACGCGAAGGAAAGCTGATTACGCTGGCAGCGGGTAAATTCTCTGCTGGCAGATTCATTCAGGGCATGCCGGTTAAACCAGCCAGTGAGCGCGTCGGTTCTGGATACGGTTTTAAGGGTAACCTCCCGTTTCCAGGCGTGAACAAATATTAATCCGAGTGTCAGACCGGAAATATACAACAGCACAACCAGTGAATTAGTGGTCTGAATAATATCGTTACCAAGGAACTCAAGGTGGTCAGGGAAAAGAAGAATTGCCACAGCACTGCCGGCGGTGTGAACAATGAAAAGCAGAATAATCGTCATGACAGCCCAATAACTCTTACCATGGGCCGAGTGTCTGAAGCGCCACAAGTGGAAGACACTCAGCAGGTTTAATGTCAACATAACCGGGTAGATGGCCAGCATGCGGAATTCCACATTGCTGCTGATTGCATCGTTAAAATGCATCAGCAAAACAAAAGCTGAAAATACACCAATGGAAAGGTGGCTGTTCACCGAGCGGGTTTGCGATGTAATCCCGCTGAGCACAAAACCATGGGCGGCGATATACAGTGTGTTAGATAACACAGGAGTAAGAAGCCAGGGCACGGTGCGAACAGACGCAACAAGGATTAACAGGCTGCAGGCGAGAAAACAGACGCCGGCCAGGGACCAGTCACGCATGGCTTTATCAGCGGTGTTGGTCAGAAAGAGAGCTGACAGCGTAATGGCCATCATTGCACTTAGTAAAACCGTGCAGAGGGAAAGCGTAAACAAGTCCATGTGAGTTCCACGTCAGGGAAGAAATATCGAAATCCGTGATATGGAAAAGTAATTTGCAGCAATACCGGATGCAATTCAATACTAATGCGATGAACGGATTAAGATTGATCCGAATCCGGGGTAAGGTTAGTTTCAATGAGATACCCGCTTAAACAAGGACATTCACACCCTATGACATCTCCCCGTGCAATCAGCCCGACAACCCGCGCCATTTTGTTTGATCATGACGGTACCCTTATTGATTCTGAACAGGTGCATTATGAAATCTGGCGAACAGTGCTCCGCCAGCATGGTGTGAGCCTGACGGAAGCTTTTTACAGTGATGTCATGGCCGGTATTCCGGTTGCCCAAAACGCAGTTGATGCAGTGACAACATTTAAGCTGCCCGTTGCAGCAGAAAGTCTGGCGGAAGAAAAACATGAACAAACCCGCCGTTATCTTGCAGAGCAGCCTTTTCCACTGATGCCTCATGCAGTACAGACCATTAAAAAGTGTTACCAGAGCGGGTATCAACTGGCCATCGTGACCGGTGGAAGCCGCATTTCAGTAGAGCGTACGTTGGAGGCCAGGAACCTTCGTCATATGTTTTCCGCAACGGTTTCCGTTGAAGATGTGACTAACAGCAAGCCGGCGCCTGATTGCTATCTGCTGGCCATGAAAAAGCTGGGACGCCAGCCTCATGAATGTGTCGCCGTTGAAGACACGGAACATGGTATGCGGGCTGCCGTGAACGCCGGTGTGCCTTGCGTCGTTATCCCCACAGTCCATTCAGCCGGACATAATTTTAACGATGCCACATCCAGATATTCATCCCTTCAGGCATGGTGGATGTTAGAGTCCTGATTGTCTGAAGACATACCGGGATTGAATTTATTCCGGAATTCACAAAGAATAATAACCTTCGGTTTAAGAGGCGGATCCGTTTGCGAATATTACGTGGTGTCATTATAGCGTTGCTGGTGAGTGTATTGCTGGTGGCGGGACTGATTGTACTGATGATAGAAAGTGAACCTGTGGTTGATGTAAAAGCAGCGGAACAGGTGGCAGATGCCGATACCGTACATGAACTGCTGTCTCAGCTGGAATCCAGTGTTTCAGATCGCCATCAGGGTCACACTATTACTATCACAACTCAACAGTTTGACTCCATTGTCGGCTTCTTACAGCGTGCCACGCCGGACTTCCGCGGTAAGGTAACTGTGCATCCCGATGCCACCCGTTTACAAGCCAGCATTGCTATTCCGGTGGACTTATTTGACAGCTACCTGAACGTTGATGCCACGATTTTGCCGGCTAACTTCCTGTTGCTGGATGAAGTGAAAATTGGCGATTTACATATACCCGGGCATTTGGCGGTAGGGTTGGCCGAGTGGTTGGTTAACCGCTGGACTAAAAGTGATATCGCCACTCAGGCAAGGGAGCAGATTGAAAAAGTCAGTATGACGGAACAGGAAATGATGGTCAGTCTGCGTCCTATGGACGGCTTCCTGCGCAATCTGAACGAAGTCAAAAATGGTTTATCGGTGGATCAGGACGACGAGCTGCGGGACTTAACGGCCTATTACCTGCGCTACATCTCTTTTCAGGATATTACCCTGGCGGATACCCCGCAACCGGCAGTGGATTTTATCCGTCTGACCATGAAACGCGCAGCTCAGCGAAGCACGCCTGAGAACGCGGCGGAACATAACCGGGCAGCCATTCTGGCGCTGGCAATTTTTATCGGCCATCACCGGGTTGCCAACTTTGTCGGAGACGTTCAGCCTGATGCGGATAAAGCCCTGAAACCGTTAACGCCACCATTACTGCGGGGCCGCAACGATCTTGCCAGACACTTCCTGATTTCCGCTGCATTAAAAGTATTAAGTGAGCAAGGCGTTACACTGGCCATCGGTGAATTTAAAGAATTGATGGACCGTGCTATGGGCGGAAGCGGTTATTCCTTCGTTGATCTGACAGCTGATATGGCCGGTATTGAGTTTGCGCGTGTTGCGACGTCACCGGTTCATGCTGTCCGGGTGCAGCAACTATTATCTGAAATGCATGACGACGATGTGATCATGCCGCCGGTTGACGGTCTGGCAGAGGGATTGTCGAAAGACCAGTTTATTGAACAGTTTGAGCGGGTAGACAGCGACGCCTACCTGCAGGAAGTGGCAAAGATAAAGGCCCGTCTTGCAACGGTGCCTCTTTACCAACTTGAAGAAAACTGAGGGCGGGTCAGGCTTTGCCTACCGCCTGAAACTGTGACAGGGTCGTCAGCGCCAGTTCTATCTTTTTCACCAGCGGAGCCAGGCCTGCTTTAAAGGTCGCTTCGTCAGCGTCTTTGATGGCCTGCCAGTCGCGGGCGATTTCTTCCACGTAGGGCGAGAAACGCTTTGCCTGTGTTTCAAACCCGCTGTCTTCTGCGAATACTGCCTGAAACTTGCCTTTCTGAACCTGTTGTAACTGGTCCAGCACCGCATCGGCGTCTATCGCTTTGCGGTAGAGGGTTTGTAAGGTTTCCTGAAGTTGTTCGTTAATTGCCTGCATGACTTTCCGGATTTCAGCTAAAGTTTATGAGTGTATGGTCGATAACGATATACCCGTACTGCATCATTAATGATGGAGTACGCTGATGAAGGTGGGCAATTCTGCCTACTTTTTTACTTTGCTACAAGCAACAAAGGAAACTGGTATGGATATACAAGGTGCTGGTGCATCTGCAACATCCGGTGCGTCGCTTGAGTTGGCCTCTCTTAAAATGGCGAAAAGCCAGCAACAACAAGAGGGACAAGCAACGCTTCAGCTGCTGGAATCAGCCGCTGACGTACCAAAACCGTCATCCGGTAATCCGTCGTTGGGTGCCAACGTCGATACCTACGCGTAATTACGGGTGAATATGTAAGTCGACAGGCGTTTTGCCGGGCTGGCCACCGATTTCTCTGGTGAGTTTCGGTACCAGAAAACCCGGTAAGCGCTTTATTACTTCCGCCATCAATGATCTGGCTTCATCGTCAGACACTTCAAAGTGGGCCGCGCCCTGAACTTTGTCCAGCAAATACAGATAGTAGGGCATCACGCCTGCTTCAAAAGACGCCTCCTGCAAATCTACCAGTGCATCAGCCGTATCATTAACGCCTTTCAATAATACTGCCTGATTGAGCAGCGTCACGCCATGCCTGCGTAATGCATCTAAACGGTCGTTCAGTGCCGGACTGAATTCATTGGCGTGGTTAGCATGTAATACCAGAATCGTTTTCACCGGCAATGACGTTAACCAGTCACTGAACTCTGCGTCCAGGCGTTGGGGGAGCACGACCGGCAGGCGTGTATGAATTCGCAATCTGCGGATATGGGGGATCCGTGATATTTCACCGGCCAGCCAGGCCAGATGGGTATCTTTTGCCATCAGCGGATCACCGCCCGAGAAAATCACTTCGTTAATGGCCGGATCGGCAGCAATATAAGCAATGGCGTTTTCCCATTCCTGTTTGCTCACCGCATTGTCGGCGTAGGGGAAGTGGCGACGGAAGCAGTAGCGGCAGTTTACAGCGCATCCGCCTTTTACAATCAGCAGTACGCGACTTTGGTACTTATGTAATAACCCCTTACCGGCAGTATCATGTTCATCCAGCGGGTCGGTGCTGTAGCCGGGGGCGGCTTCAAATTCCTGAGATAAAGGCATTACCTGGCGGAGCAACGGGTCATGCCAGTTGCCTTTTTCCATCAATGAGGCGAAGTGGCGGGGGACGCGCATGGGAAATAACCGTCTGGCAGCGCCGTGATGACCCAGTTGGTCTACATCGAGATCGAGGTAGTCCAGCAGGTCTTCCGGGCGGGTAAACGCCATTGCAAGATCTTTTTGCCAGTTTGTCTCTACAGACAGCCGATTTTTAGGTATTATTTGCGCCACTTCGTATTTACACCTTATGTATTGGCAGAGAAAAATATGGCTTTTTACAGCACTAACGAATTCAAAGGCGGCCTCAAGATCATGCTTGACGGCGAACCTTGTAACATTCTGGAAAACGAATACGTAAAACCGGGTAAGGGTCAGGCTTTTAACCGCGTTAAAATCCGTAAGCTGATCTCCGGTAAAGTTCTGGAAAAAACGTTCCGCTCCGGTGAAACCGTAGAAGGCGCAGACGTGATGGATACGGAACTGGCCTACCTGTACACCGACGGCGAATTCTACCACTTTATGAATAACGATACATTCGAACAAATCGCAGCAGACGAAAAAGCGGTTGGCGAAAACATTAAGTGGCTGAAAGAGAACGATGTGTGCACCATCACACTGTGGAACGGCTCACCTATCACAGTAACTCCGCCTAACTTTGTTGAGCTGGAAATCACTGAAACAGACCCAGGCCTGAAAGGCGATACAGCGGGAACCGGCGGCAAGCCTGCTACGCTGTCTACCGGCGCTGTTGTTCGTGTACCTTTATTCGTTCAAACCGGTGAAGTTATCCGTGTTGATACCCGCTCCGGCGAATACGTATCACGGGCGCAGAAGTAATCTGAACCCGCTGCCGGCCGGTACGCACTTACGTGCACTGGCCGGATATATTCTTATGCCCTCTCCGGCCTGATAATTCCCGTATCCGATCTCATGTCATCAAATACTCCCTGGCAACCCACCGCATCGCTGAATAATTTGCGTAAGCGGGCTGAACTGCTGCGCCAAATCCGTGATTTCTTCGCCTGCAGAGATGTGCTCGAAGTCGATACACCATTGCTAAGCCACGGTACCGTTACCGATGTGCATCTGGCTGCCTTTTCCAGTGAATTTGATCACAGCGACACAGGCAGAAAGGAAACCCTGTATTTGCAAACGTCGCCGGAATACGCCATGAAACGGCTGTTGTGTGCAGGCTACGGTTCGATTTATCAGATATGCAAAGCGTTTCGTCATGAAGGGGCAGGGCGCTTTCACAACCCTGAATTTACTATGCTGGAGTGGTACCGTACCGGCTATGACCATCATCAGTTGATGGCAGAAATGGACACCCTGCTGCAACTGACATTGTCGACCGGAACTGCGGAAAAAATCAGTTATCAGGATGTATTCCTCAGGGAATTAAACGTCGATCCTCTTACCGCCACAGTTGAACTTCTGCAGCAAACCGCTTTGCAATGCGGGCTGGATATGCATGCCGGCATGCCGGAAGACGCAGACACCCTTCTGCAACTGCTGTTTAGCCTTTACATCGAGCCCCGTATTGGCGCTGCCGTACCCTGTTTTGTTTATGGCTTTCCAGCCTCGCAGGCAGCACTGGCAAAAGTGAATGAAGATGACCCCCGTACTGCTGATCGTTTCGAAGTGTATTTTAAAGGCGTGGAACTGGCGAACGGGTTTAATGAACTGGCTAACCCCGCGGAACAGCGTCAGCGCTTTCTTAACGATAATGCACAACGCCGTCAAACCGGCTTACCGGAACTGCCGGTGGATGAGCATTTCCTCTCTGCGCTGGAGCAGGGATTACCTGACTGCGCCGGCGTGGCACTGGGTATCGACCGATTGCTGATGCTGAAAACAGGTGCTGAACATATTCAGGACATCATTTCGTTCCCCGTATCGCGGGCCTGAATAAATTCCCTTATCCTACCCTGACAGTATTTTCTGCTTTTTGAACGATTCCTGAAATCAATCTGTGATAATTTTGCAAAGTTTATGGCATGATATGTTATATCATCGATAAAACGCTGATGTTGTCGACAAAATGCCGTTGACGTTAACGCTAATTCGCCTGAAAATGTTATAACATTACGAAACAGGCGATAACTCAGTAGTTAACGGAAATCACCATGCATACTCCCTCTCTTATAGCTGTTGCTTTGATGACAGCATTCAGCAGTGCCGCACTGGCCACGACAATAACAGGTAAAGTCACTGATCAAGCCGGCGCTCCCGTTGCAGGAGCAGAAGTCTCAGTAGAAGGTTCAAGGCGCGTAGTCTATACCGACGAAAATGGCATTTATTCAATGGATAATGTCACCGCACAAGACGTCCATATTCATGTGGCAACGCCGAAATATCTGCATGGTGATAAAGATTTAGGTCCCGTTTCTGAAGACCAGCAGGTTAACTTTACGCTTCTGCCAGCTTCCATTGAGAACATCACGGTAACTGCTACCGCAATGCAAACCTCTGTACTGGAAAGCGTGACGCCGGTCTCGGTTATAGGCTCAGAAGAACTGCGCAGAAAACAACAGCCGACTTTGGGTGAAACACTGAAAACTGTTCCGGGTGTGCATTCCAGTTACTTCGGACCGGTCTCAAGCAGTCCGGTCATTCGTGGTGCCGGTGGTCCGCGGGTGAAAATCGTGCAGAACGGTCTGGATGTATCTGATGTATCACGAATTGGTCCTGATCATAACGTAGCGGCCAGCACTTCCAGTGCCACTCAGGTGGAAGTACTGCGCGGTCCTGCCACATTACAATATGGCTCCGGCGCGATCGGCGGTGTGGTCAACGTGGTCGACAAACGTATTCCTCAGGAAATGCCATACGGCACAGAAGGGGAAGCAGAAATGCGTTATTCCACCGTGGACAACGGTAAGTTCGGTAAGGTGGACGTGACCACCGGAACCGGAAATGTGGCATTTCACTTCGATGGTTTCAAACGCAAAACGGATGACGTGGATATTCCCGGCTACTCAGAGGCTGAGCCGGATGATGATGCCACTTACGGCACACTGGCCAGTACAGATATGGATACAACCGACTTCAATGCCGGTATCAGCTATGTAAAGGATGAAGGCTTCTTCGGCTTTTCTGTAGAAAAACTGGATAACCTGTATGGCGTGCCCGGTCATCATCATCATCATGAGGAAGAAGAGCATGAAGAAGGTGAAGAGCATGAGGAAGAAGGCGCAGAAGAAGGTACCAAAATTGATGTGGATATGACCCGCTATCAACTGGCGGGTGAATGGCATTCGCCCACTGCCGGCATTGACAATATCCGGTTCTCTGCTGCTTATACAGACTACACCCACGTTGAAATTGAAGATGGCGAAATTGGTACGCAATTTAATAATGAAGGCGTGAATGCCAAGCTGACGATTGCCCATACCGGTATTGCCGGATGGCATGGTGTATTTGGTTTCCAGCTGACGGACAGCGATTACGAAGCGATTGGTGAAGAAGCATTTTCCCCGCCAACCAGCACAGATACACAAGCTGTTTTTCTGATTGAACAGAAGAAAGTGGGCGACGTGACTTTTGAGTTGGGTGGCCGTCTTGAGCAAACCTCCTACGATGCGGATGACGCTGAAGTGGAACTTCATGTGGAGCACCTTGACGAAGAAGAGCATGAGGAAGAGGAAGAACATGAAGAAGAGGCTATGGTCTTCAACTTCCCTGACTATGACTTCACCAGTGTTTCGGTATCTGCCGGTGCAAACTGGGAATATCAGCTGGGTTACTCTGCCGCACTGACATTATCCCGCAATGAACGTGCGCCAAGTCAGCAGGAATTGTTCTCCGGTGGTCAGCACATTGCGACCCGGACTTATGAAGTCGGGTTGGTGTATCAACTGGATGATGAAGGTGAGTTATCTGACACGCTCAGAAGTGTAGATGAAGAAGTCAGTACCAACATGGATCTCACATTCCGTAAATTCAGCGGCAACTGGGGTTACACTGCGTCACTGTTCTACAACCAGGTAGACAACTACATTTATGAAAGTGGTACAGGCCTGATTGCTGTAACCGAAGAGCATGAACACGAGGAAGAAGGGGCAGAAGAGGAAGGTCATGAGGAAGAGGGCACACCGGTGTACTACTTCCGGCAATCCGATGCTGACTTATACGGTATGGAAGCCGAGGTGTTCTACAACATTACCGGTGAATGGCGTGTGGATTTATATGGTGACTACATTCGTGCCAAACTGGATAACGAAGACTTGCCACGCATTCCGCCTCTGCGTATCGGCTCGTCAATCCGTTATCAGGGGCAATCACTTTCCGGTGAGGTGGGTGTGGAATGGTATGACGACCAAACCCGTACTGCACCATATGAAACTGCAACTGATGGCTACACCTTGCTGAACGCTAGTGTTGAATATGACATCGCATCTGCCGGGGTGGACTGGGTGCTGTTCGCTACTGCAGACAACATCACAGACGAAGAGGCCCGCATGCACACGTCGTTCCTGAAAGATTTAGCGCCGCTGCCCGGCCGCAACTTCTCGGTGGGTGTAAGAGCCGTGTTTTAAGTCCCTGGCATGCCGGCATGGTGATGTGTGTGTTCGTGTAGTAACTGAATCTGTCAGTTTGCTGCGTGAAGCCGGGCCGGCGAGACGCTATACTGACTCCCGTTATGGTTTTCCATTGCGGGAGTTTTTTTGTTAAAAGGCACATCTTTGATTCTTTCTACATCGCGGCTGCATCTGCGCAAGCCGGTGGCTGATGATCGCAACTGGATTTTTGCGTTAAATCACGACCCTCTGTGGCTACGTTTTATTGGAAACCGGGGTGTACATACACTTAAAGATGCGAACCGGTATATTGATAATGCGCTGGTGCATTTTGAAAACCATGGCTATGGTTTGTTTGCCGTAGTAGATAAATTAACCGGTAAACCGTTGGGGATGTGTGGTTTGATAAACCGCGGTATTTTCAGTGCGCCTGATTTAGGATTCGCCTTGCTTCCGCAAGCCCGCGGGCAGGGGATTGGTGGCGAAGCCGGTGAAGCGGTTATCAGCTATGCCAGAGACACCCTTGGCGTGACTTACCTCACTGCGATGACTCATGCTGATAATACGGATTCTCAGAAACTGTTAATGAAACTGGGCTTTAAGAAGCGGGGCAATCTGTTTATGTCAGGTGTCTTTGCGCAACATTTTTTCTGGCTGGATTTAAAAACGCGGCAGCGCTGAATTTACGCGCTGCCACAGCGTCAGCTTTTTTACACCGCCGGAAGTAAAGTGACAGATTTCAGAATGATGGGCTCTTTAGGGGAATTCGGTTCACCCAGCGCCGGCTGATAGTCCAGCTCTACTTCCATCATTTTTTCCACAACAGCTTCGCCTTCCACAATCATACCGAACACGCTGTAACCCCAGTCTCTGCCGGGATCCAGGTTGGTATTGTCATTCATGTTAAAGAAGAACTGTCGTGTCGCTGAATGCGGGTCGTTCTGGCGTGCCATGGAAACCGTGTACATCTTGTTGCTCATGCCACTGCCGGATTCGTTGAAAATCGTGCCGTAATCCGGCTTTTCATCAAACTCAGCATTGTAACCGCCACCCTGGACGATATAGCCGGGTACAACACGGTGAAAAATGGTGCCGTTATAGCTTTTCTTATCAACGTAACGAAGGAAGTTATTCACGGTGATAGGCGCACGGCGGCGGTACAGTTCGACGACAAAATCGCCCATTGTGGTTTCCATTTTCACCCGCGGGTAATAATTGTCCGGCTGAATTTGTGAGCCGTCATCTTTTGGTTTTGCTGCAATAACCGGAGTGGTTACGACAACTAAAGCCAGCAGCAAAGCACGCAGCATAGCATTCTCCCTTTAGCGTTTTGCACAACTTAAAATAACAAACTTCTGATGGCTGGCAACTTGCGTTACGCCACCAAACAAGCGCTTTAATTTAACATGGTAATCGAGATGGCGGTTACCCACCACCACCAGATGTCCACCTCTGGCCAGACTGGCTTTGGAATCTGAAAACATTTGCCAGGCAATGTGGTCGGTTATCGCGTTCTGCTGATGAAAGGGCGGGTTGCAGAACACTTTACTGAATCCGCCCTCTACAGCCTGTTTCAAGGCGTCAAGGCAGTTCGATGGCACAAATTCACATTGCGCCAGTTGTTCAGGAAAGTTCTCTGCCACGTTTTGTCTGGCTGAGGCCAGCGCCATGAATGACTCATCAACAAAGGTGATCCGCGCCTGTGGTGCCAGTGCCAGCGCGTTCAGACCTAAAATGCCGTTGCCGCAACCAAGATCAATAACCCGTTCGTTGTTGGTCACGTTCATATGATCAATCATGAACCTTGCCCCGATGTCTAAAGAGCGTCCGGAGAATACATTGGCATGGTTGGAAAGTGTCAGCGTTACGCCGTTCTGGCTTTTCGCTGTCCAGCGCACCGGATAAGGAGACTGTACGGGCTTTTTCAGTATCGCTTCATCCGGCTTTGCAAAAATAAGGCGGGATTTTTTCTTTGCCAGTGAAGTGGTGGTGTGACCGGTGTATTTCTCAAACAGCTCCAGCACATTTTTCGTGATGGCCTTCACTTTCGCACCGGCCACAATACGAGTTTCAGGGGTAATGACTTCCTGCAACATAATCAACTGATGTTCCAGCAACGCAAGAGTGCGGGGTATCTTGATAATCACCGTTTGCGGCTTTTCCGGCAACGGAGCAAGGCAATCAGCAGCTTTTAATGGTGAGGCTACCAGTTCGTTGTCATCCTGTGTGGCGGCAATATTGTTACCTTCCAGGTTGTCAGCCAGCGAGCGGTGAGCAATCCATGAATCTGAAATCCAGCATGGATTATCAGTGGCATACCAGCAGCCCAGGGTGCCGAAGTCATCATTAAATATGATACATTTGCCGGGGCCTTCAGGGGCTTCTGTGGCAAGATAATCGATGATCAACTCATCGGCGCTGTCCCAGGCCTGTAAACTGACATGCTGATGTTTTGCCGGGTGGCGTATTAAGTTCAGTTCGCGGTCGCGAAATACAAAGGCTGTGTTGTCGCTCATGCTGTGATGTCGCTCATGATAACGTTAATCGGGTTCCGGATTTATGCAATTTTCACTGTTCGATGATGGCTGTAACGCCGGCGCTGCGCCTCAGAAACTGGCGTTACCCGGCGCGGATGTTACTTACATACCGGGCTGGATAGGACCGGATGATGCTGACGCGTTGTACGCATCGCTGGCCTCATCGTTAAACTGGTCGCAGGATACCATTAAACTGTTTGGTAAGCCGGTTAAAATTCCGCGTCTGCAAGCCTGGTATGGGGATGCTGTCAGCGAGTATTCCTACTCCGGCCTGACGATGGTACCGCGCCCCTGGACCGCTGATCTGCTGGCGTTGAAAACCCGTTGCGAAAACACCGCCGGTTGCAGGTTTAACAGTGTGCTGGCGAACTGGTACCGGCACGGGCAGGACAGCATGGGCATGCATGCCGATGATGAAAGGGAGCTGGGCGAGCAGCCGGTTATTGCATCTGTGACTCTCGGTGAAGCGAGGCCCTTTCTGTTTCGTCACCGCAGTGGTGCTCCGTCAGTGAAGATCAGTCTTGAGCATGGCTCACTGTTAATCATGGAGGGAGACACTCAGCGCAACTATCTGCACGGCATCAACAAGACGACCCGGCACGTTGATGGTAGAATTAATCTAACTTTCAGATTTATCTATCCCGCTGTGCCGGAGCAGAACCCATGCAAAATGTAAAACAGTTTATCGAACAGCAACTTAATGATGCTCTCACACCTGTGTATCTTGAAGTGCTGGATGAAAGTCATATGCACAATGTGCCCGACGGTGCCCAGAGTCACTTCAAGGTAACGGTGGTGTCGGAAGTGTTTGTTGACGTACGTCGGGTGCCCCGTCACCAGAAGGTGAACGGGTTGCTGGCCGAAGCTTTACAGGGACCGGTACATGCACTGGCTTTGCACACGTATACCCCTGAAGAATGGGAAGCCAGAGGCGGCAGTGTAACCCCGTCACCGGATTGCCTGGGTGGCAGTAAGTTGGGATAATTTTCCATAATTTTTAAAGAGAAAAAGAGCACGCCGGTCGTGCTCTTTTTTGTTTTTTGACCCGCTGGGAAGAGGAGGGATTTCAAACCGGCGTCCGGTTCTGTCACTTGTCTAAAAATGTTAAACAATAGTTGTAAAATGATATCGATGTCATTAATGTAAAGGTTCTAAAGTGGGTGTAACAAATAATTAACTTCTTGCAGGCTCAACGGGACCAACATGTTGAGCCTGTTTCTTACCGGAGAGAGGAAACAATAATGACTTCGTCACTTACCCGTCGACATTTTCTTAAAGCCGGTCTGGGCGTAGCCGGTGTGCTGGCAGCGCCGGGACTGATGGCCAACGCGATGACCGGAGGCTGTAATGCAGCTTCTGGCAGACCTTACGGCGTTCAGATGTACATGCTGCGAGACATGTTTGCAAAAGATCCCGCCGGTACAATTAAAAAACTGGCTGCAGCCGGTTTCAAGCAGCTTGAAATGTTCGGTGTAGGTGGCTCAGTGAATGCAGAAGGCGCGCCGCTGTTCGGTTTAAGCATCGATGATATGGCAGATCTCATGGCAGAATATAAGCTGACAGTGCCGTCTGTACATATTAATTCCGACCTGGAAGACTTTGAATATATTAAGGAACTGGGCAGCAAACTGAATATCGATTACTTCATCGAGCCCATGGCCGGCGAGTTCCTGAATTTCAAAGATGGTAAAGTAAACCTGAACACCCCTTCTTCTGTTGACGAAGTTAAAGCTATTGCTGCACGTCTGAACAAACGTGGTCAGACAATGAAAGAGCTTGGTTTCAAGTTCGCGTACCACAACCATAACTTTGAGTTCGATAAAGTGGACGGACAGGTGATTTTCGACATCATGATGGAGAACACCGACCCGGAGCTGGTTAAAATTGAGCTGGATTTAGGTTGGGTTGCGGCAGCCGGTCATGATCCTGTTGCCATGCTGAATAAATACAAAGGCCGTGTTATCGGCTGTCATATGAAAGATTACGACGGCTCGGTTCCACTGAGTGATGATCCGCGTATGATCATTCCTGAAATGTCACGCATCTCAACCCCGGGGGACGGCAAATCAGACTTTGCCGCCATCGTTAAACACCTGAACGAAAATGACGTGAAGTACCGTTACGTAGAAGTGGATGTAACAGATACGCCGTTTGAAGATGCTGTGCGCGGACTCTGTCATCTGAGTGCGTTAGGTTAACCGTGGATCAGAATAAGGAACGTTTGTTATGAAAAAACGGCTGTTTGCTTTGTCTGCTGTTGCTGCAGTAATGTTAAGTGCCTGTGGTGGGAAAGTGGCTGAAACTCCTGCGCCGGTAGCTGAAGATGCATCACCGCAGGTAACGGTTAAAAATGGTACGCTGCAGGGCGTTAAAGATGATGATATCCGCGTTTTTAAAGGGATCCCTTACGCAAAACCTCCGATAGGTGAAAATCGCTGGCGTTCTCCTCAGCCCGTTGCAGACTGGAACGGTGTGAAAGAAGTGCTGGATTACGGTAACGACTGTATGCAAAAGCCGTTTCCAAGTGACGCTGCACCGCTAGGGAAAGAGCCTGCGGAAGATTGTTTGTACGTTAACGTATGGACACCGCTGGAAGATGATATCAAGCGTCCTGTGGTTGTGTGGATCCATGGTGGTGGCTACGTGAATGGTGGTGCATCGCCTGCCACCTATGACGGTAGCGAATTTGCCCGTGCCGGTGTGATTTTTGTCAGCTTTAACTACCGCCTTGGCCGTTTTGGTTTCTTCGCACATCCTGCACTTTCAGCCGCTGAAGAAGGTCAGTTAGGCAACTACGGTTTTGAAGATCAGATAGCCGCCATGCAATGGGTGAAAGATAACGTGGAAGCTTTCGGTGGCGATAAGAATAATGTCACCATCATGGGCGAATCTGCCGGCGGCGGTTCTGTACACAATCTTATGCAGACTCCGGGTGCACGGGGTACCTTCCAGCGGGCGATTATTATGTCCGGTGGTGGCCGTTCATTAACCGGCGAACGCAGCTTAACGGAAGAAGTAAACGGTCAGCCTTCTGCGGAGCAGATTGGCGTTAATTTCGCTGAAAAGAATGGCATTTCCGGTAATGGCGCAGAAGCGCTGGCGGCTTTGCGGGCATTGCCGGCAGACAAAGTGGTCGATGGCCTGAATCTGATGGCACTGTTTCAGCCTCCCGGCGGTGTACCGACGTATGTTGGCGGCCCTATTGCTGATGGTGACATTGTAAAGGGCAGCACCCAAACATTGCTGGAGCAGGGTAAAGTCGCGAAAGTGCCGGTAATGGTGGGTACGACCAGCCAGGATATCGGATTCAGCATGTTCCCGGATAAAGAGGCATTGTTCGCCTCATTCGGCGAGTACGCGCAGGCAGCGAAAGATGCCTATGATCTTGAAGGAACCGGTGAATTACAGGATATCGGAGCGGAAGTGGCTCAGGACCGTATGATGCAGGAGCCTGCAAGGTTTGTTGCTGAGCGTATGACGGATCTGGACGAAAATGTGTACATGTACCGGTATGGTTACGTGGCAGAAAGTGTCCGTAACGGGAAGGGCGCACCTCATGCCAGTGAGATCCCGTTTTTCTTTAAAACGGCCGATGTGAAGTATCCGGATGCCACTGAGCAGGATCTGACTGCCTCTGAACTGGTTTTCGACTACGTGGTGAGCTTTATCGAAAATGGTGATCCGAATGTGGCCCGGTTGCCGGAATGGAAGCCGTACGACAACGAGGCGCATAACATCATGACTTTCACCATGGACGCTACGGCGGTGCATGGTGAAGACCCCTGGACAGAGCGTCTGGATGTGGTTCAGCGTTCAACCGAAGCGGCTCAGGCAGCCATGCGTTAACCGTGTTTTCAGCGGTATTTAAACGTAAAAGAGCGCATAAATATGCGCTCTTTTTTGTTTTCATTATCTGTTCATTACGCAGAGGCTTTATTTCAGGCCACTATACCAGGTTCAGAGCAGTCAATGTTCCGAATGCCAGTGCTGTTACCGGTAATGAAACTAGTGTGGATACAGCAATAATACTGGCAGCCAGCCGGTGGTCTCCGCCCATATTTCTTACCATCACATAGCTGGCAGCGGCTGTCGGAGCAATCGACAGGAGCAGCACTATCCCCAGGCTCATTCCGGTAAATCCGGCAAGATACGCCAGCCCTACCATCAGCGCGGGATAAAGAATGCACTTGCTGACTGTACTCAACGTGATGTTAAACCAGTCGGCGGAAAATGATCGGAATTGCAGCGAGGCGCCGGTACAGATGAGCGCAAGCGGTAAGGTCAACTGGGAAACATACTTGCCGGTTTTAAGAATGGCGTCAGGCAGTGTCCATGAGTAATAGGAAAAGGGCAGCGCCACGACAATGGAAATGATCAGCGGATTTTTAGTGATACCCTTGATTTGTTTGCTCACCGAGCGGTGGCCGGTCTGATAAAAGTTAAGCACAATCACAGACAAAATATTAAATAAAATTGTGACACAGCCCAGGTATACAGATGCGGCAGCCAGCCCTTCGGGCCCGTACGTATTGGCGCAGTAAGCCAGGCCGATAATACCCATATTGGCTCTGAAACCACCCTGAACCACAACACCTCTTGCCTGATAAGGCGTCACCGTCATCCTTGCCGTAAGCACCAGCAGAGCACACATGATGAGTGTGCCGGCAATACCCACCCCAATCAGCGGAAAGTTTGCGGCATGGGCAAAGTCGGCCTGACTGATAGATAAAAACAGCAATGCAGGTAATGTGACGTTGAAAACCAGTTTAGAACCGGCTTCAACAAAACTCTCGTTCAGCCATTTTATGCGGAAAAATAACCAGCCCATCAGCAATAAAATCAGCACGGGTAATAAGGTTTCAGTGATAAAGGAAAACATGGGCAGTCAATACAAGAGGTAATAGCGGCCATTATATCAAGATTTTCGATACTTGAAGGCGCTGTAACAGCAAAATCTGTTGTATTCAGCGTATTGATTCTTCCGGTAAAGCGATCCAAAGCTGCGCTCAAAAGGAATAAAGACTATCTGTCAGTGACCCTTCGTTTCTATGCAATCCGATCACATCAGGCCATCCGTGTTGCGACTCATGGCTTTTGCCGGACTTTCCGGTTTACTTCTGCTCGCTGTATGGGTACATCTTGACCCAGTGCCCGCCATCGATAAAAGCATTATGTTGATGTTCCGCCGTGCCGGAGACCCGGGACAGCCAGCAGGGCCGTTATGGCTTGCGGTACATTTCCGTGACATGACCACCTTGGGCAGTAACTGGTTTTTAATTGTGATCACCGGCCTGGCAGCTCTGGTGTTACATAAAAAGGGGCAGACCCGTCACGCTGTTTTTCTGATAACAACAGTACTGTCCGGTATGGTTGTCAGTTTTGCACTAAAATATGGTTTTCACCGGCCACGGCCAGATCTGGTTCCTCATATTACGAAGGTATACACCAGCAGTTTTCCTTCAGGCCATGCCATGATGTCATGTTTAACGTATCTTTGTCTTGCGTTCACCGGTGCATCAGTAAGTGGCAACCCGTCGTTGACCCGCTGGTTTTCCGGTATTGCCATGTTAATTATTTTGCTGGTCGGCATGAGCCGTGTGTTTCTGGGGGTTCACTGGCCCACTGACATTCTGGCAGGCTGGTGCGCGGCTGTCCTCTGGCTGTCACTGGCTTTAATGACGGCGGCACACGTACGGCGAACTGGATGAATCATTTACTGCCTGATGTGGCTTTTACCACACGTTCCGCCACATCAATCAGGCGACAATTCTGATCCATCGCTGTTTTTTGCAGGCGACGGTAAGCCTGATCTTCGGTTAGTTGCCATTGCTGCATAATAAGCAGTTTGGCACGGTCGATACATTTTTGATCGGTAATCGCCTGGCGGGCTTCCTCCAACGCTACTGACATGTTTTTGATGTGTTCAGTCTGATCGCATAACAAGTCGTAAAAAGACCGGTGTGCGGATAAATTTTCCGCATTGGAAATGGTATCCGGACCGGACATTTCTGAACCCCGTAAGCCTGGCATTTGCGGATCAAACAGCATTGTCAGTGGTGTGCCCGTTGGATTAGGTTGTTGTTCCAGCGTTTTTACCCGTTGATGATGATTTTTCAGCTCGGCATCTGCACGACTGACCAGCTCTGAAGCCAGTGAAATGAGTTTGGCGGTCAGCGCTTCGTCAATGGATTGCATGGCATCAATGCGGGTGGTGGCAATGTCATACCATACTTCACTGATTTGTCCGTCAATGGGACTGCCATCAGCCAGTTGTTTTATCATTGTTCGCAGGCGGGTAAGGTCGGCCTGGGCATCGCTCTGACAGATGTTCTCCCATTGTTGCAGTGTTTGCGGATCCGCAAAAGCCGTAAAAATGTCAAAGCTGTGTTGCTGATCCTGCTGCAGTTGATCAAGGCGGTCGCACAATGACTTATTAAAATGGGTTTCAGCAAAGCCAATAGCACCCCAGGCCCGCTCTTGTCCGGCCAGTTCTTTACCCTGTAAAAAATTGAACAGCGCCACCAGAAGCCGGGTGATATCCGGATCGCTCGCTACGTCAGCGGCCTCAAAGATAACCGAGAGTAAACCCGTTACCAGCCGGCAGTATGCCTGTGTTGACTCAAGGGATGTCAGTGCATGTTCAGCTACCTGATCCCGCAGGGAAGAAAGGTTATCCAGCCCTTGTAGCGCCATGGTGATGCTCACCAGTAAGCGCATGTTAGCGGCACTTTCATCACCTGAGAGATATAGAGATTTTAGCTGGCTGCGTAAGGTTTGTTCGGCAAAATTACTGTCTGCAATCTGATCTTCCCGTTGCTGACCAAACCGTTCCCCTTTCGACGCAAGATATACGTTACTGATACCGCGCTCCCGCTGGAGTTGATGGATCATGTCTTTCACTGAGGTCACCAGTTTGCAGTTGGATGCCAGTTGATTAAGTGCGTGAATTTCGGCGTGCTTTGCCGCCAGTAGGAACCGTTTTGTCGCTTCGCTGAATACTGCCATGGTGGTGCTGGTGTCTTTCTGTGGTGGTCGCAATCGACGTTGCCTGTTTATAAGATTTAGCAAAGCCTGTTCCACCATTTTAACCTGTTGATAATTAGGGATTAGTTTCCTTTGGCTAACTTGTTAATACGCAATCCGTTTGGCTTTGACGGAATTTTCCCCGTTTCACAGGAAATTGCGGATCTTCATTGTGCGCGGATGAACTTTTTTGGTGCAATAAATAAATGAATGCTCGGCAAGTCACACGTGAATATTCATAACTGTCAGAAAAATAATGACAATTTAAATCTGGCCTTTTCCTTGCTGTTTAAAATTGCAACACGGGGTTTTGCATACAACACAATGTAAACTTGGATAACGGCGTCCAATACCACACTGGAAACAGTGCATGGTTGGGCGTTTTTTTGTGCCCGCATTTTGTTGTGTGCAACACATGTCAGCGACTAAACAACATACAACAAAAAGGTATACACAATGGCTTACTTACTTCCGAATGAATTTGTAACCAAGATGGTGGATGCGGGTGAATCCAAAATTTACATGTCTACCCGTGATACATTAATCCGCGGTTATATGGCCGGCGCAATCCTTGCTCTGGCAGCGGTTTTTGCAATTACGATTGCTGTACAAACCGGCGTATTTTTAATTGGTGCGGTGCTGTTTCCTGTTGGCTTCTGTATGCTTTATCTGATGGGATTCGATCTGTTAACCGGTGTTTTTGTACTGACACCACTGGCCTGGCTGGCGAAACGGCCCGGCGTCACATGGTCTCAAATTCTCCGTAACTGGGGGCTGGTATTCTGCGGTAATTTTGCCGGTGCACTGACAGTGGCGTTCATGATGTCATTTATCTTTACCATGGGTTACAACACTGATGGTGGTGCTATTGCAACAAAAGTAGCCGGTATCGGTGAAGCCCGTACCCTGGGTTATGCTCAGTACGGTATGGAAGGCTGGCTGACCATTTTCATCCGTGGCATGTTATGTAACTGGATGGTATCACTGGGTGTAGTAGGTGCCATGATCTCAACCCACGTGAGCGGTAAAATCTTTGCCATGTGGATGCCAATCATGCTGTTCTTCTTCATGGGCTTTGAACACTCTGTGGTAAATATGTTCCTGTTCCCGTTCGGCCTGATCATGGGCGGTGATTTCTCTGTAATGGATTATTTCTTCTGGAATGAAATCCCGACGGCTCTGGGTAACCTGGTCGGTGGTCTGGCGTTTACAGGTTTAACGCTGTACAGCACGCACTTCCGTACTGCTCCCAAGCGTAAGCTGGCTGCGCAATCTGCACCGGTAGCAACAGATTCAAAACCTGCTGCAGTTTAATGAAGACTTGCCGGGTACCTTCCGGCACACAGGGCTTGCCGGACATTGTCCGGCAGGCTCAATTCAAACCTCTCACTGAGCTGCTTCAATATGCTTAGTTTATCCATCGGTCAATATTCCAGTGCAGGAGAAAAGCCGCTGAACCAGGACAGTTATGGTTTCAGGCTTCCCGAAGGTGATTTACTCACATTTAAGGGCGCTGCGGTGGCACTGGCAGACGGCATCAGTTCCAGTTCAGTGAGTCACATTGCCAGTCAGGTATGTGTTAAACAGTTTCTCGAAGATTATTTTTGTACCTCAGATACCTGGACGGTCCCCCGTGCGGCTACGCAAGTTATTGCAGCAATAAACCGCTGGTTACTCGGCCAGAGTCGCAACAGTCCCTATGCCGGCGAACCTGACAAAGGTTACGTTTGCACATTCAGTGCACTGATTTTTAAACACCAGCGTGTACATGTATTTCATCTGGGGGACGCCAGAGTGTACCGGTTGCGGGGCAGGGTGCTGGAGCAACTTACCCGCGACCACCGTCAGATGATAAATGGTGAAAAGCACTATTTATCCAATGCCATGGGTATCAATGAATCATTGCAACTGGATAAAGACAGCCGCTCTCTGAAAGAGCAGGACTGCTTTCTTCTGCTCACCGACGGTGTGTATGAGTTTATCGATGAGGCCAGCCTCTGCAGTGTAGTGACTGATTATGAGCATGATCCGGATGAGGCAGCGAAGAAGCTGGTGGAAATGGCGTTTGCCAGAGGCAGTAACGATAACCTGACAGCTCAGATTGTCAGGGTAAATACCCTGCCTGCAGTCAATACCAGTGCCGCCGGGTCTGAAGAGGAAGAATTACCCATTCCCGGCGTGCTGCAAAGCGGGGATTTTCTCGATCAGTTTAAAATTGTCCGCAACATCTATCACAGTGCCCGCAGCCACGTTTACCTGGCGCAGAACACTGCTGATGGCAGCCAGGTGGTGCTGAAAGTGCCTTCTGTGGAAATGGCACACGAACTGGCTCATCTTGAAGCATTCCGTATGGAAGAGTGGATAGCAAGGCGCATTCACAGCCAGCATGTGGTGAGCGCCCCGGATCAGCAGGCTGCCAAAACGGCATTGTATACCGTGACAGATTTTGTGCCGGGACAAACACTGGCCCAGTGGCTGAATGATAACCCGCAGCCGGATTTGGAAACTGTCCGCATGATCATTGAGCAGGTCGCCAGGGGATTGATGGCATTGCATCGCAAAGACGTTCTCCACCGTGATATCAGACCTGAAAATATCATGATTGATATCAACCATCACATCACACTGGTGGATTTAGGTGCGGCTTCTGTTGCCGGCATCAATGAATTTGCAGGAGATAATGAAGATATTCCCGGTACAGCTATTTATGCAGCACCGGAGTATTTTCTTGGTCAGGGTGGCAGTGAACAGTCTGAGCAGTTTTCGCTGGCGGTGCTGACCTACTATTTGCTTAGTGGCCGTTTCCCCTATGGCACCCAGGTTGCCAAATGCCGAAGCGTCACATCACAGCATAAATTGAAATATGAAAGCGTGTTAGATCCGAACCGGAGCATTCCCTTCTGGCTTGATCACACGCTAAGAAAAGCACTGCATCCCAATCCGTTCAAGCGCTATGACGCACTTTCAGAGTTTGTGTATGCCCTGAGACATCCGGATGCAAAATTTCTCAGCAGCGAGAGGCCGCCCCTACTGGAGCGCAATCCCGTTGCTTTCTGGCAGGGAGTCAGCGGTTTACTCCTTTGTCTTATTCTCGTTCTCTTACTGGAACGATTTTCACTTATCTAACCCGTGGAGCCCACTATGATTACTGACAGACAGCAAGTCACCGCAATGATTATGAGCGCAAAAGTCACTAAAGGCATTAAATGGTCGCAGGCCGCAGAAGTGATCGGCGAGTCGAAAGAATGGAGTACTGCAGCATGCCTTGGCCAGATGGCAATGACCAAAGCGCAGGCTGAAGCCACCGGTGAATTATTCGGGTTATCAGAAGAAGCCGTCGCCTGGTTACAGATTGCACCTTATAAAGGCTCTCTGCCAACGGCTGTTCCTACTGATCCGTTAATTTACCGCTGGTACGAACTGGTGAATGTGTACGGCACCACACTGAAAGAGCTTATTCACGAAGAGTTTGGCGACGGTATTATGAGTGCCATTGATTTTGAAATGGACTTAACCCGTGAACCTGATCCTAAAGGCGACCGTGTGAAAGTGGTGATGTCCGGTAAATTCCTGCCGTATAAAACTTACTGACCGTAGTCGTAACTTAAGGCGAGACGGCATCATGAAACTCGATGGTGCCGCGTCATGCCTTTAAAAGGATATTTTGAAATTAAATTATTTACGTACCACGTAAAGAAACCAGCCTACGAATACTGAAATCAGAATTGCGAAAAAACCAAGCAGGGGCAAAATCGAGAATACCCAGCGGCGAACTTCATCAGGCTCTGCTTCCACGCCGAGTGGCAGGTACATTAACCCCACAGATGTAACGATGAAAATGGAAAGTGCTGAGGTAAGCGTGGCGCGCCAGAATGGCCTTGGCATGAACCAGTTCACGATAAAGGCGACAACAATGGCTACACCTGCCAGAAGATATGCAATCAAGGGAGCTCCGTATTAGCTTAGCAAAAACGCACAGTTTGACAGGTCACCCGCCAAATGCAATTGCTGAACTCCGCTTTTGCACGGTAAATCATGGATGATTATTGGCGGGCTGGCGAAGGTTCAAGAAAGCCGCAGGCAAGCAAACGCTGTGTCAGGGCGACACGTACATCATCACCTATCTCACCCGGAATATCAGCAACCCTGAACGCAGACGTTGTTATCATGAATTGCAATTGTGCTTTTACGCCAGGGTGAATCAGTATTTGTTCGCCGGGAACAGATAAATCAAGAATATTGTCTGTCTCTACTAACTCGGCCATGGCAAGGGGACTGCGCTGAACATAAGTATTTACGGAGACAGGATGCCGCGCAGTCGCTGACGGCGTCAATTTTGGCATATCCTGAATCAGTCGTGCCCGCTGGCGTTTAAGTGACTCCATAATAAACTGATCGTGTTGTGCAGCACTCAATAAGCTTTGCAGATGCTCCTTTACCTGCTGAGAAACCTGCTCCAATGCATTATGTGACGCAAGGCAGTCCGCTCTCGGGCCTATATCTTTCCGCAACGGCAAACTAACTTCAGTTAAATGGTCCAAAACAGCATTAACTGTATCCCTGACGGTGACCGGGACAAAGCCAATGGATAAGTGGATTGACTCTGAAGTCGACTGCACAGTATGGACGGTGCCCCGCGGCAGATAGATAAGATCGCCTGCCTTCACATCGACTGTTTGATAATGGGGCATTTGAGGAGGGAGTGAACCCGCCTTTTTCCATCGCGTAGGAAAGGAAGGTGGTGCGTCGGAAATAAACCAGCGTTTTGTGCCTTCCAACTGTATAACAATAACATCCACCTCATCGTGATGCACCGGAGCCTGTGCGCCCTGATGACTCCAGAATACGACGACACTGACCGGTGATTGAATGAGCTTTTCAAGTGACCGGGTAAAATTCGTAAGGTCAGGTGACAGTCCGGTGACATCGGGTATGCGGACTGTGTAGTCACGCTTAAAGTGATCAGAAATCAGCTGATAAAAAGCTTGTTCGTTTTCAACTTCCGTTGCCGCAGGAGGGGGCAGCTTGGGGGCATGAGAGTGACAGGTTACCGCAGGAGCATACCTGCGATGTCCCTGAAGTAATTTTTCCCTTGGAGATGTACCGCCAATCGCTGCTCTGAAAGGATTGTTGTCTTTAATTATTAGTGGCCTTTTACCCACATAGGAATTGAAGAAATCGTCGTAACTGACCGGGTTCAGGACCCTTTGCAGCGCTTCCCTGGCGTCTGAAAGCATTGGTTTCCCTCCAAAAATTCTCATACTACATTAAGAATGGTTGGATAAATGTAACCTTTTGTAAAGAAATTTGAACAGTGAAACACTTAGTGAATTCAGCTTGAGTTATTTTCCCGTACCAGCCTCATTGTGTTTTACTTTGTTCTGGTGAGACTATCCACCAGAATGAACGGTCACAGCAAAGGCACAATTTCACAGGAGTAATTACTGAAACCGTCCCTGGCTTCATTTGCTTGCCGGCCGGTTAGCTTTGTAAAGTGTAATCGAGAGTGATTTTGGCGTTCAGCAATTTAGAGATCGGGCAGTTTTCTTTTGCGCCCTTCGCGATATCTGCAAACTTACCTTCATCAATCCCGTCTACTTTAGCTTCAAGGGTTAATGCAGATTTCGTTACGGTAAAGCCATCACCGTCTTTTTCCAGTGTGACCTCAGCATCAACTTTTAGATCACCGTTTTGATAACCTGCGTCTGATAACGCAAACGACAACGCCATGGCATAGCAACTGCTGTGAGCAGCAGCAATCAGTTCCTCAGGATTAGTACCGCTCTTGTCTTCAAAACGTGTATTAAAGCCATAAGGCTGATCAGACAAGGCACCACTTCCGGTGCTCACATGACCTTTGCCTTCTTTACCCAGCGGCTGATAGTGCGCAGAACCAGTTTTAACAATAGACATAATTTCTCCTTAGCAGAACGATGCAGAGGAGTGTCGGACAAGTGGCGGATTCGCATTTAAAACCGTCAGCCGCATGGATGCGGCTGCCGAGCGCCCAGGGATGGGTTTACAGCGAGTTTTAAATGCGAATCCGCTTCATGGCCGGGTACACTCCGGTGTACTACTGGCAATGCAGTCCTTATGCCGTCAGCTATACTTTGTGCTGCAGCCCTTGCCATGAAAGAGCTGTATGTAATTTGGCTGCAAATTCTCTGCCTTACATTTATTGGAGATTACTGTAACCCTTACAGAGCCGCTGTACCTTTTTCTGGCAGCGTACAGTGACAGCGTGACAGCCGGTTTTAACATTCTGTTAAAGGACTTTGCAGGTCGATGGTGATAGAATCGCCGACCGTTTTCTAACCATGTACTGAATAATTGGACACCCATGTTTGATTTGATTAATAGCAAAGACAGCAATGTTAAAAACGACGTGCTGTCTGGCATTACTGTCGCACTGGCTTTAGTACCTGAAGCTGTGGCATTTGCCTTTGTTGCCGGTGTAGAACCTATGATTGGTTTGTATGCGGCCTTTATGATGGGCCTCATTACGTCTGCCATCGGTGGTCGTCCGGGCATGATTTCCGGCGCAACAGGGGCAATGGCCGTTGTAATGGTGGCACTGGTTGCAGAGCATGGCGTGCAATATCTTTTTGCTGCTGTGGTGCTGGCAGGCTTGCTGCAAATTTTGTGCGGGGTATTCCGTCTGGGTAAGTTCATCCGGCTGGTACCCTATCCGGTGATGCTGGGCTTTGTAAATGGCCTGGCTATCGTTATATTCCTTGCCCAGTTAGGTCAGTTTAAAGTGCAAAATGCGCCGGGTTCACTGGAATGGATGCAGGGCACCATGCTTTACATCATGCTGGGTCTGGTGGGGCTGACAATGGCGATCATCTATCTGTTGCCTAAGCTGACAAAGGCTGTTCCAGCCTCGCTGGTGGCTATCGTCACCATTACGCTGCTGGTACATGGTCTGGATTTAGAAGCCCGTACCGTTATCGATTTTGTCCGTGATTTACTACCGGCAGATCAAAAAGCCACGGCCACACTGGCCGGTGAGTTGCCAACATTCTCTATCCCTATGGTGCCGTTCACCTGGGATACGCTGATGATTATCCTGCCAACTTCAGTCATTTTATGCCTGGTTGGCTTAATTGAGTCACTGTTAACTCTCACACTTATCGATGAGATGACTGATACCCGTGGTCGCGGAAACAAAGAATGTATCGGTCAGGGTGTGGCAAATACCGTGAACGGTTTCTTCGGTGGTATGGGCGGTTGTGCCATGATTGGACAGTCGATGATCAACATCAACTCCGGTGGCCGTGGCCGTTTGTCAGGGATTACTGCAGCGGTAGTGCTGCTGGGCTTTATCCTGTTTGCAGCGCCGCTGATTGAAATGATTCCCCTTGCTGCACTGGTAGGCGTTATGTTCGTGGTAGTAATCGGTACCTTCGAATGGGCATCGTTCCGCATAATCCGTGGTGTGAATAAGGAAGATGCATTCGTGCTGTTCCTGGTAACAGCGGTAACCGTTATCTCTGACCTCGCCATTGCTGTTGTTGTTGGTGTGATTGTGTCGGCACTGGTTTTTGCCTGGAAAGCGGCCCGCTACATTGAAGCAAAAACCCACATCGATGACGATGGCTGGAAGGTTTATGAGCTGCGCGGACCGGTTTTCTTTGGTTCGATTCATCACTTTAAAGAGATGTTTGATGTAGCTAATGACCCGAATGACGTGGTGATCGATTTTAATAACAGCCGCATCTGGGACTCTTCCGGTATCGATGCGCTGGACAGTCTGGCCGGTAAATACGAAGAGCAGGGTAAAAAGCTGCACATCCGGCATATCAGTTCTGAGTGTCGTGGCCTGCTTACAAAAGCCGATAAGTTTGTTGAAATTAATGTCAATGAAGACCCGCGTTATCGGGTAGCAACGGATAAATTAGGTTAAGCCGGTTAGTTGCGCCAGAGGTTGCCGGTCAGGACAAGGCTGGCACTAAAATAGTGCAATTGCAGTGTTAAGGTGCGTGTTTCCGGAAGCAGAATACGCATCTGAATCGCGCAGTTTAAGCTAACTTATTGATCTGTAGACATTGCTCAAACTGGCATCATACCTGCTATATCCAATACATAACCGTAAGTGATATCACGTAGATATCCACATAGCGTGAAGTTAAAGGCCGGCAAGAGCCTGACGCTGTGTAAGGAAACAATTTGTGCACGTTAAGTGCGTATCAGGCAAAGAAGCCCATGTTCAGTTTATCTGAGTGTGGGCTTTTTTTATGGCTCAAAGAAAGGGTTAAACAATGACAACATCAACAACACATCCAAAAGTACTCGTTATCGGTAACGGGATGGTTGGTCACCACTTTGTCGAACAACTGGTCGCCAGTGAGTACCCCTGTGACATTACAGTGTTAAGTGGCGAAAACCGTCTGGCATATGACCGTGTTTATCTTTCTTCGTGGTTTACCGGTGCAACGGCAGCCGATCTGGCCATGACAGATGAAGAAACTTATACCAAGTGGGGCGTTAACTTTAAGCTGAATGCCCGGGTCGAAAGCATTGACCGTAAGAACAAAACCGTCAGCACCAAAACTGACACCTTTGATTATGATGTGCTGGTGATGGCAACCGGTTCATATCCGTTTGTTCCACCTATTCCGGGTAACGACCAGCCTCATTGTCTGGTCTATCGAACCATTGAAGATCTTCAGGCCATCGAAGCCTCTGCTGCCGTCAGTAAAACTGGCGTGGTAGTAGGCGGAGGATTGCTGGGTCTTGAGGCAGCAAACGCACTGAAACAAGCCGGTGTAGAAACACACGTGGTTGAGTTTGCGCCTCAATTGATGGCCGTCCAGCTGGACGGGCAGGGCGGTGATCTGCTGCGCACTAAAATTGAAGATTTGGGCGTAACAGTACATACACAAAAAGCTACCCAAGTGATTGAGGCCGGTGAACAAAGCCGCTACCGCATGGTGTTTGCCGACGGCTCACACTTAGAAACCGACATGATTTTATTCTCTGCCGGTATACGCCCGTCGGATGCTCTGGGCCGGTCAGCGGAGCTGGCAGTAGGCGAACGTGGTGGTATTGTCATTAACAATCAGTGCCAGACATCTGACCCCGACATCTATGCTATCGGTGAATGTGCGTTATGGGACAACCGTATTTTTGGTCTGGTTGCGCCAGGCTACACCATGGCCCGTGCGGTTGCAGCAAACATCGCCGGTAAAGAAGGTGAGTTTGCCGGTGCTGACATGAGTACCAAACTTAAACTTATGGGCGTAGAAGTGGGCTCTATCGGTGATGCACATGCCAGAACCCCGGGCGCACTGAGCTATACCTATCACAACCAGCCAGACGGCGTTTACAAAAAGCTGGTGGTTGATGCGGCTCAAAAGCAGGTTATCGGTGCTGTGCTGGTAGGTGATACCAGTGATTACGATACCTTATTGCAATATGCGTTAAACGGCATTGAACTGCCTGAGCACGCTGAATCGCTTATTCTGCCTTCATCGTCAGACAAGCCTGCTCTGGGCGCTGATGCGCTGCCGGATACGGCGACTATCTGTTCTTGTCACAACGTGGCGAAATGCGATATTTCGGCAGCCATCGACGGCGGTTGCTGCAGTGTTGGCGACGTGAAGTCAGCGACCAAAGCGGCAACGGGTTGCGGTGGTTGTGCGGCACTGCTTAAAAATGTGGTGGACAGCGAGCTTGAGAAACGTGGTGTGGAAGTGTCAAAAGCCATTTGTGAGCATTTCAACTTTACCCGCCAGGAGCTTTACCACATGGTAAAAGTGGAAGGGATCCGAAGCTTCGATGCACTGCTTGAAAAGCACGGTACCGGTTTGGGCTGTGATGTGTGTAAGCCGGCAGTGGGCTCTATTCTGGCTTCAGTATGGAATGACTACATTCTTACGCAAACTAATTTGCCGCTGCAGGACACCAACGATACCTACCTGGGTAACATGCAAAAAGATGGTACTTATTCCATTGTACCCCGTGTACCCGGCGGTGAAATCACCCCGGAAGGCCTTATCCTGATTGGTGAAGTGGCGAAGAAATATGGCCTGTATACCAAGATAACCGGTGGACAACGTATCGATTTATTCGGTGCCCGTGTAGAGCAGTTACCTGATATCTGGCAGGAACTGGTCGACGGTGGTTTTGAAACCGGCCACGCCTATGCCAAAGCACTGCGTACGGTTAAATCCTGTGTGGGCAGCACCTGGTGCCGCTACGGTGTACAGGACTCTGTAGGTCAGGCTATTGATCTGGAAAATCGTTACAAAGGCCTGCGTGCACCTCACAAAATCAAATTTGCAGTATCAGGTTGTACCCGTGAATGTGCAGAAGCACAGGGCAAAGACATTGGCATAATTGCAACGGAAAAAGGCTGGAACCTGTATGTGTGCGGTAACGGCGGTATGAAGCCCCGTCACGCAGATTTGTTCGCCACCGATATTGATGATGAAACACTGGTCAAATATATCGACCGTGTACTGATGTTCTACGTGAAAACAGCTGACAGATTACAGCGCACATCGGTGTGGATGGAAAACCTGGAAGGCGGACTCGATTATCTTAAATCTGTCGTGATTGATGATGCACTGGGTATTTGTCAGGAGCTGGAAGATCAGATGCAGGCTGTGGTTGATGCTTATCAGTGCGAATGGAAAACCACACTGGAGTCACCTGAATCACGGAAGCGTTTCCGTCAGTTTGTGAACAGTAAAGAAAGCGATTCAAACATTCAGTTTGTAGACGAGCGTGGTCAGATCCGCCCTGCCACAGAGGCAGAGAAAATTGCGGGTACATCGCGTATTCCGGTAGAGCTGGTTTAAGGAGACAATATCATGCAAGCATCTGTAGAAATCATGCCGCGCTGGCACGACATCTGTGAACAAAGTGACCTGGTTGCCAACAGTGGCGTGTGCGCCCTGATTGACGAACAACAGGTTGCGATCTTCGCCTTGAACACAGCCGGCGGCACCAACCTTTACGCAGTCTCAAACTGGGACCCGGTAGGTAAAGCCAATGTGATATACCGCGGCATTGTCGGTTCTGTTAAAGGTGAAGCCGTGATTGCCTCTCCTTTGTATAAAGAGCATTACTCTCTGGTGACGGGGAAATGTGTCGAGAATGAAGCAGTCAGCCTGTCTGTATACGATGTCCGTCTTGAAGACGGCCGCGTACAGGTTGCACTGTAAGATTCCGGTTTAAAAGGTCTGCTGACCACCATTAAAAGCACAGGTAACTACCATGAATCACGCCCGCGCCACAGTAATTTCAGTACAGTCTGCCCCTAAAAGTGTTGCCAGGACACCAACGCTTGCGCAGACAACGTGCCCTTACTGTGGCGTTGGTTGTGGTGTGGACATCACGCTGGAAACAGCAGGCAATAAAACAACGCTTAAAGCCCTTACCGGTACGCCTGAACATCCGGCCAACTTCGGCAGATTATGTGTAAAAGGCACCAACCTGCTTGAAACCAATGATCTTAATGGCCGCCTGACTCAGCCTCAGATGGGCGGCAAGCCGGTATCCTGGGACACTGCAACCAGCGCCATTGCTGAAAAAATGCAACATGTGATTGATGAGCATGGCCCGGATGCTGTGGCGCTGTATGTTTCAGGACAACTGCTCACTGAAGACTACTACGTCGCCAATAAGTTTATGAAGGGGTATGTTGGCAGCGCGAACATCGACACCAACTCACGACTTTGTATGTCTTCTGCGGTTGCCGCGTATAAACGCGCTTTCGGGGAAGATATCGTACCGTGCAACTACGAAGACCTGGAGCAGACGGATTTGCTCATCCTTACAGGCAGCAACGCTGCCTGGACACATCCGGTGCTGTTCCAGCGTATGGAGCGGGCAAAACGACAAAATCCGGATATGAAAGTGGTTGTGGTTGACCCGCGGGCAACAGATACATCCACGCTGGCCGATTTACACATTCCGTTAAAACCGGGCACTGATGCAGTGCTGTTTAACGGTCTGCTGCATTTTCTGGCACAAAACGGTGGCCTGGATACTGATTTTATTGCCGCTTCAACCAGTGGTTTTGAGGCGGCACTGTCCAGTGCGGCAGAATATTCGCTGAGCCGTGTGGCTGAAGAATGTGACGTGCCGGAGCACGATATACTGGCACTGTTCACGCTGTTCCTCGAACGTCAACGAGCCATTACCTTTTTCTCTATGGGTATCAATCAGTCCACCAGTGGTGTAGATAAAGGTAATGCCATTATCAACTGCCATCTGGCGACAGGCAAAATTGGCAAAACAGGCAGCGGACCGTTCTCCATTACCGGACAACCTAATGCCATGGGCGGCCGCGAAGTTGGCGGACTGGCGAATATGCTGGCTGCTCACATGGATATTGATAACGCGCAGCACCGTGATCGGGTGCAACGTTTCTGGCAGTCGCCCCGTATGGCTGAAAAGCCGGGGTTAAAAGCGGTTGATCTGTTTAAGCGGATTAATGAAGGCAAAGTGAAGTTTGTCTGGATCATGGCCACTAACCCTGTGGTGAGCATGCCAAACCGCTGTGAAGTCGAAGCGGCACTGAGCAAATGCGATATGGTTGTGGTATCGGATATGGTGACCAAAAACGATACTCTGAAGTTTGCTCATATTGCGCTGCCGGCATCCGGCTGGTCAGAAAAAAACGGTACAGTAACCAATTCAGAAAGACGTATTTCACGCCAGCGCGGTTTACTGAAACCGGCAGGTGATTCCAGACATGACTGGCAGGCATTATGTGCTGTGGCAGCAAAAATGGGGTTTGCAGAACATTTTGATTACCAGCACCCGGCTGAAATTTTCGATGAACATGCCCGCCTGACCGCTTTTGAGAATCACGGCGACCGTGCTTTGGATTTGGGCGGCCTTAGCGGCTTAACAACTGCACAATACGATAACTTCCGTCCTGTGCAGTGGCCGGTGCCGGAAAAAACAGTAGCCGGCGCGACGCGCTTGTTTGCTGATGGCGCGTTTTTTACCGCAGATAAAAAAGCCCGGTTTATCGCGATTTCCCCCCGTTTGCCTGAACAGCAAACCACATCAGCATTTCCGTTTGTGCTTAATACCGGTCGCAGTCGTGACCAGTGGCATACCATGACCCGTACCGGTAAAGCAGGGAAATTACTCAAGCATGCACCGTATTCTCAACTGTCTTTGCACCCTGAAGATATAAAAGCGCTGGGACTGTCAGCACAGGAACTGGTTGCTGTGAACAGCGCCTGCAATACCGGTGAACCGGTTATTTTACCTGTGGTTGAAGACAAACAGCTGCGTAAAGGCAATTGTTTTGCGCCTATTCACTGGTCTGCTACCTGGGGCTCTAACCTGACACTTGGTGCGTTGTTTAATGGTGCCCACGACCCCTTATCCGGACAGCCTGAACTGAAACAGGGCGCGGTGAGTGTTGCCGCAGTCAGTTTTAATTTACACGGACAAATGATTATCAGCGACGCTGATGTGGCAGCGGCTCTGTCTCCGGCTTTTGATTACTGGGCGAAAACCACCACCGACGGCGGCACGGCCTTCCGCATCGCCAGCAACAACGACACCGTGAGTCTGTTCAGCAATTTGAAAAGCGTGCTTCCCGCGCACTGGTTACTCGTTACCCGTCAGCATGAAAAAGGTCTGACGGTCATCGCAACCAGTGAGAATCGTTTTGTTTTTGGTTTATGGCTGGAAAACAGCTACCGGGCTTTACCTGATGAGTGGCTGGACAGTTGTTTGCAACAGGACGACATCTCTTCAGAGCTGCTGGCTAATCTGTTGCGCGGTACACCTGATGAAGCGTTCCTCAACGGAAAACTGGTATGCAGTTGCTTCTCCGTGCGGGAAAAAACCATTGAAACTGCCATTCAGGCAGGTTGCTCCTCTGTCGACGGACTGGGCAATGAACTTAAATGCGGTACTAACTGCGGTTCCTGCAAACCGGAACTGCAGAAGATGCTCGACAGTTATTCTTCTACTCAAGCTGCAAAAGCAGTTACACCTGAGGTGCTTCTCCATGATTAATTCAGCCATCGCAAAACTGCCGCAAATGTTCTTCCGTAAGCTGATGACCGGCCAGCAACGTCACCGTGTCATGCAGCCAGCGACGCCGGCATCCCTGACGGATGAGAAAAAACAGGGGCAGGTATTTATTGTCGGCGCCGGCCCGGGCGATGCAGAGTTGCTGACCATCAAAGCATGGAAGTGCCTGCAGCAGGCCGATGTGGTGCTGTTTGACTGGCTGGTGGATGAGTCTGTCATTGCAGAAATTCCCCGCCATGTGAAAACGGAATTCGTGGGTAAGCGGGCAGGCAAACATTCAATGGTGCAGGATGACATCTGCAAGCGGGTGGTTGAGCTGGCGCAGTCAGGATTAAATGTGGTGCGGCTAAAAGGCGGGGATCCGGCAGTTTTTGCCCGTACCTGTGAGGAAACCGCTGCGCTGGAAGCCGCTGACATTCCGTTTGCCATTGTGCCCGGGATCACTGCCGCTTCAGGGGCTTCGGCTTATACCGGCATTCCTTTGACAGAGCGCAACTGCGCGCAGTCGGTGACATTAACCACCGCCAGTTTTAAAGATAAAAACCAGATGCCCGACTGGGCAACGCTTGCAGATACCATGCAGCGTCAAACTGTTGTGGTGTACATGGGATTGTCCCGGTTGAGCAAAATCACGTCTGAGCTGGTGGATGCCGGTATTCGTGAAACCCTTCCGGTGGCGGTGATTGAGAACGCTTGCACTCCCAACCAGCAAGTGATCACCGGCACTGTTTCTTCTATCGCTGAAAAGGTAACGTCAGCAAACCTGCAAGGTCCTGCTTTGTTGATCTTCGGAGAGGTGGTAAAGTCTTGCCAACAGGTCTCCACAGCACTGCTTCAGCAGGTAACCCATGTCGCAGGAATTTAGTCAGTACATCAAAATAATAGGAAAGGGTCAGAAAGGCAGCCGTAGTCTGACCCGAGAAGAAGCATTCACCGCGATGAGAATGCTGCTGGCCGGCGAAGTGACCGGTGATCAAAGGGGCGCATTTTTAATGTTGCTCCGTACCCGTGAAGAAACTCCCGAAGAAGTCATTGGCTTTGTTCAGGCATGCCATCAACTTATCCCGCAAGATTTAGCCACACTCAAACCTGACGTAGACATTGGTTGTTATGCCGGTAAAAGACGCCAGTTGCCCTGGTACCTTTTATCTGCAGCTTTGCTGGCAAAAACAGGAAAACGGGTTTTTCTGCACGGTGCCCATGAACCCGGTTCCGGTCGCTTATATGCCAGCCACGTGCTGCCAACGCTGGGCTTGCAGGCTATGACATCAATCAGCGAAGCGAAGTCTCAACTGGACAGCTTCAATGCCAGCTATCTGGATTTAGGCGTGGTTCTGCCGCCGCTAAATACTCTGATAAAGCTCCGCGAAGTCTTTGCGCTGCGTTCCTGTGCGAATACGTTGGCGCGGTTACTGAATCCTACGGTAGCCCCGTATTGTGTGCAGGGTGTTTATCATATGCATCTTGATCATAAACACCGGCACGTCAATGAAGCCTTCACGGCGTGGGATTCATTGTGTTTCCGGGGAGATGGTGGCGATCCGGAAGTGAATAGTGAAAGGCCTACGGATTTGTTTATTACCCGTAAAGGTGAGACGGAAACGGCGGTGTTACCTGCTTTTACGGAAAAGTGGGCCATGAAAGACAGGGATATGGACATTGCTGATATGCTGGCCTTCTGGCGCGGCGATATTCAGCATCAATATGGTGAGCAGGCCGTTCATGCGACCCTGGTGAGCTATCTGATGCTGACAGATTCCTTATCATCAGAGGAAGCCGCGACGCAGGCTGTTACTCTCTGGCAAAACAGAGACAAGCAAGCTTTACCTTTCACTCAGTCTTTGTAAGGCTGAGTTCTTCATCCTGCCGTTACCGGCAATATTCTGCATTTTGTGGCGCAAATCAGGCAGTTTAACTGCCTTTTTTGTTAATTTAATGTTTATTTACACCTTAATGATACACGTCGGCGGGTTTCTATTTGCATCCCAATTGAGCGCAATGCGCGCTTTTTGTGCACAAATTTGAAACAGCCTTTACTGTTCCTAATGCTGTATTTTTCTAAGCGATTGATATTAATAGCTTTTAATTTTTGGCATACCTGATGCAATAACCAATTTGCGATAGTTACTGCTTATTAAAAGAACATTCATAGTAACGCGCTTACAACTTATTCTTGCTTCAAAGTGATTTGGAGTGCGGCAACGAAGCCCACCACCTTAGCGGTCATTCGCTAAGGTGGTGGGTTTTTTTTTGGCAACGAGGAACCCACATGAAAGCGTCAAAACCGTTATTTGGTCTGACAAAGAAAGTAAAAGCGCTGGCATCTACGCTGGCTCTGTCGTTGACAATGGCAGGCGCAAGCGTCTCAGCTGTTACAGCACAGGAAATTGACTGGCCCGAGAAAGAAGAGCTTAAATTCGGCTTTATCAAACTGACTGATATGGCACCTCTGGCTATTGCTTATGAGAAAGGTTTCTTCGAAGACGAAGGTTTGTATGTCACGCTGGAAGCGCAGGCAAACTGGAAGGTTCTGCTCGACCGTGTCATTGACGGTCAGCTGGATGGTGCACATATGCTGGCCGGACAGCCTTTGGGTGCAACCATCGGTTTCGGAACTGAAGCGCACATCATTACTGCATTCAGCATGGACTTAAACGGTAACGGTATTACCGTCTCCAACGACATCTGGAAGGAGATGGAAAAGCACATCCCTCAGGAAAACGGTCAACCGGTTCACCCGATTAAAGCGGATTATCTGAAGCCGGTAGTCGACAGTTACCGTGAAGCGGGCAAACCTTTTAATATGGGCATGGTATTCCCGGTATCCACCCACAACTACGAGCTGCGTTACTGGCTGGCGGCCGGCGGTATTCACCCGGGCTTCTATGCACCGCACAAAGGTGACACATCCGGTCAGATTGATGCTCAGGCACTGCTGTCTGTGACACCTCCGCCGCAAATGCCGGCTACCATGGAAGCGGGTACCATTTACGGTTATTGCGTAGGTGAGCCGTGGAACCAGCAAGCCGTGTTTAAAGGCATTGGTGTACCGGTTATTACCGACTATGAAATCTGGAAAAACAACCCGGAAAAAGTATTCGGTGTCAGCAACGAATGGGCCGAAAAGTACCCGAACACGCACCTTCGTGTTGTAAAAGCGATGATCCGTGCAGCGATGTGGCTGGATGAAAACAACAACGCTAACCGTCCTGAAGCGGTAAAAATTCTCTCTAAACCTTCTTATGTGGGTGCAGATGAAGCGGTACTGGCGAACAGCATGACCGGTACGTTTGAATACGAAAAAGGCGATAAGCGTGAGGTGCCTGATTTCAACGTATTCTTCCGCTACAACGCTACTTACCCGTACTACAGCGATGCAATCTGGTATTTAACGCAAATGCGTCGTTGGGGTCAGATCTCTGAAGCGAAACCTGACAGCTGGTATATGGACATGGCGAAGAAAGTGTATCGTCCTGACATCTACGCTGTCGCTGCTAAAGCGCTAATCGCGGAAGGCAAAGCGAAAGCTGCAGACTTCCCTGATTTCGACTCAGAATCTGGTTTTAAACCACCTCAATCAGAATTCATTGACGGCGTAACGTACGACGGTACTAAGCCCAATGCTTATCTGGAAAGCTTTGGTATCGGCCTGAAAGGCGACACCGTACTTTAATTACGCATACGGGAGACGAACATGAGCAAGTCAGCGTCATTAGTCACATCCATTGGATTAAAAGAAGGCAATATGGGCAAGGTCATATTATCAAACCTGCAAGCGTTGTTGTTGCCAGTCATTGGTTTACTGCTTTTCCTTGCCGTCTGGAACGGGGTAGCAAAAACCATCGATACGTCACTGGGCCAGTTCCCTGGTCCGGCACAGGTATGGACACAGGCGCTGACTCTCATGGACGAACACAATGCGCAACGGGAAAAGGCTGACGCATTCTACGAGCGACAGGAAGAACGTAATGCAGCGCGGGCAGCAAAGGACCCGGACTATGTACCGAAAATTCGTCCTTTTACCGGCGCACCAACCTTCTTTGATCAAATCTGGACAAGCTTGTACACCGTTATGGTCGGCTTTTTTATTGCGTCGCTCATCGCTGTACCGGTAGGGATAATGTGCGGACTAAGCAAGTCTGCTTATACCGCGATTAACCCACTTATCCAGCTTTTCAAACCCGTGTCTCCGTTGGCCTGGCTGCCATTGGTAACGATGGTAGTCAGTGCCCTTTATGTGTCAGACGACCCGATGTTTTCCAAGTCATTTGTCACTTCTGCTTTCACAGTATCACTGTGCTGTTTGTGGCCAACACTGATCAATACGGCAGTGGGGGTCTCTAACATCGACAAAGACCTGGTGAATGTAAGCCGCGTACTGCGTCTCAAGCCGCCTACACACCTGACTAAAATTGTTTTACCTGCCTCAATTCCGATGATCTTTACCGGTTTGCGCTTGTCGCTGGGTATTGGCTGGATGGTATTGATTGCTGCAGAAATGCTGGCACAAAACCCGGGGCTGGGTAAGTTCGTGTGGGATGAGTTCCAGAACGGCAGCTCAGAATCACTGGCCCGTATTATGGTTGCTGTACTGACTATCGGTGCCATCGGCTTCGTACTGGACCGCATCATGCTGATGTTTCAGCGCATGGTGAGCTGGGACAAAAACAGCGTATTACGCTAATCAGGAGAAACAGATATGACTGCAAAACATCTTGAACTGACGCAGGTAGGTATCGATTTTCCTACCCCGAAAGGCCCGTTCACTGCTTTACGGGACGTAAACCTGAAAATCAGCAAAGGCGAATTTGTATCACTAATCGGCCACTCAGGGTGCGGTAAGTCCACCGTACTGAACATCGTTGCCGGTTTACATCAGGCAACTTCCGGCGGTGTCATCCTGGACAACGCTGAAGTGAAAGAGCCCGGTCCGGAGCGGGCGGTAGTATTCCAGAACCATTCTTTGCTGCCCTGGCTGACCGTTTACAAAAATGTAGAGCTTGCTGTTAAGCAAACTCTGCGTGGTAAGTCTAAAGCCGAAATAAAAGACTGGGTGATGCACAACCTTGAGCTGGTGCATATGACCCATGCGATCGACAAGCTGCCTTCGGAAATTTCCGGCGGGATGAAACAGCGTGTTGGTATTGCCCGCGCACTGGCTATGGAGCCCAAAGTGCTGCTTATGGACGAACCCTTCGGTGCCCTTGATGCACTGACCCGTGCCCATTTGCAGGATTCACTGATGGACATCCATGCTGATCTTGGGAACACCGTCATCATGATTACCCATGACGTGGATGAAGCCGTTTTGTTGTCTGACCGCATTGTGATGATGACTAACGGTCCGGCTGCAACGGTTGGTGAAATTCTGGATATTAATCTGCCAAGACCACGGGATCGTCTGGTGCTGGCAGATAACCCGGAATACAACCATTACCGCCATGAAGTACTCACCTTCCTGTACGAAAAACAGAAAAAAGTTGAGCCGGTTAACAGCCGTCAAAAAGATTCAAAAAACACTAAGGCTACATCAGCAAAAAAGTCTGATGCTGCCTGACTAAAGCACACAGTTTAATAAAAACAATAGGATAGCTCAGCCGCAAGGCACGGGCGGGCTATCTCTGTCTCAAAATCAGAGGAACACACGATGAAACTAACTGCAATGTACCCGCGCACACTGCTTGCTGTTGCGCTCACAGGTGTCTTTTCCCCGGCTATGGCAGCCGACTGGTATGACGCAATGAAAGAAACCACTGCCACGGCAGCCTTTAATTTGCGTTACGAGGGTGTGCAACAGGATAACGCGCTGGCTGACGCCGATGCCCTGACGTTACGTACAATGGTGGGAATTACATCCGGTAGCTACAAAGGTTTTTCTTTCACTGCTGAAATGGAAGATGTGCGTATTGCTTTAGGGCAGGGCGATTACTCAGTGCCACCGGCCGGTTACCAGGCGGGTGAATATTCCGTTATCGCAGACCCTGAAACCACCGAGTTGCACCAGGGATTTGTACAATATAAGAATGAAGGCCTGACCATTAAAGGCGGTCGTCAGATCATTGCACTTGACGGTCACCGCTTTGTCGGCCACGTGGGCTGGCGTCAGGACTGGCAAACCTTCGACGGGGTAACCGCAAAGTACACGTCAGGTAATATGTCTGCATTTTACGGGTATGTTACCCAACGTAACCGTATTTTCGCTGAAGCGGCAGACCTGGACAGTAAAGATCACCTGCTGAACCTGTCTTACAGCAGCGATATCGGTAAGTTCACGGCGTATGCTTACTTACTGGAAGTGGATAACGGTGTTGATAACGGACTCGATACCTACGGCATCAGCTATGCCGGCAGCACCGCAACGGATTCCGTGAAATGGATTTATAATGCTGAATATGCCACGCAAACCAGCGATACCCCCGCGGCCAGCTATGATGCCGATTATTACATGTTAGAAGGTGGTGCAGTGGTTTCCGGCATCACGGCTAAAGTGACTTATGAAGTGCTGGGTTCAGACAATGGCATGTACGGCTTCTCTACACCGCTGGCGACCCTGCATAAGTTTAACGGCTGGACGGATCAATTCCTTGCTACACCGGCACAGGGTCTGGAAGACCTGGCCTTTACCGTCAGTGGCGGTCTGGCAGGTGGTAAATGGCTGGCAGCTTATCACGCGTTTGATGCAAATGAAGCCACTGAAGGGGTCAGTGATCTCGGTAGTGAAATCAATGTACAATACGTCACAAAAGTAGCTGAGCATTTCACACTGGGTCTGAAATACGGTACGTATTCTGCCGGTGATATTAAAGTGGACACTGATAAAGTATGGGTTTGGATCGGCGCGAAATTCTAAGTCATGAAACCGCAGGGTTAGTTCTCTGCGGCGGCAAGTCATCCAGAATGGGGCGGGATAAATCCCGCCTGACACTGAATGGTTTGACGCTGCTGGATACTACCCTGCAAACATTGTCAGGTGTTTGTGAGATGGTTTACACCCTTGGCAAAACAGACTGTGATTTTACCGATTTATACGAAGATAAAGGGCCGGCCATGGCCCTTTTCAGTATGCTCGGCCAAGCCCGTATTCAGGATGATGCCAGATTACTGGTTATGCCGGTAGACATGCCTCTTTGTACCACATCGTGCCTGCAGGCAATTCTGCAGGAGAGCCGCCAGCGTAAGACCAGCGTATATACCACTGATGCTATCATGCCACTGGTGATCTGCTACTCGCAGCAGGGCATGAATAACCTCAAACAATGCGTTAAAGATCAGTCCTCATTATCTCTGCGAAGATTACTCAATTGTTTCGGCTGCGAAGCGGTAGCCCTGCCACAATTTGCAGACGAATTGATGAATGTGAATAACCCTGACGACTGGCAGCAGGTGCTCGACAGAAAAGGCAGTGAGTAGGTTTGTCTGAACGAAAATGAAAAATTACGTAAAGTTGTGAATGCGGCGGAACCTTATATGATGCGATTCCGGCCGGCTTTTTTTGCATCGTAAAGTGCTCTGTCAGCCTCATCAAATGCCTGCCCAAATGGAGCGCCTGTAGTTGCTTCAGCGACACCGAAGCTACAAGTGGCAGTAAACTCAAAACCAGTAAACGAAAGTTGTGAGATGTTTTCTCTTAACGTAGCGGCAACCTGTCTGGCCCTGTGTACATTTGTCCGGGGTAAAAGTAAAACAAATTCGTCTCCGCCAAACCGCCCGAACACATCACTTTTGCGTAATTTTTGACGCACACAAATAGCAATCTCTCTGAGTACATTGTCACCCACAGAGTGCCCGTAGGTGTCGTTAATCACTTTGAACTTGTCCACATCAAAAACAATCAGGCTGACCGGCTTGTCGTAACGGGCTGCGTATTTCAGCTGCTGTTCAGCCAGAGCCGTGAAGTGTTCACGGTTTAAGGCCTGCGTCAGATAATCTATATGTACTTTTTCAAACAGTGCCCGGTTGTCCGCTGCCAGTGCAGGGACGCACATAGTAAAGTAAGCACTACAGGCGATGACATTGATGCCGAACTGGTAAATATAGGCCTGCGTGTCTACACCAATAACCGCCACTATTGCCGCAGTCAAAACACTCACTGCAGCCAGGCTGATACTGGCTCTGAATGGCGTCTCAGTAAATACAATCCAGGTGACAGGAATAGCGAGAAAGAAAATGAAGCATGCTATCTCCTCTGAGTTAAGCCATTCTGCCGTGACTAAAATTATGCTTAATAGCAGACCTGTCAGTACCAGTTTCCAGATAAACGTCGAAAGGGCTTTCGGGCGATCATAAAAATTAATTTCCGGCATGAATGAGTAACGTGGAAATAAACGGGTGACTATACCGGCAAATATCGGGGTCATAACTACAACACCCGTCATATCCCCAATCCACCAGGCAATCAGGCTGTCAACGCCATCGTAAGAATAAATCAGAGCCAACCCGCTTGCCGCCAGAATCAGACTGCTGACAGCGGCAATCAGCAAAAATCTGGTCACAAGAGTGACTAAGTTAAAAGACGCTGAAAGCGCCATCTGGCGCTTAAGCAGTAACGCGCCTCCACCATACAGGAACGTGTGCAGGGTAGCGAAGATACTGCCGGAAGCTAACAGTTCAGCGGTATCCCTGGCAGTATTAAATAAGCTGTTTTCCCAGAATGTAGAGAGCATGCAGGCAAGCCATACAGCAAGCGTTGCAGATCTGCTTCCCATGAGTAAGAAAGCTGCAAAGGTAAGTCCTGCAGGAGGAAACCAGAGACTCGCGTGCGGTGCATACTCCAGAAATACAGACAGCCTCCAGAGCAATAACCACAGTGGAAGCAGCAGACAACATTTAATGACAGCAGAGAAATTTAACAAGGATCCAGCACAGCATACGAGTATCTATACTTCCATCATAAAACGACCCTCTTGTTGTTCCAAATAAAACTGGAGCTTTTACCTGAAGACAAAAAGGTAAAGAGAAAAGTACAGTGCTTGTCTCATCGTGTGAGAGCGATTTGCAGACATCCCTCAGCTCAAACAGGCTAAGCCTTGTCACCGCTTTTCAGCCATCCCTTCTCAACGGCCACATCAAGCTGTTCGTTCACATAGCGCCATAAGCCCGGGGCGGCTTGTTGTAAGTGGGCGTTGCGGGCAAGAATTTTCTCTTTCGCTACCCCGTGACGCACCCAGCTTCCGCCTTCTGCTGCCATGTTCTGAAACACCGGTAATACTCTGTCCATGGCTTTGGCAAATTTAGCGTCGGGTGTTTCTGCAGCTTCAAACTCGTGCCACAACGCCAGCAAGGTTTCGCCCTGGCCCTTGGGAAGTAATCCGAAGATGCGCTCTGCGGCGGCAAATTCTTTTTCTTCCTGCTCAGCATGATCGGCCGCTTCAGCAAAAGCAAACATATCGCCGGCATCGATTTCAACCAGATCGTGGATAAGAATCATCTGTATGACACGGTGAATATTCACGTTTTGTTCTGCGTACGGTGCCAGCACCGATGCCATTAACGCCACGTGCCAGCTGTGTTCGGCGCTGTTCTCCTGTCGGTCACCATCGCAGGGCAGGCGGACCTGACGTTTCACGGCTTTGAGATTATCGAGCTCACGGATAAAAGTGGCCTGAGCCTGAATATCTGTCATAAAAGGGTTCCTGTGTAGCAAAGAAAAAACGCGCCGTTCGGCGCGTTTTAAGTGATTTGTAAAAAGCTTACTGTGTAGACAACCACACGATCAGGTCTTTCACGTCATCCATGGTCATGCCCTGGGTGAACGTTGCCTGATAACGGCCATTCACGATGAAAGATGGCGTACCACGAACATAGGCGCGGTATTGATCTTGCAACTTGATGTTCTTTTTCACCATGTTGTTTACGCCGAAGCTGGCAGCCAGCTTATCGAACTCAGCCGGATCAACATCGTTAACTACGAAGAGGTTTTTCAGATCAGCCAGATTTGTCACCGGGGCACGTTGCTCATGAATGTATTTGAAGATTGCGCCGTTCAGCTTGTCTTCTTCTTTCATTGCACGGCCAATCATCATGGCTCGGGTAGCATCGTTCTGTGCTTCTTCTGAGGCACCGGGCATAAAGTTTACGTGAATTTTTGTGAACTTGGTGCCGGCAGGCAGATCTTTCTTAATTTCAGCTACAACCGGCTCGAAGCGGTAGCAGTGACCACACCAGAATGAATGGAATTCATACACTTCCGGTTTGGCTGTCGCCGGCTCATCCAGTACTTTATAGTGCGTACCTTCTTTCCATTTAACGTCATCTGCACAGGCCTGCAACGGGATCATCAGTGCCGCCAGCAGAAATAAACCTATTTTTTTCATTGTTTAACAATCCGTAAAACCAAAATACAAAAAAAGAGTACCACAGCAATTCCCGTCCGGGTAGCGTACGCGACAAGTCGCTCACATCTCAGGGCTAGTAACCCAGTTTTAACGGCGGTTCATGCAGGGCTGCCAGCTGTTCCTTCAGTGCCAGAATTTGTCCTTCCCAGTATTTGTCTTCGGCAAACCAGGGGAATGCACGGGGGAAAGCGGGATCTTCCCATCGCTGTGACAGCCATGCCATATAGTGCACCATACGCATCGCCCGCAGAGGTTCTATCAGGGTAAGCTGGCTGTTATCGAATGAATGGAATTCTTCATAGGCTTCCACCAGCACATCAAGTTGCAACATCTGTTGCTGCCTGTCACCGCAAAGCATCATCCACAAATCCTGAATGGCCGGACCGCTGCGGCAGTCGTCCAGGTCGACAAACATGGGACCATCACGCCACAAAATATTGCCGGGGTGACAATCGCCATGTAAGCGGATAAGGGTTGAATTATGGTAGCGCTGGCGGGTTTCTTTGATCAGCGGATCGAGAATAGCGAAAAAAGCGGTTTCCAGATGTGACGGCAGCAAGCGGCTGCGGGTAAGCACATCTCTTGGTGCATCCAGAAAGCTCTGAGTATTCAGCTCTGGCCGGTGAACAAAAGGTTTGGCCTGAGCCACACGGTGAATACGGCCAATGAAGCGTCCCATCCATTCAATCTGATCAAGGTTGTCGACTTCAAACTGTCTGCCGCCTACCGACGGAAATATCGCAAAGCGGAATCCGCAAGTCTGCTGCATAGTTTTGCCATCGATGGTAAGCGGGGCTACCAGAGGAATATCGGCACCGGCCAGCTCCAGAGCAAAGGCATGTTCTTCGAGGATCTGTTCATCTGTCCAGCGACCGGGACGGTAAAATTTGACCACCAGGCGCTGACCGTCTTCGGCTTTAAACTGATATACGCGGTTTTCGTAACTGTTCAGCGCCAGTAAACCGGACTCAGGATAAATGCCACAGGTTTCCAGCGCGTCTAAAACAGTATCCGGGCTGAGCCCGGAAAAGGCGAAATCACCCTGAGGTGTTTCACCGGTAGAGGAATTTTGTTGGTTCATTGACTTCCACAACATTGCCCTCAGCGTCCTGAGTACGGACACGGAATGATATTTCCGTTACCGCCTCGCTGAGGTTCTTCGGAGAGGTTTCCAGAGATATTGGCATACTGAAGACTTCTCCGCCACCCACAGTCACGGTTGTGTCACCCAAAATATTGTAATCGGGCAGGCCTTCAACCTGAATGGTATAGGTGTGGGTGTCCTGAGATTTATTCAGAATCTTAATGGTGTAGACGTTTTCCACGTTGCCTTTACCGTTTTCCCTGTACAGAGAATTACGGTCGCGGATTAAATCCACTTCCAGCGGCGTGCGGGTGGCAATGTCGGCAATCAGTAACCCGACCATCAGCAGCAGGACAATCAGGTAGCCTATCAGTTTGGGTCTGACGATATGAGTGGTTCCGCCGGTCAGCCTTTCCTCAGAGGTAAAGCTGATAAGTCCCTTCGGATAATTCATTTTCTCCATAACGCCGTTGCAGGCATCCACGCAGGCGCCGCAGTTAATGCATTCGTATTGCAGACCGTTACGGATATCGATACCGGTGGGACACACCTGCACACACAAGTTGCAGTCTATGCAGTCTCCCAACTGTTTTGTCGCCAGATCTTCATGACTGAGTTTGCGGGGGCGGGGTCCGCGTTTTTCACCACGGTTGTAATTGTATGACACGGTGAAGGTGTCTTTATCAAACATGGCAGACTGGAAACGGGCATACGGACACATGTGGGTGCACATGATTTCACGCATCCATCCGGCATTACCATAGGTGCAGAAGGTAAAAAACAGAATGGAAAATACTGACCAGAAGCCGGCATTGAAGGTGAAAAAATCGATAAATAACTGTCCGATTGGCGTGAAGTATCCCACAAACGTCAGTGAGGTCAGCAGGGCGATGGCAATCCACGCGCTGTGCTTGAGTGTTTTGCGCCAGAACTTGTCGAAGTCCATGGCCCTTTCATCCAGCTTGATACGCTTATTACGGGGACCTTCAATTTTCTCTTCGCACCAGATATACATGTAGACCCAGGTAGTTTGCGGGCACATAAAACCACACCACACACGGCCTGCAAATGTGGTAACAAAAAACAGGGCGAAAGCACCGACGATAAATATGTACGCTAGCAGGGTAAGGTCCTGAGGCCATAAAGTCAGACCGAAGATGGTAAACCGCTGCTCCATGATATCGAGAAGAATGGCCTGATGGCCGTCATAGCGGATCCAGGGGATCACGGCGAATAAACCCAGGAAGATAAAACCGAACAGGCGGCGGAACGTTTCGATGGGGCCCTTCACCGCGCGCACATAAATCTGACTGCGTGCAGACTGACGCTTATGACTTACGCCGCCGGCGGGCTGGTGTACTTTTACCGTGGATACTTGTTTTACCTGAATTTGTTCGCTCATTAGGCAACCTTGACTGGCACAGGTGTGTAGTGTACTGCGGGCAGTATAACAAGTGTATGTCCGCCACACTTAATATAGATCAAATAAACCCTTTCTGTGCATACTACTCAGGCTTATAAAACCTCATAAATAAGTATGAAAACAAATCTGTTGCACTTGACGTTAAGCGGTTAAATTATCTACAGGGCTAATTGTCACCAATGATTTATTACCGGGCGGGGAACAGGCCGGGGTAGTCAGAAAACAACAGGAAAAAGTAAAGCAGATGTGGCGTAGTTTTGTGGTAGTTTCAGAGATTGTAGTACTGGTCTTTGTGCTTCGGTTACCCTTCGTCCAGTACATGTTCAAAGATGCACAGGATGTGGTCGGCCAGTGGTATGCCTATGTGGCTACCTGGCAGGACAGAAATGAACTCGCTGAGCTTCACACAATCAGTGCAGCACAACGGGGCCAGCTTCGTCCCTTCCAGCAGGAATACGTGGACGGCATCATGGCGAGCCGCCACAGTGTGCAAATCTTCCATAAGAAATTCTGTGGTACAGACAACATCAATCCTTATATCCACGGTGCGCAACTGGCGCAGTTTTGCCACTCAATAGAGACCACCGGCCTGCTGGCGATGGACTACTGAACGCGGTTCAGCTTCCATTCATCTTTTCATGCTTTAATAATGGTGATTTAGCGGAACAATCTGCTTAATCACTGCTCTAACAAAGTGTCTGCTTATTGTCTCCGTGCGGGATTTCGCATGAGAGGCGCGGTAAATCCACTCAAAGCAGGCACCGGATAACCGGAGAATGTTTTCGCCGCCCGCGGGCAACGCGGCCGAAATTATCGGGGAGATGCAAAGCATGAACACATTGATTAGAACTGCACTGGTTTCTCTGACCGCCGGCAGTTTATTGCTGTCTGTACAGGCATGGTCTGCCACCACAGAAATTACCTGGGAAAAGCCGGAGAAGTACACTGATGTGCGTCCTGCTAATGAAAGCCGGGTGAAATTCCGCGAACGCACATTTAAAGCGCTGGACGAATACTTCGCCAAACTGGCAGAGAAGCTGCCTGAAAAAGACAAGCTTGCGATCACGGTGACAAATCTGGATCTTGCCGGCCAGGTGTGGCCAAGCAGTTTTGTCTTTGGCAACGCCACCGGCACCGATGTTCGCATTGTGAAACGGGTGGACATTCCGCGTATTAAATTCAGCTACACCCTCACTAACGAAGCGGGCAAAGTCGTTAAGAGTGCAGATGTTGATTTAAAGGATATGGGATTTTTAGATAACCCCCGTACCTTCACCCAAAATACGCACCTGGGTTACGAAAAAGCCATGATAAAAGAATGGTTTAACGAAGAGATGGCCAGCGCGCTGGTACAAAACTAACCTGTTATCCCGCAACTTTCTTCATTGCCCTGAATTCTCAGGGCACAACCCCTTCCTTGTACATCAATTTTCTCTGATATTCCTGCATCCCTTTGCTGTCAGGCAGTACAGACCATGTGGTCAAAAAAGTACCGCTGCTGGCCAAAAAATTGTCATTTCTTTGTAGTAATTTCTTTATACTCTGCAACTGCACTTTGGGATAGTTTCTAATTACAAGCAGGAGCACTAATAATGAAAGCACCAATCCTGCTTCCTCTCGTATTGGGGATATCAGCATCTGCCATTGGCGATGAACTGCTTATTTCTCAGTATGTTGAAGGGAGTAGCTCTAATAAAGCGATAGAAATCTATAACCCGACAGACAGCGCGGTATCACTGACTGGTTATACACTGTCCATTTATTTCAACGGAAAAACTGCAGCGGGCGCAAACATTGAACTTTCAGGTTCAATCGCAGCGCAAAGTACACAAGTTATTGCCAGTTCAAGTGCCGGAGACACTTTGAAGGCATTGGCTGATGTGCTGACTTCACAGTCCATGTTCAACGGTGATGACGCCATTGTTCTGACTGACAGCAGCGGTAACGTACTGGACAGTATTGGCCAGGTTGGCGTTGACCCCGGTTCTTCCTGGGGCAGCGGCAGTGTAACCACAGCGAACGACACACTCATACGTTTAAGCAGTGTTGCCGGTGGCGATACTGACCCGTTTGATGCCTATGATACGTCGGAATGGGAAGGTCTGGCTCAGGATGATTTCACAGGCCTGGGCAGCCACGATTACACCGGCAGTGGTGATGACGGCGGCGATGATGGCAGTGGCACCGGCGGCGGTGACGAAGACTTAAGCGGTGTTTGCACAAACTGTCCTGATCTGGACAAAGTTGCAGATGCCGGTGAATTTGATGCTGCTACATACTACGCGGCGGTTCAGGCTGAAATCGATGCCAGTTCCGACACCTCTGTTATCCGTCAGGTACTCAGTGAAACCATTTCCGGTCAACGGGTACTGACTTATTCTGAAGTCTGGACGGCATTAACGGAAACCGATGAAGATCCTGCAAATCCTGATAACATCATTCTGATTTATTCCGGCAAATCGATTCCTAAGTCAGAAAACGGCTCCGGCGAGTATTCCAGCCAGCCTGACTACTGGAACCGTGAGCACAGCTGGCCAAAGAGTCATGGTTTCAGCAGCTCGTCAAATGAAGCTTATACCGATATTCAGCACCTGCGTCCGTCTGACATTACTGTAAACAGCAGCCGCAGCAACCTGGATTTCGACAATTCCGACAACGCCCTTTCTGAAGCGCCGGCCAACCGTATCGACAGTGACTCTTTCGAGCCACGTGACGAGGTAAAAGGCGACATCGCGCGGATGATGATGTACATGGATATGCGCTATGAAGGCGCCGGCAGCGATGTTACGCCTGACCTGGTACTGGTTGACCGTATCACCTCAAATGGTGAAGCGGCGCTGGGCAAACTGTGTACGCTGATTGCCTGGAGCAATGCTGATCCTGTAGATGCAGACGAAACCCGTCGTCACAGTGCCATCTATGAATATCAGGGCAACCGTAATCCGTTTGTCGACCATCCTGAATGGATCGACTTATTTTACGATGCAGACAGCTGTGGTGATGTAACCGCGCCCGATCCTGAACCGGAGCCCGATCCGGAACCACAACCTTCCGGCAGCGGTGCACTGATGCTTACCGGTGTATTTGACGGCCCGTTATCCGGCGGTACACCTAAAGGTATCGAATTACTGGTAACGCAGAACATTGATGATCTCAGTGTGTGTGGTGTCGGCGGCGCGAATAATGGTGGCGGTTCTGACGGTCAGGAATTCACTTTCCCTGCGGTATCAGCTGTGGCCGGCCAATTCATTTATGTTGCCAGCGAGGCCACAGGGTTCGCAGACTTCTTCGGTTTTGCACCGGATTACACCAGTGGTGCTATGTCTATCAACGGTGACGATGCCATTGAAGTCTTTTGTGACGGCGCGCTGGCAGATTACTACGGTGACCGTGATACTGACGGCACGGGCACAGACTGGGATTATCTGGACAGCTGGGCTTACCGTACCGGCGGCAGTGCTTCTTCAACGTTTAACATTGCAGACTGGCAGGTTGCCGGTACCAATGTGTTTGACGGTGAAACCAGCAATGCCACTGCGGCAATGCCTTTCCCGCTGGGTTCTTACGTAGCACCAGCCACAGAGCTTTTCTTTTCTGAATACATTGAAGGCGGTTCTAATAATAAAGCGGTTGAGATTGCTAACCTGACATTGTCTGACATCGACCTGAGTACATACGATGTGCAGATTTACTTTAACGGGTCGGCCTCTGCCGGTCAGACATTCACTTTAACCGGCACACTGGCTGCGGGTGATGTATTTGTGCTGGCGCATACTTCTTCGGAAGATCCAATCCTGAATGTGGCAGACATGACCAGCGGCAGCGTTCAGTTCAACGGTGATGATGCTGTTGTGCTACGTAACAATGGCGTGATCATTGACAGTATTGGTGTTATCGGAGAAGACCCCGGTTCATACTGGTCTGGTGGTGACGTGCGTACACAAAACCGCACGCTGGTACGCAAGTCTTCTGTTACGGAAGGCGACAGTGATGCCTATGATGCCTTCGACCCCAGTGTTGAATGGGATGCGTACGCTCAGGATACCTTCGATTACCTCGGTTTCTACGGCACCGGCAATGATGATGGCGGTGACGCATCATTAGGTATTTGCGGTGACGAAGCGACATACATCAGTGCTGTACAGGGAAGCGGTGACAGCTCACCACTTTCAGGTCAGAGCGTGATTGTTGAAGCCATTGTGACCCATGTGACACCGGCTCTGGACGGTTTCTGGATTCAGGAAGAAAGCAGCGACAGTGACGGCGACGAGACAACCTCTGAAGGTGTGTTCATTGCCAGCGCTTCTCTGGCCGGCTCTGTCACTGAAGGTGAGATTGTCCGTTTAGCGGGTACGGTTGGTGAAGACTACGGCCGCACAATGATCACTGCCTCTTCAGAAGCCCTGTCCTGTGGTTCAGGCTCTGTGTCTGCAGTGGCGATTACTCTGCCTATGACAGATGCTTCCGGATTTGAAAAATATGAAGGTATGCTGGTAACCAGTAACGAAAACTGGGTGATCAGCAATATCTATCCGTATTCTGACTTCGGTGAAATCTGGGTGTCTACAGAACGTCTGTTCAACCCGACACAACTGTATGCACCGGGTTCTCAGGAAGCGGCAGACCTGGCGACAGCCAACGGGCTGAACAAGCTGATCATTGACGATAATGCAGACGGTTATGCGTCAGAGTGGATGCTGCCTGCAGGTGGTTTCACACCTTACAACACTATCCGTTCCGGCGACCTGATCACCGGTGTAACCGGCGTGATGGACTATGGCTATTCTGCATACCGAATCCGTCCGGTTGAGGTGCCGTCTTTACTGGCTGATAACTACCGTGAAGATGCGCCAGTGGTATCTGAAGGTAACCTGAAAATTGCCAGCTTCAACGTACTGAACCTGTTCAACGGTGACGGTAATGAAGGTGGTTTCCCAACAGAGCGCGGTGCAGATTCCTATGCAGAATATCAGCGCCAGTTGGCGAAAATTGTCAACGCGCTGGTAGCCATTGATGCTGACGTACTGGGTCTGCTGGAACTGGAAAATGACGGTTTCGGTGCTGACAGTACAGTGGCTCATCTGGTTGATGCGCTGAATGCGGAATTCGGTGAAGGCACTTACGCCTATGTAGATGCCGGTGTTGAACAGTTAGGCACCGATGCGATTACATCAGGTATTCTGTATCGTCCTGCCGTGGTTACACCTTCAGGTGCACCGCAGATTCTGATGGAAGCGAACAGTCCTTCTGATGAGGAAGGCGTGTTGTTTGCAGACTACGGTAACCGTCCGTCGCTGTCACAACTGTTTACACACACTGAAAGCGGTAAAACCTTTGTGGTTGATGTTAACCATCTGAAATCGAAAGGTTCAAGCAGCAGCTGTCAGGAAGACGGTAATACCGAACAGGGTTTCTGTAACCGTAAGCGTACCCGTGCCGCCATGGCCATTGCACAATGGTTGCAAAGCACTTATCAGGACACGCCGATGATCCTGCTGGGAGACTACAACGCTTATGCTCAGGAAGATCCTGTGCAGGTACTGGCAGAAGCCGGTTTTACCGACACCGTGTCTGAATTGAAAGGCAGTGCGTCTTACAGCTATACCTATGACGGCCTTGTGGGTACGCTGGATTACATGTTCAACAACGCCGCTGCCCGCGATATGCTGGTGGATGTTACTGAATGGCACATCAACAGTGATGAACCGGAGTTCTTCGATTATAACGAAGAATATAAGCCGGCTTCATTCCTGAACGAGCTGCCCTTCCGTGCGTCTGACCATGATCCGGTTATCGGTACCTATCAGCTGGACGCAGATGTGCAGGCAGTGACAGGTGACTGGGACGGCGACGAAGACGTGGATAACAATGATATCCGCAGTTTCATGTTTGCTATCATCGCCCGTCAGGCTATCGACATGGCTTTCGATTTAAATAATGACGGCAAAGTGAATACCCGTGACATCGCAGTAATGCGTTCGTTATGTACACGCAGCCGCTGTGCGACGGAAGACGCGCAGAACAACGGTGCCCGCCGCAATCTTGGGGCGCTGTTACGCAGCAGATAAATACTGCTGATTTGATATAAATGAGAAGGGCGCCTTGCATTGCAGGCGCCCTTCTTTTTTATCTGTTGCTATTGTTGCCAGTGATAATCAGCGGTAGTCAAACTCACTGCCACTGACGGCAAGTACATTCTCAGCGCCGCTTAACATGGCTGACAAGTGCGCGTCCCGCCGTGGCAAGATACGTGCAATGTAAAAATCTGCACACTTTTGTTTCGCTGCGGCAAAGGTGGGATTGTCTCCCTGCGCGGCTTTATCTGCCATGCTGTACCAGCACAGACCAGTTAATGAATACGCTGTGTATGCCAGATAATCACAGGCCGCAGCCGCTACAAATACCGGATCTTTGTCCAGGCAGGCAGTGGATGCATCCATCCAGCTGCTCAGGAGAGTCTGCGCATTCTGTCTGGCGTCTGAATCTGTCATAGCGTCAACAAGTCCGGCAAACACATCGCAAGTCGCTTTCAGCATGTTGCCGCCATCGCGGGTCAGTTTTCGGCCAATTAAATCCAGCGCCTGTATGCCATTGGTACCTTCATACAACTGGGCTATACGCACATCCCGCATCAGTTGCTCCATGCCCCATTCCCGGATGTAGCCGTGTCCGCCGAATATCTGGATCCCCAGGCTGGTGGTTTCCAGCCCCATATCAGTGAAGAATGCTTTGCAGACCGGGGTCAGAAATTGCAGAACCTGACCGGCGTGTTGTTTCTCGTCCTCTGTCCCGTAGTGCTCCGCATCCATATACTTTGCATATAACAGTGATAAAGCGCGGCAGCCTTCTGTTAACGTTTTCTGGGTGAGCAGCATACGGGCCACATCAGGCTGAAATACAATAGGATCGGCTTTCGCGTCCGGTTGCTGTACGCCCTGTGGCGCGCGGCTTTGCAGTCTCTCTCTGGCATATGTCAGTGCGCCCTGGAAAGAGGCTTCTGCAGCACCAAGCCCCTGCAGACCTACCTGAAAACGGGCATCATTCATCATGGTAAACATACAGGCCAGGCCCTGGTTTTCACCGCCAACCAGCCAGCCTGTCGCACCATCGAAATTCATTACACAGGTGGGGCTGGCTTTGATCCCCATCTTGTGTTCAATACTGCCCACAGACAGCGAGTTAGCTTCACCCGGTTCTCCCTGACTGTCCGGCATAAACTTCGGCACCAGAAACAGGCTGATCCCCTTCACACCTTTCGGCGCATCAGGTAAACGTGCCAGCACCATATGGATAATATTCGACGTCCAGTCGTGGTCGCCGCCGGTGATGAATATTTTGCTGCCGGTAATGCGATAACTGCCGTCGTCCTGCGGCTCAGCTTTAGTGTTCAGCAAAGCCAGATCGGTACCGGCCTGTGGCTCTGTCAGGTTCATGGTTCCGGTCCACTCTCCGGACACCAGCTTTGCCAGATAAGTGGCTTTTAAATCCTCACTTGCATGGCGGCTGACAGCCAGAACGGCGCTTTCTGTCAGCATAGTCGTCAGGCGCCAGCTCAGGTTGGCTGAGTTCAGCATTTCATGCACCGGCACCGCCATGGTGTAGGGTAATCCCTGACCTTCGTAGTCCACCGGACCAAGCATGGCGTTCCAGCCATTGGCGACATACTCTTCATAGGCCGCAGCAAACCCTTGCGGCGTGGTTACTGCACCATTTGCAAACGTACAGCCGGCTTCGTCACCGCTGCGGTTTAGCGGTGCCACCACGTCTTCTGCAAATCTGGCTCCCTGAGTGAGCACTTCGCTGGCAAGCTCAAAATCGAAATCTTCCAGTCCGGTCGATTGATAATGGTCACTGACGTTCAGCCAGTCCCGCAACAGAAATTGAAAATCCGCCAGTGGCGCCTGATATTGCGGCATGGTTCACTCCAAAGTTAAACGCTTGTTTGAATTTTAACATTATATGCACAAACTCACCGGACAAGATAGCCTGCAGGTTTTAAATTTAGTGTTTGTCATCTGAATGAAAGCATAGTCTATGAGCTGAGAAAGGGCAGCGGTAGCCGTACCAGCGTGAATTAAGCAGACCGGTTGCGGGGTAATCCTGATTATCCCTTTAAGCGTAGTTATGTGATGACAAAAAGTGCCTGGTCAGACGCTCTGAGTTCAGGTATGTGATTTACAGGGAATGAATTGCAATTTCGTAAAGATATAAACGGACTCCGCGCGCTGGCAGTGATTGCCGTGGTGCTTTTTCATTATCAACCGGAATACCTGCCCGGCGGTTTCGCCGGCGTCGATGTGTTCTTTGTGATATCCGGTTTCCTGATGACTTCCATTATCAGCAGGGGGCTGGATAAAAAAACCTTCGGTACCTGGCGGTTCTATTGTGCCAGAGCTAAACGTATCGTTCCTGCTCTGACAGCGGCTTGTCTGGTATTACTGGTGTGCGGCTGGTTTGCTGTCACGCCGGTTGATTATGCAGCGCTGAGTAAGCATATTGCGTCCAGCCTGACTTTTGTTTCGAATATTGTGTACTGGCAGGAGGCCGGTTATTTTGATGCGGCATCGACGCAAAAATGGTTGCTGCACACCTGGTCACTGTCTGTGGAGTGGCAGTTTTATCTCCTTTATCCACTGATACTCATCGGGCTACGTAAACTGTGTGGCAGTGTGTCCCTCAGGCATGTTGTGCTGGCTCTCACCCTGCTGGCCTTCATAGCTAACCTGTGGCTGTCTTTTGCTTATCCTTCAGCAAGCTATTTTTTAATTTCTGCACGGGCCTGGGAAATGCTGGCCGGCGGAGTGGCATTCTTCTATCCGTTAAATGTTTCAGACAAAACGCGGGGTTACCTTGCACTGGCGGGACTGGCGCTCATCGCAATAACCTATTTCGTTATCAGCGAAGATAATCTCTGGCCCGGTTATCTCGCATTCTTTCCGGTTGCCGGCACGTTTATCGTTATTCAGGCGCGGGACGAAAAGAGCGTCATCACAACCAATGTCGTCAATCAGAAACTGGGATTGTGGTCTTACTCCATCTATCTCTGGCACTGGATCATTGTAGTGGCGAACAATATTTACCACCTTGAACTCTCTTTCTGGCTTTTTGTTGCCCTGACTACTCTGGCAGGCTTTTTGTCTTACCGGCTGATAGAGCAGCACCACCGGCCCCGGCGTTACTGGTTGATGTTCATCCTGACCCTTGCGGGGAGTTTATGGGTTTACCAGCAACAGGGAGCGCCGGAGCGCGTGCCGGAGAAATTCCGTCACGATGCTCTGTCTTACCATGAAACCTATTATGGCGGGGCGGGCTACAGTGCCGATGAATGGATTTATTTTCATGCGAAGGACAATGACTACAAGTTTATTCTGATTGGTGACAGTTATTCTCTTCAATATGGCCGTACGTTGCGTGACAGCGGGATCCCGGTGCTCGGACGGTTTTATCATGGCTGTCCCTTCTTTCCCACACTGGCCAAATATGAAGAAGACGGTGAACTTGAAGCTTGCTCAGATCAGTTTGAGGAAGTGAAACAACGGATAGAAGGTAACGACAAGCCGCTGGTTCTGGCCCAGTCATGGGACAGCTATCAGGAAAAAATCATGAAAAAAGACGCCAGTAATAAGCTGGAGCTTACCGAAGAAGAATATAACGACAAAGTCATCGCTGAAATGGAAACCTTTATCTCAAGGTTGGGTGACAGAAAGTATTTTATGGTTGGTGTGCCACAAAAGGCGTGGGTAAATGCTTACGAATGTCTGGCCAGGCAGTCTCTTCCCGCTGCCGGCTTTTTTCCTATATGCAGCAGTACTCAGCCGAAGCAGGACTACTCCGTCAATAGCCGCCTGAAGCAATTTGCTGAAGCGCACAGTAATGTGTGGTACGTGGATCCTGATGCCGCCCTTTGTGAAGGCGAAACCTGTACCATCATTGATGACGGGGAACCGGTTCACTCAGACCGCTCTCATCTTGCGGTGCACGGGGCAGGAAAAGTCTGGCAGGAATTGATGCAGGTGATGGCGTCTGCTGATGTCAGCCTGGCGACGGAGAAGCCCTGACCGCCTGAGATTGTCAGTTATGAAACTGAACGCTGCCGGCACGGTTCATTTTTACTTTTCCTTCAACTGCAGGCATCCTGTTAGCCATTGTGAAGGCGAAAGCTGAAATAGGAAAAGTAATGCAACAATCATCACCTGTTTGCGTGGTCACCGGCGGCAGTTTAGGTATCGGTCTGGCCGTCTGCGAAAAGTTTGCGTCCGGGGGATATCAGGTTATCAATTTAGATATTCGTGATTTCGATAACCCTCCTGAGCACGCGCAATGGATGCAGTGTGATGTCACCAGTGCTGCAGCGGTCAGCGACTGTATCAGTGACATTGCAGCGCGTTTCGGACGTATCGATTGCCTGGTAAGCAATGCGGGTATGCATTTCTCTGCCACCATCGAAGACACTACGCCGGAAGACTTCGATAAGGTGTTCTCTTTAAACGTGAAAGGAGCCTATCATGCAGTACGCGCGGTGTTGCCGGTAATGAAACAGGCGAACAAAGGCGCAATCATCATCATGGCGTCAGACCAGGCGATCATCGGTAAGCGTAATTCTTTTGCTTATAACCTGAGTAAAGCGGCGCTGGCATCCATGGCTAAAACCACCGCGCTGGATTACGCGCCTTATAATATTCGTGCAAACGCGGTTTGCCCGGGCACAATTGAAACGCCTTTGTATCATAACGCCATCGATAAATATGTGGCCGCAAGCGGTGCGGATAAAGCAGAAGTGCACGCAGAAGAGGCCGCTGCACAACCCCTCGGACGGCTGGGGAAACCGGAAGAAGTGGCAGCGTTAACATTCTTCCTTGCCAGTGATGATGCGGCTTTTATCACCGGCAGTCTGCAAAGTATCGACGGCGGCTATACCACACAGTAACCATGAAAATCATCGACGCCCATCTGCACTTATTTGATTTACAGGCCGGTGAATACCGTTGGTTGTCTCCTGACAATCCGCCATTCTGGCCGGATAAACCGGTTATAGCGAAAAATTTCTCTGAGTCTGATTTAGTGGTGTCAGCCCCGTCGCAGCTTACCGGTTTTGTGCATATTGAAGCCGGATTCGACAATGCAAAACCCTGGCGTGAGGCTGATTACCTGGCGCAGCATTGCCATATGCCTTTTCGCGCAGTTGCCGGTTTTGACTTGCTGGCAGGTAATAATCAGCATGTGATTTCAGAATTGCTCAAACGCCCTTGTATTACCGGTGTCAGGCATATTCTGGACGACGAAGCCGCGTCTGTTCTGAACGATTCTGAAGCCAAAGCGAGCCTGGCATTGCTGGCAGAGGCGCGATTGAGTTTTGATGCCCAGTTATCCTTGTATGACACTGCCGGTGTTCAGGCGCTGTCTGCCGTGGCTGCGAATTTTCCTGCTATGCCGTTCATTCTGAATCATGCCGGATTTCCGTTGGCAGATAAAAACATTAAGGTGTGGCAGGACAACCTGAAAGCCTTAAGCAGGGCTGATAATATTGCCGTAAAACTGTCCGGTTGGGAAATGCATAACCGTCAATGGCGTGCTGATGATATTGCGCCGGTGGTGAACACCGTGCATCAGTATTTTGGCGAAAGCCGGGTAATGACAGGCAGTAACTTTCCCTTGTGTACCTGGCACAGTGATTACGGTGCTTTCTGGCGCACAATAACGCAGGCAGTACCCGCCGTGTGTGCAGAAAAATGGCTGAGTGAAAATAGTCTGTACTGGTATTTTGGTTAGCCTGCCGGCTATTCAGGTAATCCACACCGGCAAGCTTAAAGATAAGGTCTGAGACTTTTATCCGATAGAAATTCGGCTGTCAGGGTAGCGAACATGACGTTGTCTCGGACTTGCCAGCAAATAGGCGAGGGTAAGCGGCCCCAGCCGGCCAAGGAACATCAGCACAATAATAATGCCTTCACCGGCAGCGGATAAGCTTCCTGTCAGTCCTCTCGACAGGCCCACCGTGCCCATCGCGGATACGGCTTCAAAGACGATATCCAGAAAAGGGGCATCCTCTGTGATGGTCAGCAGAAAAATCGCCACCCAGGTCACCCCGCCTGAAATCACCGTGAGAGCCAGGGCCTTAGACACGGTTTCTGTCCGGATGGTACGCTGAAAAAGCGTTGGCGCGTGGTCGCGGCGCAGAAAATTGTAAGTGGCAGTCAGAAGTACCACGAAGGTTACGACTTTGATACCGCTGGCGGTACTCATTGACCCGCCGCCGATAAACATCAGCAGCAACATAAGGGTGACAGAGCCGTCTTCCAGCGCAGCGATGTCCAGGGTGTTAAAACCCGCGGTTCTTGGTGTGACTGCCTGAAACCAGGAAGCCCACCATTTACCCGCCGCGTCCAGCTTGCCCAGTGTGTCCGGGTTATCGTATTCAATGACATAAATAAGCAATAACGCGACTACGTTGATGATGACCGTACCGGCTATCATGGTTTTACTGTAAGGCGTAAGCGTTTGCCAGCTTCGTTTTTTAACCAGATCTATCCATACAGAAAAGCCCAGCCCGCCAGTGATGAACAACGCGGTAATCGTAATATTAACTACAGGATCGCTGACATACCGGGACAGACTGTCCGGCTGCAGTGCAAAGCCGGCGTTATTGAACGCGGATATGGTATAGAAGAAGGCTTCGTATGCGGCCGTTGACCAGCCTGATTCCGCCTGCCAGTAGCAGGTCAGGATCAGCATGCCTGCGGCTTCTGTTACCAGTGCAAAAAGAATAACGGCTTTGGCGGTACTGACCAGTGACGACGTGTCGGTTTCATTAAACGCTTCTTTCACCGCGCTTTGTTGCAGAAAACTTATCTTACTGCCTACCGCAACCAGTGTTACAACCGCAAAGGTCATTAAACCGAGACCGCCAAATTGAATGAGGCCGGCAATAACGGTTTGTCCGAAAAGGGTGAAGCCGGTTCCGGTATCCACAACGGCGAGCCCCGTTACTGTCACCGCTGAGGTGGCGGTGAACAGGCTTTGCGTCCAGGTGATTGGTGCTGTGGTGGCAAAGGGCAATTTAAGCAGCAGGGTGCCAAGAACGATAAAGCTCAGAAAGCTAAACGACAGGATAAGAGGCGGAGCCGCCTGAATTTTTCGCGCGCCTTTCGGCTTTCGTTCCAGCGGGCGGTTCGCCGGTAACCAGCGTTTCAATGTTTAAGTCTCGGCGCAATTTTTACCAGCACTTCCCTGGGACCACTCAGCACCAGCTGATCTTCTGGTTTCAGTTGAAACGCCATGTCAGGCGTACAGTGTATCTGATGCTTACGTTTAACCATCAGGCAGTGAATATCATCTTTGTAGCCGTTAATGACTGTATCCAGGGTCATGGGGGACTTAGTCTGCGGTACCACCACTTCTACAATGTAATGGCCGTGGCCCAAACTCAGATAGTCGCTGACCATAGGGTAATTCAATGCCTGAGCCACGCGAACGCCCATCTCTTCTTCAGGGTGAATGATGCGGCTCACATCCAGTTTTGAAAGAATGGTGTGATGCGCCTTGCTGTTAGCCTTCACCCAGATATTTTGCACACCTTCATTTTTCAGGTTCAGCACACACAGCAAGCTGGCCTGCATATCTTCACCGATGGCGACAAGCACGGCATCACTGTCGTGAAGACTCAGTTCTGCCATGGCTCTTTCGTCGGTTGCGTCACAGATAAGGGTTTGGGTCAGTTCGGTAGAATATTGTTCAGCCAGCTTTTCATCGCTGTCGATACCGGTAACAGTGTGACCCAGATGGATCAGCTCTAAACTGGTGGTAATGCCAAAGCGGCCAAGGCCGATGACAGTAAAATGCGCCATAAGTGCTCCAGAAAACGGAAACGGCGTCGCAAGGATTGCGGCAACTGGCGTATGGTACGTGAAAGACTGGAAAAAGGAGCGGTTATTGAACGTGATAGTTAGTGGTTTCAGCTACGTAAGCCGTCGTTTTCCTGCGGACAGAAAAAAGCCGTTCAACGGATGAACGGCTCTGAAGGTTTTAAATGCGTCGCTGTGACCTATTTCAGTTCGGTCACTGACATGTTGGGGGAGCGGTAAACCACTTCATCATTCAGCTCGATACCAATTCCCGGTGTGTCCGGCGCTTCGATAAATCCGTTAACCGGTTGAGGATCCTGAATACATAATTCACGGTTCCAGGATTTTGTTGCGTAGGTGTGATGCTCGTGGATCAGGAAGTTAGGAATGGCGGTTTCTAGGTGCAGGCTGGCTGCCGTTGCCACCGGACCACCGCAGACGTGAGCCTGAATGCGAACATCGTAAATGTCTGCGTAGTCACACACTTTTTTCGCTTCGGTAAAGCCGCCGCACAGACCAATATCAGGCTGTAAAACGTCCAGAGACTGATCTTCCAGATACGGACGGATGCCCCAGCGGTTATATAAACGTTCACCGCCGGCAATCGGCGCTTTCACGTTGCGGGCAACTTTGTCATGCAGTTTTGAGTTCAGGTAGTTAACCGGCTCTTCGTAATACATACAGCCAAATTCTTCTACCAGTTCGCCCAGTTGAATAGCCGTAGTCGCACCCGGTAAGCTGTGGCATTCAAAAATAATATCGCTTTCGTCACCCATGGCATCACGGATTGCCTGCAGACGTGCACGGAACAGTTTCATTTCACCTCTGGAAATGATTTTCGTGCGGTCATAATGGGTATCGCCGTTAATGTCATAAACGATTGGATCAACTTTCACCGCGGTGTAACCTTCAGCCATCGCCTTTTCTGCGGCACGGCCATATTCTTCAGGCTGGATCAGTTTGGTAATAGTGGTGTCCCAGTCGAACTGTAGCTGACTGGCGTAAGAACGCAGCTTGCCGTTAGTCTTACCGCCAAGCAGCTGATAAACCGGCAAGCCAAGTGCTTTACCTTTGATATCCCAAAGGGCTGTATCTACCGCACTCATGGCGGCGTAAATGACAGGACCGCCACCTAAGCCCCAGAAGCTCTCACGGAGCATTTTCGACCACAGACCTTCAGTGTTGAAAGGGTTCCAGCCAATCAGCATAGCTTCTGCGATTTCTTTGATCATGTGCGCAGCAGCAGAATGTCCCCAGTCGTAAGCCAGGCCTGCTTCACCAACACCGGTAATACCTTCATCGGTGTAAATACGCACAAAAACCGGATTCCAAGGCGGACGTTCCGGGCACTCAATATCAAATATTTCAACTTTGGTAATTTTCATCTTTTGTCCTGAATGTAGTTGCTCAGACTACCGCGTCACGCTGTTGCGGGAACGGGATTGTCATTCATAACACGGCGTAAACCCATCCACGGGGCCCCGACTGCCGCTTCCCTGCGGCAGACGGTTATGAATGACAAAACCCTTATCCCGCAGCGCCACCGCGATAGCATTTCGCTTATTCGCAGAATGTCGGGTCGAGTTTCCAGGCTTTTCTCAGCATCGCTGGCCAGGCTTTCTGGCCGCCGGTTTCGCCTGAGTGTACAATTTTTGCCTGATCATAAATGCCCTTTACAATGGGCTCTGGTATTTCAATCACTTCCTGACCGGATTGCATCAGTGACATTTGTATATCACAGGCGCGTTCCAGATCATAAAAGCGCATAAATGCGTCGCCTACCGTAGGGCCTAACGTCAAGCCGCCGTGATTTGGCAATAACATATGGTTGGTATCGCCCAAATCATCCTGTAACTGCTTTCTTTCATTATCATCAACCGCCAGACCTTCGTAGCTGTGATAGCTCAGCGAGGGCAGGGAAAACAGAGAATACTGGCTCCAGGGTTTCAAACCACCTTTAACTGACGCCACGGCAATAGTGGCTTTTGTGTGCAGGTGAATAACACATTTCGCATCTTCACGGACTTCGTGAATGGCGCTGTGAATGGTGAAACCGGCCGGATTAATCTGGTAGGGGGAGCCATCGAGAATATTGCCGTCGAGATCAACTTTCACCAGATTCGACGCGCGCACTTCATCAAATGCCAGACCAAAAGGGTTAACCAGATAATGCTGTGTACCCGGTACTTTAGCGGAAATGTGAGTATAGATAAGATCGCCCCAGCGCATGTTATCTACCAGCCTGTAGCAGGCGGCGAGATCGACGCGGGTTTGCCATTCTTCCGGCGACACCTTGTCTTTCAAACTGAAATGTTCAAGCTCAAACACGGGTATCACTCCTTTTATGTCCTGTTGATACAAAGTAGCAGACGGACTGACAGTCAACAATGCCAGTATCGTCTGACTTATTATTTATCATCCGGAGGAAAAAGCAGAGACGTTGAGATTTACTCTCCGGACTGGTTCGCTATGGTGGTGTTACCACCGGCTGATTGCGTATTCTGATGCAGTATTGTGACGCTGTCACGCAGCGGGATCAAATGATCGCGATTTTCCATGTCTTTGATATTGATTGAAAAAACATCACGCTTTACCCAGCTGAGTGATTCGCCGGTCCAGCCGGGCGAGGGAAAGTCGTCAGTGATGTTGTCCAGGCCGGCTTGCTGGGAGCATTCGTACACGGCCATATTCTGGCTGGTGGTCAGCACAAGTTTACCCACTTCCACGTTTACACCGGTTTGTTGCCAGACCTGTTCATGCAGAGCGCACTGTTCACTTTGCTCTTCATTAATGCTGGCCAGCGGCATGGTCAGAAGACCTCCGGCATTTTCCAGCAGTAATGCGTATTTGTCTGATTTGATCACACAAGCGAGAGCGTCATGAGCGGGTTCGGTGGATTCAACTGAACGGCAAACCGGGGGCGCGGGAACCTCAGAGCAGCCAAAAAGCGGCAGAAGTAACAAAACGACTGATGAGCGAATCCTAAAAAGCATACAACCAGGTAAAATAAAATTTAAATAATTACAAACAAACAAACAAACAAACAAACAAACAAACAAACAAACAGACCGGCGGCCTGATTTCATCATGAGTTGTCCGGCAGTATAACAACAATAACAACAGCCACGTACCAAGGCTTGTTTTAATTTCTCAGTGCATGGAATAGAAATGCATACACAGTGTCAGCATCGCCCTGACTGTGCAGTTGAGAAACGTTGATAGGAATCAGAGATGTCGAAAAAGTCCTTTTTGTCCCCGTTACTGGTGGGCGTTGTCGCGTTAGGTGCGTTCTTAATTTATATCAATCTGCCTGCTGAAGAATCTTCCGCAGGCGGAGGCCGTTTACCTTCTCCCGTTCGCGTGACTGTAGTAGCCGAGCAAACCTTTCCGGTGACCATTGAGGCGCTGGGTACGGCCAATGCCAACGAATCGGTCACGATCACGGCGCAGCAGACCGACCGCGTTACGGACGTAAAGTTTGATGACGGTGATACGGTAAAAACCGGGCAATTGCTGGTTCAGTTGAATAATGACGAAGAGCTGGCCCGCATTGTTGAACTTGAAGCGAACATTGTGGAAGCGAAAAGTCAGTATGAGCGGGTAGTGAACCTGGCGAAAACCCGCGCGGCATCGCAACAAATACTTGGCGAACAGCAAGCCAAACTGAAAGGACTTGAAGCGCAACTGGATGTTGCGAAGTCTCAACTGGATGAGCTGCAAATCCGTGCACCCTTTGCCGGTCTGCTCGGGATCCGCAACATCAGCAAAGGCTCACTGGTACAACCGGGTGATGCCATTACCACGCTGGACGATATCAGCATTATCAAGGTAGATTTCAGTGTGGCAGAAGGGCAGCTGGCCAGCCTGTCTCCCGGTCAGCGGGTTATCGCACAGTCCGTAGCGTATCCGGGAGAAGATTTTGAAGGCACCATTGCCACTATCGGTTCCCGTATCGATCCGGTCTCCCGCTCTGTTCTGGTAAGAGCACACATTAAAAACGAACCGGTGAAAATCCGTCCCGGTATGCTGCTTCAAATCACACTGGAAAAGCAGGTACTGGAAACACTGGTTATTCCTGAAAAAGCGCTGGTGCCCATTCAGGATAAGCAGTACGTATTTGTTGTGAATAACGATGTGGTCGAGCAACGCGAAGTCATTATCGGTGAGCGTAAACCCGGTATCGTGCAGGTTGTCGACGGCCTGGTCAGCGGTGAACGTATTATTACCGAAGGCACGTTACGTGTGCAGGAAGGCTCTGCCGTTCGTGTACTGAATGCTGAGGGAGTGTAACCATGTGGTTATCTGATGCTTCCGTAAAAAGGCCGGTGTTCGCATCGGTGATTAATTTGCTGGTGGTGATCTTCGGCATCGTGGCGATCAGTATGCTGTCGCTGCGTGAATATCCGGATATCGACCCGCCAATTGTATCAATCAACACTAATTACGACGGGGCTTCTGCCAACATTGTTGAAACCCGTATCACTCAGTTGCTGGAGGACCGGATCAGCGGAATTGAAGGGATAAAAAATATCACCTCAACCAGCCGCAACGGACGTTCGTCTATTTCTATTGAGTTTAAGCTGACCCGTGATATCGATGCCGCAGCCAATGATGTGCGGGAACGGGTGAGCCGTGCGCTGAACAACCTGCCTGAACAGGCTGATCCTCCCGAGGTATCAAAAGAAAGTTCAGACGAAGATGTTGTGGTGTGGTTTAACCTGCGCAGTACTAACCTGGATACCATGGAGCTTACCGATTATGCCGAGCGCTTCCTGGTAGACCGCTTGTCTATTGCTGATGGTGTGGCCAGGGTTCAGCTGGGCGGCGGCCGGACCTATGCCATGAAGGTGTTTCTTGACCGTAACGCCATGGCGGCACGTGGTATCACCGTTACCGACGTGGAAGATGTGATTCAGTCAGAAAACGTAGAGTTGCCGGCTGGTGAGGTCGAGTCCAATGACCGGGATTTTGAGGTGCGGGTAGCGCGCTCATTCTTAACGCCGGATGATTTTGCCCAGTTGACTGTCGCGGTAGGTAATGACGGTTATCTGGTACGACTGGGTGAAATTGCCAATGTGGAGCTGGCACCGGAGGATGACGAAAGTGAATTCCGCGGTGACGGTGTAAACATGATTGGCCTGGGGATCATTAAGCAATCGAAAGCCAATACCCTCGATGTGGTGCGTTCTGCCAAAGAGCAGATTGCTAAAATTGAAGAAACGCTGCCGGATAACATTTTCATTGTACCCAGTTACGACTCTTCGGTATTTATCGAGGAATCAATCAACGAAGTATACAACACCCTGATTATCGCCATGATTCTGGTGGTGGTAGTGATTTACCTGTTCCTCGGGAATGTCCGTGCAACACTGATCCCTGCTGTCACCGTGCCGGTGTCGATGATCGGTGCGTTCATTGTGATGTATATGCTGGGCTTTTCAATCAACTTGCTGACGCTGCTGGCAATGGTACTTGGCATCGGGCTGGTGGTGGATGATGCCATCGTTGTGCTTGAGAATATTTACCGTCGTATCGAAATGGGAGAGCCGCCTTTACTGGCGTCTTACCGCGGGGCAAAAGAAGTAGGCTTTGCTGTTATCGCTACCACGCTGGTACTGATTTCTGTATTTGTACCGCTAATCTTCCTGGAAGGAAATATCGGACGGCTGTTTACAGAATTTGCTTTGGCCATGGCTGCCGCTGTGGCCTTCTCCAGTTTTACGGCCTTGTCGCTGTCTCCCATGATGTGCTCGAAATTATTGAAAAAGCAGTCGCGGGATAAAGGCTTCGGAAGTTGGCTGGATAAGCGCTTCAAGGCTATTGAGAACCGCTACGAAAGCAGTTTGGGCACCACCATTCACCAGCCGTGGCTGATGGCCGTGCTGTTCATCATTACACTTGTTCTCATCTGGCAGCTGTTCGGGAAAATTCCCGGCGAGTTCACCCCGAAAGAAGACCGGGGGACTTTTTATATCATGGTAAAAGGTCAGGAAGGTGCGTCTTTTGAAAATACAGCGGAAAGCATGAGAAAAGTGGAGTCGATTCTGATGCCTTACCGTGAAGAAGGAACCTTCGATCGCCTGCTGGTACGTGCGCCGGGCCGGGGCACCATGGCCGGGCTGGCTGTGGTAGGCGTGATCCCATGGGATCAGCGTGACTTTACGTCTTTTGAATTAATGGAAGAGGTGACTAAGAAACTGGAAGTCATTCCGGATGTTACTGCGTTTGGTGTAATGCGAAGCGGCATCAGTGGCGGGACAGGGCGTCCGGTCCAGTTTGTGTTGCAGGGCGACACCTACGAAAACCTGGTGGCCTGGCGTGACATCGTCATGGATAAAGCCAGAGACAATCCGGGACTGGTACGCCTGGATTCCGATTACAAAGATACCTCTCCGCAGTTACTGGTGAATATAGACCGCGACCGGGCAGCTGATTTAGGGGTGTCTATTTCTGATATCGGCCGCACGCTGGAAGTAATGCTGGGACAACGCCGCGTATCTACTTACCTGGACAGAGGCGAAGAATATTACGTCATCATGGAAGGGATAGAATCGGATTACCGCAGCCCCAGCAGCATTGATAATCTGTATGTCCGTTCACAACGCACCGGTCAGCTTATTCCCATGGATAACCTGCTGAAAGTGGATGAGCAGGCTACTTCGGCACTGCTGAACCGTTACAACCGCATGCGTGCTATTACTATTGAAGCGAACCTTGCAGAAGGTTATACCCTCGGGGAAGCACTGGCGTATCTGGAAAACATCGTTGCGACAGAACTGCCTGATGCTGTGTCCATTGACTATAAAGGTGAGTCCCAGCTTTATCATGAAGCCGGTAACTCGTTTATCTTCGTCTTCATTCTGGCACTGGCGGTGACCTACCTCATTCTTGCAGCCCAGTTTGAAAGCTGGGTGCATCCGCTGGTTATTATGCTTACCGTTCCTCTGGCACTGGTCGGGGCGTTTATCGGCTTGTATGTGGCAGGCATGACCATGAATATCTACAGCCAGATCGGGCTGGTGATGTTGATTGGTCTGGCAGCGAAGAACGGTATTCTTATTGTTGAGTTTGCTAATCAGTTAAGGGATGCCGGTGTTGAATTTGAAGAGGCACTGAAACGTGCTGCGGCCCAGCGCTTGCGCCCGATTGTGATGACTGGCTTTACTACGGTATTCAGTTCGCTGCCGCTGGTACTGGCAACAGGACCGGGTTCTGAAAGCCGGATGGTGATTGGTATGGTGATATTTGCCGGCGTAATCGTATCGGCCTTTATGACCTTGTTTATTGTGCCCACAGCCTATGCCGCATTTGCCCGCAATACCGGGTCACCGGAAGCCCGGGAAAAAGCACTGACAGAGCAGGATGCTGCTATTCCATACCGCAAAGGGGAGTTGGAATAACCGGTGAGTAAATGACAAATGGCCTGCCTGACGCAGGCCATTTTTTTAACCGCAGGAGACTATTTCAGCAACCAGACATTTTCCTGTGCCGGCACTTTGCCTTTCAGGTTGATTTCCTTACCCTGCAGCAAGGTTAAGCTGTAGTGGTCGATGTAATGCTGTTCTACTTCGTTGCTGATCACTGAGAACGGCGGGCCATCAAGCTTTTGCTGGTCATAGTCAAAGGTCACCAGTAACTGTGGGGCCGTATTGGTAATTTCACGAAGGTGTGAAGCATAGCGGACACGCATTTCAAACGGTAGGGCTACCAGTGCAGCCCTGTCGTAGATGGCGTCTACCTTGCCAAGCATGTCTGCGGTAAGATCAAAAATGTCGCCGCCGAAAAGGGTGAAATTGGGAACGTCGTAGCGGGTTACGCCGTTCAGCTTTTCTGAATCAGGAATAATGTTTAACTGATCGAATAACTGAATGATCGCCAGATGGCTTAATTCTGCTGCCACTACTTCATACCCCTTCGACAAGAGCCAGGGAATATCCAGTGTTTTGCCGCATAAAGGCACGAAGATACGACTGCCCGGAGCCAGCGATAACTGGTCAATATTGGCAGTCAGGTTCGGGTTCGCTTCAGGCTCATGAAATCCGGTTTCATTGTTTTGCCACTTTAACATCCAGAATTGCGGATCCATACATTCCCCTAAAGAAGATAAAAAAGCAGATTATCCTAACCAGTCCGGCAGGTAAATCACAGTCAGTACTAAAATACCGGACCAGGCGGTCAGTATTGCGGCAGCGCGGTAACTGATACCCCGCACCGAAGGCAGCTTATGTGCCGCATCGTTAGGTAAAAAGCGGGATAACACAAAGGCTGAAGACAAGGTGATCACAAAACCAATCAGGTTCCACCAGAACCAGAATAACGGGTTACCGCTCAGCCACAAAAACACGTTTACCGCTACACCGGCCAGCAATCCGGCATTAGCGGCAGCAGGAGACACCTTGCGGCTGTGAATACCGGCCAGGAATGTGGCCAGCACCGGACCGTAAAAAACTGAGCCGATTTTATTAATAGCCTCAATCACCGTCGGAGCAATGTTACCGGCATACAAAGACAGCACCAGAGTGATCAGTCCCCACACTATACCGGCAAGCCGTGCCCGTTTGAGATAGGTTTCATCATCGGGTTTGGCACCAGTGATCCGGCAAATGTCTTCTGTGGTCACCGCAGCCAGACTGTTAATGGCAGAACTGAGCGACGACATGGCCGCAGCCAGAATGGCGACTACCAGAATGCCGACAATGCCTGCAGGAAGATAGTTAATAATGAAGACGGGCATCATCCAGTCGGGTTCGCCTTCCGGGATTTGCGCCTGCAATTCCGGCGTTGCTATCACAAGGGCCCCGATCACCAGGCCCGCAGCACAATACAGCAAAGTGACGGGAAAACGCAGAAAAGCTACGGTCAGCATCATTTTCTTTAAGTCTTTTATGCTGTGGCTGGACAGCGCCCGCTGGGCTTCAGACTGATCGCACCCGTAATACGAGGCATACAGCACAAGACCGCCAAACAGCATTGGCAGTAAACCGAAATCGCTGCCATTTAATCCGGCTGTGCTGATATTGGCTGCCTGCAGACGTTCCGGCGGAATGATTTCAAATACTTTGTCCCAGCCTCCGGCAGCGTCCAGACCCGCCCACAGACATAAAGCTGCGCCGGCAACGATGAGGATCATCTGAATGGCATCACCGTAAACCACCGCTTTCATGCCGCCCATTGCTGAGTAAATCAGTGTGATAACACCGATAACCAGAATAGCGTGAAACTGGTTCAGTCCCATGGTGCCCTGTAATATCAGGCTGATAGCGTAAATCATAATGGCAGTGGCGAAAGATCGGCTGATCTGAAAGACGAAGCTGATCAGCAAGCGGGTAGAGCGGGAGAAACGCTGCTCAAGATAGTCATAGACACTTACCACACCGGCGTTATGTAAGGTGGGCAGCAAACGCCAGAGCATAATAATTACCGCCAGCGGCAAAGCCAGTTCGTAACTCAGCCAGATGAGACCGCCACCTTCACGGAGTCCCACAAATGCCGGTGCGGAAATGAAGCTGATTGCGGATAGCTGGGTTGCCATGACAGAGAGTGTCAGTGTGGGCCAGGCCAGTGAGCGCCCGCCGAGAAAGTATTCCTGCCCGGAATGCTGATGCCTGAACCTGAGTCCTAAAAACAATAATCCCAGTAAATAAATACCAACAATGGAATAGTCCAGCCACGTCATTCCTTTCTCCTGAATTTGCTTCCGCTGCCTGTGCGTAATGAGGTAACACGTTGAATATAAAGGGGGCAGAGTGTTGATGATATTTCAACCATATCACACTGTCAGAAAGAGTTAAGTGCAGAATATATACAGATAAGAGAAAGGAAACGTTCAGACGGTCGGGAATAAAAAAGGGCAGCCGCAGCTGCCCTGGTATTTTTTGACTCTGTGATTAAGCCGTCAGCTTAGCCGCTGCCGCTTTTAATTCAGTCGCGACTGTGTCGTCTTTAACTTCGCCGGTTTCCATATCGAAAACATCGTAGAAGTTAGCCACAGAAACCGATGCTTTAACGTTTCCGCCGAAGAAACCTGCAGAACCGGTTGCCGCTGCCAGCACAGACTTCGCGCCGCCCGGACCCGGTGAAGATGACAGATAAACGGCTGGTTTGTCGCCATATACCGCGCGGTTGATACGGGTTGCCCAGTCGAACAGGTTTTTAAACGCTGCCGGGTAATGACCATTGTGCTCAGCAAATGAGATAACCAGGGCATCAGCGCCGGCGATGTCATCTAAAAACTTCTGTGCGCCTTCAGCCTGACCAATCTCTTTTTCTTTATCTTCACTGAACATAGGAACATCATAATCGTTGATGTCCAGAACGGTAACATCAGCACCTTCTACCTGCTTTGCTGTGTAGGTTGCTAGCGCCTTATTAATTGAGTTTTTGCTTGTACTTGCACCAAATGCAACAACTTTCATGAATTGAATCCTTTTTGAGTTTTTCGTTATCAATACAGTACGTTTTTTATCGTAAATGGATAAGTGCTAAATACAAAATGGTTCGTTCGATTTTATGAAATGAACGTGTTTAGCTGAAATAGCTTGTTGCATATTGTGCCAACGGAATTTAAATTCAGTCCGGATATTGTATGATGCTGAGTGCGCTGCCAGCAGAGTCTGAATATTACCAGCGTCGTCAACTACATGTAGGATAGTGAATGTCTTCAGTGCCAGCAGGTCCTCTAATACCTGCGCAAAAACGTGCCACCCGGATTGCTTTTTTCAGCGCAGGATTCATTACTGCAGCCTGGGCGGCCATCATTCCATTTATTAAGATAAACCTCGCCATTGGTGACGGTACCATGGGGCTGATGTTGTTATGTCTCGGCGCCGGAGCGTTAGTTGGCATGCCTCTAGCCGGTAAATTCTCATCTCAGCTTGGCTGCAAACCTGTGCTGGTGGCTTCTATGGCATGCTTCTCACTGCTTTATCCGGCATTGATCTGGCTGGACTCTGTTACCCTGCTGGCTGTTTTTCTGGTGCTCTTCGGCTTGTGCGTAGGAACCACCGATTGTGCGATGAATATTCAGGGCGTTGCAGTAGAAAAAGAAGCGGATAAGCCGCTGATGTCGGGGTTTCATGGCTTTTACAGTCTGGGAGGCATGAGTGGCGCAATTTTAATGACAGCGATTTTATCTTCCGGTGTACCGGTGGAGTTGGCCAGTGCAGCCGGTGCGGTAATGTCAGTGGCCTTTTTGCTGACTGGCATAAACGGATTCAGAACCGGCAAGTCACAGGAGCCGGCGGCATTTTTTGCCCTGCCAAAAGGTGTGGTAGTACTGATTGGTATCGTGTGTTCCATTGTGTTTCTGGCCGAAGGTACTGTGCTGGACTGGAGCGGCATTTATCTGACTGAATACCGTGACGTTAATCCTGAGAACGCCGGGTTGGGTGTCGCCTGTTTTTCTGTTGCCATGACGTTAGGACGTCTGGCCGGGGATAAGATCACCAGCATACTGGGACCAAAAATGATGGTACTGGGAGGCGGCGGCATTGCAATTACAGGTTTTGCATTATCACTTCTGGTGCCGCTTCCTGTGGCAGCGCTTACCGGATATGTGCTGATTGGTCTCGGGTGTTCCAATATTGTGCCCATCATGTTTTCGGCCACGGGTAAGCAAAAAATTATGAGCGAAGCGTCTGCGGTAACAGCCGTATCAACACTGGGCTATGTGGGTGTTCTGGCCGGGCCTGCACTGGTCGGCTTCGGGGCACAGGTTTACGGCCTGCCTGCGGCATTGGGTGTGATTGCTGTGTTACTTTGTGTCGCTACTGCCCTGGCCGGAAGAGTCAGGGTATAGGTGTTACTGCTGCCTGAGGCTGTTTGTATCGATCACCCGGTCACAAAGCTTTTCCAGTTGTTGCCTGTCGTGGCTGATAAAGAGCAGTGTACACTGCCGCTCACGGCAGCTTGATACCAGTAACCGTGAGACCACTTCACTGGTTATGGGGTCCAGCCGGGAAGCGGGTTCATCGGCGACCAGGAAAGCCGGTTTCAATAGCAGCGCCCGCAAAAGGGCGACCCGCTGTAATTCACCTCCGCTGATCATGCCTGCGTGCCGTTGCAGTAACTGGCGGGAAAGCCCGAGTTCATTGATCAGCGGGTCTAGTTCACTGTCGTCCAGCTGATGAAGGCGGATGACATCGTCCAGAAGCTGAATAACAGGCACGTTTTTAGCGAAAGCATTGGGCGGGTCCTGATAGATTTTTAGCATTTTGTGACGGGCCAGTGGCTCTGCAATGTGTCGCTTACCGTCTGCCGGAAGTAATCCCAGAAGTACATTCCCCAAGGTGGATTTTCCGCTACCACTGTCACCGGTCAAGCCGACAATTTCCCCTTTCCCTAATGCCAGACTGACATTGTCAAATATAACGTCGGTGCCACGTCTTATTGCGCAGTCCTGCAACGCGATCAGTGGAGCAAAACTCCTTTTCTTAGTGCTCAGTGGAGTCCAGTTTTCAGGTAAGGCGTTAAGCAGGGCTTGCCCGTATGGGGAGCGCGGAGTATTCAGCACGCGGCCCGCTGCACCGGTTTCCAAAACCTTACCTTTCTGCATTATGATGACTTTACCGCCAAGCAGCTTTGCAAGGCTCATATCATGGGTGATTGTGAGCAGGGTACCCGTTTTAGCGAACTGACGAAGCTCTTCACCCAGAACCGCTTTGTGATGATTATCCAGTCCTTTCGTCGGCTCATCGGCAATCATGATTCCGGCAGACGTTGACGCAACACAGGTATAAGCGGCCCGCTGCGCCATACCGCCTGATAGTTGCGACGGTATTTTATCTGCAGCCTGAGTCAGTCCGGTGCGCCCGAGTGCACCATCAACCGATGTCTGAGCATTGTGGCCGCTGAGATTTCTGATAAATCTGAATACTTCACCAACCTGCTGCCGGAGCTTCATCAGGGGGCTTAAGGCTTTCACCGGTTCCTGTGGCAACATGACAATGGTTCGTCCCCACAGAGACGATGGTGTCTGCGTGGCATGCGCCTGCAACATATCATGTCCGGCGGTGAGCACTTTACCGGTGGCCTGAAGATTCCTGGGTAAGTCTCCCATGATGGTGTGAGCCAGCAAACTTTTTCCTGAGCCGGTTTCTCCGATAACCGTTACCGGCTCGCCGGGGCTGACGGTGAAACTCAGGTTGTCTACCAGTGTGCCTTCTGAAGAAACGATGGTCAGATTTTCTATTTGAAGCACAGAATTCATGGCTGTTTACCCGCCAGAAGCTGGAAAGCAAAGACCATTAAAAACAGTGCTGCAATGGGCTCTATTAACAGCCAGGGCGCTTTATAGTAATACGGAAATAGTTCCACAATCATCAGGCCGAGTTCCGGCGTGGGAGGCTTTAGGCCGACGTACACAAATCCTGTTGATGACATAGCAATGACCGATGTCGCTGCGCCGAAGGCGGAAAGAGAATACACATCGGGTGCAATGGCAGGCCAGATATGACGTTTGAACAGATACCACTTTCCGAAGCCGGGCAATGCTGATGACTCCAGCTCTTCTCCCTGTACAACCGGCAGGGTAATGGCTCTGACGAGCCTGAAAAACTCTACCCACAGCACCAGCGATATGGCGATGTAGATCATCAAAAATGAACCGGGCACAATTGCAGCAAAAACGAGGATCAGAACCAGCCCGGGCAGTGCCAGAATCGTGTTGGCCAGAAAATTCAGACCTGTATCCAGCCAGCGCCGGTACCAGGCAGCGGCCAGACCGCAGGCTACACCGCTTACTGCTGCGCTGAATACGCAGATTATCGCCAGCGCAAATGAAATCCGCATTCCGCCGCTCAGACGGGCAAGCATGTCGCGGCCAAAATGATCAGTACCTAGCAGGTGTTCTGCGCCCGGCGCGGCGAATGCATGGCGCAAATCCTGTGCATCAGGATCGGTGCCGGCAAGCGGTGCACAAAAGGCAAAGACAGCGAGGCATAACAGAATTACCATGCCAGCCCGTTGCTGCATGGTCAGCCTGTGAAAAACAGACATCAATTTTCCAGCCTCGTTCTTGGGTCAAGGTAGTGCTGGCTGATATCCACAAGGGTGTTAATCGCCACAAACAACATACCCATGACCAGCGCTGTACCTTGTAACATGGGTATGTCTCTGGCAAAAACAGCGTGAGACAAACCATGGCCTATACCCGGCCAGGCAAACAGACTTTCCACCATAATAACCCCTTCAATCAGGCCGATGAGCTGAATACCCATGAAGGCAAGGCCGGGCACGATGACGTTTGGTATTACATGGCGGGTGAAGGCTTGTGCATAGCTCAGTCCCTTGGTGCGGGCAAAATGAAAGTAAGCACTGTTAACGGCCTGACGGGTACTGTTGCGGACTACCCGGTTAGATACTGCTGCCAGGCTGAGTGCTAAAGTCAGTACCGGAAGTACAGCGTACTCAGCGCTGCCGAATCCGGCCACAGGGAACCAGTTCAGCTCCATGGCAAAAATAAAAATGAGTAACAGCCCCAGACAAAATACCGGCTGGGAGCGGATAAATGTTGATGTGATGAGTGAAGCCTTGTCTGGCACGGTTTCGGCTTTTGCACCACACAACAGCCCCACAGGAAAGGCAATGAGCGCTGCTGCAAGAATAGCCCAGAACGCCAGCACCAGAGTAAAGCTCATCTGGTTTTGCAACTCATGGACAACCGGCGCGCCGGTCACCAGGCTTGTACCCAGGTCGCCGGTGAGTAAATCTCCCAGCCACACCAGATATTGCTGAAAAGCAGGCCGGTCAAGTCCTAGTTCGGCGTTCACCGCATTGGCTGCAGCGGTGCTGACTGCATCATCGCCATAGCGTCCGGTTGCAATTTTATAGGCCATATCCCCCGGCAGCAGGCGGGTAAGGATGAACGTGAGTGTGCCTACGCTCCACGCCATCAAAAAGCACTGACCAAGTCTGGAGAGTAGTATTTTCAGCATTTATTTACTCTGAAAGCGCATCTGGTCGATTCTGAACGAACGCTCATAGGGGTCGAAACTGAAATTTCTGACCCGTGAAGATGTGGCTGATTGCTGAACATAAAATGCCACCGGAATAAGCGGCATATCTTCGTTCAGCGTGCTGATAAGTTCTTTTTGCAACACATAGTAGTTGTCATCCGGTTTACCGGACGCCAACTGATTAACGATGGAAAATACCCGTTCATTGCTCCAGTTCATGGGGCCCCATTCTCCGCCTTCAACCGAGGTGAAGTCGGCCAGTAAGATGCCAAGAGGGTCCGGGATATTGGCAAAGTTGCGCGCCAGCAAAGCCGTTTCCAGTGTGCCGTCGCTGTGACCTGAAGGTATGGCGCTGGCATTCTCCATATGCACTGCAAGCTCAACACCAACTTCCCGCCACTGAGCCTGAATCGCCGTGGCAATAGTGATAAGTTCCGGCCGGTTTGCGTAGGTAATCATTGATAAGGACAGCGGCTTACCGTCTCGGTAGCGGATACCGTCATCACGAAGTTTCCAGCCTGCTTCATCAAGCAACGTTTTTGCTTTTTTAATATTTGTAGCAAGAGGGGGCAAAGAAGCATCATGCCAGGTGCCCATGGATGGCCCGAACAGCTGATTAGCTTCAGCACCTTTAACATGAAGAATACCTTCTGCGATGGCCTGACGGTCAATGGCCAGACTCAGCGCCTGCCTTACCCGCACATCGCCGAGTTTTTCGTTCCCACTGTTAAGCTTGACCAGAGTCGTTCTGGGGATATAACGGGTGTGCACATTTACATCCGGATCCTGTTTCAGCATTTCTGTTGCCGGCGGATCGAGATTAAAAACAATATCTGCCTGGCCAGTTCTTACCATGAGGGCACGGGTTTCTGACCGGTGTCCGGTTACATAATCAACGGATTCAATGGTAGCAGGGCCATTGCGATATTTTTCAAAACGCTTAGCTTTAATGTTATGAGGCGGTATGAATTCAGTAATTACATAAGGACCCGTACCAATCAGTGCCTTCATCCGGTTAAATTTACCAAATGAGTCGGGCGATAATATTGCTGTCGTGTAGTTGGAAAGCAGTGACGGAAAAGGACGGTAAGGCGCTTTGAGTGTAAAACTGACCGTGAGCGGGTCAACGATTTCAATGTTGGTGACAATATCGACCGGAAAGGGAGCCGGTTTTCCCAGCGCCACAGCAAGGCTCTTTCGCACTGACTCTGCGTCCATCAATGTGCCGTCGTGAAATGTTACGCCGGGTCTGAGATTAAATGTCCAGCGGGTCAAATCTGCATTGCTTTTCCAGGAAGTTGCCAGACCCGGTATCAGGTTCCCATCATTATCCACGTCTACCAGTGTTTCTATAATTTGCATCCGGGTAAACATATAGCCTGCGGAAGCCGGGTCCAGGTTGACAGGCTCGAAAGGGCCGCTGATATGTAAAGTCGTGTCTTTCGGCGCTGGCGAGCAGGATTGGAGGAAGAGTGCCAGAAAGCAAAAAAAGAAAACGCGGGAGATCACGGCAAACCTTATTGAATTTATATTTAGCAGATGGAATTTTAACCGCTAAGTATACATATCTCGCGTAAAAAAGTGGCGCTTTTTACGTTAGTTGACATCCAAAAGGCGTTTAGCAGACCGCTCTGATTATTAGTAGAGTAAACTTTGATGATATGTGATAATGTATCAAATGATATTGGTTTATTAATTATTATTATCTTTTAGAATGGAACTTGCACAGTGAAACCCTCAGTAACCCGGGTGACCAGGCTCACCTCTCTCGCCATACTTATCGGTACCAGTTTTCAATCTTTTTCACAAAATATTGAAGCAGAAGACGACAGTGTAGAACACGTCGAAGTGACCTCTCTGCGCCAGGCTTATCGCGGCAATGTGCCACTAAAGTCCTTACCGCAAGCGGTGACAGTCTTGTCAGATGAAACCCTGGATTCCTTTGGGGTTACCGATTTGCAAACAGCCTTGTCCCTTTCAGGAAGTGTTGCCAGCCAGAATAACTTTGGTGGTCTCTGGGACAGCTTTGCAGTGCGGGGATTTGCAGGTGATGAGAATTCACCTTCGGGTTATCTGGTCAACGGCTTTAACGTTGGCCGCGGATTCAGTGGCCGTCGTGATGCCTCAAATATTGAAGCGATAGAAATTCTCAAAGGTCCGGGATCAGCGCTGTATGGTCGTGGTGAACCCGGCGGCACCATCAATATTATTACCAAAAAGCCTGAGTTTGATCAGGAAGGCTATATTGAAGCAACGGCAGGCAGTTACGATTTATATCGTCTGGAAGGTGATTACACCAACGCAGTCACGTCGGATCTGGCTTTCCGGGTTAATGGAGCTTATGAAGACGCGGGTAGTTTCCGTGACACTGTTGAAAGCAATAAGCTCATTTTCACCCCTTCAGTGCTTTACCGGCTCAATGACACCACAAACCTGGTTTACGAACTGGAGATAATCGACCAGCAAGCGCCATTCGACAGAGGCATTGTGGTTGTGGGTGACAACTTTACCGGCGTACCCCGTGAAACCTTCTATGGCGAACCAGCCGACGGCGACATGAATATTGAAGCTGTAGGACATCAATTGTCACTACAAACATCTTTGAACGAAAACTGGGACGTAAATGCCGGTCTAAGTTACCGTGATTCTTCATTCGAAGGTTACTCAACAGAGGTTGAGTTGTCTTCCGGTCGCCAGCTGCTGAGCGAAGATAATCCTGTTGTCTCACGTCAGCGTCGTTACAGAGACTACGATACTAAGGACCTTTCTGCGCGGGCAGAACTGAGTGGCCGGGTACAAACCGGTGAAATGACTCATCACATTTTGATCGGGGTGGATGCATATGATTACACCTTTGAACAGGAAATGCAGCGCTGGAGAACGGCGTGGGGAGCAGGCGATACTACTTATTCAGTGAGTAAAATAAATCCGGAATATGGCCAGGTTCAGCCTGAGGTTGCGCCCCTAACGGACCGTGAAGAAAATCAAAGTGCGCAAGGTCTCTACATTCAGGATCAGGTAGATTTGTCGGAGCAGTTTAAGCTGTTAGTTGGTTTCCGCTTCGATGACTTTTCTCAGGATATTGAGAATTTCATGAACGGATCGGTGACCAGTCAGGATCGCACGGCAACCAGCCCGCGGGTGGGTTTTGTGTTTGAGGCGAATAGTAATTTCACCTTTTACACCAGTTATTCTGAAGGGTTCCGTCCGAATAGCGGAGCCGACGTAGATGGTAATTCTTTTGAGCCTGAAGAAAGTGAGTCTTACGAGCTGGGGGTTAAATTCTCTACTGAAGGCGACAGGATCACCGGTACACTGGCGTTATTTAATGCCGAAAAGTCGAATATACTGGCTTCTGACCCGGTGAATTCCGGGTTCACAGCCGCGCTGGGTGAAGCGGAAAGTAAAGGGCTTGAACTGGATGTAAAAGCGTATATTTCTGAGCAAACCTCTCTGAGCTTGTCTTATGCTTATACGGACGCAGCGACTTCTAATACAGTAACGAATTCCGACTGGGGTGTTGAGATCCCGGCAGGGACCAGGTTGCTGAACATTCCTGAGAACCGGTTTGTGCTTACCGCGCAACGGGAGTTTACCGTTTCCGGTAAAGACGCAGCGGTGCTGGGGTCATTCCAATACGTTGGTGAGCGTCCCGGAGAGCTGATTAACCAGTCATATGTATTGCCGTCCTATACTCTGGTGAGTATTGCCGGGCATGTAGACATTAACGAATCCTTGCAGGTGAAGGTGTTTGTCGACAACTTGTTGGATGAAGTGTATTTCGATAATTCATATTCTGCTTTATGGACTCAGCCAGGCACACCGCGAACGGTTAATGTAAGTGCCCGCTATCAATTCTGACCATTACTATTCGTTTTAAAAGGGGCAAATGCCCCTTTTTCTGTTATTCAACTACTTCATTGATATGCATTCAGGTAGTGCCAATCAACAATTACTGGATCATGTCTATTCGCCATTTGTGGGTGACAAAGCACTTGATGATCTGACTTATGAATTTGCTAAAGCCACCGGTATGCAACACATCGTGATGTATGGCGACAGACCCCGCGACCCTGACAATTCTATCTCGTTCCCCAACACTGGCATGACTAGAGGCGTACCGAGTCTTACTACAGAAATCGGGCACCTGGGGCAGTACACGGAAGAATCAGTGGAGTATGCTGTTCAGGTATCACGGAATGCGCTGTATTTCTTAGAGATGTTACCGGGGGAGCCGGGTCCGCATGCAGAGCCTGTATTTTATGAAACACTGACTTCGGCGAAAAGTCATCATACCGGCTTCTTTCTGCCAGGCGTGAAAATTGGTGCAAAGGTTGAAAAAGGCGCGTCGCTGGGCAAAGTCACGGACTACTTTGGAAATGTGGTAGAAACCATTTCCTCGCCTGTAGCGGGCACAGTGATGATGATTAATGAGATGCCGGCTATCAAAGAGGGGCAATCAGCCGTGACGATTGGTATTCTGCAATAAGAGGCAAAAATCTTTCCTGACAAAAATGTCAGTAACAGTAGCAGGTATGATATCTCTATCATTTCAGACAAAGGTATTTTGTCACTATTACTGTTTTTGTTATTTAAACTATCCCTCAAACTGCGCTTCATTTTTCTGCGACTGAACCTGCTTAATCTGAATTCAGTCGTAAATCGTAAAGATTGAGTATTTTCATCCCAATACTCATTTCATAGCACATGAAGGAGCAATTTATGGAATCCCATTCATCCATGCCTCAGTTAGGCGCGGGTACTTTCCGGTTAAAAGACGACGTGGCATACAACTGTGTGAAAGATGCACTGGAGGTCGGTTATCGTCATATCGACACCGCGCAAATTTATGAAAATGAAGAAGCGGTAGGCCGTGCGTTGAAAGACAGCGGTATTAACAGAGACGAATTATTTGTCACTACCAAAGTGTGGAATAACAAGCTGAACAGCAAGGACTTTCTGCCCAGTGTGAAGAAAAGTCTGGAGAAATTACAGCTTAGTTATGTTGATCTGCTGCTGATCCACTGGCCTTCCCCTGAGAACGGCGAGTCCATGGAGGAGTATCTGGGTGAACTGACGAAAGCGAAAGCACAGGGCCTGACCAGACATATCGGGGTATCTAACTTTACGATTGCCCACCTGGAAGAAGCGCAGCAGATTTTAGGAAAAGGGGAAATTTTTACCAATCAGGTAGAGGTACACCCGCATTTAACTAACGACAAGCTGCGTGCATACTGTACGGTAAATGATATTCATATCACAGGATATATGCCGTTTGCTGTGGGCAAAGTGTTGAAAGACGAAACGGTGATACAAATTGCTGAGAAGTATGAAGTGTCACCCGCCGAAGTAGTGATTGCATGGGAACTGGGGCACGGTCTGGCGACCATCCCGTCATCGACTAAGCGGGAAAATCTGGCGACAAACCTTAAAGGGGCATCGCTGACTCTTGCTATCGAAGACATGGATGCCATCGACAAATTAAACCGCAACGAACGTGAAGCGACGCCGGACTTTTCACCTGAGTGGGATTAATCCCTGACAAAAAAGGAACTGATGATGACTGTATGTGTAATTGCCACCGCAAGGACATCGCTGAGTGATGCAGCGAAAGTGACCGCGTTGTTTGAAACGTTGCAGGAACACTCACGAAAGGAAGAAGGCTGTATTCAGTATGATCTTGGGTTACGTGAAGTTGACGAAGAAGTGGAAGTGCTGGTGATGGAGCAGTGGACATCTCAGGCGGCACTTGATGACCATATGACATTGCCTCATTTCACTGCGTTTCAGGAAGTGTCGGAAGGCCTTATTAAAGACGTCACTATGCACGTATATACGCTGCATTCATAAAACTTTGAAGGCCTGGCTTGCTAGACAGGCCTTTATATCCGGAGTTTCGTCAGTAGTGACGCTCTGTTTATTGTGCGGGGCTGGCGACACGCATCATTCTTTCTGTGCTGTCCTCGCTCTCTCTTTTGATTAAACAAAATTGCTTTTTACCTTTTTGTAAAATCCAGTATGTGTTGAAGAGTGGCTGACCAACAGAGCTGGTATCAGATGACGCTTTTTTCCCGTTCACACTAACGGCATTGCAGGCAATAAGTTCCCTGGCCTCACGCCGGGAAGACGCAAGTCCGGTCAGGGTGAGTAATAGTACAAGCTCTTGCTGCAGAGTTTTCACGAGTGGCAGGCCGTCCATTTCCAGCTGTCTGATTTCTGATAGTGACAGCTTATTTACCTCTCCGGAAAACAAAGCTGAAGTAATTCTTATAGCGCTTTCAAGAGACGCCTGGCCGTGCACTAATGCTGTCACTTCTTTCGCCAGAATTTGCTGTGCTTCAGGTTTATTGCCTCGCGTTTTGTCTGCGAGCTCAATGGCTGCAATATCCTCTGTGCTCAGAAATGTGTAATAGCGAAGCAGGTTATAAACGTCTTTGTCATCTACTGAGAGCCAAAACTGGAAGAAGCGGTAAGCAGAGGTTTTGTCCGGGTCAAGCCAAATCGTGCCAGATTCCGTTTTACCGAACTTCGTGCCGTCAGCTTTTGTGATCAGAGGCAGTGTCATTCCGGAAACTCTGCATTGATTGAGCCTGCGGGTCAGATCAATACCGTCTAAAATATTTCCCCACTGATCGTTTCCACCAATCTGCAGCTTGCACTGGTGGCGACGGTTTAGTTCTGCAAAGTCATGCGCTTGTAACAACGCATAGCTGAACTCTGTGAACGATATTCCTTGTTCAGCACGTTGTAAACGCTTTTTTACTGAGTCACGTTTCAGCATAGCGTTAACCGAAAAGTGCTTGCCAGTGTCCCGAAAGAAGTCAATGATATTGATTGATCTAAACCAGTCAGCATTGTTTTCAATCAGGATAGGCTCCCCCACCAGTTCTTTAATCTGAATACCAAGCCTTTCAACCCATTCACCGACTTGCTCTGCAGAATTTAAAGTACGCTCACTGTCTTTAAAGCTCGGGTCGCCTATCATTCCTGTGGCTCCGCCGATCAGCGCTATCACTTTATGACCAGCTTTCTGCAAACGTTTGAGCATAATAAGCGGTACCAGATGACCTATGTGTAAACTGCCTGCAGTAGGGTCAAAACCACAGTAAATCGTCTGCGGCGACTCGAATAGGTTTTGCAGTTCTGCAACATCGCTTGTCTGGGATATCAATCCTCTGTCATTTAGATCATTGAAGATATTCATCATTGATAACCTGCCTTTCAATTTAATAAGGCGAGCGTACTGGAATGGACTTATCTACAGAATATCCCTAAAGGGACAGAACGTTATTTAGCGTGCGTAATGAGGTGATTAAGAAACAGCTGGAAAAACTCACTCAGAGATTTGACGTTTAACTGCTTATAGATTCGTTTCCGGTGATTTTTTACTGTTCCCTCAGAAATACCGGTAGCAACAGCGATTTCCTTAGAATCACAACCTTTTGCAATCAACATGGAGATTTCCTGTTCCCTGGGAGTGAGTATTGACTGTCCGAAAGTTGCCAGCGCGGATGAGATTAACTGACGCATATTGTCCGTTTGTTGAGTCGGGTTATAGACGCTTTCTGAAAAAATGAACTCTGTTTGTCCCCAGTGCTTCTGACAAATAGCCTCGATAACGGTGAAGTGTCGTGTAAGTAACTCTGTGTTCTGACGGGTAAAACGGGTAGCCTTCCTGATTGAGCCAAAACAAAACAGAACTGACTTACTGTCAGAAACATTAATCATCATGCCAAGCTCATCCTTCCAGCCAGTCTGATGATAAAAATGTCTGCAATAAGAGTTGTAGTCCGTGCGATCTATATTCAAATCGCTAAGCATAAAAACGCCACTTTTTTTCCGCTTGCTGAAGTACCTGAAAAACGGGTCTTCATTGAAAGAGGATTTGAGATAAAGTTCGAACAGAAGGTCGCGGTTATCTTTAAGGGAGTCGTGAAGATAAACCGGGTGTTTGTCGTTCCGGCAGCCCAGAATCACAACACAGTCGAATTCCAGCATTGCGTCAAGCAACGTTGTTAACGTTGCAGCGAAGTTGACTGAATGAATGGCAGAGATTGTCTCTGCCATTAGTGAGTTAAATGATAAATCCCGCATGCCGGAAGTGTATGACTACAGGAGATTTTTCGCAACGTTTGCTAGGCTTCCTGACTATTCACTCCGCCCCACAAAAACGTATCGGGTTGCCACATTTTGCCGTTGTCGAAACAGAAGCCGTTTTCTCTGTCCTGTGCAATGAGGATAGGGCCGTCGAGATCGACAAAGTCAGCGCCGTCACACAGCAAATAAGCCGGCGCCATTGCCAGCGACGTGCCTACCATACAACCTACCATGACAGAGAAATCCATTGCTCTTGCGGCTTTGTACAGAGCGGCAGCTTCGGTGAGACCGCCGGTTTTATCTAACTTGATGTTGATGCTCTGATAGCGTTTGCGCAATACGTCCAGCCCGGCTGACGTATGGCAGGACTCGTCGGCGCAAAGTGGAATTGGGCATTCATAATACTCAAGCACGTCATCGTTCTCTGCCGGTATGGGTTGCTCAATGAGTACAACATTGCAGGCTTTCAGCGGCTCAGCCACGGCTTTCAAGTCTTCGATGGTCCAGCCTTCGTTAGCATCTACAATCAGCCGGCTTTCCGGCGTGACTTCGTGAATAGCGCGGATCTTGTCAACAACGGCATCGGGGTCCAGCTTCACTTTGATTATTGGCGCGCCTTTGAGTTTACGCGCAGACGCCTGCATATTTTCGACAGTATCCACACTGATAGTTTGTGCGGTAAAGCAATGTGGCGTAACGGGTAAATCAAGTAGTTCAGTCACCGGTTTGCCGGTTACTTTTGCGGTTAAGTCCCACAGGGCACAATCCAGCGCATTGCGGGCAGAGCCGGCTGGCAGCAATTCCGGTAGTGCTGCATGATCTTCAAGGCTGACAATGCTGGCCCTGACCTGTTCTAACTGGGCCGCAACCGATTCGATGGACTCGCCATACCTGCCATAGGGCACGGATTCGCCAAATCCGGTATGCTCGCCGTCACTCACTGACACGTGTATCACATCGGCTGCTGTTTTGGCTCCCCGGGAAATACGAAACACCTGCGCCAGTGGAAAACGTTCGTGTTGAATTGTAATTGTTAATGCCATCAGAGGTTCCCGATAATATCACTGACACCAAAACGTACCGGGTCGGTACACGGTAAGCCGAGTTTTGAAGCCGTTTCTTCACAGTACTCTTTTGCTTCAGCTTCACTGACACTGGATGTGTTTACCGCAACGCCAACAACTTTCACGTCCGGATTCGTTAATCTGGCAGCATTTACAGTCATTTCAATGACAGCTTCCAATGTCGGTTGTGGATAGTGAGGTAACCCCCGCATGTGTGAACGGTTCAGCGCATGGCAGATCACCAGTGCATCAGGTTGGGAGCCGTGCAACAACCCTAAACTGACACCGGCAAAGGCCGGATGGGACAGGGAGCCTTGTCCCTCGATAATATCCCAGTGGTCTTCGTCGTTGTCAGGGCTGAGTGTTTCTACAGCACCGGATATGAAGTCTGCTACCACACAGTCGATAGCGACGCCTTCTCCGGCAACCAGAATGCCGCTTTGCCCGGTAGCACGGAAAGTCGCTTTCTGACCGGCTTCTTCCAGCGCTCTGGTCAGACACAGTGAAGTGTACATTTTGCCCACAGAGCAGTCGGTACCAACTGTCAGCAGACGCTTACCTGTACGTTTGATACCTTTTCCTGTCTTGAAGCGGGCTGTGGGATGACGGATATCAATGAGCTGGCGGTCACAACGCTGCGCGGCTTCCACCACGGCTGGGATGCTGGTGAGTTTATCGTGCAGGCCGCTGACAACATGCATGCCGGCTTCAATGGCTTCTACGATTGTAGGAACCCACGCTTCATCAATAAAACCGCCGCTGTTTGCAAAGCCCAGCACAAAAGTGTTGGCGCCGGCATCAACCGCCTCATCTATAGTCATTGACGGGCAGCCGGTGGTGACCTCGCAACCCGGCAAACGGTATTCACCGATGCAGGCATCCGGGTTCCAGTCAGCCACGCTTTTTGCCATTTTTATGCTGAGCGGATCGGTGGCGTTGCCAATGAAGAGCAAATAAGGAGGAGTAAGTACCATAGTGCATCCTGAAAATTCTGAGAAGAAATCACTGTAAGGTCAGTGTGTTATTTCAGGCAGTGTAAAAGGCCGGAGAGCCGGTGATAAGTAGTAACTTTTGGCAAGGGTATAACGTCAGGTTATCCGCCCGATAGTGTCGGACAGTGTACCGAGGAAACTTTCACACAGTTTGGATACCGGACGGCTGTCCAGAGAAAGCGCTTTTACGGTGAACGTTAATGAAGGGGCGAACCGGGCAATACCGGTTTTTTCTGTCTGATTACCCTCAGCGGTCAGTCTGTCAACAATACAGCATCCCAGATCTGCATCAACCAGCCGCGCGGCGATGTAATAGGTATCCACCTGGATTTGCGTTTTAATATCCAGGCCGGACTGTTCTATGTGACGCCAGGCCATTTCTCCTAACGGTCCGCTTTCCCAGATCCCGATAATGTCCAGGTTTTGTAAATCACTGATGGTCAGTGTTTCCGGCGCTTCGTTGAAAGCTTGTCTGGGATACATCACTACCATTTCCTGTTCACATAGCTGACGTTCTGCCACACCGGGCAATTCGGGAGATGAAAACAGTACGGCGACATCACATTTGTGCGCCAGCAGGGTTTGCAGCGCTTCCTGGTTGTGTACGGTTTTAATATTCAGGGCAACATCCGGATGTTGCCGGCGGAACATTGCCATGGTTTGGGGAAGCACGTCGAAACCCAGCGCAGGAGTAACAGCAATATTGATGATGCCACTGCGTCCCCGTTGAATATTATTGGCAAGCTGCTTAACCGTATTCAGTTGCTTATAAATTTTGCTGATTTCCGGAAACATCATTTCTGCTTCCGCTGTGGGCGTTAACTTGCCTTTGTTGCGGTGAAAAAGGTCGAAGCCAAGCTGTTGCTCTGCATGGGCCAGTACTTTAGACACCGATGGCTGAGACACATACAGTAAGTTAGCAGCGCCGGTAATGGAGCCGGTGGTATAAATGGCATGAAATACTTCAATATGGCGCAAACGCATATCACTTTCCCTGGTTCAGCAAAGGCCTGACAAACCATTTAATGAAATTCGCAGCGGGATGACAAGGTCACGAAGACAAAAAACTCAGGAGGGGAGGCCGCGCAACAGCAAGGAAGTGCTATTGTGCGGCAGGTTAGTATAAGGGATGACTCAAAGCTGGTCTAAAAGTGCCTTACGTTTCTCTTCGTAATCCGCGTCACTGATAAGCCCTTCATCGAAAAGCTCTTTAAGTGTAGCGAGTTTGGCACGAACTTCGGTTGAAATCGTGTCAGCTGCCTCACCGACGATAGAACTGCGTTTACCCGTTAAGGTTTCATCGATGGTTGCGACAAAAATTTTGCTGTATCTGCCGTTCGCTTCAAACTGACAATCTGTTTCACCATCATAGGCCCATGGCACGTTAGACCACTCTTTGATCTGAGGGCTGTCAGACGCACATTTACGAATTTGACCCAGCTTTATCAGGTTCCGGCCTTCAAGCTGATACTTTTCAATCACACTCCATGACCAGTGTGAATTTTCCGGATGGTGACGGACATCTTTAGGAGATTCGAGGAAAAACTCCTCATGATGCCCGTATGTCATATACAGGTAGCTGCCGTCATACAGCGCGAGAAATTTAGAACGGGTCCAGTTACAGTTGGTACAGGTATACCAGCCGTAAATAATATTATTTTCGTCCATGCGCTCGAATTGGAGGTAAATACCGTCACTGACGTACTGCCGGTAAATTTTTTCCTGCGGCTCCACAGGCTTTATACTGACGAGCTTCTTAAATACCTCTGTTTCCAGCATAGGCGAGGGCGGATTCCACGTGGCGCAACCACCCAGAGATAAACCTGCAAGGACCAGACAGGCCGATAAAAATTTGTTCACGGACACTTCCTTATTCAGTAATGCAATTGATTAAATATGGAACAAGTATACAAAACTGACAAGGAAGCGGGCGGGAACTTGCTAACGTTCTTTCATACCCGGGTATAGTAAGCCGGAAACAAAACAGCCACCCGAAGGTGGCTGTTTTTAACGATAACTTATCTGCAAGTCTTACTCGTCCAGGAAGCTGCGCAGCTGCTCTGAACGGCTTGGGTGGCGAAGTTTACGTAACGCTTTCGCTTCAATCTGACGGATACGCTCACGGGTAACATCGAACTGCTTACCTACTTCTTCCAGCGTGTGGTCAGTGTTCATGTCGATACCGAAACGCATACGCAGCACTTTTGCTTCACGGGCTGTCAGACCAGCCAGTACTTCCTGGGTCGCGTCTTTCAGGCTGCCGCCGGTCGCTGAATCGAGGGGCTGAATAATGGTGCTGTCCTCGATAAAGTCACCCAGATGCGAATCTTCATCATCACCGATGGGGGTTTCCATGGAGATGGGCTCTTTCGCAATCTTAAGCACTTTACGGATTTTGTCTTCCGGCATTGCCATACGTTCTGACAATTCTTCCGGCGTTGGCTCACGACCCATTTCCTGCAGCATCTGACGGGAGATACGGTTCAGTTTATTAATGGTTTCAATCATGTGAACCGGAATACGGATAGTCCGTGCCTGGTCAGCGATTGAACGGGTGATCGCCTGACGAATCCACCATGTTGCATAGGTTGAGAACTTATAACCACGACGGTATTCGAACTTATCAACCGCTTTCATCAGACCGATGTTACCTTCCTGAATCAAATCCAGGAATTGAAGGCCCCGGTTGGTGTACTTCTTCGCGATTGAAATAACCAGACGTAAGTTCGCCTCAACCATTTCTTTCTTCGCACGGCGGGCTTTCGCTTCACCGATAGACATGCGACGGTTGATGTCTTTAATGTCAGCGATAACCAGACCAGTTTCCTGTTCTACGCTGTTCATCTTGGAGACAGAACGTTCGATATCTTCTTTGTAGTTTTGCAGCATGCCGGTGTAAGGCGCACCTGAAGATAACGTGGCTTCTAACCAGTCTGTAGTGGTTTCGTTGCCAGCAAATGCCTTTATGAAATCTTTCTTAGGCATCTTTGCGTTTACAACGCAGTACTTCATGACCAGGCGTTCCTGGATACGTACTTTGTCCATCATGTCGCGCATGTTTTTAACCATGCGGTCGAACTGCTTAGGTACTAAGCGGAACTCTTTGAATACTTCGCTGAGTACGCCAATTTCTTCGCGGGACTTCTTGTCTGAACGGCCATGCTTTTCAATAACAGCACGGGTTTTCAGGTATTGTTCACGAAGCTTGCCGAACTTTTCACGGGCAACTTCCGGATCAACGCCGCTATCGTCCTCGTCGCTGTCATCATCATCGTCGTCATCATCGTCATCGTCTTCGTCATCTAACTCTTCAGCTGACAATTCAGAACCGATGTGGGTAGCGGTAGGTGCAAGGTCCTGTTCTTCGTTAGGATCGACGAAACCGGAAATAATATCGCCAAGACGAATTTCTTCCGCTTCAAATAAATCCCACTGTTCCAGCAGGTAAGTGATGGCTTCAGGGTATTCAGCAACAGAACACTGTACCTGGTTGATGCCGTCTTCGATACGCTTGGCGATTTCGATTTCGCCTTCACGGGTCAACAGTTCAACGGTACCCATTTCACGCATGTACATGCGGACAGGGTCGGTTGTACGGCCAATTTCACTTTCTACGGTTGCCAGCGCCTGAGCTGCAGCTTCAGCGGCATCTTCATCGGCGGTGGTTTCTTGCATGAGTAATTCATCGGAATCCGGTGCGGACTCTGAAACCTGAATACCCATATCGTTGATCATACTAATGATGTCTTCGATCTGATCTGAATCGACGATATCTTGTGGCAGGTGGTCGTTTACTTCTGCAAAAGTTAAGTAACCTTGTTCTTTACCTTTTGCAATCAGGAGTTTAATCTGAGACTGCTTGCTTTGAGCCATATAACCTACACTTCTCACATTGAATTAATAAGCAAAAAAGCACGTTCAAGAGCCGGAAAAATCCCGTCTTGTCCATGCTTGCTATCGTTTGTTACCGCACCTGTCAGAACATCGGCTATTGTAATTTCGGCCTGAATTATGCATCTTATACGTCTCAAGATTGCATCAAGGTAAGCCCGATGTTTTCTATAAAATCTGCTTGCAGCGAATTAGCCAGTATAACAGAAAGACCCCATTTTTGACCAGACGTTCAGCGTGATTTTTCGCCAGAACTTTATCCGGCGGCCTCGTGAGCTACGACTTCTGACGTTCTTTCATCAATAAGGTCAATTCTGTTTTCTCTTCCTGAGAGAGCGGCTGCATACGCGACCGTGAAATCAGCGTCTCAATTCTGCTGTCGAAATGCCAGTCGAGCAGCTTTGCAAAACTGTCGCAATACACGGTATCTGCGTCATCTTCCTTAATCAGGTGTTCCTGTAACAGCAACTTCGCGATGACAGAAGAGTGGGGATGGTCACGGAAGTTTTCAAGGACCTGGGCGGTGGTGGATTGTGGATTATTTAAACAGTACCCGTGAATGTCGATGAGCACGTTGATACCGGCAACACCACTTTGCGCCAGTACCTGCGGCGAGCAGTGGGTGTGTCTGGCAGCCAGTGCCGGGTTATCCAGCAGTAAACGCACCATTGTACGGACTGGCGATATCTGGGTCTTTTGTTGGGTGTAGTGGGAATCCTTTGGTTTTGACGACTTTTGCTTTGCCTGTTGCATATCCTGCTGCAAACGAAAGCGGTCATATTCACCCACATGTTTCGCCAGTTCTTCCTGCAACATGGCTTTCTGATTGTCACCCAGTACCTGGTCTATCAAAGGCTGCGCAGCGGCTTTCAACGCCACTTTACCTTCCGGCGTGCCGACTTCATGTTGTTTCAGCAGTGATTCAAAAAAGAACCGCGATAAGGGCATGGCGTCATCGAGTAATGCCATAAAGGTATCTTTGCCCGTCTGGCGAACCATGGTATCCGGATCTTCACCATCAGGAAGAAACAGGAATGTCAGTTTCACACCATCTTTTAATGCGGGTAATGCATTTTCAAGTGCCCGCCAGGCAGCTTCACGCCCGGCACGGTCACCGTCGTAACAGCACACAATGTGGGAAGTGGTGCGCATCAGCATACTGAGGTGCTCCGGCGTCGTTGCTGTGCCCAGTGCTGCAGTGGCAATATGGATATCGAACTGGCTCAGCGCAACCACATCCATGTAGCCTTCCACTATCACCACTTTATCAAGGTGGCGCTGGCTTTGTTTCGCCTGATAAAAGCCAAACAGTTCGTAGCCTTTGTGGAAAATCCGTGTTTCCGGAGAGTTAAGGTATTTCGGGCCGCCGTCATCCAGCACCCGGCCGCCAAAGCCGATCACTCTGCCACGGCGATCGCGGATAGGAAACATGATCCGGTCACGGAAGAAATCATAAGTCTTGCCGCGATCATTTTTGTTTACCAGTTTCAGATCCAGCAACTGCTGAACCCGTTGGGGATCTGTGCCGAAGGTTTTCAGTACGCCATCCCATTCTGACGGGGCGTAGCCGATTTCCCAGTGCTTCACAATATCACCGGATAAACCGCGGCCTTTCAGATAGTCAATTGCTTTGTGGCTGTTGGCATGCTGTCTTAACTGCTGCTGAAAATAGCGGGTGACAGATTCCATCAGTGCATAGTCATCCTTTTGCTGCTGACGCTTCTCTTCTGTCATTGCAGGCCGGCTGCTCTGCTCCCGCGGGATCTCTAACCCGTGTAGCCGTGCCAGCTCTTCAATCGCCTCTACAAACTCCAGCCGGTCAAATTCCATGATAAAGGAGATTGCATTGCCGTGAGCGCCACAGCCAAAACAGTGATAGAACTGCTTGTCCTGACTGACGGTAAAAGACGGGGTTTTTTCATTATGAAACGGACAACAGGCCTGATAATTCTTACCCGCTTTTTTCAGTTTCACACGGCTGTCCACAATGTCGACAACATCGGTACGGGCTAACAGATCATCAATAAAATCGCGGGGAATTCTTCCGGACATGCAGTATATGTAACCTACGGGTATATAACAGAAACAGTAAGAGCTGATCAGTGCCTGAGCGCGATGTCAGAAGGGTCAGCAAACGTGGGTTACTTTATCAGGGAGAGAAGAAGGCGCAACCTTTTCGTATTGCGCCTGATCTTTTTAAACGGCTATCTGAACTGACTCAGGGTGTTACGCGTTCAGACGCGCTTTGATTTTTCCACTCAGTGCGCCCATGTCTGTGCGGCCCTGAACTTTTGGCTTCAATGCACCCATGACTTTACCCATGTCCTGCATGCCGGTGGCACCGGTTGCAGCCATAGCTTCGTCAATCAGAGCAGCCACTTCTTCATCAGTAAGCGGTTGTGGCAGGAAAGATTCTAAAATTACGATTTCCGCACGTTCTGTGCTGGCCAGATCATCACGATTTGCCTGATCATACTGGGCGGCCGCGTCGGCACGCTGCTTAACCATCTTGGTTAAGATAGCCAGAATGGCGCTATCGTCTACAGTGATTTGCTCATCAATTTCTTTTTGCTTGATGGCGGCCAGTGCCATACGAATTGTGCCAAGTTTCAATTTCTCTTTGGCGCGCATGGCATCTTTTTGTGCGTTTTTTAAATCGTCAATTAAAGCCATAGTATTTTTCTTTCCTGATGTCGGGCTTATCAGAAGGACAGGGCGGGCAGGACGGGAATCACTTTTTCAGTGGTCCTGAGACAGCAAAGGTGCCTTAAGGCACCTTTGTTAAGCCAACACTATCTTAGTAGAGTTTTACGCGACGTGCGTTTTCGCGAGCCAGCTTTTTCAGATGACGCTTTTTAGCAGCCGCTTTTTTACGCTTACGTTCCCAAGTAGGCTTTTCGAAGAACTCACGACGACGAACTTCTGACAAAACACCTGCTTTTTCACAAGAGCGTTTAAAACGACGAAGAGCGACATCAAACGGCTCGTTTTCTCTAACTTTAACGATAGGCATTAAATTCTCACCTCAAAATTTTCAAGACTGTAGCCGGGCGTGAAAGTGTGCGATAAATCGACACCCGGGTTAAAAATGGTGCGAAATTCTATTCTTTTCTGAAGGGAAAGTAAAGCCGGTAGTGTTAATAAATTAACCAGCGATCGCAGATTTTTAGCTGAATCTGATTCGCGATCCTCGCATTTACCGTTTTCAGGGTGAACGAATAACGGTAAACTTGCCCGCCCTGCACCACCATAAAGAGGTTTATCAATGCGTATTCTGGGTATCGAAACATCCTGCGACGAAACGGGCATCGCGGTTTATGATGACGAAAAAGGATTGTTGTCCCACGAATTATACAGTCAGGTTAAACTGCACGCCGACTATGGTGGTGTGGTTCCCGAACTGGCATCCCGCGATCATGTGCGTAAGATCATACCACTGATCCGCAAAGCATTGAAAGACGCGGCTACTGAAGGTGAAGACCTTGACGGCATCGCATTTACTCAGGGACCGGGTCTTGTCGGGGCATTATTAGTAGGTTCATCCGTAGGTCGCGCACTGTCTTACGCCTGGAATATACCGGCCGTGGGTGTACACCACATGGAAGGGCATTTGCTGGCTCCTATGCTGGAAGAAAATGCTCCCGCGTTTCCTTTTGTGGCGCTGTTGGTATCAGGTGGTCACTCGATGCTGGTGAATGTGCAGGGGATTGGCCAGTACGAAGTGCTGGGTGAGTCCATCGACGATGCTGCCGGTGAGGCCTTTGATAAAACCGCCAAGTTACTGGGTCTGGATTACCCTGGCGGTCCGCTGCTGGCAAAGCTGGCAGAAAAAGGTGAGGGTGGACATTATAAATTTCCCCGTCCGATGACAGACCGCCCCGGGCTGGATTTCAGCTTCAGCGGATTAAAAACCTTTGCCGCTAACACCATCCGCGATGCCGACGACTCCGAACAAACCAAAGCGAATATTGCGTTCGCCTTTCAGGAAGCTGTTGTTGATACCCTTATCATTAAGTGCAAGCGTGCGCTTAAACAAACCGGTCTGAAGCGGCTGGTCATTGCCGGGGGGGTCAGTGCCAATACATATTTACGTGAGTCCATGGAATCGCTGATGAAAGAACTCCGTGGCGAGGTGTTCTATCCGGGACTTGCTTTTTGCACCGATAACGGCGCCATGATTGCCTATGCCGGCATGCAGCGCTTAAAGGCCGGACAATTCTGTGATTTATCCGCCGCCGCCAAACCCCGCTGGCCACTGGATTCTCTGCCCGCGGTGTAAGTCGCGAACTTTGCGGTCAGTGAATTGTTGTTGTCATAGTCCACTTTTATACTGTGCCAAGTATTAAAAGACGGAAAAAACAATGAAACGAAAAGGACTGTGGGCAACACTATTGCTGGCTGTACTGACAACCGGCGTGCAGGCGAAGGATGACACGCCTTATGTGGTGATGATATCCATCGATGGTTTTCGCCACGATTATGTGGAAAAACACAACGCGGCCAATATTGCACAAATTGCGAAAGACGGGGTGCGGGCTGAAAAGATGATTCCGGTGTACCCGTCCAGCACATTTCCCAATCATATTTCTATAATCACCGGTTTATTGCCCGTTCACCACGGTATCGTAAATAACGCTTTTTACGACAAATCCCGCCCTGTAAAAGACAGTTATGCCCGATATTCCATGGGTAAAGGGTACGGCGATTCGACCTGGTTATCTGGTATGCCTTTTTGGAATCTGGTGGAGTTTAACGGTTTAAAGGCGGCTACGTATTTCTGGCCGGAATCTGATGCCAGAATTAACGGCAATCTGCCGTCTTATCACTATCACTACTCTAAATATGCGGATTATCAGGGAAGAATTGATCAGATAACCGAATGGTTGTCTTTACCTGAAGTATCGCGGCCGCATTTTATTGCGGGCTACTTTTCACTGGTGGATACGCAGGGGCACGATTTCGGGCCGGATGCTAAAGAAACCTACGACGCTGTTCAGCTCATAGACGGTCTGATTGGCCAGCTTTATGGCAGAATCAATCAGCTGGATATCCCGGTTAACCTGGTGCTGGTGTCTGATCACGGTATGACTGCTATCCGCCAGGAAAGCAAGGTGGTAGAGGCTGAGCTTGGGATCAGCGACAAGTTTGCCGTTGAGACCCGCGGTTCACAGGTACTTATCTATGGTAAAAAAGGCACAACGGAGCAGGAAATCAGTGCGCTGAAGGCGTCTTTAGAAGATACCGCTAAAGGGCGTTATTCGGTGATGTCAGATTCCCGCAGAACCAGCGTGCATATGGAACGGGATCAGCGAACCGGCGATATTATGCTGGAAATCCGGCCCCCGGGTTACTTTGTCAGCGACAGCACCCACGACGGTAAAGGCGCTCACGGTTTTGATGCAACACTGGAAGACATGGCTGCCACCTTTATTGCTGCAGGCCCTGATTTCAGACAGGGGGCGACCATACCGCCGATGAAAAACCTGGAAATTTATCCTGGTCTGGCAAAGCTGATGAAGCTGGAATATGTGCCTGAAACAGACAGTGGCAGCGACACCTTTAATCTTGGTCTGGCTGAGCAGTAATCTGACCCGCACCGCGGGGGCTGAAGCGTCGCTCGAAGCACCCAGCGGTTACCGGAATGATCAGAAGAACCAGCAGTACACCTACCAGCGTATTCCATCCGAAATGCTTGTAAAAAAGGCTGGATAGGGTAATACCGGCCCAGCCACCCGCATAGTAAAACAGTGTGTACAGAGCATTAGCACGGCCCTGTCCGCCGGTAAGTTTACCGTTCAGTGCACCCACAGCAGCGGCATGAATGGTGAAAAAGCCTGCGCACAGTAAAATCAGCCCGGCAGTGACAGCCAGCACCGAGGGAAGCAACAACATCAGTAGGGAAACACACAGTACAGCAGCACCTGTCAGTAAGGTGTTACCGCTGCCGATACGGTTACTGAGCTTGCCTGTCACCGGACCAATCATCACGCCGGTAAGATACACCAGATAAAGCAGGGTGGTGTCTTCAGTGGTGAATGCAAAAGGCGGCTGAGTAAGGTGAAAAGGCAGAAAATTAAATACTGATGAGAAGATGCCGAATCCGCTCAGCGCACACAGGTACAGTCGTAAAAGCGGCCACTGCCTGACAAGTTGAATGTAACGGACTGCGGGCGCTTTCGGGTCAGACTTTTCGCGCTTATCACGTGGAAGACCGTACAGAGCCAGCGAAAAGGCAATGAGCGTGAACAGACTGGTTGCAACAAATGCATAACGCCAGTGCTCCGGAGAAAACGCCCAACCACCCAGTATCCGGCCGCCTAGACCGCCGGCAACGGTGGCTGACACGTAAGCACCCATCACAACATTCAATTTTTCAGGGGGCAGTGAGCGGGAAAGCCAGGCAACGATACAGGTTGTCAGTGACGGAACGAAGATACCCTGTACGAATCTTGCGGCAATCAGTACATTCAGGTTGTCTGTGGCCGCACAAATCAGTCCGCACAGAACAATGGCGGTTCCGCCTGTTGCGATGACGGGGCGAACCGGAAATTTATCTGATATTAATCCGAAAGGCAGGTTTGCCAGCGCTATGCCCAACACCACTGCCGATACCGTGAAAGACACCATGACCAGGTCAGTATTAAACTCCTGACGGAGTACAGGAAGTACCGGTTGAGTAATATAGATGTTGGTAAACGCGGCACAGACCAGCATGAAAATGATGAACTGCAAGCGGGTTTGCGCCTGAAAATGCATGATGTTTTCTCAGATTACAGAAAGAAATGAAGAGTTTGCCGGTAAACCGGTCACATCCGTTATTCTGGCAGTGTGCGGTTTTATTTTAAACGTACTTTATCCCACACTTTACTTTCTTCACCTTTGAGCAGGCGTTGAATATTGTCTTTGTGCCGAAAGATAATGAGCACCGACAACATGATCACCGGAACGGTGTACATAGGTTTGATAAACCAGGTAAATAAAGGCGCCAGACTTACCGCAATAATGGCTGCCAGAGAGGCATAGCCCCAGACAAACATGACCAGCAGCCAGGTCAGGATCAGCAAGCCTGCCAGTTCCGGGCCCAGTGGTAACAGAACACCAAAAGCGGTAGCCACTGCTTTGCCACCTTTGAAGCCGAAGTACAGCGGAAAAATGTGTCCCAGACAGGCCGCAACGCCAATAAAACCCAGAGCAACAGGTTCAATGCCCATCCAGTAGCTGCAATATACCGGCACCGTGCCTTTAAACACGTCCATGAACAATACCAGCGCTGCCGGAACGCGGCCGCCGAGTCTGAATACATTGGTGGCCCCGGGGTTATTTGAACCGGCGGCACGGGGATCAGGAAGCTGGTATAACCGGCAAACCACAACGGCGCTGGAAAGCGAACCCATCAGGTAAGCGATACAGACCATAAGAATTACCAGGGCGATCATTTGTTGCAGACACTATCAATACGTTACATGCACGCAGACTAACAGGAATCGCAGGTAAAATACCAGCAAGGTTTAGTGACCGCAGGGGCAGTTGTGGTAAAGTGGCGGCCACCACTGTAAGGCGAGCCGCAGGCGCTGTAACCTATGCCACAAACGCAACACATTATTCTGTCCGGTCTTAAAGTTGATACCCTGATCGGGGTGTATGACTGGGAGCGGACCCGCAAAACCACACTACTGTTTGACGTGACCGTGCAGGCCGATCTGTCTGCGGCAATGCAAAGCGATGATGTAAAAGACACCATTGATTATGCATTGCTGGCAAAAGCCATTCAGGATGCCGCCGCCGATCAGACCTTTGAGTTGCTTGAAGCCCTGGGCGGCCACGTGATTAACGCTGTCTTGAAAGGCTTTCCTGTAGCGCACATTAAGCTGGCGATAACCAAGCCGGATATTCTGCCGGATGTAAATACAGTGACAGTTGTCTTTGAACAGAGTCGTGGTGACTGATGCACCTTATTACCATCAGTCTGGGCACTAACGTTCAGCGTACCTGGTACGCCAGACAAGGGTACGTTTATTTAAAACGTCACTTTTCTGCGGTAACGTGTTCCAGAATGTTTGAAAGTGAAGCGGTTGGCTTTGATGGTTCACCGTTTTATAACTGTGTGATCAGTGCTGAAACGACTTTAAGTCCCGGTGATGTGAATGCCACGCTGAAAGCGATTGAGCGTGAAAATGGCCGGACTCACAGTGAAAAAAAGTATTGTGCTCGCACTCTGGATTTAGATCTATTAACCTACGACAACGTAGTGACAACGCACCCTGTTGCGTTGCCGAGGGCAGAAATTTTGCACAATGCATTTGTACTGCAACCCCTTGCAGAACTGTTGCCTGACCACGTGCACCCCGTAACAGGAAAAACCTACCGGCAGTTGTGGCAGGAATACGATCAAACTTCCCAACGGCTATGGCCAATCGATTTTACATGGAGTGATTCTTAGGGATGACGCTTTTTGAAATTATTATTCTTGCCCTGATCCAGGGAATAACTGAATTTTTGCCAATCAGCAGTTCGGGACATTTGTTGTTGCCGGCGGAACTGCTTGGCTGGGACAGTCAGGGGCTGGCCTTTGATGTGGCTGTTCACGTGGGCAGTTTACTGGCTGTTATGCTGTACTTCCGTCAGGAGATCGCGCAAATGACAGTGGCCTGGCTGACCCGGGGATTCACAAAGAACCAGAATACCGACAGCAAGCTTGCCTGGTATGTCATTCTGGCGACCATTCCCGCAGTGCTTGTGGGCCTGGCACTGGATGACTGGATTGAAATGAATGCCAGAACAGCGCTGGTGATAGCGGCCACAACCATTATTTTTGGACTCTTACTGTGGTATGCCGACGTTAAAGCGACACACACACAGTCGCTGGAAAACATCACCATGAAACAGGCGATCATCATTGGTATCGCTCAGGTGATGGCGCTGATCCCGGGCACATCACGCTCTGGCATTACGATGACGGCCGGATTGATGTTAGGTCTGGACCGCGAGAGTTGTGCACGGTTTTCTTTCTTACTGTCTATTCCGGTCATTCTGGGAGCAGGTACGTTGAAAACCTTTGATTTAGTTCAGGCGACGACAGCAGTAGACTGGAGCGCGTTGCTGTACGGTGCGGCATTCTCGTTCATCAGTGCCTATTTATGTATTTTCCTGTTCCTGAGCTGGATTTCCCGCATCGGCATGCTGCCGTTTGTTATCTACCGCATGATTTTAGGCGCGGTGTTGCTTTGGTTCGTGTTCGCTTAACCTGCATGGAGAATTAGAATGTCAGAGACTATTTTTACGAAAATCATCAACAAAGAAATTCCCGCTGATATCATTTATGAAGATGATCTGGCGCTGGCATTCAAAGACATTAATCCGCAGGCGCCGGTGCACTTTCTGGTGATCCCGAAAAAGCCCATCGCAACCATTAACGACATTGAAGAAGAGGACCGTGCCGTGGTCGGGCACTTAAGTTATGTGGCTGCGAAAGTCGCCGCAGAACAGGGCTTCGCAGAGCAGGGCTATCGTACGGTAATGAACTGCAATGAGTTCGGTGGTCAGACGGTCTATCACATTCATCTGCACGTACTGGCCGGTAAGCCGCTGGGCTGGCCGCCGTACACTGAGAAGCTGAAAACAGCGCTGGAATAAGCTAAGCGCTTAAGTGGCAATAGCTGAGCATCATCGCCTGTATTATTTATTCCATGGTATTTTCTTAGTGAAACTGCCTGAACATGAACTTCTGCCGGTATTTTTGAAAGTATAAAATGTATGGTTGGCCTCAGGTAAAACGTCCGATATAAAAGTACAGGGCTATTACCGCTAGCACAAAAATTGGTAACGTACCGATTTGTGCGCGCGATAAGGAGGTGGATTTAGTGCGTTTCCATGTCATCCACACGCCAGTAAAGGACATACCGGTAAGGGTGATGCCAAAAATAAACCAAGTGATTTTAGTCCAGATACCCCCAAAAGTGCCAAAATGTAACGGGTCGGCGTATTCATTTAAGTATGCATTTACACCAATAGATTCAGGTGTAAAAGTGCTTATGATTTCGAGGCTTTCAGGATGAATGAAAACCCGGTACGCTCTGTCTCGCAGCAGTGGGTTGTTTTTCACTCCTCGCATTTGAATTGGGGAAGTCCGATCGTTTGGTATAAAGATTGAGGTGATATGCCAATTTTTGTGGGCTTTTTGCGCTGTACGTATCGCTTTTTCAAACTCTTTAGACGTTAAATGAATGCCTTCAGTTGGTTGATTTTGGATTGATGCAGCTAGATCATTGTGTTGCACATTACGCTCAATTTCAGGCCCACGTGGCTCAACACTGCTTCCTGAGAACCGGTAGCCAAACTCGTAAAAATACCACAAACCCGTTACACAGATTAGCACGCTAAACCAGATTCCCCACAACCCCAGAAATTTATGCAGATCACTTAAAGCGATTCGGCCTCCTTTATCAAAGCGAACGCGAAACAGCGCTTTGCGCCAATTCTTAGTTGTTTTAATTCCTGTGTATATTGAAATAGATAAAGCGAATGCCATAGCACAAACGAAGATAATGCCGGGGAGGGCAGGCATAAACAGATATCTGTGGAAATCGCGGAAAAAACGTTGAACCGTCAGTCTTGGCATGGTGCCAGTCACTTCATAAGTCCATTGATCAACCTGAACAAATTGGTTGTCTATAGTTTCGTCTTCAATCGTAGCCCGAAAAGTGAGGTAATCCTCGCCCATTGTGAGCATAAAACGGGGTTGGCCATTAGGGTATGCTTCTTTTATCGCATCATATACTTCAACCCAGTCATCATCTGTGGGTTTACTGCTTCGTCCAGGTGGTTTTTCTGACGCGCGTAATTCATCGAAAATTAACCAGTCTATCTCATTTGAAATAGTAGCTACGGTGCCCGTGAACAATACGACAAACATTAAAATAGCCAGATGAAAGCCAACCCATGCATGCCAGTTGTAGAGTTTCTTTAACCCTTTTCTATTTTCTTTTGTCACGTAGAACAAAACCTTTGAACGCATTATACTCAGCCAGCCTTAACTGGCTGTGTATACTTCTCTGAAATCACACAACAAGTATGCGAAATGCTTTAACTACACCAGTATAAACGTGAGGGGAATTATCACTAAAAATCAAATGATACCGATGCAATTACTGTGCGCGGCGCACCTAAAGGGATACGCAGAACGGTAAAGCCAGCGCCATAGTATTCTTCATCAAACACATTTTTGGCTGCAAGTTGAAGACGGACATTTCCTGACTTCCCAACTATGCCCGAAGTCGGAAGCGTGAACCAAACCGATAAATCGACCAAAGAAACATCGCCCAGGTTTAACTGAGATGAAAGGTTCCCTTCAGCGTCCATAACCCGATCAGACTCATAGTAGTAGCCCGCACCAATACCAAGCCCTTCAAAATCTCCACTCTGCAATTCGTAAGATGCATAAAGGTTTAAAATGTTATCAGCAATACTTTCAGCTTGTCGTGTCACTCCGGCGCTATCCCTGTCTTCTGCATTGGTATATGCATAGGAAACTGAAATATTCATACCGTCCAGGGGCTGGCCTGTAACGCTGAGTTCAACACCATCAGAGGAACGCCCGTCAATAAATATGACGTTGCCGGCATCATCCAGGCCGTCGACAACGTTTACTTTATCGATACTATATAGTGTTAACGACCCCTGTACTTTACCGTTAAGCTGTTCGCTTTTTACACCAAACTCAAATTGTTCACCTTCTTCCGGAGCAATCTCTGTTACTTCGCCAGCATTGTTTGGCACAACAGAGTTAGGTTCAAAAGATTCTGCGTAAGAAGCAAAGAACGAAACCGTTTCAAATGGACGGTAGGTAAAACCTGCCTGTGGCGTTATGCCGGATGCACGAGTTTGAGCCAGTATGGTACCTTCGCGGTCGAACTCGTAATCGGTTTCGCTGTAACGAATTCCTGCAAGTACTGCAAATGACTCAGTAACATCAGTGAAGATGTTTGCATAATAACCTGTATCTTCATTTCTCCATGTATCAACTGGAACACCTTCTAAAGAAAAGCCATCGGAAAGTGTGTAAACCGGGTCGATAAAGCTATGAAAGGGAGCCGTAATGCCATCTGTTTGCGCACCGGTAACAAACCGGCGAGTGGTAACACTGTCAATATAATCTGCACCCACTATGATCTGATGTGTCATTCCTGCAAAGTCAAAACTTCCGCGTACTTTTACGTTAGCGAGGGTCGATTCGATGTCGCGGTCCCGACTCCCGTCCAGACGCTTAACTAAATATACGCGGTCGTCGGGATCATCATAAACAGCACCGGATGTGATGATCGCGGGGTCGAATAAACCAGTTGCATAACCCTGGTCGTTAATTGGCGTGTCTGCATCTACAACGAAAGCGATTCTGGGACGGGATTGCAAGTCATTGCCCGTTGAGTCCTCTCGTGCAAAGTTAGCTTCTATACTCCAATTGGTAAGGAATTCATGCTCTAAACCCAATTCGAGAATTTGATAGTCAACTTCAGCAATTTCCCAGGGACTACCGAAGCGCTGGCTATATGGCACATCCAGTAAATCGTTAATGATTTTAGGACCTTCGGAGGTCTCAATAGCTATTGTCCCTCTATCCAATGGGCGGGACTCATCACGCCATTCATAAGCAAGGTTCAACTGAGTGGTATCACTGACGAAATAGCGAGAAGAAAAAGCAATGGTATCGCGTTTGATCTCTGAAAAATCTCTGAAGCTATCAGAATTCTGTGTTGAAGCGACAACACGAATATCCAGATCATCGTTGACAGGTTGTGCGTAGTCAATCATGGCAAATTTATCGTTAAATGTGCCATAGCGCACCTCACCCGCGATGCGTTGTTTACTTAAGGGCCGTTTGGTGCGCACGTCTACAACACCACCAGGTTCAACCTGACCATACGTAATGGCTGCAGGGCCTTTAACCAACTGTACATATTCTGTGTTTGAAAGGTTGGTTTTAAAATTCGAAGTTACTTTAAAGCCGTTGCGATATACAGCATTACGTCTGAAGCCACGCATGAAAAAGTCGTCGTTTGTGCCGCCGAAGCCATCGCCGGCACTTACTCCGGGGGCATTTCTAAGCGCTTCTTCCAGCGTGGTAATTTTTCTGTCCAGAACGAGCTGTTCAGGTATGAGCGTGACGTTGCGAGGGTTATCTAAAAATGAAAGTTTCAGGCCTGTCGCACCATCTTTAGCTTCAATTATGTAGCGGGACTGGTTTGTACCAACAACGCTGATAACCTCAATCTCTTTTGTTCCGTTGGACGCCTCATCCTGTTCCTGACCCAGGACACAAGGAGAGTTGAGACCATAAAACATGGTGGCGAAAAGTGTGCTTAAAAGTGTTTTATTCATATCGCGACTACTATATTTCCTTGTACTATTCACTAATAGTAATAATTTTTATTCTCAGTTAATGGTAAGCTAATAGAAATGAGTCAGCAAGCTAATTACTTACATACAACAGAACAAAAGGAATAAAACAGCGGTGACCGGTGGAATAATAAATGTTTCAAGTGATCACATGCTCAGGACTTTAGTCTGTGATCTTCACTAAATAATTGAGTTTGATTTGTCTGCATGTCTTTTTTGTTAAGCTGCAACCGTCATCCGGGGGTAAAATATTGACTCACCAGGTGTGTAAACAACCGTGTCCTGAGATTTAGAGCGTCGGGGTAAATTTAGGTTTGAAAACAATAAGGCCCCTTCTTCTGAAGTGGCCTTATTTACGGAGAGCAAACTGGAAGTCGTGTCTACAATCCCAGAACATCTTTACCTTGTTTAAAGGTAATATCGACAGGAATATTAGCGGCTTCGAGCTTCGCCAGGTCAGACGCTAATTCAGGTTTTATGACCCCCATTTCGTCCACCAGTTTTGCAACACCGTCGTAATCGCCGTCACCCTGATAAGTTAAAATCAACCGGCTTAATGCCTCTACCGCGCTGCCCATTTTTTCCATGTTTACGCTGTAGTAGCCGTCTTCATCTTTGGTAAACGCACCTTGTTGAGCAAAGAAGTTAAACCGGATCATGTTGGCTTTGCCGTGGGCCGAGCTGGCACCGAAACGCACGGAACGGAAAATCCCGGCAAGGAAAGTCACGTAGTAATCTTCAAGTACACCTTGAGTGATCTCGCCTTTTTCCAGCAGGCTCTGCACCATGTATAAACCGAGAATGTCAGCTTTCCCTTCTTCAAGGGCTGATGCATGTTCTTTCAGTGCGGCACGGACGGTGCTGCTGCCGTCCAGCGTGTTTTTGATACCCAGACCATGAGCAACTTCATGGAACATAGTATTGGCAAAAAATGCGTCGAAGGTGATGTGATTGCGCTGTTCAGGGGTGATAAGTTCATCTGCAATGGGCATGAGGATTTCGTCGAACTTGGCGCGCATGGCGTTTTTAAGCTGCAAACGACGTGTTCCTTTCGCCAGTTGTACCCGTTCATCATTAGGCAGATTAATCGCTATGGTTTTACTGCCTGCATTGGAGTGGCCTGCATAGTAGATGACATCATAGGCGTTTAAATCAGCATCGGAGCCGGGCATTTCTGCTTTATAGGCATCCGGTACCGGTAAGCCTTTTTGCAACTCCGGCAAAAACTGCGCGTACTTAGACAGTTTGTCACTCCAGGCCAGGTCTTTTATCAGAACATAAGCTTCAAAGGCGGCACGGTAACCAAAAAGCTGATCTTCGTAGGTTTCAATGGGGCCAATCACCAGTTCAACAGGATTGGTTTTCATGTCCATCCAGGCCATATCAGACGCGTAATAATCGTTGCTTAACAGGGCGTCTGCCCGCAAATTCAGGTAATTCGCAAATTCTTCATTGCCGGCCAGTTTTGCGGCTTTTCTCAGCAGTGCTGCCGCTTCGGTGAGTTCAGGTTTGTATGCGTCTGAGTAAGGTACGCTATGAAGGGAGCCGTCGTCCTTGCGTTTTACCAGCGAATAAAGGCCGTCCTTATCTGCAAAGTCTGCTGCCGCGAACTCCTCTTTAGTCATGTCGTGAGGATAGAATTCTGCGCCGGCAGGCTTGCTGTCTGTGTTTTTAAGAAAAGCGGCGTCACCGTTCAGGCGATCCCAGGGGCCATAATTAATATCTGCAAAACGGGCAACGTCTTCGTTACTGAAAGACTTCAGGAACGTATCTTTATCGCCACTGAACGCCTGCTTCCAGAAAAGTCTGTCCATGATGACTGAGGCATCGATGAGCAGCGAAAGCATGGCCTTCTGATCATCAGAAAAACGTGACAGATCAGTCGTTAATTCGACAGGCTTATAAATAGATAGACGGGCAGGGTCGACCAGCAACTGGCCGGACTTTTCAGAAGTAGATTGCGCTTCAGGTGTATGGGGGGTTGTCGTTTCCGGTGCTTTTGAGCAGGCTGACAGCGCAAAAACGGCAGCAGCAACGGCAATACTCAAACGGGCTTTACGGGTATTCATTATCATCGTTATTTTTCCAAACAAGTTTGTCCCACCGATTGATACACAAAACATTGTGCATGTTCAACATCTGCTGCGGTCACTTGCGCTGAATATCCGTCTGTTAAGGGGAAGTCCTTTTAACAACTTGCACTGGCAGGACGCATAAAAAAGTTTAAAAAAAAGCCATGTTTAACAAAATTTATACAAACCGGCGTTTTAATATCTGCTAGGGTAATTTAAAAATGCTGATAAAAAACAATAATTTATACTAAAGTATAAGGTGTCACAGTGGAAGCGCTACTCAAAAATAATAAAAGTCAGTTCCTCGATATTTTTACAACAGTATCCGGTCATAAATCGAATCTGGTCAGTCTCAACAGCTGGTGGGATAAGGTGGCACTGGTCGGCAAAATCAATTCTCTGAATGTACCCCAGAGTTTGCTCAGCAATATGCTTGAAACAAAAGCCGAATTCAGCGAACTGCAGGAAATTCTCATAGACAATCTGCTGTCTGAAAACACGCAGCAATGCGGAGTAAAAAATCAGGCTGTTGCGCAAACGCTGATTGATATACCAGTCCGAAATCTGTTTGAACGCACTGCAGACGTTGGATTTCTGGCAACAGATGCTGACATACTGGCATTCCTTAGTGATAGCACAGATCACGGGCCGGATACGTATGCCATTGTGAAACGCCTGACTGAATATGCTGCCAAGTATTCTGTCTATGATGACATTATGTTGTTTGATGAGACCGGACAGTTAAAAGCACAGATGGATACAGGCGCAGATATTTCCGGCGATGATCCGGTGATTGCAGAAGTACTGACCGGCGAACATGAATATCTGGAAATTTGTCGCTATTCTCCTCTGAGGCCAGCCTTTCCCCTGTCCTCCCTTTTCCTTGCGCCTGTGAAAGATCCTGAGACCCAACGTGTTACCGGCGTTTTATGCATGAGTTTCAAACTGGAAGGTGAGATGCGCAGTTTGTTTGCCGATCTGGATGACGGGTCCGGTGCGATCATGGCATTGCTCGATAAGCAGGGAAATACACTGGTGTCGGCTGACGAAACTGTGCTACCACGGGGGACGTCGCTGAATGTCAGTCGCAGTAATCAGATCATTACTCTGGGTAAGCATGAGTACTACTGCACCGTAGCCCGCACGCGTGGTTATCAGGGCTATGCGGGGCTTGGCTGGCAAGGATGTGTTTTGCTGCCGTTTGCCAGCATGTCAGCACATCCTGAGAACAGTGAAGGAAACAGTGACGATGTTCAGCGCTGGCGCGGCTTTTCACCGGCATTGAGTAACATACGTCACAAGGCGAAAATTGTGACTGAGGATTTGGAGCTCGTTGTGCTTAACGGACGGATAGCTGCTGCCCGCAGTGATGCTGACGAGTTTATTCCCATTCTGGAAGAGATCCGGCAAATCGGCCGGCAAATGCAGTCAATTTTTACCGACTCAGTAAGTCAGTTGATGAATACTGCGCTGAACACGCATTACGACGGACTGATTTTTCAGGCTGCTCTTGCCATCGATATCATGGACAGAAATCTTTATGAGCGGGCGAACGATTGCCGCTGGTGGGCACTCACAGGGTTGTTTCAGAGTGTACTTAACAAGCGCCGGAGTTCCCCTGATGATGCTGCGGCAATGGCCGGCGTGCTTGGCTATATTAACGATCTCTATACTGTTTATACCGGCCTGTATATTTATGACCGGGATGGAAAAATCGTTGCTGTTTCCCGTCCGGCAATGAAAGCGCTGGAAGGAACCACGGTTCATGCTGATATTGGGGCCGGACAGGTGTTTAACCTGAAAAGCTCGCAGCAGTTTTGTGTATCAGAATTCGTGCCCTGTCATTACTATGAGGGTAAGCATACCTACATTTACAACGCAGCGATTACCGCAGACGGTCAGGTAAATGGTGGGATTGGACTGGTCTTCGACAGCGGACCCGAGTTTAAACAAATGCTGGAGGATGTCACCGGCGGGGAAAATGACGGTATATTTGGTCTGTACACCGACAGGAACGGGCATGTGATCAGTACCACTGACAATGCAAACTGGCGAACCGGTGACAGAATCACGTTGCCGGATATCATCAGTAAAGGTGGTAACGGGCACAAAGGTGCAGGTATTCATGAGATTAACGGCGAGGAATATATTCTGGCTTTTGCTGTATCAAAAGGCTACAGGGAATATAAAACGTCAGACGGTTATCATAATGATGTTATCGCTATTATCGGTGAGCGAAATCAACCGGTAAAATCACAGCAATAAAAAATGGCTGCCCGGGGCAGCCATTTTTGTCTGTATTAATGCACAACTATCAGAATGCGTAAGTCAGACCTACGTGGGCTGCCCGTCCACGTGAACGGAATGCTGATGCGCCCTGGTAATCTTCATCCAGCGCGTTTTCAACGCGACCAAATACGTCCAGGTGCTCATTAACACTGTAACGTGCGCTTACATCTACCAGTGCATAGTCTTTCAGCTTGACGCCACTGTCGACAGCATCAGCGACCAGACGGACGTTAGCTTCTGCGGTCAGTGCTTCGTACTGATACATAACCCCTAGTGAACCCAGTTGCCGCGGCCGGCGGCTTCGCTGAGCGCCGGTGGCATCTTCGGTATCGTTATAGGTATAGTTAGCTTTCAGTAACCAGGCGTCTGTTACCGCCCACTGACTAATCAGCTCGACACCGTCAGAATACGACGTGCCGGATTCCTGCAGATAGCCGGAGTAAGTGGCGAGATCAAAAGAAATGGCGTCTTCGATTTTTTGATCGAAGTAAACCACCTCAACAGATGTGCCTTCAGACGGGGTAAATTGCAGGCCGATCTCGTAACCTTCGGAGGTTTCTTCTTTCAAATCGATGTCTGAAGCAGGGGCATAACCGAAATCACGGTTATACTGAATTTCGTACAGGCTCGGCGCGCGGAAACCCGTTCCGTATGCTCCACGTAATTTCAAATCACCCTGTTCCAGCGCCCAGATGTATGCAGAACTGAGACGGAAGCTGACATGTTCGCCAAAATCTTCGTTATCATCGTAGCGAACGCCGGCGGTGGTGAATAAGTTTTCAGTGAATTCGCTTTGCAACTCGGCGTAGTAACCGGTCTGTGTACGGCTTTCTCCGGAAGATGTAATGCTCTCTTCCTCCCAATCGATACCGTAAACTACGTTGTTCTGAGCATTTACCTGTGTATTACCCAGATATTCGACACGCTCGATATTCCCTTTCGTGAAGTAGCTTTGCTCGCTGAGAGTCAGGTTTTCACGCTCTACCAGGCTTTTCGAATACGCCAGTTGCTGGTTACCTGAATCTGTTTCGTAGTTTGCATTTACGCGAAAGTTGGTCTGTTTGAAATTGCTCTGACAGTCGTCTACGTAACCATCGCTGTAGCAATGGTCAAACTCACCTTCACCGTCGTTATTGCGGACAACAAAACCCAGAGATAAATCTTCAACCGGACGAACATTCACGCGGGCATGCACGGTGGTATTTTCATAGCCGTCATCATCCTGCAGGATGGTGTCGTCCAGACGTGCGTTAAAGCCATCCGTTGAGTAATCAGACACTGACAAATAACCGTCGACCAGTTCTGTACCGGCACCCACTTCACCGGCAATGTTATTGGTGTTATACGCGCCGGCAGAGGCGGACACGCTGCCAAATGTACCTTGTTCAACACGGCCGGTCTGGATGTTGATAACACCACCGGCATCTGCGCCGTATACCAGGCCTTGTGTACCACGGAGGATCTCTACCCGCGACACATTGGCGCTCTGTAACTGACCAACATGAGGTTGAACCTGTGTGCCGGTAGGATCAGAGATGTCCACGCCATCAATACGGATAAGCGTACGGTAACCTTCTTCACCACGGATCCGCAGTGCCGACGTCGAACCGATACCGCCGCTGTCAGTCACATGAATGGATGGCTGAATGCGCAGTACTTCTGCCAGGTTGGCATAACCGCGAAGTTCGATTTCTTCCTGCGTAACAACGGATACGGAGGTAGCCAGTTGCCGCAATGGCGTGGCAATACGGCTTGATACGACAACGTGTTCAATAGAGTCTTCAGTACTGCCTGCGTCTGCCGCCATAACAGATGTGGCAGCGCAGCTCATAGCAACGGCCAGGGCCAGTTTGCTGGTTTTCATGTGTGTTCCTCAATCTTATTGGTGTCAACGATTGAAGGAGGGAAAGGGAGTGCGGAAACGTAAAGTCAGTTTAGCCTGAACATCCGGCATGATGTTACATGCAGGAATGAAATGCATAAGGTAGTCACGAACAATGCAATCCGATGAAGCCCTCCGCTTCATTCGTAAAAAAACTGTCTGACAGGCCGGTGTCGGGCTGAATGCATCAACTGCATTGTACCGTTGCGGGGGCAGCGGTGGATTAGAACCACACTTCCCGTTTACCTTACCCAAATACACATCGGTGTGTACCGGTAAGCACCTGAAACAGCGGGCGCAACCTTACAAACAGGAGAGGCTAAAGTCAATGTGAACAGGCGGTTTGCTACTAAATTTACGGCCTTTCCATGACCCGGTTCACTCTGCCAACAACCTCTGCCAGGCGGGGTCTTTGCGAAACAGTGACCATACCAAACCGCAGAGCGTCTTTCTCATCGGTAAGCCGGGGATAAACCCCCTCTGCACAGAATGCTGCAAACAGATCCGGAGCGCGGGGGTGTGGCATGGTGCAAAAGAGCGGCGTGCCCGTACATCTAACGCCGAAGTGCGTTGTCAGTAGTTTACCAAGCCACAATGCAGACTCGTTGAGTTGACTGCGCTGAGCTGATTGCCATGATACATCGTTAAATGCTGACTCCAGCACATGCAATGCCGGCCCGTTAATCTGCCAGGGGCCCAGTACTGCGGAGCAACGTTCCCGCCATTGACGGGACGCAAACAAAAAGCCTGCGCGGATGCCGGCAAGACCGAAGAATTTCCCGGCCGAGCGTAATACCAGCAGGTTTTCCCCGTGCAAAGACTGCAACATGGAATGTTCCGGTGTGCAGTCCATAAACGCCTCGTCGATGATGAGGAGGCCATTCAGCGCATGCAGTTGTTCCTGAAGGGTAGCGAGTGTGGTCCTCTCTTCAAGGGTGCCTGTCGGGTTGTTCGGGTTTATCACTACAACAATATCGCCGCTTGTCAGTGCGGTCAGATGAGGGAGATGCCGGTACCGGTAAACCGGTACGCCGGCGTCTGCCCAGGCTTTTTCATGTTCCTTGTAACCGGGGTGCGGCACCCATACACGGGGTGGTTTGCGCCCGGCGCGGCTGACTATGGCAGGTAAGTGCTGAATAACGCTCTGTGACCCGGCAACCGGTAAAAGGCTGTCACAGCCGTAATAGTCTGAAGCAGCTTTTAGAAACGAAGGGGTAATTTCGGGCAGACGGTGCCAGGCTGAAGACGGTAAATCCGGTAGCGGATAACTTTCCGGCGCAATACCAGTGGATACGTCCAGCCAGTCTGCAACCGGCCGGTTATATTGCTGTGCGATTGTATGCAGGCGGCCACCATGCTCAAGCAGTGACGCAGAAGATGATGGAGTTAAAGGTGATGACGTCAAAATGAAAGTGCCCCCGCAGCGAATATGGCGGAAAAGAGAGATACTACGACACAGAATATCACCGCAGCTTTACTTACCAGAGTGAGACTTTGGCAGATATGCTCCGGCTCTGGTTTGCTGCCCCTTCCCAGTAGCGGTACCGGCACAGGTACGCCGTGATAAACCGGCGCCCCGCCTCCGATAGTCACGCCCAGCGTATTTGCGCCGGCAGCCATAACCAGCCCGCCATTGGCACTTTTATAGGTTGCTGATTGTTTCCGGCTCTTAGCCAGGTTGGTTAACAACTTTCCCGGATGTTTTTGTATTAAGTAGCCTGTGGCAGTAAGCCAGGCGCCGGGCAATGCCATCAGATCGTCAGCTTTCGCAGCAGCCCGTCCGAAGTATAAGTAACGGGCATTTTTGTAGCCCCACATGGCATCCAGTGTGTTCATCAGCCGGTGGAGCAGGGCGAATGCAGGTCCTCCGGCTGCGAAATAAAACAACCCGGAGATAACAGCGTCATTCCCGTTCTCCAGCACGGATTCAACGGTGGCGCGGGTCATCTCGTTCTTGCTCAGGCTGGTTGTATCTCTGGACACCATATAACCGGTAAAATGTCTGGCAGTGGTGAGGTCGTTCCTGCTCAGCGGTCCGGCAATCTGCAGCGCATGAACACGCAAGCTCTGCAGGCCGGTACATAAATAAAGCGTCAGTGCGCTGAAAATAACGTACAGCCAGCCGTTCAACGTCCATTGTAAATAAAGCACAAGGCAGAAGGCCGGCACCGTAAGTAACACCAGCGCCAGCGAACCGGTAACGATACTGAATGATGACGCCGGGGCGCGGTTAAGAAAATGCTCAACCTTACCGGCAAGGGAACCGAAGCCAACTAGCGGATGAAAGCGTGCTGGCTCGCCCAGTACTCTGTCAAGGAACAGGGCCAGCCACAACACCAGCGGGATGACTATCCATTCATTCATCAGAGGCGTAAAACTGACGTGCTTTGTCTATGCCTTCACACATACTTTCTACTTCCCCGAGCATGCGGGTGGTCATGCGGTGAACTTTGTCTGCATCCGGTGTCAGAATAAATGCATTATCTACGGCGGGAATGCCGGGCCACTTTTGCCAGTCCATTTTGTCCGGCTGTCCCCGCCCGTGGGTTGAAGGTTGAATAATGATCTGTGGTCTGGCTGACAACACCTGCTCGAGGCTGACCTGAGGATAATCGTCATCGATACTGGCAAAGATATTGTCTCCGCCACATACCGAGATTTGTTGCTGCAACCAGGCTTCACCGGCTACTGTGCGAAGGGGCCGGGCCCAAAGTTCATAAAATACGCTCACCGGCGCGGCAGATTTATACGTGTTTTTTAACTTCTCAAGACGCATAAGATAGTCATCTGCAATGCGGTTGGCGGTGGAGTCCCGGCCTGTGATTTGCCCTAACAAGCGGATCTCTTCTGCCACGTCTTCCAGTTTGCCCGGTTGGGTGTACACCACATTAATGTTGTATTTCTCCAGCCGCAGTAAATCTTCAGCGGGGTTACCGGTTCGCCAGGCAACCACAACATCCGGTCGTAACTGGAGAATTTTTTCAATCTGTAAGCGGGCGTAGTTGCCAATTCTCGGAATGGATGAGGCGGCCTGTGGATAATCGGAATGATCGGTGGTGGCAATGATTTGATCGCCGGCACCGATTTCATACATCGACTCAACCAGATGCGGCGCCAGCACAATTAACCTGAGTTGTTGTTTCTGTATATCGTCAGCACGGACGGTGACAGACGCAAACAAGCAAAGAAAAGGCAGAAGATTGCGCAATCTCATCACCAGTCGATTCCCTTTTGCGCTTTAATGCCGGCGTCGAAGGCATGTTTGCGGGATTGCACTTCACTGACGGTATCTGCGATATCGATAACTGCGCGGTGGCAGGCACGTCCGGTCACGACCACGCTCTGGTTCACAGGGCGGTTTTGCAGGGTCTCAATAACGTCATCGAGGTCAAGATACTTGTAGGTCAGCATGTAAGTGATTTCATCCAGCAGGACCACATCAATGGACGGATCGTTGAGCCAGATCTTCGCCTGCTCCCAGGCTTTGGTGGCGGCTTTAATATCAGTGTCTTTGTCCTGAGTTTCCCAGGTGAAGCCGGTTCCCATCACGTGGAAGGGTACACCAACCTGTTGCAGCAAATCCCGTTCGCCGCAAGGCCAGGTGCCTTTGACAAACTGTACCACGGCGGCTTTCAGACCGTGACCTGCTGCCCGCGCGACAGTGCCGAAACCTGACGTAGACTTGCCTTTACCGTTTCCGGTGATCACAATCAAAATGCCCCGTTCTTCCGTGGCCTGTGCAATCCGCTCGTCTACTTTCTCTTTTTGCGCCTGCATGCGCTTTTTATGTTTATCCTGTTCACTCATGTTTTGTACCTTTTTCGTTTTCAGGGCTGTGCCTGTCAGTGATGTTCTGACCGCCACGCACTATACGTGGTTACCGGCTGACAATGGATTACGTTAAATTCAGGATCGCGTTAAGTTTCGTCCAGTCCAGATACTCCTCACACATGCTGGCAAGCCGTGAGATTTCCCGTTCCTGTTGAACCTCGTAAGGCACGGCTAAATCTGTTTTTAACCCTGCCCAGTCAATAATGTGCTGTAACGCTTCCGGCGAATCAAAAATGCCGTGTAAGTAAGTACCTGCTACCTGATTATCGTTGCTGATACAGCCATCTTGTCCGCCATTTTTTAGTATGGCAAAGGGCGACTGCCCCGGGGAAACGGTGCTTCTCCCTGCGTGGATTTGATAGCCGCTGACAGGAATACTGTCTGCCTGATGCAAACAGAGTTGTCCTTCGTCACGGGTCAGTTGCTTTTCTTTTTCGAGACGGGTGGAGACGGGCAGATGTCCCAGTCCCTGACTGCTGCCGGCTTTATCTTCGATCCCGTCCGGGTCGTGAATGTCTGTGCCCAGCATTTGATAGCCGCCGCAAATTCCCAGTACTTTTCCCCCGTAGCGCAAATGCCGGTTAATATCATTGTGCCAGCCGCACTGGTGCAACAATGCCAGATCCCCGCGAACATTTTTGCTGCCCGGTAAAATGATGAGATCAGCGGGAGGTAAGGGACTGTGCTGCGGTACAAACTGCAGATTGATTTGCGGATGGGTGCGCAACATATCGAAATCAGTATGATTGCTGATGCGGCTGAAAACCGGCACAACCACGTTCAGAAGCGCCTGTTCAGGGTTTGTATACTGAGAGGCCTGAATCGCATCTTCAGCGGCCAGTTGCAGGTTGTGCAGGTAAGGCAGTACCCCTAAAACCGGTTTACCGGTCTCCTTCTCAAGCCATGCCAGCCCGGATTCCAGCAGACTGATATCGCCGCGAAATTTGTTGATCACCATGCCGCATATTCTTTCACGCTCACTGTCAGAGAGCAGCGCAAGGGTGCCCACCAGTTGGGCAAACACACCACCGCGGTCAATATCGGCAACCAGAATAACCGGACAGTCCGCAGCCTCGGCAAAGCCCATATTCGCAATGTCACGGTCCCGCAGGTTAATCTCTGCCGGACTGCCTGCACCTTCAACAATTACCCGTTCATACTTAGCGGTGAGTCTGCGGTGCGATGCCATGACAGCTTCCATGGCGATGGTTTTGTACTGGTGATAGGGCGCAGCCTGCATGTTGCCAATGGCCTTACCATGCACAATTACCTGTGCGCCTGTGTCGGAAGATGGCTTTAGCAGAATCGGGTTCATATCGGTATGCGGTGCAATGCCTGCAGCCTGTGCCTGTACTGCCTGCGCACGGCCAATTTCACCACCTTCTGCTGTGACCGCACTGTTTAAGGCCATGTTTTGCGGCTTGAAAGGGGCTACGGTGTATTGTCTGTTCTTCAGACACCGGCACAGGGCGGCAACCAGCATACTTTTTCCGGCATCGGAAGACGTGCCCTGAACCATTAACGTGGTATGACTTTTATATCCCATTTATCTGTCTGCTCCGTTTACAGCCGGTGGCGGTACGCCAATAAACTGAATGGCTGGAAGGGCATCAGCATAATCGCCAATGGTTATCCGGGTCAGACTGCCGTAGCCGATAGTCAGGTGTTGATATACGCTGGCCTGTTGCCAGTCGATATTCAGTAACCGGGCGATGATCTGGCGAATCACACCGCCATGGGTGACAACCAGACAATGCTGCCCTTTTACATCATGCAGCAGGGTATGCCAGGCATCCATCACACGCTGATGGAATTCAGCAAGGGGCTCTCCTCCCGGCAGCGGACAGGCAACCGGTTGTTGCCAGAATGCTTCCATTGCCGGCCACTTATCTCCTGCGTCATCAAAGGGCAGGCCGTCCACGTCACCAAACCGGCATTCTGCGATGCCGGACACCAAAGACAGCGGGGCTGTCAGGGCTTCACTTAATGCCACAGCACCTTTGCGGCAGCGCTGCAAAGGAGAGGATATGAGCCGCTCTGCGCCGCTGACATGAGGCACTTGAGACATCATCTGCTGTAAACCGTTGTCACTGAGAGGCACATCGGTTTCGCCGTAAAGTGCCGGTTTCCCTGCTACTTCGCCGTGCCTGAGTAAGTCGATGGTGGTGGTCACTGTCCGGTTCCTTTCTTCAGTGACAGGGGCAGGCCGGCAGCCACAAAGGTCACGTTGTCAGCCGCTGCAGCCACCGCCTGATTCAGCCAGCCGGCGAGATCCACAAACCGGCGGCTGACAGAATCGGCAGGAATGACACCAAGACCCACTTCATTCGCCACCACGAAGGTGGGGCCGGTACGGGTACTGAGTACATCTGTAAGTGCGCCGAACAGTGCCGTAAAATCCTGATCCGGATAATGATACAACTGGTTATTGAGCCACAGTGTCAGGCAGTCGGTAAGCACGATATCATCTGCAGGCAGTGCGGCCAGCGCCTCTGACAGTAACAGCGGCGCTTCAATCGTGTGCCAGTGTGGCGGACGGTCCTGGCGGTGGCGCGCAATACGTAACTGCATTTCCTCATCAAGGGGCGTCGCTGTGGCGATATAGTGAACGTGTTGCACACTCTGTGCAGCGGCTTGTTCTGTAAGAGTCTGTGCGTAGCGGGATTTGCCTGAACGGGCGCCGCCGGTAATAAAATGGATCACAGGTTACCTCCGGCTACGGCTGCGAAGAACAGATAAATCAGCAACTCCTGGCATTGTTGCGCTGCGCCGAGGGTATCACCGGTAAACCCCTGAATGTGTTTCTGCATACAATTTTTCAGCACGCTGCGCATCAACAGGCAGGCTGCAAGCAACAGCAGACTGTGTGCTAACGGAATAAACAGCAACATCAGACCGCCGGTAATAAACAGAAATGCCATTGAAGTTGTATTGTAAGGCACTGCAAACGGCATGCTCTTACTGGCTTTACCGCTGAGATCGCCTGTGGCATAGGGAAGATGCTGCACGTGGCTTAGCGCGAATGCGCGGGAAAGCGGACAGGCGGTCAGTAATGCCGGGAGCAGCGCATCCTGTGCAGCCAGTACCGACAGCAGTAACCATTTGCCCACCAGTGCGCCGGTGAGTGCGCAAACACCGTAGGTACCCAGCAGGCTGTCTTTCATGATTGTCAGTTTGTGTGCTCTGTCCCGGCCGCCGCCGAATGCATCGGCCGTATCGGCAAGACCATCCTCATGGAAGGCGCCGGTGAGCATAAGGCTGAGTGCAATCATCAGAAAAACACTGATTTCAGGGGCAAAGACTAACGACAGCACACTGTAAAAAGCATAGAGAATAAGGGCGACTAGCCAGCCGGTAAGCGCAAAGTATTTACCGGCATCGTGCATGGCTTCGTCGCTGTAGGCTACATATTTGCCCACAGGGATACGGGTGAAAAAACTTAACGCCAGCAGAAAACTGGCAGTATGCCGGTTAAACCCGGAAATACGATGACTCATTTACAGCACCACTTTCGCACTTTCAAAAGAGGCCATGTCGTTATAGAAGGACGCAGCAGCTTTTAACAGTGGTAACGACAACGCCGCGCCGGTGCCTTCACCCAGCCTCAGGCCTAAATCCAGCAAGGGCGTGGCATTCAGTTGCTCCAGCACAAACTTGTGCCCCCGCTCCGCTGAGCAGTGACAAAACACCATATAATCCCGCACTTCGGGGGCAATTTTTGTCGCCAGCAGCGCCGCAGCAGAGACAATAAATCCGTCGACCAGAATGAGCTTGCCCGCCTGTGCGGTTGCCAGCATTGCGCCTGCTATCTGCCCGATTTCAAAGCCGCCGGTGTGAACCTGTGCCTGTTCAGGACTGACGGGTAAATTCCCGCAGGCAGTTTCAGTTCTGGCCATAGCCTGTTCCAGTAAGTTTTGTTTCACCGTTAATTGTGAGTCGTTAATGCCGGTGCCTTTGCCGGTTAAATTTTTAACCGGTTCGCCAGTGAGCGCACTAACCAGAGCGGCTGCGACACTGGTGTTGCCAATGCCCATTTCGCCAAAGCCCACCACATTGCAGCCTTTACCGGTAATGCATTTAGCCACGTCAGCACCATGCAGAATGGCCAGTTCGGCCTCCATGTCAGACATGGCTGGTTGACGGGAGATGTCATGACTACCGGAAGCAACCCGTTTAACGATGTAATCTTCATGGGATACCGGCAGTGCTTTAATCATCCCGCAATCTATGACTTTCAGAGTCAGCCCGTTGGTGGCACAAAAAGCATTGATGGCTGCGCCGCCATTGAGGAAATTCAGCACCATCTGCTGAGTCACAGTCTGCGGGGCAATACTGATATTATGGGCAGCGATACCGTGGTCGGCAGCGAACACCAGCATGGCCGGTTGAGTAATGTAGACAGGTTGAATCGTTCCCTGCCATTGCATCAGCGCCAGTTGCAACGCCAGTGACTCTAGTTGGCCCAGCGCTCCCTGCGGCTTGGTTTTGCCATCTATATGCCCGCGGATCAATGGCTCCGGTTCGCGGTTTAATGGCGGGACTGACCAGAATGTACTTTCAAATATCGACATAAATTATGATTTGTCCTCAGGTCTGACGCTGTCGCATGACCAGCAGAAAGAAAACACTGCCGATGGCTGACGTGATAATACCGATGGGAATTTCCCTTCCGGTAAAGGCTGTGCGGGCGAATACATCTACCCACACCATGAAAAATCCGCCGAGCAGCGCGCAACCAATAAACAAGGTGCGGCTGGTAACGCCCAGCCAGTGCCTGACAATATGCGGGATCATCAGCCCCACAAAACCAATGCCACCGCAGTAGGAAACAATGGCAGCTGTCAGAGCGGCGCACAGCAGTAAACATAAAACGCGCATCCTGGTGACGTTCACGCCCAGTGTGCGGGCGCTTTCATCGCCCAGCAGCAATGCATCAATCTGCGGTCCGTACAGGTACAACACGCCGGTACTTGCTGCCACAATCAACAGCATGGCCCAGGCATACCAGCCTTCCACCCGCGCCAGCGAACCCATGAGCCAGAACACCACCTGGTTGGCAGCGAAAGGGTCACCGACAAACAGTAAAAACTGGCTGAGTGCACTGAGCATGAAAGACACGGCAACACCTGCCAGTAACATGTGTTCTATGCGTCTGCCGAAAGTAGTGTGTGACAACACCTGCACCAGCAGCACAGCCAATACCGCTCCGGCTAATGCAGATGCGGGCAGGGCGATGCTGTACATTTGTGCCGGAAAACCGGCTTCGCTGCCGGCAGGGCTGTTAAACAGCAGGGCGGCAACGGCTGCACCGAGTCCTGCGCCTGCAACAACACCGAAAAGATAAGGATCGGCCAGGCCGTTCCGTGTGACATTCTGCAGCGTTGCGCCGGCTACAGATAAACCTGCACCCACAAGAAAGCCGGTGATCACCCTGGGAGCACGAATTTCCATAAAAATAGCCTGATCAACCGGATCGGCACATTGTGCGAATACGCACTGAAAAATCGTATCTGCGGATAATGATGCTGCACCAAAAAACAGTGACAGAACAGGGGCTGAAAGTGCCAGTAAAACCAGCAGGATCCATTTAAACTTCATGGGATTGTCCTGAATGCTGTTGCCATTGATGCTCAGTATTTTGTGGCATGAACTCTACACGGGCAGAGCCGGGTGAATGGCCTTTATGGACGGTACAGGGGATCCTGAATGTGGCGCTCAGCCTTTCTGCTTCCAGGACCTGTTCAGGTGTGCCGGTGGCAATGGCTTTACCGTTGTTGAGCAAAACAATGTGATCGCAGTAGGCGGCAGCCAGATTTAAATCATGCAAACTGACAATCACGGTTTTCCCGTGTTGCTGACAAAGACTGTGCAGCAAATGCAGAACCTGGTGCTGGTAATACACGTCAAGGTGATTAACCGGTTCATCCAGCACTAATAGTGATGCGCCCTGTACCAGAGCTCTGGCGATAAGACATCGTTGTTGTTCACCCCCGGACAACTCACTGAAAAACTGGTCTCGTTTGTCGCTCAGGCCTACATCGTTCAGCGCACAGTCCACCACCTGCATGTCGGCTTTGGTGTAACGGGATAGCAGGTTTTTATGAGGCAGAAGACCCATGGTCACCACCTGGCGGCTGGTGAGGGCAAATACAGTATCGTTTACCTGATTGACCACGGCGATTTGTCTGGCCAGTGCCTGAGGAGTAAGGGTATTAAGGTGCTGGCCCTGCCATATAACCTTGCCTTCACTTTGCCGCTGGCCAGTGAGGATTTTCAGTAAACTGGTTTTGCCCGCCCCGTTGGGGCCCAGAACACCATGAAACTGACCGCCGCAAAAGGAAAGAGTCATATCATCAAGAATGACTTTGTCACCGGCTTGTAACCGGATGGCTTCAGTTTGTAAAGCCGTGGTTGTGGTCATGGTGTTCTGCCGCATCAATCCGGGCGCAGGAGAAAACACCGGTCAGGACCGGTACAGGCAAGGTCTCCTGCCAGAAGATGTGGCAGAGACAGTGTCACTGTCTTCGTGTTTTCCCGCACGAGTTAAGTATTTAAATAGTTATATTTGCACCGTGATGTCTGACAAAAGGCGCAAGGCCGGAGTTTGGTATCTGACTTTGCTGACAGGCAGCATTACAGTTGCGGGTACAGTTCCGGATTTTCACCGGATTCCCAATCAGGCTGCTCAATATCTGATGAGTACAGCACCTCCAGAACGTGTGCCGGAGTCTAGCAAGTTTTCTGCTGGCTGACGAGTTCGCTGATACATATATCAACGATTTACCTGCCTGTTCATGCCACAATACTTTAGGAGAGAAAACGTATGACAGAAGAAACGCCTGTATATGACCTGTTTCAATAAAATCGCATTTGCAGGATGCAGATTACTTATTCTGCTGATATATTTTCATTAACACGCTTTAATGATGGCCTGGTCGTTCCACTGCGAAGGATTGCCGGATTTCCACATACCTCTCGGCTACTCTATGCTTTCAGGCGGGTGGCTTACAGACACTAAAAAGGTAGGTATATGTCAACACAAAACGCGCTTCTCACGATTCTTGTTGAAAAGATTAATAACGATACACTGGTACTGCCCACTTTACCGGCCATTGCGCTGAAAGTCCGTAAGGCAGCAGATGATCCGAACGTGAATCTGAATGCCATGGGAGACGTTATCGGCAAAGATCCTTCTTTAAGTATGCGGATGATTAAGATAGCTAACAGTGCATACCTGGGTCGTACAGTTAAAGTCACATCCATCGGTCAGGCGGTAACCCGTATCGGCCTGCGCCAGATAAAGAACATTTCCACTGCGCTGGCAATGGAACAGTTGTTCGTTTCTAAGAATGATGTCGTTGCCAAACACCTGAAAATAGAATGGGCTTCAACGGTTAATGTAGTGGCCTATTCTATGGCTACGCTGCAGCTTTACATCAACCGCACGAAGAACCGTGAGCTGAGCCTGGACACCATGACCCTCGCAGCTCTGGTGCACAACATTGGCGTACTGCCTATTCTCACAGAAGCGGAACGCCACGAAGAGGTGTTTGCGAACCCGACCTTCCTGAATGTTGCCATTGATAAGTTGTCCGGCAGGATTGGCGGCAGCATCATGCGAGCCTGGGATTTCAGTGATGATTTCACTATGGTAGCCGAGCAATGGCGGGATCTGTCAGTCATACCGGAGAAGCTGTCTTACCTGGATTTTGTCCGTGTCGGTGCAGCGCTGGCGGGTAAAATGGATGGTCAGAAAGATGCTGTGCTGAATCTGGCAATTCAGCGTGGCGTTATTGAGGATATTAAAGAACTGACTACTGACGAATATAAAGAAATGTGTGTTAACGCCAAGCAAGTCTTCGCCTGAGCTTAACCGCAATACCCGACCGGCAGCGCTGTTGCCGGTCTGAATCTTCCGCTCATCTCTGACAACATCCACATCCATTCTCACTTTTTCTGTTCATAATCCTGTTCATTCGCTTACGGGTATTTCTTTTATCCCGGACAAAGTCGTTTTCAGGTGAACGATGAATTCGTTTGTGCGCTATAGCGCACAGTGGTAAACTTTGTTGCCTTTATTGTGCGCTATAGCGCACGTTTCAATTTGACGGAGAATATCGTGTCCACATCATCACTTCCCGGGCTGAGCCATATAACTGCCGGACTCACCGCCGTTATTGTGGGTTACAGCAGTGCAGTGGTGCTGGTAATAAAGGCTGCTCAGGCTTCCGGAGCAGATGCGGGCATGATTGTCAGTTGGTTGCTGATGCTCGGGCTGGGTATGGGCATCACCTGTATCGGCTTTTCCTGGTTTTATAAGGTGCCGGTGGTGACGGCATGGTCCACGCCGGGCGCTGCTTTTCTCATTGGAGCTGCAGGCGGATTTTCGCTGGCAGAAGTCATCGGGGCTTTTGTTATCGCGGCATTGCTGGCACTTATCGCCGCCCGTAGCCGTTTTATTACTACGCAAATAGAGCGCATCCCGCCTGCGGTATCTTCGGCCATGCTGGCGGGCATTCTACTGCCGGTTTGTCTGGGCATATTTTCTGACGCGCCGGAGCATCCGCTTCTGGTGGTTATATTTATCAGTGTGTATTTGCTGGGTACGGTGTGGTTTCCCCGCTATAGCATGCTGATATTGCTCGCCGTGGCACTGGTTGCTGGTATGTGGGAGGCCGGTGAGCCTGCAATGGCGTTTGAGTGGGCCTGGCCGGTGCCTGTATGGGTCGCCCCGGCATTTACCCTCTCAGCGACTGTGAGTCTGGCTGTTCCGTTATTTCTCATCACGCTGCTATCGCAGAATTTACCCGGCATCGCTATTTTAAAAAGTTATGACTACCACCCGGATGTGAGACAGGTTCTGTCAGGGGTGTATGTGGTCAACCTGATCACTGCACCTTTCGGGGGTTTTGCACTGAATCTGGCAGCCATTACTGCGGCGATTTGTATGGGGGAGAACGCGGGAACAGACCGGCAGCAACGTTATAAGGCCGGAATCATGGCCGGTGCAGGTTATATACTCTTTGGTGTACTGGCTTCGCTGGTGGTGTATTTGTTCAGCCAGATGCCGCTGGTGGTTGTACATCTGCTTGCCGGACTGGCTTTATTCAGCACATTACAGGCATCATTGATCAAGGCGCTGGATGATCAGGGTCATCGTAAAGCAGCGTTGTTGACTTTTCTTTGTTGTGCATCCGGCATCACTGTGGCTCAGCTTGGGGCTCCGGTGTGGGGGGTGCTGGCTGGTTTATGCGTGCTGGGGCTGGATAAACTGCAGGCCCGCATTAAATCAAAGCGGGCCTGAGCCGGGTAAGCTTAACGTTATTCGTCGTTAAGCTTCAACGTGGTACGCATGAAATCGAGGAACTGGCACAGTTCGGCTGACATCAGCGCAAACTCTGCATCCATACGGGCTTCAACCTGATCTTTAGGAATATCTTCAGATTCTTCTTTTAAACGGTCAGTAAATTTCACCCGTTTAAATGAACCGTCTTCCGCAATGGTCGCTGTGAGTACTTCCTGCCAGGCGAAGCCGACTTTCTGAACCAGCTTGCCGTTGTCCAGGTGCATAGTGATTTCTTCGCTGTCCAGAGGCTGGTTTTTACAACGGATCACACTTTCCAGATCGTCGGTCGACTTCAGCTCTGCTTCTTCAAGCAGTTCAATACCTTCCGGCGCGCCATCTGTCAGCCAGTGAGTCAGCTCTGATTGCAGGCTGCGGCGTGCCAGTGGTACGACAGGCAGTGACGAAATGGCTTTACGGACCAGAGCGAGCCAGGCTTCAGCTTTACCGTCTGCAGACGCGTCTATTACGACCATTTTTTCAGGAATAGAAATGAAGCCATGGGTGTACGTGTTACGCACAAATGCCTGTGGCAGCAGTTGGAAAATGATTTCCTGCTTCAGATCCTGCTGTTGTTTTTTACCCACCGGTGAACCGGTTTCCGCTTCAATGTGTGCGACCTTGTCTGCCAGTTCAGCATTGACCACTGAAGAGGGTAGGATTTTTTCCTGTTTCTTTACCGTGATCCAGTAGCGTTCCTGCACTTTGTGGAACATCACGCCTTCTTTTCCGGCCTGAGAGAAAGGCGAAGCAAAGCCCATAGTGGCGGTGTCTTGTTTACCACAGGGACGGAAAGCGTTATCCATCAGCATACGGCTGAGATCATCATCGTCCAGAGAAAGTGGTTGAGTAAGCTGATAGGCTTTGAGGTTTTTAAACCACATAGAAAATACGTCCTGATCCAGATTGTTTTTATTAAGGGCGGCAAGCGTACCAATGCCAGCGTTTTGCTGCAACGCCGGGCTGTGGTTTTTAGTAACGATCAGGCGTGTTTATCAGGGAAGCGGATAACGTAGCGGAGGCCTTTTTCCGGTTCGCTGAAGGCTTCAATCGAACCGTCCAGCGTCTGGGTAACCAGATTAAACACAATATGTGTGCCCAGACCACTGCCACCCTGGTTTCGCCGTGTTGTGTAGAAGGCGTCGAACAAATGAGTTAAAGCCTCTTTACTTATTCCTTTACCATCATCCTGATATTCCATCACGATATGACCGCCATCACGGGACACGGCCAGCGAGATATGCCCTTCTTCTATATACTCAAAGCCGTGCATCAATGAGTTGATCATCATATTGGTGACAATCTGGGCAATGACGCCGGGCGCGCAGAGGATCTCAAGATCTGCAGGACACTGAATATTGACCTGATGTCTGGTGTTCTTAAAGGTAGGCTTCAGCGACTGCAAAATTTCATGCAGGTAGCTGTTCAGATTGAAAAGACGCTCTGCTTCACTGGTCTGATCTACTGCGACCTGTTTAAAACTGGCAATCAGATCAGATGCCCGGTTCAGGTTGCTCAGTAGCAGGGTGGACGCCTGTTCGGCTTCATCTATGAAAGCATTCATGGACTTGTTCGATAACGTTTTGTCATCGAAGGCGGCCCGTAATGATACCAGGCGCTCATTCAGGTAACTGGCAGCGGTAACACTCACGCCGATGGGGGTATTAACGTCATGGGCGATACCGGCTACCAGACCGCCCAGAGATGCCATACGCTCAGATTCCACAAGCTGATCTTTGATCAGATTGAGCATTTCCATATTTCTTGCCAGTTCAGTATTCCGCTTCCGCAATTCATCTTCAATGTACTGACGGTTTTCGTTTTCCTGACGCAGTTCCCGCTGATTAGCGATGAGCTCATCTTTTTGTTGTTCAAGATCGAGCATAATTTGCGATAAGGAAGCGGTTTTCTTGGCAACTTCCTGCTCCAGGATGAGGTTCTGATCATCCAGTTTTTTATTTGCCTGGCGCAGAGCTTCCCGGGTACCTTTCAGCTTTTCCTGGGAAACGACAAAGTCGTCGATAACCTGATTAAAAGACTGTTGCAGCATGCGTAATTCGTTGTCTTCGCTGTCTGTCACCTGAATTTTTGAATCTTCCGGGTGTTCAGGATCGAAAGTCGTCATTTGCCCGGTCAGTTCTGCCAGCGGCTCAGACAGCATATGTTTAAAGGCCGTCATGAACAGAAAAATCAGAAAAGCGGTTTTTACAATGGCATTACCGATAAGGAAGAAAATACCGACTTCGATGCGGCTTAAAATGATGTCGAAGCTGGAATAGAGGGTTACATCACCGACGAAAGACTCCCGGCCGGAAAACTCAAAAATGAGCGGGAAGCTGTAACTGAAAATACCGCCGGGGTGGTCCTGCATGATACCTGTTTGCACAGGGCTGCCGTTGCTCGGGATGGTTTGACCTTCATCGGCCACCAGATCGCCGTTTTCATCCCGTACCTGTACGCCTTCAATGGTAGGGAGTTTAGTCAGGCCTTCTGCAATGATGCGGGCCTGAACCTTGTTCAGTTCCCAGTTGGCCCGTGTCAGGCTTTCTGCAAAGGTATTTTTGAGGGTACGGAGTTCACTTTCGATGTGATTTTTTGTACTCAGGTACTCAGTGAAAATTTGTCCCACTGTAACGATAAGTGTCAGGATGAAATACACCGACAGTACCCGCGTGAGCAGCTTGCGCGACAATCCTGTCTTAACTGTGGCCATCCAACCGTAACCTCACCGTGAAATCCTGATTCCTGCTACACAGAATAGGCGTAAAAGCTTGAATTAACAAGCGAGATGATATTCGACAAAAGCATAAAAAACCGTAATCTCCTTGACACATAAATGTAATCGTTTTAATAAAACTGTCACAGACCACCTTAATAATAGCGGCGTTTTGTTATGAGCAGGAAAATATCAATGTCCCGTACTGTCTTGATAGTGGAAGACGAAGCGCCAATTCGCGAAATGCTGAAATTCGTTCTTGAGCAATCAGGTTTTGATACCGTTGAGGCTGAAGATTTTGATGTGGCACAGCAGAAAATCTGTGAACCATATCCGGATTTGATATTGCTTGACTGGATGTTACCGGGAGGTTCCGGTGTCCAGCTGGCTAAAGGATTGAAGCAACATGAGTTTACCCGTGATATTCCCGTTATTATGTTAACGGCACGGGGTGAAGAAGAAGATAAAATCCGCGGGTTAGATGCCGGTGCCGACGATTACGTCACCAAGCCCTTCTCTCCCAAGGAACTTATCGCCCGTATCAAAGCGGTAATGCGACGTGTGACACCGACGTCCAGTGAAGAGCCCATTGAGTTTAATGGTCTGAAACTGGAGCCGATTTCTCACCGTGTTATGGCGAATCACGATCCGCTGGATATGGGGCCTACAGAGTTTAAGTTACTCCACTTTTTCATGACTCACCCGGAGCGGGTGTACAGTCGTGAACTGTTGCTGGATAACGTGTGGGGAACGAACGTCTACGTTGAAGACCGTACCGTTGATGTGCACATCCGTCGTTTACGGAAAGCCATTTCAAAGCACGGTCATGACGCGATGATTCAGACAGTACGTGGTGCAGGTTACCGGTTCTCCACCAAACTGTAATCTGACGGCGCACCGGCATACGTTGCGTGCGCCGCCCGACATTGTCACAATAGCCTTCACATTAAAATAAGGCCTTCAATTACATGTACTATCCTTTTTCCTGGCTGAGAAGCGCAATTCGCCTGCTGGCCTATTTGCTCGTCTTCGCGCTGGTGGGGTTGTACCTGGATGACATGTTATTCGCCATTACGCTGGGCGCGCTGGGGCTGCTGATAATCAACTACTGGCAGCTTTTTAAGCTCAACCGGTGGTTATGGCATAGCCGGAAAATGTCTCCGCCTACGGTAAGCGGCGTGTGGGAGCATATCTACGAAGGTATTTATTATCTCCAGCGGCGCAACCGCAATAAAAGGAAAGAACTCGGTGAGCTGGTAAAGCGTTTCCGTGAAGGGTCGGAAGCCTTACCTGATGCCGCAGTGGTGGTGGATTCCAAGGCCTGTATTATCTGGTGCAACCGGCTGGCAAGACTGGAAATGGGGCTTAAATGGCCCGGCGACGCCGGCGCACGTATTGATAACCTTATCCGCCATCCTGAATTTATAGAATATTTTCATGCCGGCGATTTCAGCCATCCTATCGAAGTACCCGCACCGGCAAACCCCAGTAAAACATTCGAATACCGGATCATGCCCTATGGGGAAGAGCACCTGTTGCTGATTGCCCGTGACGTGACCCGTGTTAGCCAGTTAGAAGAAATGCGTAAGGATTTCGTGGCAAACGTTTCACACGAATTACGCACGCCGCTCACCGTTATCTCCGGTTATCTGGAATTGTTACCGGATAATGAAGACAATCCCATGGTGACCAAAGCGCTCAAAGAAATGAACGCCCAGACTCACAGAATGCAAAACCTTATTGAGGATTTGCTGGTACTGTCGCGGATTGAGGCCAGCTCTGAGCGTATCTACGAAAATAAAGTCAATATGCCTTCCATGTTCCGGCAACTGGAAAAAGAAGCGCAGACACTCAACGCGGAAAAAGGTCATACCATACGCTTCCATATCGACCCTGAACTTTGGGTTTTCGGGGTGGAAACAGAACTTCGCAGTGCCTGTTCTAATCTGGTGTTTAACGCTGTGCATTACACGCCGGCCGGGGGCGAAATTGATGTTTACTGGAAACGGGATGATCACGGCGCTTTATTTGCGGTGGTGGATAACGGTGACGGTATTGAGCAGAATCACCTTGCGCGGCTGACTGAGCGTTTTTATCGTGTGGATAAGGCGCGTTCCAGAAAAACAGGTGGCTCCGGTCTGGGGCTATCTATTGTGAAACACGTACTAAGCCATCATAATTCGCAGCTGGATATCACCAGTACAGTAGGCGAAGGGAGTCAGTTTTCTTTCCTGCTGGACGAAGAGTTAATTACGGAGAAGTCATGAGCCGGTTTACGGCCTTAGTTCTGTTCCTTTGCTGTTCTTTTATCTTCCGGGCCCATGCTGCTGAGCCTGTACCGGAATATACCCGCAGCCCGGGCGTGGCAGGGAAAATTACCTCCGTAGGGTCTGATACGCTGGCCAACCTGATGACCCTGTGGTCGCAGGAGTTCATGGAAATGTATCCGCAGGTGAGGTTTCAGATCCAGGCTTCCGGTTCTTCTACTGCACCGCCGGCGCTGACAGAGGGTACGGCGACGATTGGCCCCATGAGCCGTGAAATGAAACCTTCGGAAATCCGCGATTTTGTCCGTGAGCATGGTTATCCGCCTACGGTGCTGAAAGTGGCCATGGATGCCATTGCCATTTTCGTCGAGCGTCGTAATCCGGTTGAAGGCCTGACACTGGAGCAGGTTGACGCTATCTTTTCTGCTACCCGTTATTGCGGCGCCGGTTCACCGGTGACAGACTGGTCAGAACTCACCGGTAATTCAGCAACCAGTCCTTCACCCATTCGGCTGTTCGGGCGAAATTCAGTTTCCGGTACTTACGGCTTGTTTAAACTCATGGCGTTATGTGACGGAGATTTCAGGACTACAGTGAATGAACAGCCCGGTTCTGCTTCCGTGGTACTGTCGGTTGCAACCAGTCAGCATGGAATGGGGTACGCGGCCTACGGTTACAAAACCGCCGGCGTAAAGGCGCTCTCAATTGGTGAAAGCGTGGATTTACTGGTGCCGCTGACTACAGAGACTGTTCGTAATGAAACCTATCCTTATGCCCGCTTTCTCTACCTGGTGGTGAATAAAGCACCGGGAAAACCTCTGCCCACACTGGAGCGGGAGTTTTTGAAGTATGTACTGTCAAAACAAGGGCAGGTGCAGGTTCAGCGTGACGGCTATTTTCCTGTCAGGGAAGATGTCTTGCTTCGCCAGCGCCGTCTTTTAGACAACGTTCAGCGTTAAAAAACGCCGGTATTGCTGTCATTTTTCCTTCATACTTTCGTTTAATTGTTACCGGAAAATTCGCCGGGCTGCCGCTTTTTTTAACGTCAAACAACTTATCTGCCCTTCATTCCCGTGAATGACGGGAAATAATAAATTAAGCAAAATCATATACTAAGACTTTTAAACATCCTACAGGTCTGATTTAGATACTAAAAGTTCATTTTTCACTGTGAAAGTTTTGTGACAACGCAGAAGTGTAACAAATGTGTCATTTAGCTTAGGTAAAGTGCCTGCGTTTTCTAAATCCATAATTATATTTGCACTTGGAGAGATGAATGGAACTTAAGCACTTATTTCAGGCTTCAGCAATCGCAGCGGCGCTTGTTTTAGCCGGCTGTGGTGGTGACATCAATATCAGCGAAGGCGACATCGATAACAGCGTTACAAATAACAACGGAAGTAGTAGCGATTCTGGCTCAGGTGATTCTGGCAATACTGATACAGCACCCGGCGAAGTGAGCTCAGGTCTGAGCACTCAAGTTTCAACTGCATTTGGCAGCGACGTCACTGTTCGCGTACTGTCTGGTCGTTTAACTGCTGATGATGCAGACGACAGCGGTAACATTACTCTGACTAACGACACCGTATGGGCGTTAGACGGCGCGGTTTTCTTCGGTAGCGATAACGCAGACAGCGTAAACCTGGTTATCGAGCCGGGCACAACTATCTTTGGCCGCAGCGGTAACGATTACATGGTTATCAGCCGTGGTTCTACTATTGAAGCAAACGGTACTGCAGCAGCACCGGTAATCCTTACCTCAATTGAAGACGTAGTTGGCGGTGACGCTCAGCCTGGTCAGTGGGGTGGTCTGGTAATGCTGGGTAATGCGTCATCTAACCAGTGTCCTGATACAGGTGACTGTTCTCTGCAAATCGAAGGTGCTGAAGAAGGCGCGGTATTCGGTGGAACAGACGATACAGAAAGCTCTGGTTCAATCAGCTACATGGTTATCAAGTACTCTGGTTTCGAAATTGCACCCGACAACGAGCTGCAAGGTCTGACTATGGGCGGTGTGGGTTCAGGTACTTCTATCGACCACATCCAGGTACACGCATCTTCAGATGACGGTATCGAATTCTTCGGCGGTAGCCCGCAACTGAAATATGTTCTGGTTACAGGCGCGCAAGATGATTCATTAGACTGGGATAACGGCTTCACCGGTAAAATCCAGTACGCATTCCTTGAGCATGCTACTGATGATTCTGACGCAAACCGTGGTATCGAAGCGGATAACGACGGTTCAGATCCGGCAAACGAGCCACAGTCTAACCCAATGATTTCTAACCTGACTATCATCGGTAACAACTTCGACGGTGACGACGATTCTGAAGGCGTTTACCTTCGTGAAGGTACCGGCGCTCAGATCTACAACATGGTTGTAACTGGCCCTGCTGGTATGGGCGAGTGTTTCGAAGTTGAAAACGTGACTGAATCTCAGGCTAACCTGGCTGACGGCACTATCACGATTCAAAACTCTGTTATGGCTTGTCGTAACGGCGAAAACTTCAAGAACGACGACGGTGCAGTTGACCTGGAAGACTGGTTCCTGAACACCATGACAGGTAACTCTGTTTCTGAAGCCATTGCTCTGAATGCAGACGGTTCTCCTACTTCAGGCAGCCCGCTGTTAGGTGCAGGTGCTGATGCATCTCAGGTTGACGGTTTCTTCGATGCGACTGATTACATCGGTGCGTTAGACGGAACAACTGACTGGCGTGAAGGCTGGGCATTTGGTTACGGCGGCGGTGAAGTGACCGGCGTAGTAGAAACTGTAGAAGGTTGTCCTTCCGGTACGTCTGAAATCACTTCTGTTGATGGTACAACCACAACATGTGAACTGTCTGGCCGCATTACTTCTGACCTGACACTGACTGAAGGCAACATGTATGCTCTGTCTGGTGCAGTATTCATCGGTAATGACAATGCTGACAGCGCGACGCTGACTATCGAAGACGGTGTAACGCTGTACGGTGCAAGCGGTAACGATTACCTGGTAATCAGCCGTGGCTCTAAAATTGATGCACAGGGTACTGCTGCAAACCCAATCACTTTCACTTCACAAGCTGATGTGGCGTCTGACGCCGGTGAGCCTGGTCAGTGGGGTGGTCTGGTAATGCTGGGTAACGCCCCATCTAACCAGTGTCCTGCTGAAGGTGCCTGCTCTCTGCAAATCGAAGGTGCAGAAGAAGGTGCGGTATTCGGTGGTTCAGACACTGCTGATAACTCAGGTACTATCCGCTACGTGCGTATCATGTACTCTGGTTTCGAAATCGCACCGGACAACGAGCTGCAAGGTCTGACTATGGGCGGTGTTGGTTCAGGTACTGATATCAGCTACATTCAAATCCACAAATCATCTGACGACGGTGTTGAGTTCTTCGGCGGTAACGTTGATATGAAGTACGTAGTACTGACTGACAACCAGGACGACAGCATTGACTGGGATAACGGCTTCCAGGGTCGCATGCAGTATGTATTAGTTCGCCAGGCGACTGACAACTCTGATGCAAACCGTGGTATCGAAGCTGACAACGACGGTTCAGACCCGGCTAATGAGCCTCAGTCTAACCCGACTCTGTCTAACGTCACCATTATCGGTAACGAGTTTGACGGTGATGACGATTCAGAAGGTGTTTACTTACGTGAAGGTACAGGCGCTCAGCTGTCTAACTTCATCGTAACAGGCCCTGCAGGCATGGGTGAGTGTTTCGAAATCGAAAACGTTAACGAATCACAAGCTAACCTGTCTGACGGTACAACAACCTTCACTAACTCTGTAATCGCTTGTGAAAACGACGAGAACTTCAAGTTTGATGACGGTGCAGTTGACCTGGAAAACTGGTTCCTGAACACCATGACCGGCAACGCAGTTGTTGCTACTCAGGCTGAAGTAGTTAACGGTATCTACAGCATCACTGATGCAGTAACGCCTAAAGACTGGACTGGCGACACGTTCTTCGACAATGCTGACTTCGTAGGTGCAGTATCTGAAGACAACGACTGGACAGCTGGCTGGACTGTTGGTCTGGAGTAATCACTCCTAATCCCACCATCAGAGCAGGCACGTTGCGGTAAAAGTAACGTGCTTGCTTTTTAAGTATTAAAAGCATCGATTTTTATCGTTGTATTGTAAGAACGCTTTTCCACGAGGTTTACAATGAAAAAGCCTGCAATCAGGTTTCCTGTCAAACCACTGAGTCTGGCTGTACTGGCAACATTATCAGCCAGTATCGCGCCCGCAGTAGCTCAGGAAACAGATGACGAAGAAGTCATTGAAGAAGTGGTTGCCACCGGCACCCGCTTAAAAGGTACGGCGACTGCCGTTATGGAAGAACGTAAGAACCAGGCGTTTGTTGCGGATATCATGGGTGCTGAGCAAATCTCTCGTACTGGTGACTCTGATGCGGCATCAGCATTGCGTCGTGTAACAGGTTTGACCCTGGTTGACGGTAAGTTCATTTACGTTCGTGGTCTGGGTGAGCGTTATTCATCTACCCAGTTAAATGGCCTGGCGGTACCAAGCCCGGATCCTACCCGCAACGTAATGCCTCTCGATTTATTCCCGTCTTCTATTATCGAGAGCTTATCGGTCCAGAAAGCGTATTCGCCTTCTATGCCGGCTTCGTTTGGCGGTGGTAACGTAGATATCCGTTTGCGTACCATTCCTTCCGATTTTGTGATGAGTGTGCAGGGCCAGTTAGGTTATAACTCCGATAACTTTGACGATGCCTACATGTACAACGGCGGCAGCGATGACTGGATGGGTAAAGATGACGGCACCCGCGCCATGCCTGCTGACATTGCAGCCCAATATGCCAGCAAAGACTTTCTGGATGATTTAAGCCAGGAAGAATCTGTCGCGCTGTTCAAGCAATTAAACCGTGACTACGACCCTGTACTGGAAAGTGTTGATCCTGATATGAAAGGCAACTTCTCCATCGGTAACAGTTTCGATTATAACGACGACTGGCGTTTCGGTTTCCTTGTTGCTACCGGTTATGACCGTTCTACCAATGTGAGTGAAGAATACATTGGTGAGCAGCCACTGCGTAACGGCGATGAAATCCGTATGGTCCGCTACTACGACGAAGTGAACACCACAGAGAAATCTGTGAAGTGGTCTTCACTGTTTAACGTCGGTATCGACTATAACCGCCAGCACCGCGTGGATTACAGTGTCATTGTACTGAGCGATACCCGTGACCAGATCCGTGATATGATTGGTAACACGGCGAACATCACCTTGTCTGATAACCAGCGTGTTCGCAAATACGAAGTGCAGTACGAAGAGCGTAAACTGTTTACTAATCAGATTCGTGGTACCCATACGTTCCCTGAACTGGGTTTCTTAGGGTTTGACTGGAAATACTCATTAGGCCGTTCACTGCGTGACGCGCCGGGTAATATGGAAGCCCGCTTCCTGCTGGAAGATGAAAACCTGGATGGTATTTACGATCGTGAAACCGAAAGCAGCGTGAGTAACTCTACCGTTGCCGGACGTTATTCATTCCAGGGTCTCCATGACCGCGTAGAAAACTATGCCTACAACTTCAACTATCCGCTGATGGTAGATAAGTGGGAGATGGAATTTAAAGCGGGTGGAAATTTCCTGACCAAAACCCGTACTGCAGAAAACCGCCGTCTTGATGTGAGCACCCGTGCTTTCTCTGATACCTCATTGCTTACCGGCTATGAGTTTGACGAAGTGCTTGACGATGAAGCGCTGGACAATGCCAGCTACACCACACAGAACCTGCTGCGTGACACCACCGTTGCCGGTGATGACTATGCCGCCGGTCAGAAAGTGGATTCGTACTACTTCGAAGCGGATCTGTTCTGGAACAACCTGTGGCGTTTCAGTGGTGGTGTGCGTTACGAAGACTTCCGTCAGGCTGTTGTACCTTTTGACCCCCGTACAAACCAGTTTGACTTAACTGACGATGCGGACCGTTCACAACTGGCGTTTGCTGAAGCAGATTTCTATCCGTCTCTGGCAGTGACTTACTTCCTTGAGCAGGATATGCAGTTGCGTTTCAGCTACGGTAAAACGGTAGTACGTCCTGACTTGCGTGAAGTATCTTCAGCCACCTACATTGACCCGCTGACTGAAAACCCTGTGGGTGGTACGCCGGGTCTGGAAACCACGTCCATCAATAACTTTGATGTTCGTTGGGAATGGTACCGTGAGGCCGGTAATAACCTGTCTGTAGGTCTTTTCTACAAAGACATGGATACACCTATTGAATCTGTTCAGTCACCTGCACAGGACGGTCCGCCGCTCATCCGTATCGCTAATGCCGAAACCGGTAAGATGTACGGTGTGGAAGTGGAGTTCCTGCAAGGGCTTGAGGTGCTCGGTGACGGCGTATGGGACAACCTGTTCCTGTCCGGTAACCTGACGTTAAGTGACTCTGAGATCGAGCTTGATCCGGCAGCCATTGAACAGCAAACCGGTGTGTCTACATCTATTACCAACACAACGCGTGCAATGACAGGTCACTCTAAGTGGGTAGTCAATACACAGTTAGGTTATGACTCAGATAACGGTGAGCACTCTGCATCTTTAGTCTATAACGTGTTTGGTCCGCGTATTCTTATTCCCGGCATCGACGGGTTCGATGACAGTTTCGAGCAGCCTTTCCACTCTCTGGATGTGGTGTACAAGTGGTACCCTGATTTTAATACCACTGTCACATTGAAAGTGCAGAATATGCTTGATCAGGAAAAGAAAATTGAGTTTGAGGACACACTCCTAAGGTCCGAAACCGTAGGAACGTCTTTCAGTCTGGCTTATCGCTACGACTTCTAAAATCAACTCAAAAAGAGCCGCATCAGCGGCTCTTTTTTCGTCACCTCCCGTCGGATTATGACAGAGGAAATATGACAGTCATGTAATAAAACTGTCATAGAAAGTTCCTATCCTACGCGCAGAAATTTACGCTCGGTTAAATCCGATTCCTTTTAACAGTAAGGTTTGAATGTATGAAGCTTTTCAACTCGTTGCTGCTGGCGAGCGCCCTGACGGCCACTACCGCCATGGCACAAGACGATAGCGTCTTGAAACCCGTTGTCGATGAGGCTGCAAAAATCAATGAAAGTGCAGCTAAATCACAAGACAAAATCAACAATATCGCTGACCAAATCGATAATAAACTTCAAACGTTCAAAACGTTGAATAAAGAAATCGAAGGGCTGGAAGTTTACAACAACCAGCTGCGCAAACAGATTGCCAACCAGGAACAGGAAATGGCTGATCTGAACGCATCAATCGACGAAGTTTCGGTTATCGAGCGTCAAATTACGCCGTTAATGATTCGCATGATTGACGGTCTTGAGCAATTCGTTGCCCTGGACGTTCCTTTCCTGGAAGAAGAGCGTGCCAAGCGTATCGCTGACTTAAAAGACATGATGGACCGTGCCGATGTGTCTGCCTCTGAGAAATTCCGTCGTGTAATGGAAGCCTATCAGGTTGAGATGGATTACGGCCGCACCATGGAAGCTTACACAGGTATTCATGAAATTGACGGTACAGAGCGTGATGTTGAGTTTTTACGTCTTGGCCGTACTGCACTGATTTACCAAACCCGTGACGCTGGTAAGCAAGGTGTTTGGAATAAACAAACACGTCAGTGGGAAGAACTGGACAGCAGCTACCGTACACAGATCACTAAAGGTCTGCGCATGGCGAAGAAACAGCTTGCACCAGACTTGTTAATGCTGCCTGTTGCAATCACGGACTAAGAGGTATTGACCATGTTAAAGCAGATTAAATTTTTAGCAGCTGGTCTTGCCGCTGCAACATTAAGCTTCGGTGCACTGGCGGAAAACGACCGCGCACTGGACCTTGATGCCCTGTTGAAGCAATTGGAAGAAGGCCAGTTCGCTCAATCACAACAGAATAAGCAACGTGAACAGGAATTCACTCAACAGCGTGCTCAGCAGGACCAGATCCTGGCTGATACCCGCAAGAAGCGTGATCAGGCGCTGGCGAATTCAGAAAGTCTGGAAACTCAGTTTGAAGAAAACGAATTTAAACTGGCCGACCTGAATGCCGCTCTGGATACCCGTTTAGGTTCATTGAAAGAACTGTTCGGTGTACTGCAGCAGGTTGCCGGTGATACCAAGAGCAAATTCCAGAACTCTGTTGTTTCTGCTCAAATCCCCGGCCGCGCTGAGTTTCTTGACAACATGGCACAGTCAATGGGTAAGAGCTCAAAGTTAGCTTCTATCGAGGAAATTGAGCGCGTATGGTTTGAAATGCAGCGTGAAATGACTGAGTCAGGCAAAGTGACTAAGTTCGACACGTCTGTTGTTGAAGCCGGCGGCGAGAAAGTTAACAAAGAAATCGTACGTGTTGGCCCGTTTGCACTGGTTGCTGATGGTAAATACCTCGACTTCAACGGCATCACCGGCACTGTAGCTGAACTGGTTCGCCAGCCGGCTGACCGTTACGGCGATTCTGCACAGGCGCTGCAAAACTCAAACGGCGAACTGGTTGAGTTTGGTATTGACCCTACAGGTGGTTCTATCCTGGGTCTGCTGGTTCAGGCTCCTGATCTGAAAGAGCGTGTAGAGCAGGGCGGTGAAGTGGGTTATATCATCCTTATCGTAGGTGCTATTGGTCTGCTTCTGGCGATTGAGCGTCTTATCAGCCTGACGCTGATTAACGCGAAAGTACAAAAGCAACTTAAGCGTAAAGAAATCAAAACTGACAACCCGCTGGGCCGTGTACTGAAAGTTCGTGAAGATCACCCTAATGCGGATGTTGAAGCGCTGGAACTGCACTTAACAGAAGCGATTTTAGGTGAAGTACCAAAACTGGGTCGTAACCTGACCATTATCAAGATCATCTCAGTGGTTGCGCCTCTGATGGGTCTGTTAGGTACAGTAACCGGTATGATTAACACCTTCCAGGCAATTACACTGTTTGGTACCGGTGACCCGAAACTGATGGCAGGTGGTATTTCTACCGCACTGGTAACTACAGTACTGGGTCTGGTTGTAGCAATTCCTATGACATTGTTATACGCCATGCTGAATACCCGTAGTAAGAATATCGTGTACGTGCTGCAAGAGCAGGCGTCTGGTGTTATCGCAGAGCGCGCTGAGCGGGGCTAAGCCATGATCGCATTTCTCGAAGCCATTCGTGATTTTACAGAGACAGGGGGCCAGGTTCTCCTGGTCATCGGTCTGCTGATTTTCATCATGTGGTTACTTATTCTCGAGCGTGCGATGTACCTGCTGATTTGGCACAAGAACTTTAAGAAACAGGCCGTAGCTGAATGGAAAGCCCGCAGCGATCGTTCCTCCTGGTTTGCTGAGCAAGTACGCCAGAAAACGATTTCTGCACTGACCATTCGTTTACGGGGCAGTATTCCGATTATTCAGGCGCTGGTGGCATTGTGTCCGCTGTTGGGCCTGATGGGTACGGTTACCGGAATGATTGAAGTTTTTGATGTAATGGCCATCTCCGGCTCGGGTAACGCCCGCTCTATGGCATCTGGTGTATCTAAAGCCACTATCCCGACAATGGCGGGTATGGTTGGCGCGTTGTCAGGCGTATTCGCCTCGACCTGGCTGAACCGTATGGTGAAGACCGAACGCACACACTTAGAAGACGCCTTGATTATTGATCGCAAAGGCTAAGCCTTTCTGTCAGGAACCTTATTATGAAGCAGCATTTTCAAAATCTGATTGACGAAGAAGAAGCCACAATTGATATGACGCCCATGCTGGACGTTGTTTTCATCATGCTTATCTTCTTCATTGTAACGGCGTCTTTCGTGAAAGAAGCCGGTATCGATGTAAACCGTCCTGAAGCGGCCACCGCAGTAAAACAGGATCGCGCTAACATTCTTATCGCGATTTCTGATACCGGTGAAATCTGGATCAACAAGCGTCGTGTTGACGTACGTGCGGTACAGGCCAACATCGAGCGTCTGCATGCTGAGAACCCGCAGGGTACTGTGGTGATTCAGGCAGATCAGAAGGCCACCACCGATACGCTGATCAAAGTTATGGATGCCTCCCGTGCGGCGGGTGTTTACGAAGTTTCAATCGCAGCACAAGAGCCTTAAGCCATGCCACGATTTATCATCGCATTTGTCATTTCGCTGGCGATTACGCTTGGCCTGTTCTTCTTGATGCAATCACTCATCAAGATGGGCGGCAGTGCGTTAACAGAGCCACCAAAAGGCAGTGTGCTTGACTTTGTGCGGGTGAAGAAAGAGGAAACGGTTGAACAAAAAGACCGTAAGCCCCGTAAGCCACCACCGCCAAAAGAGCCACCGCCGCAAATGAGTTCACCGCAAATGGATTCGCCTTCGCCTGACGCCAATGGTACATCTATGGACTTCGGTGGAGATGTTGGCGCTGACGTAGCCCTGGACGGCGGCTTAGCACTTGAATCCGGAGACGGTGAGTATCTGCCTATCGTTAAAGTTGCGCCGGTCTATCCCCGTCGTGCATTGCAGCGTGGTATCGAGGGTTTCGTTATTGTGGAGTTTACGGTAACTAAGCAAGGCACAGTGCGCGATCCGATAGTGGTAGAAGCGAACCCTTCGGGCATATTTGAGCAGGCTGCGATGGATGCCGCCATGAAGTTTAAATATAAGCCCCGTGTTGTTAACGGTGAAGCGACTGAAGTGTCCGGCGTGCAGAACCGAATCACCTTCCAGATTGACGGGTAAGTACTATGAAGAATCATTTATCCAAACGTTTGGTTTGCGCTTTTTCACTGGCCTTAAACCTGGCTGTTGTACCCGCCGTTGTTATCAGCGCGCAGGCACAGGAAGTGAAAGCCAGTGAAAAGAAAACCCGCAAAGTACCGACTTTGCGTGGCAAAGTTTACGAACAGTTAGCCCGCGCTCAGGCGGCCGGCGATGAAGGAAATATTCCTGAAGCCATTGCCATCCTGGACGAGGTGAAAGACAAAGACAGTTCGATGAACAGCTACGAAAAAGCCATGATGTATAACTTCTACGGCTTCATCTATTACAACGATGAGCAGTACGATAAAGCATTAGACAGCTTTGCGCAGGTGGTGGAGCAGCAGCCGATCCCTGAAAAGTTTGAGATGACGACCTTGTTCAGTCTTGCTCAGTTAAACCTGATGCAGGGTAACTACGACAAGAGTATTGCCTATCTTGAGCGCTGGGAAGCATTGAACGACGGCGTCGTTCCGCCTAAGAATCTGATTTTAAAAGCTCAGGCTTATTATCAGAATAAGGAGTACGCTAAAGCCGAACCGTTCATCACTAAAGCGATTGCCGATCATGAAGCTGAAGGCATGCTCCCTGATGAGAACTGGCTGATTCTGCAGCGGGCCATTTACTATGAACTTAAGCAACCTGAAAAGGTGAAGAATGTTCTGGTTAAACTGGTGAAGTTGTTTGACGAGCCCAAGTACTGGATCCAGCTTGCCGGCATGTACGGTGAACTGGGTGAAGAACGCAAGCAACTGGCAATCATGGAATCAGCTTATCAGCAAGGTTACGTGGAATCGTCTGCCGACATCTTCAACCTGGCACAGCTTTATTACTATCACAAAGTCCCCTATAAAGGTGCTTTGCTGATGGAACAGGCGATGAAAGACGGTACGCTGGAAAAGAACCTGCGTAACTTACGTTTCCTTGGCCAGAGCTGGACCCTTGCCAAAGAGCAGGATAAAGCCATTCCGGTGATGCAGTCTGCCGCTGAATTGTCAGAAGACGGTGAACTGGATGCCCAGCTCGCACAGGTATTGCTGAATGCTGAGCGCTGGGATGATGCCATTACCGCTGCTGACCATGCTATTGAAAAAGGTCAGTTACGGAATCCGGGTATTGTGTATCTGATTAAAGGCATGGCGCTGTACAACAATAAGCAGTACGCCAAAGCACTGGATCAGCTTGCTGAAGCTGAAAAGCATCAGAAGAGCAAAGCAATGGCACAGCAGTGGAAGCGCTTTGTACAGTCTGAAAAGACTCAACAGGAAGCGATGGCTGAAATTTGATAAGTGTTAAATGCTAAGCCCTTTGCCTGCCTGATGGGCACAAAGAGGCCGGTTTTCCTGGTAAAAAAGGGATAACCGGCCTTTTTTATGTTTGTAAGATGTCATTTTACTTTCATTTACATAGCGCATGTCAGCGACTATGCTCATGGCTCGTGATTCCGGCTGTCCGGCATAGTATTTACTCTGCGTATTGCGGATTCATTCCTATGTATATGTTTGGTATACGTAGTTTTTTCTCCACCTGATGTATAGTTTTGTAAAGCGTGGATAGTAGCCCGTGTTCGTTAGCCGGGCTGTCTGTCGTCATGATAGCTGAATATGAACGGCAGTTTTTTGAAAGAGGGCATTTTGTCATGTCAGATGAAAGTATCATTAATGAAAACAGTTATAACCTGACGCCGATGCTTTATGACGTCCGTGGTTTTTTTATTCTGACCCTGGCGTACCGCAATACCTTATCTTCCCAGGTCCGTTTTTTTGCCGAAAACCTTAAAGGTAAGCATCTTGAATGTGCTATCGGTACCGGTACATTCACCCAAATTTGCATGAAACATGCGCGAAAAAAACAGAAAGATCAGCCGTTTTCACTGGTAGGCGTAGATTATTCCAAAGCCCTGATGGGGGGGGCAAGGAAGAAGCTGAAAGGGGCAGAGCTGGCCATCGAAGATCTGAGAAATATGAGCTTTGAGGACGAAACGTTCGATACTGCGAACCTGCCAAATGGTTATCACACCATTGGCGGGATTGAAAAAGCCATGCATGAAATTGTCAGAGTGCTGAAAAAAGGCGGTACCCTCTACATGAACGTGCTGCTGTACCCCGGTGAAGGGTTTATGAATAAAATCAGTACGAAGGTGAACGATTACGGACAATCTATTGGTATCCTTAACCGTCCTTACACACGGGAAGAAGTGCTGGCCAGTTTACCTGAATTCGGACTGCGTCTTGACAGTGAGCACATCAGCCAGAACTGTATTTTCCTGAAAACCACAAAAATCTGATATTTCCTCACAACAAGCCCGGCCAGCAAGCCGGGTTTGCTTTTACTGCATCATTTCACTACAGTGAAAACTCACTAATGAACAAGGATGCTGTCATGAGTGGTCTTAAACGACTCGCACAAATCACACTTTTCTCTTCTTTGCTTTCAATGTCTGCTGCGGCTGATGAATTCAGTGAGGTCTACCGTGCGTTTAAGGAGGCGGTGGAAAAAGATGACATCGTACTGAGTACGGCGCTGGCGAAACAAGCCTGGCAACTGGGTCAGCAAAAATACGGTGCTGACAGCGAAAATGCGGTGAAGCTCAGGCATTCGTACGCCAATATGCTCGCACAGCAGGATTATGTGGATGAGGCTGTCAGCCAGTTCAAAGCTGTACTGGAGCAATATGATTCGCTGTATGACGAAAATTCCCCTGCGTTACTGAATATGCACATCGATATCCTCAGTGCAGTAAATAAGCTTAAGGGCATGGATAAAGCTAAGGTCAGCTTTTCACAACGGCTGAGTCGTTACATCATTCTCAACATGGACGACATCCAGTTTGAAGATGACGCTCAGAAGGTTACGACGCATTACCTTGCTGCCACAGTAGTTATCAATTCAATCTTAGGAGTGACCAACAACGCAATATTGCGTTTCTATAAAGACAACCTGAGTATCGTCGATGGCTTTTGGGGGGATAAAGATTTACGGACCCTGGAATCCCGCTTATTACTGGCACTGGTCTACGAACGCTTTAATCATTCTTCTAAGGCCATCGGGAACTATGAAGTCGTTGCTGATACCTTCGACAGTAATCTTGATTTCTCCCATCCGTATGCACTGAATGCCCATGCGAAACTGGTCGGGTTGTATGAGAAGAAAGGAGAGTCAGATAAGGCTACAGAGCACTGCCGGGCGATTGGAAAAATGAAGCCGTGGTCTGATGATCAGGAGCCCGAACCGCTTTATCGTGTAAACCCGGATTATCCGGTGTCTTATGCAAGGCGGGGCAAAGACGGCAGTGCAGTCCTGTCATTTACTATCGATGATGAAGGTTTTGTCCGTGATATTGAATTGATAGAAACTGACGGTGGCAGCATGTTTGGTACCGCAGCCATAAAGGCGCTGGAACACTGGCGTTATGCTCCCAGATTTGTCGGTGGTAATGCGGTTGCAACGAAATCGCGCATGGTCAGAATGGATTTTAAACTGGGCTGAGTAGGATTCGGCGGGGTTATTTCTCTTCCACAAATCCGGCGTAAAAGACTGATTCTTCATTCTCAGAAGAGGCATTATCCGCTTTTTCTTTAATGCTGATAATGTCATCTTTTATGGTCAGGAATTTCTCTGCCAGTGCCGGATCAAAATGATAACCTGCGTTATCGCGGATGTAGTCAAAAGCGTCGCTGATGCTCCATGCTTTTTTGTATGGTCTTATCATGGTCAGCGCGTCGAACACATCAGCGATAGCAACGATACGGCCTGACTCGGGTATATCCGTCCCTTTTAGTTCATTCGGGTAGCCAGAGCCATCCCAGCGCTCATGATGACTCACCGCCACTTCAGCAGCCAGTTTGAACAACGGTGAATGGCTGTTAGATAAGATATCGTGACCGATTTGAGCATGGGTCCGCATGATCACCATTTCTTCGTCTGTCAGCCTCCTGGGCGCTTTCAGAATGCTGTCGGGAATGCCTATTTTTCCCGTGTCATGCATAGGAGCTGCATGTTCCAGCAATCTGGCTGCTTCCACAGACCATCCCGCGGCAGTGGCCAGCCTTCTCGCATAAGCCGCCATCCGCCAGATATGCAGTCCCGTGTCGGTATCGTTATAGTGACCCGCTGCAGCAAGCATACTGATAGCACTCAACTGACTTACCTGAAGTTCTTTTGTCCGTTCCTCCACTTCCTGGCGGGTGACCCGTTGCTGATGGGCGAGTGAAATATGGGTCTTTACCCGGGCCAGCACAATGGCGGGTACAATAGGCTTGGCAATATAGTCCACTGCACCGGCGGCGAATCCGCGCTCTTCATCTTCACCTTGCCCGAGCGCCGTGACAAAAATCACCGGGATGGAGGCCGTGGCCGGATCCGCTTTCAATCTCCGGCACACTTCCAGACCATCCAGATGGGGCATCATGACATCAAGCAAAATAAGATCGGGCGGGGCTTTACTGACAATTTTCAGTGCAATTTCCCCCGACGGTGCCACCTTTACCTGATATTGATGGAGCAGTATATCTTTGAGAATATCAATGTTTGCCGGTTCGTCATCAACGATTAAAACACTAAACGCTTTCACATTACGCCCACAATTATTGCCCGTTTACTAATGGCTGCAAGAGCACAGCCGCAGCTTCAAAATCGTATTGAGATACTTTCTGTATTGCCTGTTGCAGCACCCAGCGATGGGGAGACTGCTGATGTTCACTATAGAGTTGTTGCAGGTTGTCCGATGCTTTTGCATCGTAGTCTTCCAGTAAGTTTAGTATAAATTGAACTTGTGACGTGAAATCCTGTTCATTTTCTTGTTTTTCCTCAACATTGCTCAGTGCGTCCAGACTGGCGACGACTTTCTTCAGCGTCATATCCAGCTCTCCGGCAAGTTTGGGAATGGCGGCCTGAACCAGTTCAGCGGGAGTATCCTGCTGCAGCAATGCGCCGAGCATTTTCTTCAGTGGCTTCGCGCCAATCGTTGAGGCATCTTTTCTGATCCCTGCAAGAATTTCCACCGGCACTGATGACTGTTGCTGCAAACCTTCAACAAGGAAGTCAAAGGGGGTATTTCCGCTGACACTGTATTTCCGGTAAAAACTCTGAAGCAGTGACGCATAGGGATCTTTTATGCCGTCGAAGTCATCGCCGGCGTGTTCTGCTTCGCCGGTATAAATCATGTAGTTATCGAGAGTACGGAGCAGATCATCATTACTTACCGGCTTGGTGAGCAAGGCACACATTCCGGAATCACTGATTAAATCTTCAATGGCAGAGGCATCTTCTGTGGAAGTACAGATAATCGGGGTGGTCAGGCTGTTACCAAATACAAGACTTTCAGCCACTTCCCAGCCGGGAATGTCGGGTAATTTATTGTTCAGAATAATGGCGTCAAAGGTCAGTTGTTTACACAAGGTGATACAGTCTGCACCGGAAGAGACACTGGTGGCTTTAATACCGGCAGAATTAAGTTGTTGGGACATAACGGTCTGACTGATGTCGTCGCTGTCAGCTATCAGTACGTGTTTGCCGCTTAGCCTGCGCTCAACCAGGCCAATGTCGTCCAGTGAAGTGAAACCTGTTTGAGTGTCCTTAAGCATTGCTCCCTGATTGAGGAAGTCGTGCATAGAACGCTGGGTAAACGGAAGTTGCATCACGGCGGCATCAGACAATCCGTGACTCACCAGAAGATGACGCATCTCCTCCTGATTGCCCGGGGTGAGGATGCGCAGGTGAGAATAATCCAGTTGTTTCGAGCGGAATGCCTCAGCAAGTTGTTTCATCCGCTCTTCCGTAATTTTATCTGCAACCACCAGCAGGTGGGTGGTTTGTTCCGGCAGAGATTCAGCACGGTGAGTTGTGCAGTGTTCATGAGGAACCATCAGCGTCGATAACGTTTTTTCCACCAGTCCCACTACCGGTAAAAGGGCATCGTTCAGACAGCAGAGTGTAAGAAACTGATGTGCACCTAAAGGCGGCATTGTATTGCTGGTTCCGGCCAGAGGTAACAACAGTTCAATATTGAACTTACTACCTTCACCGGGTGCGCTTTCAACCGAAATGGTGCCGTTCATCTGTTCGACCAGGTGGCGCGTAATACTCATGCCCAGACCGGTGCCGCCGTATTGTCTGGATATAGACGCGTCGGCCTGAGTAAAGGGGTCAAACAGCTTTTGTTGATGGGCATCACTGAGACCTATACCGGTATCTGTAACGCTTAATTTAACCGATACCTGTTGTCCCTGACGGGGTTGTAATTCAACCGACACAATAATTTGACCCTGCCGGGTGAATTTGACGGCATTACTGACCAGGTTATTAAAAATCTGCATCAGGCGGTTTTCATCGCCCAGCAGGGGCAGACTCATATCGCCGCCCATATCAAAAAGCAGTAATAACCCTTTGCTGACAGCTCTGTCCTGAAACAAATTCGACACTTTCTCCAGTAAATCATCGAAGATGAATGGCTGAATATCTAAATCCAGCTTACCCGCTTCAATTTTTGAATAGTCCAGAATGTCGTTAATGATGCCCAGCAGAGTGTTGGCACTGTTGGTGGCCTTTTGCAGATAATCTTTCTGTTGAGTACTAAGAGACGAGTTCAGCACCAGATGAGTAAGGCCCAGTACGGCATTAAGCGGCGTACGGATTTCGTGACTCATGTTTGCGAGAAATTCACTTTTCGCGTTATTTGCCCGCTCAGCCTGAGAGAAGGCGTCCCGCATGGCTTGCTCAATATTCTTACGTTCGCTGATATTCCTGAACACACCGACGTGTCCCCGTATGTTACCCCTGTCATCCTCCAGTGGCACGGCAGTGATAGATACCGGAAACATAAGCCCGTTCTTATGGGTGAAATAAGTTTCTTCAGAGAAATAGATTTCACCTTTCTTAATGGTTTGAATAAGAGGGCTTTGCTGTACCGGAATGAACTTTTTATCCGGTGACTGGAACTGCACGGTGTCGTGGAAACGTCTGTTTTTCAGTCCATCCATAGTCCAGCCGAGCAGACGACTGGCCTCCGGATTAAGAAATTCAATAGTACCGCTGCGGTCAACTGCGAAAATGCCCTCACCGATAGAGTCGGTAATACTCTGATAAAAACGCTGACTGTCGGATATACGTTCCTCCAGCAGTTTCTGATGGGTAATGTCTGTCATGATGGCGACGTACCGCTCCGCTTGCCCGGTATTGCCTTCGATTGGCACAATGGTGGAGGACACCCAGAATGTCTCGCCGTTTTTTCTCAGATTGTGCACTTCGCCGTGCCACACCTCGCCAGCCCGCACCGCGCGCCAGATTGGTGTATAGAAACTTTCATCGTGATAACCGCTGCGGATAATTTCGAGGCTTTTGCCGTTAAGCTCCTTCTCCTCATAGCCTGAAATCTCACAGAACTTACTGTTGGCGAAGAGGATTTGCTTTTCATTATCCACCACCACAATAATCGCATGCTGGTCGATGGCACGGCGCTGAACTTCTACTTCATGCAGTGCTTCATTACGTTCTCTGGCGAGGTCAGCCATCAGCTCTGCCAGTCCGTTCAGTGAGTCTGTATCTTCTGATAATTCCGGCTTGGACAGGCCTTTCAGCAAGTCATTTGCCGCTATTTTCAGTTCCCGTACCGCCTGCTTTTGCTTAACCGCATCACGGCGGGCCAGCTCCAGTGATTCAGTGAGTTCCTGAGAGCTTAAGCGGATACTGCGGTCGCGGATTTCCATGTCTCTTTCATGGGATTTGTAACTGCTGTCGACCCTGTCGACGAAAGGCATCAGACCTTGTAATAACGTCTGAACTGCCGGTGGCAGTGAATCGTCAAGGGCATGCTCCAGCAGCGTATCAAGCCATTGTTCAGCCTCTTCAATGGTCTGAAAGCCCATGGTTTTCTTGATTTGTCTGAACAGCAGCCTGTGCATCAGTCCGTCGTTCCGAAAAGCGTGACAATCATTGTCTGGTTATGCAATTTGCAGGGGCCCGGGGCCGTGAGGGGGCCAAACTCGCCGTTTGAATAGAATCCGCAAACCGGCAGGTCCTGCCCGAGCGCACTGGTGATGGCCTCTACTTCTTCTTCCACCTGATCACCCATGACAATTTTGCGGGCAAGACAACTGACTACCAGCGCAAAAGCCGGCTTAAACTGATTTTCAACACTGAGACTGAAGGACTGCGCTGCATCTTCCACACCGCTTATCAAATCATTTGTGGAAGCATGCATGAGTCTGAGATAGGCACCCTGTTCAATCTTTCCTCCCAAAATCAGGCTGCCGTCTGATTCGTCGACATCATAGAGAGCGCGGAGCAATCCGGAAGGCTCGTCGTAGCTGTCCATCATCTCCAGGGGGAAAAGCAGCCCTGATACGGGCAGGCGACTGGCTGAACGGCCCAGGTATTTTTTGTAAATATCCAGAGCCGGTGTGCCGTCCAGTTCATACAAAATGTTATTTTCACTGCGGGTAACCTGACGGATCGGACCGAAAGACTGCCACCCTCCGATAACGGCCTGGCTGACGGCAAGATTGTCTCCGTAGAGCCCGGCTGCAACCACATCATGATCACTGATCCCTTGCGGAGAGAGTGTAAAGGTCTGCACATAACTGGCGTTGTCACCGGCCATGCCGCCACTTATCAGCAAATCTGTCCCGAGCACATGGTGTAAGCCGTCGAACATTTCACCGGGTACGAAGTCGATTCCGCGGGTAAAAATAATAACGGCTTTTAGGTCGTCGCCACGAAGCGATTCGCCAAGGGCTTTACCGCAGTTAAAATAATCTTCTTCATGCACCTGACTGACGGCAATGCGGGCAAATCCTTTACCCTTAAGATCGATGCGGGTGAAAACTGCGCTCTGTTCGCGCACATCGCCGGCGGTAATTTCTCCGCTGGTACCACAACCTGCCACCGGTATGCCCGAGGCGATGATGTCAGTGAGCAAAGATGATGAGGAGAAAAATGCAGGGCTTGCGAATACCAGCAGTAAATCGCAGGGCGCTTTAATTGCCTGCAAAATAGCATCATCTTCCGTTTGGGTACTGCGAATAATATGTTGGGTAACTTCCATTCCGCAACATCCGTGGCTAACATAAAAAATATAAGATAAATCTAGCGCGACCTTACAGGTAACGCCATAAATTTACTGAAATTTAATGCGCAGGATCAACCGGGACGGAATATTCGCAGGAAGACAAGTCCGCCAAGACAACCCGCCAGACATTGTAAAGCCAGGCCGGCAGCAGAACGGGCGCCGGCGATAAGTGTGACATGCATTACCGGATACATGGCCATCAACAGCACCAGCATCGCCACGCCACCGGCCAGCGGCAGCAGCCACCTCCGACGGGTGAAGTTTCCTGTCAGCCAGCCGCACAGGGAGAAAGCGATAAACAGGGCGGCGGCCGTGGCAGAACCATACACAGGTAACAGACCAAAGATATCTTCGAATGTTGTTTGTAACCAGAGCGGGAGAGGAATGACTACGTCTAACCGGAGCAACTCAAGCAGTACCATTTGCGTATGGAAAACGCTTGCCAGGCAGTAACAAAGCAGCCAGGCGGGGAAAAAAGCCAGTGAAAACGATTTTGCAGTTGCTAACGGCATGTTGTTCAGACGATTTTTCGATGTATAGTGCGAAACTGATTTACCGCATCTTTTCACGCCATGCTACAGATCACAAGAGGAACGATACAATTCCATGTTTAAAAACACGCTCGTTGCTATCACTCTGACCATCTTTGCTTTGCCCGCATTTTCTGAAGACATTCGTTATCAGGCAAAGCGTATTGCACCATGGACATTACACTATCCCAAAGCGCTGGAATCTTTGCCTGATGGCAGGTTACTGGTCACTGAGCGTGAAGGCAATGTGGTGATCCTCGGGGGAGAATCCCGGCTGGTCAGGGTACCGCTGGCATTGCCCGACCTGTACGTAGCCGGGCAGGGGGGGCTGCTGGATATTGCGCTGGCGCAGGACTTCGACTTGTCCGGACGTATCATGCTGACATTTTCTCAGGGAACGGAAACGGCGAATCATCTGGCAGTGGCCACAGCAACGCTTCAGAACGATACCATTACCGGTATCAACGTCGTGTTTACAGTATCACCGGATAAAGACACGCCGGTTCATTATGGTGGCCGTCTGGCAGTGCTGAATGACGGCACCTGGCTGGTGTCATCCGGTGACGGTTTTGATTACCGTGAGCATGCACAGCGGACTGACAGTCAACTGGGGAAAATTCTGCGAATCCGCGAGGATGGCGCTGCGCCGCTTGATAATCCTTTTTATGACACTGCGCCCTATATTTATTCAACGGGCCACCGCAATCCTCAGGGACTGGCTATCGATGAAGAAGCCGCAGTCATCTATGAACACGAACATGGTCCCGACGGAGGCGATGAGATAAACATACTCCGCCCGGGACTCAATTATGGCTGGCCGGTAGCGACATCAGGCAGAGACTATTCCGGTGCCCGTATTTCACCATTTACAGAATATGCCGGCATGGAGTCTCCGCTGGTTGACTGGACTCCTTCTGTTGCGCCGTCTGCCATGGTTTTTTATAACAGTGATCTGTTTCCGGGTTTGAAAGGCCAGTTGCTGGTGACTACGCTGAAAGACCAGTCCGTCATCGCTGTGGATATGTCAACCACGCCTCCCCGCAAAACAAAATTGTTTGCTACTATTAATCAGCGTTTGCGGGACATTGAAATTGATCGTAAAGGCGCAATCTATGTACTAACCGATGGTGAAAACGCCACCGTTTTGCGAATTGCACCCCTCTGAATCTAATAATCATTATTTTTGTAGCTCCATATATTTATAAGTTTTGTGAATGGTGGTAACAGGCGTAACAAGGGTGCAGTCCGGTGTTATTTTATACTGTGCGCCGATATAATTCCGGCGTCGATAACGTGTAGTCAGGCTCAGGACCGTTGAATCCTTCCAGCCTGAGTAACAAGGAGGAAGCAATCGTGTTAAGTGAATATCGTAAACATGTTGAAGAACGTGCTGCTCAGGGCATCCCCCCTAAACCCCTGAATCCGGAGCAGGTTGCCGGTCTGGTCGACTTACTGAAAAATCCGCCTGCTGGTGAAGAAGAGACGTTATTAGAACTCATTTCTGAGCGTGTTCCTCCGGGCGTTGACGAAGCAGCTTACGTTAAGGCCGGTTTTCTGAGTGCCATTGCGAAAGGCGAAGACAGCTGTCCCCTTATTGATAAAGAAAAAGCGGTTGAACTGCTGGGTAACATGCACGGCGGTTATAACATCGCTACACTGGTAGAGCTGCTTGATGATAAAGAACTGGCTCCGCTGGCGGCGAAAGAACTTAAACATACCTTGCTGATGTTTGATGCTTTCCATGATGTGGATGAAAAGCGTAAAGCGGGCAATGAATATGCTGCTGATGTGATGACATCATGGGCAGAAGGCGAGTGGTTTACTGGCCGTAAACAAATGGAGGACAAGATCACTTACTCTGTCTTCAAAGTTACCGGCGAAACCAATACTGACGACCTTTCTCCGGCCCCGGATGCATGGTCACGACCTGATATCCCTTTGCATGCCCTTGCGGCTTATAAAATGACCCGTGACGGTCTTGAACCGGAAGAGCACGGCGTGAAAGGCCCGATGAAGCAAATCGAAGAGGTAAAAGCCAAAGGTTATCCGGTCGCTTTCGTCGGTGACGTTGTGGGTACCGGCTCCTCACGTAAGTCAGCCACCAACTCTGTTTTGTGGTTCTTCGGTGAAGATCTGCCGGGTGTGCCTAACAAGCGCGGTGGTGGTGTCTGTATCGGTTCTAAAGTAGCACCAATCTTCTTCAATACCATGGAAGATGCCGGCGCACTGGTATTCGAAGCCGATGTAGAAAAAATGAATATGGGTGATGTTATCGACATCTATCCCTTCGAAGGCAAAATCACTAATCACGAAACCGGCGAAGTGCTGGCAGAGTACAGCTACAAATCTAAGGTAATTCTGGATGAGGTACGTGCCGGTGGCCGTATTAACCTCATCATCGGTCGCGGTTTGACTGAGCGTGCCCGCGAAGCGCTGGGTATGGGGCCTTCTGATCTGTTCCGTAAGCCGGAGCAACCAGCAGACACAGGTAAAGGCTTCTCCCTTGCACAGAAAATGGTTGGCAAAGCTTGTGGCGTGGAAGGTATCCGTCCGGGTACTTACTGCGAACCCAAAATGACCACTGTGGGTTCTCAGGATACTACAGGCCCGATGACCCGTGACGAACTGAAAGACCTGGCCTGTCTTGGCTTCACGGCGGACCTGACCATGCAGTCTTTCTGTCACACCGCGGCTTATCCTAAGCCGGTAGACATCGAAACTCAGCACACCCTGCCTGACTTTATCATGAATCGCGGTGGTGTCTCCCTGCGTCCCGGTGACGGTATCATTCATAGCTGGCTGAACCGTATGCTTCTGCCTGACACTGTCGGTACCGGCGGCGACTCGCACACCCGTTTTCCTCTGGGAATTTCCTTCCCTGCGGGTTCCGGTCTGGTTGCTTTTGCTGCGGCTACCGGTGTGATGCCGCTGGATATGCCTGAGTCAATCCTGGTTCGTTTCAAAGGCGAGCGTCAGCCTGGTATCACTCTGCGCGACCTGGTACACGCGATTCCTCTTTACGGTATCAAGCAGGGCCTGCTGACGGTAGAGAAGAAAGGTAAGATTAACGCATTCTCCGGCCGCATCCTTGAGATTGAAGGTCTGGAAGACTTAACGGTAGAACAGGCCTTTGAACTGTCTGATGCCTCTGCAGAACGTTCTGCTGCCGGTTGTACTATCAACCTGTCTGAAGAGTCTATCGCTGAGTACCTGAAGTCTAACATCACCATGCTGCGCTGGATGATCAACGAAGGTTATGGCGATCCCCGTACGCTTGAGCGTCGTGCGCTGAAGATGGAAGAGTGGCTGGCGTCACCTTCTCTGATGCGTGCTGACGCAGATGCTGAATACGCAGAAGTGATTGAAATCGACCTGTCAGAAATCAAAGAACCCATCGTGTGCTGCCCGAACGACCCGGACGATGCGAAAACACTGTCTGAAGTTGCCGGCGACAAGGTGGACGAAGTATTCATCGGTTCCTGCATGACCAACATCGGACACTTCCGTGCCGCTGGTAAACTGCTGGAGCAGTACAACAAAACCATTCCAACCCGCCTGTGGATTTCTCCGCCCACTAAGATGGATAAAGCCCAGTTGATGGAGGAAGGTTATTACAACATTTACGGCCGCGTGGGTGTTCGTACCGAAATGCCCGGCTGTTCACTGTGTATGGGTAACCAGGCACGTGTTGATGCCGGTGCCACGGTACTGTCTACATCGACCCGTAACTTCCCTAACCGTCTTGGTGATGGCGCCAACGTATACCTGACTTCTGCTGAACTGGCAGCTGTCGGGGCGATTGTTGGCAGGATTCCCACGGCGGCAGAATACATGGAATATGCCGGTAAAATCGACTCCATGGCAGCCGATGTATACCGCTATCTGAACTTCGATAAGATGGAAAGCTTTAAGAAAGCAGAAGAGGATGCAAAGGCTAAGATCATTCCGACATTGAATGTTGCCTGACTTGAGTTATAAACTATCGGGCCGGGTACCTCAGGGACCCGGCTTTTTTTGTCTTTGCAAGGAAGAAATAATGAAATCATTCATGGTGCTGAGAAATTGCCTGCTTATCTTGTGTGTTGCCCTTGCTGCATGTCAGAGTGCTGCGCAGGAGCCGGTTGAATTTGACACTGCCGCCATTGAAGTGGCAGGTAAGTCGCTGCCGGTGGAGTTTGCAAACACACCAGAGCAACGGGCACGTGGCCTCATGTATCGCCAGTCTCTATGCGAAGATTGTGGCATGCTGTTCAGGTTTGTGCCGGTGAGGCAAGCCAGTATGTGGATGAAAAATACATTTGTACCGCTGGATGTGGCATTTATCGACGGGAATGGCGTGATTACAGATATAAAACCGCTGATGCCGCATGACTTAACGTCTGTGGGAGCATCGAAAGCGGTGATGTACGCGCTGGAAATGAATCAAGGGTGGTTTGCGGCAAATAATGTTCGTGTCGGCGACCACATTAGTATCAAAATTTAACACATCAACGTGTTGGGAAAACCGGAGAATACCGTGACGAATCCTCTTAATATCGCCAAATTTGGTGGTACGAGTGTTGCTACTTATCAGGCTATGCAAAACTGCGCCAGAATCGTGGCTGGCAATGAAGCGACACGCATTGTTGTCGTCAGTGCTCAGGCAGGCGTAACAAATCACCTTGTCAGCATTGCGCACACAGCGCTGACCAGCGAGCAAATTAAGGACACCTGCCAGGCTATCATCGACATCGAAATGGCTGTGCTGGCACAAATTAAAAACAAAGATTCGGTCAGTGACAAACTGGAAGACTTGTTTGAAGAACTTCGCGGTCTGGCGAATCATGAAGAAATTTTGCACCGCGACGATTTAAAAGATCAGCTGCTCTCTATGGGCGAACGTATGTCGTCGTTGTTGTTCAGTGCGGTTCTGGCAGAACAGTCGGCGGCTACTCTGAACTTTGATGTGCGTAAAGTACTGCGTACTGACAGTGAATTCGGGGAAGCGGTTCCGCAACTGGAAGACATTGAGCAGTTAGCTGAACAACTGCTGCGCCCGGAAATTAAAGACGCAATCGTAGTGACTCAGGGATTTGTCGGTGCCAACGAAGAAGGCAAAACAACCACATTGGGTCGCGGAGGCTCAGATTTCACGGCTGCCTTACTGGCTGAAGCACTGAAAGCTGATACCTGCGAAATCTGGACCGATGTAACGGGGGTTTACACCACGGATCCCCGTATTGTTTCTGCAGCCTATCCGTTACCTGAACTGAGCTTTGAAGAAGCGGCAGAGATGGCCACATTCGGTGCCAAAGTTCTTCACCCGGCCACTATGGAACCGGCGCTGCGTAAAGATATCAAAGTGTTCGTGGGTTCCAGTAAAGAGCCTGAAAAAGGCGGCACATGGATCATGCGCGACTGCGAAGTTGAGCCTCCGTACCGTGCGATCACCCGCCGTAAAGAGCAGGTGATGGTAACGGTTAAAACGCCGAAGATGATGTATGCTCAGGGCTTCCTGCAACAGGTTTTTGCTATTATTGCCAAGCATAAACTCAGCGTAGATCTGGTAACGACTTCAGAAATTTCTGTGTCATTCACGCTGGATAACCCGGCTAACTCTGTAGCATCCCGTTTGAATAAAGAGACCATTGCAGAGCTGGAAACGATTTGTGATGTCACCGTTGAGAAAGGTTTCGATCTGGTTACTGTGGTCGGCAATCACATGCAAACAGCGAAAGGTGTATCCAGCCGTATTTTCGCGGCTGTACATGATTACAATTTGCGGATGATTTGCTTCGGCGCAAACCCCCACAATTTGTCGTTCCTGGTGAACGAAGAGAACAGCACTGACATCGTGCAGAAACTGCATAAAGAGTTGTTTGAATAATAAGAGGAGGGCAGTCATCAGACTGCCCTTTTTAATGCATGCCTGATTCCCTTTCAATCCGTTCTTACAGCAAGCAAACAACGGGTCACAGTCACGACTTTCATCAGCTCGTGCTGCCCCTCAGTGGTGTTATCAATATTGCCGCAGGGGATATAAAGGGGAAGGTCGCGCCCGGTGAATGTGTAGTAATCCGGCGTAACACCCTGCACATATTTACTGCCGAAGAACAGGCCCGTTTTGTTGTGGCAGACTTGTGTCAGTTACCTGATAACCTCTCAGACGCAGTAGCCAGTGTTTTTGCTGTCAGTAAGCCCATGACATCCCTTTTATCTTTTATCGCAACTCAGCTTGAACGCAGGGTCAGCTGCGAGGTGGAAACACTGATGCTGCAAACTTTTCTGGCAGTGCTTGCAGAACAGGAGCTGGGTGTTGCACTAGACCCGCGGATCAGGAATGTGGTGGAGTTTATTGAAATCCGGCTCAGTGAGTCTCTCACCATTGAGGAATTGGCTTCTGTGGCGTGCATGAGCGCGACCCAGTTCAAAAAGATTTTCAGGGCACAAACGGGGAAAACGCCGGCACGGTATATCACGGCATTAAGAATGGAGAAGGCGAGAGCACTGCTTATTCATACCGATATGCCGGTACAGCGGGTGGCTGAAGAAGCCGGTTATCAGGACCTTTCTGCCTTCAGCCGTCGTTTCTCTGCCTATTTCGGACTTCCCCCGTCTAAAATGCTGCAATAATAAATGCCTTTAATTGCGTCTTTGCAACACCATGAAGCGTCCTTTCAGCAAAGTGCTCTTCAATTCGCCTGTTTATACTGTCTTTAAATTCATCACTCATTAAATTTTTCATGTCTGAACAGCAACACCTCTTCCGCTGCGTGCTGGCTATAATCATCGCCAGTTTTTTATGGGGAACCACAGGGACCGCCGCCAGCTTTGCGCCGGATGTCAGCCCCCTCGCCATTGGCGCTGTGGCAACGGGTGGTGGCGGTTTTCTGATGCTGTTGAAATCCTCCGGTCCGCTGCTCAGGCAACGGGGTTTATTGTTTTCTCAGTTTAAATACGTTTTCTGGGGAGGCCTTAGCGTGGCCGTCTATCCACTGGCCTTTTACTCTTCAATGCGTCTGGCCGGCGTCGCCATCGGTACAGTCATATCCATTGCCAGTGCTCCGTGCTTCGCAGTCTTAATGGAGCGGTTTATTAACGGCAGGCCTGTAAAGGCAAAATGGATGCTGAGTTTTTTGCTCGGGTTTGCCGGGATCTTGTGCCTGGTCATGGCTAAGCCACACGCTGAAACTGCTGTAGCCGGTGATCAACGGGAATGGGGAATTCTGCTCGGATTGTTGGCAGGCTTAACCTATGCCGCCTACTCATGGACGGGTAAAAGTATGATAGTCAACGGCGTGCGTTCAGATGTTGCCATGGCAGTTCAATTTGGTGTTGCTTCCTGTCTTCTGCTGCCCTCATTGTTCTTTACCGGAGATAATCTGCTCGCTTCTTCCGGTAATATTACGGTTGCCCTGTATATGGCTTTTATCCCTATGTTTGGCGGCTATCTGTTGTTCGGATACGGATTACAAAAAATAGATGCAAGTATTGCCACGCTGATCACGCTGCTTGAGCCGGTGGTCGCCACATTATTGGCTGTGTGGATGTTGTCTGAACGGTTTTCACTGACCGGATGGGTGGGCATTGGACTTATTGCGGGTTGTATTTCTGTGCAGATGATAAAGGGCGGACGGAAAGCTAAGCGCCGCCGGCACGCAGAGGTGCTTCAGTCTGATCCTCAGTAATAAAGCAGTCCCGTCCCGATGACTTCGCTCTGTACAGGGCGTCGTCTGCTTTCTTAAGCAACTTTTCCGGTAGCAGGGGTTCCCCCTCTGTTTGCCAGGCAATACCGGCAGACACAGTGATTATGTGCTTACTGTCATCTCTGCTTTCATGGGGAATATTTCCCAGTCTGATCTCGTTCAGTAAGGTTTCTGCAACCTTGACAGCTCCCTGCGCAGAGGTTTGCTGAAGCACGATAAGAAATTCTTCTCCGCCGTAACGGACAACGATATCTGTGCCGGTGCGTGTATTTTTACGTAGTAACGCGGCAACCTGTTTTAATACTTTGTCACCGCCTGCGTGGCCATAGTGGTCGTTATAACGCTTGAAATAATCTACATCGGCCAGGATAACGGCAATACTCCCGCCTCCTGCTCTGACCGGCAGAGGGAGGTTTCTGAAATAACAGTCCAGGTGCCTCCGGTTCGCAAGCCCTGTCAGGGGATCGGTATTGCTGATCTTTTCCAGTTGTTTGTTATGCTGAAGAACTTCGTTGCGCTGATGATTTATCAGGGCGAACATCTCATTGAGTTTACGACCCAGCCGGAAAGCTTCATTACGGCCTCTGTATGGCGTCTACGGGAAAAGTCCCTGCTACGCATAGCGAAGCTCACGTTATCGTGAATACTGGCTATCGGCGCGATAAGTTGCCGGTTTACCCATAAATAGAACACTGCAATCACAGTCAGCGTGATCACAATGCCTGCAATGAGGCTGGCATCAAACAATGAATCATCATATTGCCTTGGTCTGGGTTGGATAGACAGAGCAAAAAGCGGAGTGTTCTGCAGACTATTGATGACCAGATACAGTCTGCCTTTAAATGGCTGTGCATGCACCGGGCTGCCGGACGCAACGTTGAGTGAAAACGCTTCAGGGTTATCAGGCAAAGTTTTTTGCGAATGAAAGATAATGTCACCTGCCATACCCGGCGTAAGTGAATCGACAAACTGTTGATCGATAAAGCGCCACAGCACCAGTGTACCGGCTGGTTCGCCATTTTCATCAGAAGGTAACACGGGATGAAAAATTGCAACCGCAGGATTCCCGGCAATGCGGGTGAAAAAAGTGTGGGCAGATGGCTGTGCCGTTGCTTCATTACCAGCTCTGTTCAGATTCAATTTTGTAGAAGATGACAGGTTCTCCGGCACTAGTTCTGTGCCGTCGTCACGATAACTTCTGCCACTGATTAATTCACCGCTACTGTCATAAAGATACCAGCCATTGATATGAATACGCCGGTAGGATTCGGGGATAAGATAATTTTCTTCAAACCAGTCACTGTCTCTGTTCATGGCGGCGTTATACATTGCATCCCATACGGCACTGTCGTAGACCAGTTTGTGCAGGGACTCCAGTTCCTGCCGAACCTGAGAGGCAACCCTTTCAAGGTCCTGACGATCCCCCTCCTGCGCCATCGTTTCAAATACTGGCAGGATGTAGTAATAGCGGATCAACGCTTGAGCAGTGAGAATAGTCAGGCACGCCAGAAGGATGCCCAGCATAAGCTGGGTGCGCAGCGTGTTGAATTTAATCATTCGTCGGGGCAGCATTGGTCGTTTTGCATATTTACAGTATAAACGCTGTCAGCAGCTTTGCCTGAAAGGCAGGCTGAAAATAAAAAAGGCGCGTCCTTGCGGACGCGCCTTTGCATTGAAAAATGTGAAAAATTACACTTTAAACTGTCGGATAGATTGCTGCAGTTCTTCAGCCAGACGGGCCACCTCTGAGCTGGACTCAGACGTTTGCTGTGCACCGATAGTGGTTTCTTCAGCAATGCCGACGATGGTTTCCAGTTTTTCACTGATTTCCTGGGAAACTGTGTTCTGTTCGCGGGCTGACTGCTCAATTTGCGTACTGACATCATAAGCCTTGCGAACCGCATCTGAAATCACGTCCAGCGCTTTCGTTGCATTATCTGTTTGTTCAACACACACAGCCGTCTGCTCTTTACCCTGATTCATGACTGACACGGCTTTTTCTGCTCCGGCCTGCAGCATTTCGATCATAGAATTAATTTCCTGCGTCGATTGCTGCGTGCGTGAAGCAAGGGTACGCACCTCGTCAGCAACAACCGCGAAGCCACGACCCTGCTCACCGGCACGGGCAGCCTCAATAGCTGCGTTCAGAGCAAGCAGGTTGGTCTGATCAGCAACACCACGGATAACATCCAGAATGCCACCGATGCTTGCACTGTCCTGATGCAGTTTATTGATAACTTCAGCGGCCTGCTGAACGTCCTGGGCAAGTACTTCAATAGTGCGTTTGTTTTCCAGTGAAATAGTACGCACTTTTTCGGCTTCGCTGTCCGCGTGACGGATTTCGTTCAGCGTGTCTTCCGCACTCTGACTGACCAGTTGAGAAGTGCTGTGCATCTCTGTCGTTGCTGTTGCCACCTGGGCGATTTGCGACTTCTGGTTCTGAATAGAATGTGTCGTTTGCGTTGTTACCGTTGATGTTTGCTCGGAAGCTGCAGCCAACTGCTCTGCACGGGTATTGATACCGGTGATTAATGACTTCAGGTTGGCAATAAGCTTGTTACAATTCTTCGCTAACTGACCAAATTCGTCCTCAGCAGTGTCATCCAGACGGCGGGTTAAATCACCGGAAGATGCTACGGTCAGCAGTTCGTTCACGCGGTTTAACGGACGGGTAATGGCAATCACGGTCCAGTATCCGATAACAATGGCTGCTGCAAGCGATGCAAGAGCGACAATGATAACGATGGTATTACCTGAGGTAACTTTCGAAGATACCTGCTCATCTATATCATCTGCTTTCTTGTTTGCCTGCTTAAGTAAGGCTTCCAGAGCAGCAATACCTTCCTGACCATTTTTGTCAGAACGGGCCAGTGCCTGTTCGGCGGCATTGCGGAATTCCAGGCGCGCTTTTTGTAACTGCAGCACACCGTCTGAGCCTGTGATGGCATCAATGGCGTCGTCCACCAGGCCTGAGATTTCATCCAGCGTACCTGAGGTGTCACTGCCGGCTGCCGTCGCCTGCATATTGTTCATGAGTTCGCGGACTTTACCCACGGTGAGTTCTACTTCATTGCCTAACACCTGTGCCCGCACCAGCGTCTGGGTTTTGGCATATTCGTTAGCAACGGTAATAAGACCAAGCAGAGTGCTCTCCAGCTCACCACCGATATCTGAAGCCTGCTGAAGGGCGCGGTTTGCAGCGACTGCGTCAGACTCAGAGAAATCCAGCAGGTAGGTAGAGGCGTCGTCGGCATTATCTTCAACATCGCCAACCTTGTCGAAAATAGCATTACGCATTTCCATAGACTCACGGTGATTGCTGTACATGGCTTCGACGTTAGTCACGTATTCATTATAAGATTCACGGACACCGGTAAGACTGCTCTGCATGGCACTGTCATCAGACAATACGGAATTCAGCGCTTTCAATTCAGCATCAAAGTCGGCTTTGCTGTCGGTAAACCGTGCATATTTGTTTTCCAGACCGGTGACCTGCTCTTCGATATAAGCTTCGAAGGTGACCCGGCTCATATTCAGAAAACTCGCTTTTAATGAGTTGCTGCTTGAAAGGGTAGGTACCGCGACCCGGTTAACCTCATCAACCGCTGATCCCACAGAGTTGAGGTTAATGAGTGACGACACACTGATAATAATTAACAACAGACTTATAGTAATAAATCCGCCGATAATACGCATTGCTACCGTGATTTTCATCCGAACTCCTGAAACACAGTTTTATTTATTGTTGTGGTCTATCAGTTGTGTTCTTTATGACTGATATTAAGGACGTGACATGACCTGCCATCTTTTAGTTACTCTCCGCAAGTTTTTATCGACAAAATATTCCTATACTTTAGTCGGAATTGTTGCGGTTTAAAGTGATTGTAAACAGATTTTGCACGTAAGAGCCATAACTATCGTATAAACCAACGTATCTTGCCAGTTTCTGAGGTATTCAGGCTGATACACTAACCAGTTCATTAGTTTCCAGTCGCAGCGCTGTCAGGGTATTGCCCCATACGTAGCCGGTATCAAGCCCGGTGATTTGTTCTGAACCGGTTTCTCCCTCTAGTGCCGCCCAGTGTCCGAAAATGATGCGTTGTTCAGCGCTTAATGCAGGGTTGGGTATAGAAAACCAGGGGGTGAGGTTGGCCGGAGCATCATCCGGGTGATGCTTACAGGCAAAGTCGAGATATTTCTGATCCTGTATAAACCGCATACGGGTACAGGCGTTGATAATAAAACGCTGTCTCTGTACACCTTTCAGTGTGTCTTTCCATTCGAAAGGACCATTGCCGTACATATTTTCCAGCAAGGTTTTCCAGCCGCTTCCTTTGAGAACCGTACTGATTTCATCACTGTAAGCGAGTAATTGTGCGGGAGACCAGCCGGGATAAAGCCCGGCGTGAACCATCGTGGTGTTTTCGCTGATAGCCAGGGCCAGCGGGAACTGACGAAACCAGTCAACATAGTCGCCCAGTTTTTTGCTATTTAACAGCGGGTCAATGCGATCGCTTTTTTTGGCCTTTTTAATGCCCTGAGATACGGCCAGGAAGTGCAGGTCGTGATTACCCAGCACCGTACGAAAGCGGTCGCCGAGATCCATCAGGTATTTTACCGTGGCATGGGAGTCTTCTCCCCGCGCGAGCACATCACCCACCGCAAGAAGTGTATCTCTTTGCTCATCAAAACCGGCTTTTTCTAAAAGGGCCATCAGGCCACCGAAGCAGCCCTGAATATCCCCGATAACGAGAGTTTGTGATTCACTCATGGCAGCATCCTGTCTTATTGATTACGGGCATGTGCCGGTATATCAGCTAGTTGAGCGCGTTCGGCACACTTAAGCTGAATATATGAATGGGCACACGAAAACGCTGACCGTTTTCATCTTCCATTTCGTAATGGCCCTGCATACTACCCACCGGTGTATCCAGTAATGCGCCACTGGTATACTGATATTCACTTGCAGGGTCGATATGGGGCTTTTTGCCAACAACTCCTTCACCCTGAACTTCAGTATTCTTACCGTTACCGTCGGTGATAAGCCAGTAGCGGTTCAACAACTGAACGCGGGCATCACTGTGGTTACGGATAGTAATGTGGTAAGCAAAGGCGTATTTGTCAGGCCCGCTGGCCGGGTGATCCGGCAGGTGCCGTGTGGAAACGGAGACGATAATGCCTGGCGATGCCTGCATATCAGCATTCCCCGTCCCGTTTCGCTACCAGGTTGGCGACGGCAGCAAAATCTGTCAGTGATAAGGTTTCAGCCCTGGCTGTCGGTGACAGTCCCAGCGCTACTAATTCTTCTTCGCTCACCCAGTCGCCCAGACTGTTACGGATAGTCTTCCTGCGTTGATTAAACGCTGCAGAACAGACTTTTTCCAGTAACGTGACTGATGTTACTTCTACAGGAGGCTGGCTGTGGGGGATCAACCGTACCACCGCAGAGTCTACCTTCGGGGGCGGCTTGAACGCACCGGGAGGTACATGCAGAACCGGTACTACTGCGCAGTAGTATTGTGCCATAACCGACAGGCGGCCATAGCTTTTAGACCCCGGGCCGGCGGCAAGGCGGTTAACCACTTCCTTTTGCAACATAAAGTGCATGTCCTGCACTTTTCCGGCAAAACTGAACAAGTGGAACATCAGCGGCGTGGAAATGTTGTAAGGCAGGTTACCGAATACTCTGAGTTTGCCTTCCGGGTCGGGCATGTCGGGCAGTAACGTGGAGAAATCGAGTTTCAGCGCGTCTTTTTCTACGATCGTCAGTTTACTGCCATGAAAAGGATGATGACGCAGCCTTTCGGCCAGGTCCCGGTCCAGTTCAACGACGGTAAGCTTTGATACTTCTTCACAAACCGGATCGGTCAGTGCACCCAGACCCGGTCCGATTTCAACCAGATTTTCGCCATCAACAGGGTTAATGGCGCTGACAATATTGCCAATGACATAATCGTCATGCAGGAAATTCTGGCCAAACCGCTTTCTGGCGGTATGGCCTAAATGTGTTTTGCTCATTGTTGTTTGTTCGCTAACTCAATAGCTTTTTGCATAGCTTTTCTGAAGCTGCCTGCATCTGCTTCACCGGTGCCGGCTAAATCACAGGCTGTGCCGTGGTCTACCGACGTCCGGATGAAGGGCAGGCCCAGCGTGATATTGACCGATGCGCCAAATCCTTTGTATTTAAGCACCGGTAAACCTTGATCGTGATACATTGCCAGTACGACATCGGCATTGTCCAGATATTTAGGTTGGAAAATCGTATCGGCAGGTAACGGACCGGTAAGATCAAGACCTTCTTCCCGCAGTTCATCAAGGGCAGGGATGATGGTGATTAACTCTTCAGTACCCAGATGTCCACCTTCGCCGGCATGAGGATTCAGGCCGCAAACGTAAATTCGTGGCTTCTGAATGCCGAATTTAAGTTTCAAATCCGTGTTGATGATATGAATCACTTTATTCAGGCGATCTTTGGTGATGGCTTTGGATACATACTCCAGAGGAATATGGGTGGTGGCGAGCGCTACATTAAGGCCGTCAGTAGACAACAACATCACCACATCCATCGTATTCGACTGATGAGCGAAGTATTCTGTGTGACCACTGAAGGAAACACCGGCTTTGTTGATGATACTTTTGTTTACCGGTCCGGTAACCACCGCATCAAAGCCTTCTTCCATATTCGCCTGACAGGCCTGCCGCAGGGTTTCAACTACGTAATGACCGTTGTCGCTGTTCAGCTCACCGGGAATAACAGCTGTCGCTGTATCAATTTGTTGTAAATACAGTGTGCCCGCCGGCTGGATGGCATTGTTGCCGGCATCATACGGTTGCAGCTGAAGGGGCAGCCCGAGCAGTTGTGCACGGGCTTTAAGCATGTCGCCATCACAGAACACTACCAGCTGGGCATCCCACTGCTCCTGTGCCAGAGCAATGATGAGGTCAGGACCGATACCTGCGGGTTCGCCGGGAGTGACTGCTATTCTGATTGGCTTCATTTAACTAACCTGTTTTATTCCAGTACTTCGATGTAAGCAGCATCACGCATTTCACGCAACCAGGCTTCTGACTCTTCTTTAAATTTACGGTTGTACAGCAACTGAGAAGCTTTATCTTCTTTGCGTTTTTCTGTTGCATCGTCAAAGCGGCGGTCTAGTAGCTGCATTAAGTGCCAGCCAAACTGCGAGCGTACAGGCTGGCTGTATTCTCCGGGCTCAAGGCCTGCCAGCGCTTCACGGAATGCCGGTACATAGATGCTTGGATCTGACCAGCCTAATTCGCCGCCTTTCAAAGCAGAACCCGGGTCTTCAGAGTATTCTTTTGCCAGCTCACCGAAGTCGGCTTCACCGTCGATAACTTGCTGACGGAATTTCACCAGCATCTCACGGGCTTTTTCATCGCTTAAAATGATAGACGGTTTTATCAGAATGTGACGGGCATTCACTTCTTCAATGGTCACTTTTTCAATACCGCGGGTATCGATGACTTTCAGAATATGGAAACCTGCACCACTGCGGATAGGGCCAACCAGTGCTCCTTTCTCTTTACCCTGAACCGCTTCGGCAAACAGGGTCGGCATGGAGTTAATGTTCAGCCAGCCCATATCACCACCTTCCAGAGCGTTAGAGCCTGAAGATGAAGTAATAGCTATTTTGGCGAAGTCTGCGCCACCTTCGAGGATTTCGATAACTTTGTCTGCACGGTCGCGGGCGCTGGCAACGTCTTCGTCAGTGGGGCTGGAAGGCAGGCCAATCAGAATGTGGCCAAGGTTATATTCAGCCTGCTCGGCACCCTGCTGGTCCATTAATTTCACCAGACCACTGATTTCCTGAGGTGTGATGTATACCCGGCGGCGAACGTTAGCACGGGTCACTTCGCCTACGATAAGCTCTTCACGCACATCTTCACGGTAATCGTCGTAAGCAATGCCCTGCTGACGAAGTTCGTTGCGTAAATCTTCTACCGACGCGCCCTGTTGTTGAGCGATATTGGCGATGGTTTGCTCCAGTTGGGGATCACTGACCTGTACACCCATCCGTTCAGCCATTTGCATTTGCAGACTTTTGGTGATCAGGCGTTCAATTGCCTGAGTACGTAAAACACGGTCTGAAGGTAAAGCTTGTCCCTGTGCTTCTGCGTTACGCTTAACATCTGCAATCAGGTCTTCTATTTCACTTTCCAGAATAACGCCCTGGTCAACGATAACCGCTACGCGGTCAAGTGAAACAGGTTGCGCCATGCTCATAAATGAAAACAGGGCACTGATACAGATAGCGCGGATAATGAACTTCATAATCACTCTTTTTATCGGTTTATGCTTTGCTGCCGGCTGCGTTTAACAGCCGGGCGCATTAATTTAAACTATATGGCTGCCGGTAGCCAAATAATCCGTTCGACAACATATTATTGCCGGTGCTTCCTGAACCCATTCCTTTGAAAATGAATTGCATGGAAATACCGGAATCGAATTCATCGACAGATTGCGCACCGTCGGCGGCATAACGGTTACTTAACTGACGCTGGGCAACAATCTGAATAGCCCAGCAACAGGATTCATACTGCACGCCGAAGTAGTTTTCCACACTCCGGTTCAGGTCTAAATCACGGTATGTCCGGCCGACAAGTTGCCAGCGGTCGGATAAAGGCCAGGCGGCAGACAGTCCTACTTGGTCAATGGTTTCGCCGGAGAGTTCCCTTACATAGCGGTGCGTCAGCTGAATCAGCTTACTGCTGCTTTCCCTGTATTCAAACGTGGTGCTTGCGCGCTCTACTTTATCGGTTTCTGTGGCGATTTGAAAATCAGTATGGAAGAACCATTCATCATTTACCCGCCAGTCCAGCTCTGCGGCCAGCGCTGAACGGTCACCTTCTTTTGTCGCGGCAATGACTTTGTTTTCATCGAGGTAGAATATCTGACCCACACTGAGTACGAATTGTTCCCGGTTAGTCTTATCCAGCAGGCGGCTGGTTAACGCCACGGTAACCTGATTATTGTCGCTGATACGGTCAAGACCGGTAAATTCCTGACCACGGAAAAGACCTTCAACGTCAGTCAGCCACAGGGTGGTGTCGTAGAATCCGATCCCCTTCTGATCTTCGTAACTGGTATACAGATACTGGATCCGCGGCTCAAGGGTCATCGACATGTCTTTACTGAACCAGCTTTCGTCATTCTCGAAATACAATGCGCCGTAAAGTTTTCCCTGTCCCAGCGTCCGGTTCACTTTCTCTTCCAGTCCGGTTCCTTCGATATTTTTCTGGCGATAATATGTATTCAGCATGCTGGCTTCTGCGGAAAATTCTCCCCACTGTCGCTGAAAAGGTATCGCCAGTGTGGGCGCAGCGTGGAATCGCATCGCCGTCGGCGCATCCGGTGAGGTATTGTCAAACCAGGCAAGCTCTGAATCCAGGCGGAACTCAAGATAACGGGCCAGCGGATGAACATAATTCAATTTGGCTTCAGGCAGTGCACGGTAGGTGTCTGTGTAATCACCAATAATTTCGAAGTCTCTCACGTTCACCGAGAAAAGCACTTCATCAGAGCTGTAACTGACAGAGCCTGTCCGGAACAGGTGAGTATCAGCCCGGTTATAAAAATCACTGCCTAAATCAACAATGTAGTTGTCGTCGCTCAGTCCGTTAACATTCACTGAGGCGGTCCAGTTATCTGCGAAGTTCCCTTCATGGAATACGCGGTAGAAATAGCGGTCCGGATTCTCTGCCATGTCATTGTCCTGTGGCAGATATTCCATATTCAGCTGGCTGTAACTGGCTGCTGACATATGACGGAATTCCGTTTTCAGCTGCACGCCACGGGCACTCATAACCCTGGGGGACAGCGTCATGTCATAGTTCGGTGCCATATTCCAGTAGAAGGGCTGTTCGTAATCAACGCCGGTATTACTGGAGTTAGACACCTTAGGAAACAGAAAGCCGGTCTGACGCTGATTTGTGATCGGGAAGGCAAAATAAGGCAGATAAAATACCGGCACATTGCCCAGATAAAAGCGGGTGTGCTTGGCTTCACCCCAGGCTTTGCCCCGGCGGATACTGATTTCAGACGCGCGGATCAGCCACTCTTCTTCGCCTTCAGGACAGGTTGTGAAACTCACATCACGCAGAACAAGGCCATCCTGAGTATTTAACGCAATGGTACTGGCATCGCCGTGGCCGTTTGAACCGTTAAGATGATAAACCGTGTTTGACATAGTCAGGCTTTCATCTTTGGAATCAACATCCACGCTGTCAGATGCCACATGCAACTGCTTATCTGCGTATTCAACATCGCCCTTGGCATACAATTGCTGGCCGTTGTTATTGATCTGCGCCTGATCGGCACGGATAGTGGCAGAGTCTGAAGTAATATCGACGTTGCCGGAAAACAGAGCAACTTCCCGTTCAATGATTTCAGCACGGTTAGCCTCAACTTTCACTTCACCGGCCTGCATCAGCTTTTTACTGGAAAAGCTGACCGGTGGCACAGGGCAAAACCCGGGCGAATCGTCATTTTTTTCGGCCGGAGACCGTGATTCTTGCGCCAGCGCGGCGGTGCTGCTCAGTGCGACAAGCAGAAAGGAGGCACAGGTTTTTTTCATGCGTCTGTGGGAGGCCTGTTTCGTGATCACAATGATATGTGACGGTGTCCTGAATCGTGGGTTCACTAATGCTTTCGCCAGCGAACCATAAAGTAAGCAATTCTAAGCACTTCTGGTGTCTTAGCCAACCGTCAAAGCTAAAAAATTGAAAAGTTTTACAGTGTTTTTGTCAATTCAGTGTTTTTTGACTTTGATCTTTACGGTTTGACGCCATATCTCATCGTTAATGTCATAAATTCCGTTTACTGTGCCGTCAGGGCAGAGTATCAAGTCAGGCAGCATTGCTATACAGTATTCATCAGCTGCTTTACGTCAATCAGGAGAAAGGTTGTATGTCTTTTTGGGGGAAAATCCTCGGCTTTGTATTTGGTTTTATGTTCCTGAAAATACCGGGAGCGATTCTGGGTCTAATCGTGGGGCACTTCTTCGATAAGGCTTACAGTCAGGATTTTAATCAGCTGGGCGGATTTGGCCGTTTCTTTACTGACCAGTCCGGAATGAAGCAGCAGGCAGTGTTTTTCCATGCGCTCTTTTCTTCACTGGGCCACCTGGCTAAATCCGATGGTCAGGTTACCGAGCGGGAGATAAAAATTGCTACAGTACTGATGGATGATATGCAGCTGACCGGCGATGCCCGCCGTGAAGCCCAGCAGGCATTCCGTGAGGGTAAATCATCCGCTTTTCCGCTGGCAGATACACTTAAAGGCCTGGTTGAGTCCTGCCATGGCCGCCGGGACATACTGCAAATGTTCCTGGAAATCCTGATTCAGGCCGCGTTTGCTGACGGCACGCTGTCCACACCAGAATACAAAGTGCTGGAAAAAGTCGCCATGGTGCTGAATTTCAAGCGAAAAGATCTGGATTTTCTGATTTCTGCTTATGAAGCGGAAATTCGATTCCGTCAGCGCGGCGGGCAGGGTGGTCAGCACGGTCATCAGCAACGGGCGCAGTCATATTCTGATACCCAGTCTCTGGACGATGCTTACAGTATTCTCGGTGTAACCGCGTCGGATGATGAGAAAACCATAAAACGTGCTTATCGCAAGCGCATGTCTGAGCATCATCCGGACAAACTGGTATCAAAAGGCTTACCGCAACAGGCGCTGGATATTGCCAAAGCCAAAGCGCAGGATATTCAGGCTGCCTATGAACTTATCAAAGAAAAGCGCGGGTTCTGATCCGGCATGGCAAAAGAGGTACTGAGCGACAAAAACCGGGCGTTAATTGACGAGTTCACCGATATGCTCTGGTTAGAGAAAGGGTTGAGTGAACATACCCAGCAGAGCTACCGCACTGACTTATCAAAACTGGCTCTGTTCTGTCAGGCGAAGGAAAAGATAGACGATATCAGCCTGCTGTACACTGAATCAGTGCAGGCCTGGTTACACTACCGTCATGAGGCCGGCCTGTCTGCCCGCAGTACCCAGCGGGCCATGTCTGCCATGCGGGCGTTCTATATTTACCTTATCGGAAAGCAGGTACGTACCGATAACCCGGTGACTCAGCTGGCTAATCCGAAGTTGCCGAAAAAATTGCCTTCGTCATTAAGTGAAGCTCAGGTGGATGATTTGCTCAATGCGCCAAACCCCGAAGATCCGGTAGAGTGCCGTGACAAATGTATGCTGGAAGTGCTTTATGCCACAGGGTTGCGGGTCAGTGAACTCATTGGCTTACGGCTGGATCAGGTGAGTATTCAGCAAGGTGTTGTCAGGGTGACCGGTAAAGGCAATAAAGACCGTCTTGTGCCGCTGGGAGAGGACGCTGTCGACTGGATTGAAACCTACTGTAAAACTGCCAGACCTGAACTGATAAAACACCAGACAGATGTACTTTTTCTCAGCCTGCGGGGCGTGCAGATGACCAGGCAGACGTTCTGGCACCGCATCAAGCACTACGCCTCTGTTGCCGGTATCACACAAAATTTATCGCCGCACACGTTGCGCCACGCATTTGCTACACATCTGTTAAACCACGGGGCTGATCTGCGGGTAGTGCAAATGTTACTTGGTCACAGTGATCTCTCTACCACACAAATTTACACCCATGTTGCCACCGAGCGGCTGCAAAACCTCATTCATACCCATCACCCGAGGGGATGAAGGTATTCTCATACACTTTCTGCGGTGAAAGAATGATCACGGACTTTCAGATAACTTTTGCCGTGGTGAGATTGTGATAGTATTGCATAAGAATCTGTTTACGTATTTACACATGCGGGCGGCTGGCCTGCATTCCGGGAGTTTTTGTGAAGAATATTCGTTATGCCGTGATGGTTGCGTTAGGTATTGTGCTTTCAACAGGGTGCTCGGCAGAATCTGATGCATCATCTGAATCCACCGGAAAGGCGGCAAGCCAGCCTGCGGCGACTGTAAACAGCAGTGCAGAGCAGGCGGTCAACGATAAAGTAAAAAGCATTGTGGGTGTGGAACCTGAAGCGATTGCTAATTCTCCTGTCGATGGTTTGCTGGAAGTGACTGCGGCGAATCAGGTGTTTTACGTAACAGAAAACGCAGATTATATGATGTTCGGTCACATGTACGATGTGAACGCGGGTATGAAAGATCTTACCGAAGTGGCGCTGGGTCAGGTTCGTCTTGATGCCATTGCACCGTTCGCTGATCAGGGCATCGAATTTAAAGCTGAAAACGAAAAACACGTAATGACAGTGTTTACAGACTACACCTGCGGCTATTGCAAGAAGTTACATCGTGAAGTAGACGAGTTAAATGAGGCCGGTATCACTGTACGTTATCTTGCCTGGCCCCGTGCCGGACTGGGTACAGAGAACTATGAAAACATGGTTTCTATCTGGTGTGCAAAGAATCCGCAGGAAGCGTTAACCCGCGCGAAATCAATCGCTAACCCGACCTTTGCAAAAGAAGATTGCGATAACACTGTCGCCGAACAATTTGTTGCCGGCCGTAAACTGGGGATCCGTGGTACGCCTGCCATCATTTTTGATAACGGAACCATGTTGCCGGGTTATAAGCCTGCAGACGTCCTGATCCAAGAAATCGCACAAACTGAATAATATGTCGTTACCCATTGTGAGACGGGAGCTTTGCTCTGACTCCCGTTTGAGTACACAACTACACCCTGTACTTGACAGGGTGTACCGCGGCCGCGCTATCCGGAATATTGACGAGCTGGATAACGCTGTAAAACAACTCTCCCATTACAACCTGCTTAAAGGCATCGACGCTGCGTCGGCTTGCCTGGTTGACGCTATTAAAATGCAAAAGCGGGTCACCATTATCGGTGACTTCGATGCCGACGGTGCAACTTCCACCGCTGTTTGTGTGTTGGCGCTGCGCCAGTTAGGCTTGCAGCAGGTGAACTATCTTGTGCCTAACCGGTTTGATTTCGGCTACGGCCTCAGTGAGCAGATTGTTGATGTCGCGTATGAGCAGGGTACCGATATCTTACTTACCGTTGATAATGGTATTGCCTGCCTTGCCGGTGTGAAGAGGGCGAAAGCGCTGGGACTCACTGTTATCGTGACGGACCACCATTTGCCGGGAAACACGCTGCCTGATGCCGATGCGATTGTGAATCCCAACCAGCCGGGCTGTGAATTTCCTTCAAAGAATCTGGCCGGCGTTGGTGTAGCCTTTTATCTGATGCTGTCTTTACGGGCAGCGTTACAGCAACAAGGCTGGTTTGAAGGCAAACAGCCGCCTAACCTGGCGACGCTTCTGGATATCGTTGCAGTCGGCACCGTTGCCGATGTTGTTGCGCTGGATAAGAACAACCGTGTTCTGGTGTATCAGGGCCTGCAACGCATTCGCAGCGGACATTGCCGGCCGGGCATTCAGGCTCTGTTCGAAATTGCTAACCGCAATAAGCCGCTGGCTTACCTCACCAGTACCGATCTGGGATTTGTTATCGGGCCCAGGCTGAACGCAGCCGGACGGCTGGACGATATGGCGCTGGGAATAGAGTGTTTACTTTGCGATGATCCGTTGCAGGCACGCCATATGGCAGCAGAGCTCGACCGTCTGAATCTACAACGGCGGGCCATAGAAACCGAAATGAAAGAAGAGGCAGAAGCGGCACTGGCTTCTGTTTCTGTGGGCGAGGACCTGCCTCCTGCACTGGTGATGTACCAGCCCCATTTCCATCAGGGCGTCATTGGCATTGTGGCCGGACGCTTAAAAGAAAAGCATCACCGGCCGGTTATTGTATTTGCCAACCAGGACGACAACACCATTAAAGGCTCTGCGCGCTCCATTCCCGGTTTGCATATCCGCGATATTCTCGATGAAGTGAATACCGGCTGGCCGGGTGTGATCGACAAGTTTGGCGGCCATGCTATGGCGGCGGGTTTAAGCCTGGCAACAGATGCGCTGGCTCAGTTTGAAAAGGCGTTTCATCATGTCACCCTGCGTCATCTGGCGAATATTGATTGCGAAAGAAAAATACTGTCTGATGGTGAGCTGGCTGCTGACGAAATAGATTTAAGTCTGGCTCATGCCTTACGTCAGGCCGGTCCGTTCGGTCAGGGCTTTGATGCCCCTAAATTTGACGGTGTGCTGGATATTGTTGATCAGCGCATGGTAGGGGAAAACAAAAATCATCTTAAGCTGGTATTCCGTAAGGCCAATGGCGAAGAGGTAGACGGCATTGCATTTGGTGTAGACACCACAGTATGGCCAAATGCCGGTATCCTGCGCGCACAGGTGGTGTATCAGCTCGATATAAACACCTTCCGGGGACGGGAATCAGTTCAACTGCTTATTGAAGAGATCGTACCCGGTGAATGACGGTAAAGCACTCACAGAGAAGCATCAGGCGCTGACCCACAGTGAAAACTGCAAAGTCGTCTCTCACGTTCAGCGTGAAGAAGGCGAGTGGGTGCGTCATACGTTGATGCTCGAAGGCGTGGACGTGCCCTTCGTTTTCCGGCGTAAACAACAATATCAGTCACTCAAAGGGGCCAGGGTCAACCTGACCTATTATCGTCAGCAGGAGGAAGTGGCGGGTATCCCTTTTGAAACAATGAAAGTGGTCCGGATCAAGCGGAGTTAACCCCCAGATGAGTCAGCCAGACTGGTCAGATGCTTATGTGCTCCACCGCCGTCCGTACCGGGAAACGTCTTATATTGTTGATTTCTTTTCCTTGCAAACCGGTAAGGTCAGCGCGGTAGCGAAAGGCGTGAGAAGCAGTAAGAACGAGCGCAAAAGCCTGTTGCAACCCTTCCGTAAAGTGCGCATCCAGCTCAGCGGAAAAACCGATCTTAAAAACCTCAGACAAATTGAAAGTGGCGGGCCGGTGCCCATGCTGGCAGGGAACGATTTGTTTTGTGCCATGTATTTAAATGAGATACTTAACCGTGTCATGCCGGCGGGCCTCGCCAGTGATACGGTGTATGCCCAATATGAGCACGCCCTGAATTCCCTTATCGTTCAACCGGATATTGAAAAAACATTACGTGAGTTTGAGTTTTCTCTGTTAGAAGAAATGGGTATGCTCGCGGACTGGTTTACTGACGGGCTGAGCGGTGAAGCCATTGAGCCTGATGGCTGGTATCTGTATTCACCGGAACAGGGATTTGTGGCCTGTCATCAGCCCGGGCATAAACACCGGTTGCCGGGAACGGCGCTTATCGAATTAGGAAACGGTGAATGGACCGCGCTGTCGCGACGGGCTGCGAAATTAATTAACCGCCAGGCACTGCATCAATTGCTGGGCGGTAAACCGTTAAAAAGCAGAGAATTATTTCGCGCTTAGGCGGTGGCAGACACCAATTTTCCTGAGTCAGCGGAGAACTTCTTTGCTACAATCTTCACACTTTATTGCCAGGGTTATCTATCCATGAACGACATCTTGCTGGGCGTTAACATTGACCATATTGCCACGCTGCGGAACGCACGGGGTACGAATTATCCCGATCCTGTACATGCTGCTGACGTGGCCGAGCGGGCAGGCGCCGATGGTATCACTGTGCATTTACGGGAAGATCGCCGTCATATTAAAGATCGTGACGTGGATTTACTGGCACAAACGATTAACACCCGTCTGAATCTGGAAATGGCAGTGACTGACGAAATGCTGCAGATAGCGTTGAAAACACAGCCTGCTTTTTGCTGTCTGGTGCCGGAAAAGCGTGAAGAGCTGACCACAGAAGGTGGTCTGGATGTCGCCGGTAATTTTGAGGCAGTGAAAAACGCTTGTACCGTGCTGGGTGAAGCGGGTATTCAGGTTTCCCTGTTTATTGATGCAGACGAGAAGCAAATTGATGCGGCCATTGAATGTGGTGCGCCTTATATCGAAATTCACACCGGTCAGTATGCTGAAGCAAAAAATGAGCGTGAACAGGAAGTGGAACTGGCACGGCTTAAAAAAGGTATTCACTATGCCGCTAAAAAAGGCCTGAAAGTTAACGCCGGTCACGGCCTGCACTACCATAACGTGAAGCCTGTCGCCGCCATTCCTGAAATCATTGAGCTGAATATCGGTCACGCCATTATTGCCCGTGCGGCGTTTGATGGTCTGGCAAAAGCCGTCGCTGATATGCGTGCGCTGATGCAGGAAACCCGTGCAGGAAAAGCAGGCTGAGCATGGCCATTGTGGGAATGGGCACGGACATTGTCGAAATTGCCCGTATAGAAGACGCTCTGTCCCGTTCAGCGCGGTTAGCCAGCCGTGTACTTACTGAGCAGGAAATGGTTATCTTCGGAGCGAGCCCTGAACCGGCAAGATATCTGGCTAAGCGGTTCGCGGTGAAAGAGGCAGCGGTCAAAGCATTGGGCACGGGGATTGGCCGGGGGATCAGCTGGCATCATATCTGTGTGAGTAACAATGAGTCCGGCGCCCCTTTTCTGACCTTTAGTGATGAATTTGCAAAACGCTGTAAAGAAAAGGGCGTTGTTCGCAGTCATGTCTCCATTTCTGATGAGCAGCATTACGCTACTGCTACTGTTATTTTAGAATCATAATTATGGTCAGTTTCTATAAGCCGGCAAAGTCGTCGAAAAAAACACAAACCGGTAAAACAGTCACCGTTCAACGTTGGGACATGACTGGACAAGGTGTGTGTAACGACAGCAAACCAGTACTGTTTGTAGATGGTGCGCTGCCCGGCGAAAAAGTTGATGTGCTGGTTACACAACAACAAAAGCGCTTCGCAAGAGCGTCGGTAAAAAAAATCCTCACGTCCAGTCCTCATCGGGTAACACCCTTTTGCGACCTCGCTGATCGATGTGGCGGTTGCCAGTTGCAACATGCAGATGCCGGTGCGGCACTCACATATCGTCAGGAAGCGCTGGATAGCTGGTGGAAATTACAGTTTGGGTTAGATCACATTCCCTGGACCGCAGCGGTTACCGGAGAACGTCGAGGTTATCGCCGGAAGGCCCGGCTCGCCACAGACGCACGAAATGACAAACAGTTTAAGTTAGGTTACCGGGAAGAGCAGGGTAAGCAGGTGGTGGATGTTGACCTGTGCCCTGTACTGCAACCCGGATTATCTGCGCTGATCGCGCCTTTAAAAGCACTTCTGTCGGGTCACTCTGCCCGTAAACATGTGGGCCATGTCACCTTACTTGCCGGCGATAATGTGAATGCTGTTTCTGTGCGGCTGACTAAACCCATGTCCCCGGCATTCGGCGATGCACTGATAGCATTTGCTGTTGAGCATAAAGTAAACATGACCGTGGAAGGACAGGAAGGCACGCTTACATTGCATAAAGAAGCGGAGCTGTATTGCACCACAGAACCCGGATTGAGTTTGTCTCCGGCGGCAGATGATTTTGTTCAGGTAAACGGGCCGGTTAACGCTATGATGGTGGCACAGGCCATGGAGTGGTTGAATCCGCAGCCCGGTGAAAAAATTGCCGACTGGTTCAGCGGGCTGGGTAACTTTTCCCTGTCGCTGGCAAAACGGGGAGCACAGGTGCAGGCCGTTGAGGGCGTGGCTGAAATGGTGCAGCGGGCTAAAGAAAATGCGTCAAAACAGGGCGTAGACAATGTGAACTGGTTACATCTGGATTTGTTTGATGAACAGGTGGTAGCTCAGGCTCTGAGCGGCGGTGTTGATAAACTGTTGCTGGATCCCTCGCGGGAAGGCGCGTATGCCGTATGTGAAATCCTGACACGACAACGGGTAAAATCAATTTTGTATGTTTCTTGCAATCCGGGTACTCTGACAAGAGATGCGCAGTGCCTTCTGGCGTCCGGGTATGCAATCGAGCGCGTGGGGCTCATTGAAATGTTTCCCCATACCCGACATCTGGAAGTCATGATGTTATTAACGGACCACAAGAACAAAGCATAAGCGAGTTGATGTTTTATGGTATCAACACGAAAAGTACATGAGCCTGACAGACCCTCATTTGAAGCCTGGTTAAATAGTCTGTCGTTAAGTGATACTACAAAAGAAAAATTAAAAGCAGTGTCCCATATGCCTGACCGTCTGCTGGTCGGGCAGGAAATGGTGGAAATTCTGCATCAGCTGAACATGGATGATGCCACGCTGCAGGCGGCACTGGTGTACCCGTATTGTGAAAAGCATAATCTCACCGATACTGACGTGCTGGCGGAATTTGGTGAAGAGATCAGCGATCTGATCAATGGTGTCCGCCGCATGGACGCTATCAAAACTCTGCACAGCCGCCGCCGGAACGAATCTTCCCTGTCTGTTCCTGACGAACAACATATCGACAGCATCCGCCGGATGTTACTTGCTATGGTGGAAGATGTCCGCGCCGTGGTAATTAAGATGGCTGAACGGATTTGTGCACTGCAACAGGTTAAAAAAGCCGACGAAGAGACCCGGGTGCTGGTTGCCAGAGAGTGTGCGACGATTTATGCGCCGCTGGCAAACCGTCTGGGTATCGGTCAGTTAAAGTGGGAGCTGGAAGACCTGGCTTTCCGCTACCTGCATCCGAAAACTTATAAAGATATTGCTCAACAGCTCGATGGTAAGCGCAAGGAGCGGGCAACCTACATTCAGAATGTCGTGTTTGACTTACAGGCACTGGTGGATAACGAGCACATCAAAGCGGAAGTCTACGGCCGCCCTAAGCATATCTACAGCATCTGGAAAAAGATGCAGAAAAAGCACCTTACTTTTGAGCAGCTTTTTGATATTCGTGCGGTACGCATCATTGCTGAACGGTTGCAGGATTGTTATGCCGCATTGGGTACCGTTCACGCAAACTATAAACATATTCCCAAAGAGTTTGACGACTATATCGCCACACCAAAACCGAATGGATACCAGTCTATCCATACGGTCATTGTGGGGCCGGAAGGCAAGCCCGTTGAAATTCAAATCCGTACTCAGCAAATGCATCAGGATGCAGAACTGGGTGTGGCAGCCCACTGGAAATATAAAGAAGGGTCTACCGGAAAGGCATCCGGTTACGATGAACGCATTAACTGGCTGCGCCGCATTCTTGCCTGGCAGGAAGAAGTGGCGGAGAGCGGCGACCTGGTCGAAGAATTACGTAGTCAGGTATTCGATGACCGTGTGTATGTGTTTACCCCTAAAGGGGATGTTGTCGACCTGCCACAGGGCGCAACGCCGCTGGATTTTGCCTATTACATTCACAGTAACGTCGGTCACCGGTGTATCGGCGCTAAAGTAAACGGGCGTATTGTGCCATTTACCTACCAGTTGCAAAGCGGAGACCAGGTAGAAATTCATACCGGTAAAGAGCTCAACCCGAGCCGTGACTGGATGCATCCCGGGCTTGGCTATGTGCACTCATCCAGAGCCAGAGCGACTATTCACTCGTTCTTTAAAAAGCAGGATAAAGAGAAAAACCTGCTGGCCGGAAAGGAAATGCTGGAACGGGAATTATCCCGTGCCCACTTGCCGGTGAAAGTACCTGCCGAAGCGTGTGAGAAGTACAATCTCCAGCACGTGGACGATCTCTACGCCGCCATCGGTGTGGGTGATATCCGTGTGATGACGGTGGTGAATCATATTCAGCACCTGCTGGAGCCGGAGCCGGCAGAAGAGCCGGAAATCAGTCCGAAGGTGAAAACCCGCAAGAATGCCGGCTCTAAAGGCAAGCAGGATACAGTTGTCATTGAAGGGGTTGGTCACCTGATGAGTCAGCTGGCGAACTGCTGTAAGCCTGTACCCGGTGAATCCATTATGGGTTATATCACGCAGGGGCGGGGTGTCAGTGTGCACAAAGAAAACTGCGATCAGTTGCAGCATTTGTTAGAACAGCATCCTGAAAGACAAATTGAAGTCAGCTGGTCGACACAGTTAAATGTGGGTTTTGAAACCGGTATCGACATTTTCTGTTCAGACCGGACTGGTCTGCTCAGAGATATCACTACTGTACTGGCAAACGAGAGTGTGGCGCTGCTTGGCGTTAACAGTCTGAGTGATAAAACCCGCCAGACGGCGATGATTTCTATTTCGGTAGAAGTGCCGGACCGTCAGGTTTTATCAAAAGTGATGACCCGGCTGTTGCAGTTAAAAGGTGTGGTTGATGTCAAACGTAAAACCGGTTAACGGTAATGCTGAGGCGTTCTTCAAAGCCACCGATCCCACATTGCCTGCGCTCAAATATGCGCAGGCCTTGCAGCAGCGCTGTCGGGACGTGGGCTTTGACTGGCATGAAACACAGCCGGTGCTGGATAAAATAAAAGAAGAAGTCGATGAAGTTCAGCAGGAACTGGATGCAAGCCCAGTGGACAAAGGCCGGCTTCAGGAAGAAATTGGCGATGCTTTGTTCGCCATCGTCAATTTAGCCCGCCATATGGATATTGATGCCGATCAGGCGCTGCGTGAAGCCAGTGAAAAATTCCGCTACAGGTTCGAACACGTGGTTGCGCTGGCCAATGAAGAAGGCCGGGCACTAGCCGGTTACGACTTGCCGTCTTTAGAATCCTTCTGGGTAAAAGCTAAAGCGGCTGAGGTTGCAAAGCAGAAATCTCGTTAAGTAACGCGTAAGGTGCTTCTATCCAGTCGGGGTTTTCAAAAGAGTATGACAACACATTTGATTCCAGCAGATGCACAACCCGCTTCCCCTTTTTTACCATGTCCCATGCTTTGCGGTGCTCAGGGTAGCGGTTAAATATTTTCGCCAGTTCTCCGGATTTCAACAGCCTTGTCAGTCCGTCCTGCAATCTTTGTTGTAATTCGGGCGCATGGGGGGCGACAAAAAAATATTCGTAGCTGGGGTAAATGATCAGATGATTCTGCTCGATAGTCAGCTTATCGCTGTTGTGATAGGACAAATCTCTGTATACCTCCACCACATTACGGGGAAAATAATCGATGATCCCTTCTTCGAGACTGCGGTACATGGTGGTGTACCAGTCACTCCAACTGATACTGGCAACTGTAAAATCGTGATACTGCAAAATTTTGGTGTCCGGCCAGTCACTCCCCTGAACCGATGTCATCAACTTAATACCATCAAGGGTCTGTCCCGGGCCAAAGGCATTTTGCTTATTTTTATTGATTACGAAAATACGGTGACCGCCTAACCCTTGCAGTAAAGGGAACCTTACCGGCAGTAGTTGTTGTTCAAGTTCATCAGTGGTCACACTCCACATGATGTCGCTTTCACCCCGAAGCAGCGTGAGAATTTGTCGCCCCTGCGGCATGGGGAAAGGATGTCTCTCAAGGGTCACAGCACCGTAGTCTTTTTCAGTGACGCGCAGTGCCGCGCGCAGCACATCTATATGGTACACGCCGTAGGTCGGGCCGGCGAAGGATTGAGTAAAGGTATAAGTTTGAGACAACGCGGGAGCGCTGCACATGAAAGAGCACAGTAGAGTAATGCACAGAAGCAGCCTCTGGCAGATATATCGTATTTTTATAAGCAAAGTTTGTTGTCTGCCGGATGTGTGCGTAAACACTATTTAATCTAGCTTAATAATTGAGCAATGCCAATTTTTTATTTAATTGTCAGAAATTTCCCGTCAGGGGTTCGCTTTTTATTCAAATCCTGTATAATTCGCGCCCTGCCCAGTTACACCCACCTTTGGGAAGGTGGAAGAATCAATGGGCTCGAAGGGGTCCGGTCATTGATTTTAATTAGATTTCCGGCTGTTCCGGTAATCTGTAACGAAGAATTTTTCGGGTGATTTTGAAATGAAAACTTTTGTTGCTAAACCAGAAACGGTACAACGTGACTGGTACGTGGTAGATGCCACTGACAAAACTTTAGGTCGTCTTGCGACTGAAATTGCACGCCGTCTGCGTGGTAAGCATAAAGCTGAGTACACTCCTCACGTTGATACTGGCGATTACATCGTTGTTATCAATGCAGAGAAAGTGACTGTAACCGGTAATAAAGCGAAGGGCAAAATGTACTACGCGCACACTGGTTACCCTGGTGGTCTGAAAGAGACAAACTTTGAAAAGCTGATCGCTCACAAGCCAGAAATGGTTATTGAGAAAGCAGTTAAAGGAATGTTACCAAAAGGCCCTCTGGGTCGTGAAATGTTCCGTAAAATGAAAGTTTACGCTGGTGCAGAACACAAGCACGCAGCTCAGCAACCACAAGTTTTGGACATCTAAGGAGCATTTGACATGGCAGATACTCAATACTACGGCACAGGCCGCCGCAAAAGTTCTACTGCTCGTGTGTTCCTGCGTCCGGGTACAGGCAGCATCGTAGTTAACCAACGCGCGCTGGATACGTACTTTGGTCGTGAGACTGAGTGCATGGTTGTTCGTCAGCCTCTTGAGCTGGTAGAAATGACTGAGAAGTTTGACGTTTACGTTACTGTAAAAGGTGGCGGTTCAAACGGTCAGGCTGGTGCAATTCGTCACGGTTTGACTCGTGCTCTGATGGAGTATGATGAAGCGTTACGTCCTGCACTGCGCAAAGCTGGCTTTGTTACTCGTGACGCTCGTCGCGTTGAACGTAAGAAAGTTGGTCTGCACAAAGCACGTAAGAAGCCACAGTTCTCCAAGCGTTAATTCGCTTACTACTGTTATCAAAAACCCGGTCATCGACCGGGTTTTTTTATGCCTGTATTTTATTTACTGATAAGTTTGTCCGGTGTTTCTGCTGCACGCTGAAACACCGGAAATACTCTGATTGGTCGCGTTAATCGCGGTAATTCAGCGCTGGCTTTCGATCACCCAGCAGGGCTTCATATTCCACGTCTGATGCACGACGGTCAAATTCTGCTTTTGCTTCTTCAATGACTGCAGGCTGTTCGAATAATTTGATCGCAGTGAGAGCAAGTGTGCTGGCCGCAAGCGTCATACCTTTCTTGCCGATGGACATGCCTCCGGCAGCAACCGCCTGCCAGCTATGGGGTGGAGTACCCGGAACCCAGGTTGCTGCACGCAATCCGGCTGTAGGTACCTGCCAGCTTACATCTCCCACATCTGTTGATGCAGACCAGACTGGGATATCCTCTGAAAACTCAGCAACCTCACTTTGCTGGCCTTTCGCTTTCATGGCCGGTTTACCCAGTGACGGACGAATTTTATCTGCGAAGTTCTCTTCTTCAGCGCTGTAACTGATCCCGCCGAATGCGTGCATACTGTTATCCATCTGGCGGGCCAGCGTCAGATTAGGCAGAATGTTCCATGTGCCGCCAACGACTTCCTCTTCCATTTCTGTTTCCGTTCCCAGTGCTGCGGCTTCTGCTATTTTCTCCAGACGTTTCCATAAAGACAGCACCACTTCAGGTTCGGGGGAGCGCACATAGTAATAGACTTCAGCAAAATCGGGCACGATGTTCGGAGCGGCACCACCATTTGTGATCACGTAGTGGATGCGGGTGCGGTCAGGTACATGTTCACGCATCATGTTCACCATCATATTCATTGCTTCTACTGCATCCAGCGCGGAGCGACCCCGTTCCGGCGCAGCCGCAGCGTGAGCCGCAATACCACGGAAGCGGAACTTTGCACTCTTGTTGGCAAGAGTGGAAGAAGCTTCGGCAGAGTTTCCGTCTCCCGGATGCCAGTGAAGTGCCACATCTACAGCATCAAACAAACCTTCACGTGCCATATACACCTTTCCGGAACCACCTTCTTCCGCAGGCGTACCATACACGCGGATTTGGCCAGCGGTACCGGTGGCTTCCAGCCAGTCCTTTACAACCAGTGCAGCTCCCACCGAACCACCGGCAAACAGGTGGTGGCCGCAGGCATGACCGTTGTGCATGCCGCTTTGTGGTTTTTTCTCAGGAATCGCCTGTTGAGACAGTCCGGGCAGAGCATCCATTTCTGCCAGCATGCCGATGACCGGACCATCGCGACCCCAGGTGGCTACGAAAGCGGTAGGCATACCAGCCACACCGGCTTCAACGTTAAAGCCGTGCTCACGGAGGACAGTCTGCATTAAAGCTGAGCTTTGTGTTTCTTTATAGCCAACTTCGGCCCAGTTCCACAACGAGTCTGAAATGTTCTCCATTTGAGATTGATGATCAGCAATGGCGTTTTTAACAAACGTTGTGTCATCTTGCGCAGCAAAAGTGAAGTATGTGCAAAAGGGCAGGGTAACCCAGAGAATTTTACTGAGTGTTCTCATGATATTAGTGACGCTCCTTGCTTTAATTAACCGGTTAATTGTGCATTTCGGGGCTAAGGTTTAATTATTATTAAATTCCCGCCGGAAAAACGGTTTTCCGGAACTGATAGACTATACTGAAGTCCGGCTGAAGATTTGACTCCTGTTCCGGCTTATTATTGAAATTGAACGGCAATCCGTTCGGGTTTCATCATTGTGTGACAATCACCATACATCATGTCACTACAATGATAATAACAGGACAGGAATCATTAAATTTTTAAAAGGTCTTTGATTAAGCGCAGGTTATCGTTTTTTAATCGTTGATAAAACCTTGTAACAATAAGGGCTTTTCACTTATCATCTTTGGTCGAAATAATTATAAAGCATCGTGACGCTCACAGCAGACGGGCGCTGACAGTGCAAATCAAGACAGGCCGACTGATACCGGTACGTAACTTTAATGTTAAAAAGTTGCTCCGGTATCAAAATCCAAATCTGGAGAATTGTGGATGAGTAACGTATCAGTAGATGCAAAAGACTCTGCACTCAACGGAAGCCAACCGGACAACACCCGCCGCCGTTTTTTAACGGTAGCAACTTCGGTGGTTGGTGCTGTTGGTGTTGCAGGTGCAGCGGTACCTTTTGTTACTTCCTGGAACCCGAGTGCGAAAGCCAAAGCCGCCGGCGCTGATGTTGAAGTGGACATCAGTGCGATTGAGCCGGGACAGTTAATTCGTGTTATGTGGCGAAGCAAACCGGTCTGGATTGTACGCCGTACCCCGGAAGTGCTGGAAGAACTGGCCACTCATGAAGACAGTCTCCGCGACCCTGAGTCTGAAACAGAGCAGCAACCTGCATTTGCCAAAAATCGTTATCGTTCTCTGAAAGAGGAATACCTCATTCTGGTAGGTATCTGTACTCACCTTGGCTGCTCTCCGCAATACCTGAAAGATGGGGCTTTCGAAGAAGCCGTAGAGGGTGTACCCAGCGGATTTTTCTGTCCTTGTCACGGTTCCAAATTTGATATGGCCGGTCGTGTATTTCAGGGCGTCCCTGCACCACTTAACCTGGTGGTTCCGCCTTATCAGTATGTTAACGACACCACCGTTATCATCGGTTCAGAAGCGGAGGCAGTTTAATTATGAATGCTTTTTTAAACTGGATTGAAGAACGTATCCCGATGATGCGTGTGGCGAATATGCACGCCATTCAATATCCCGCCCCCCGTAATATGAACTTCTGGTACGTGTTTGGTTTTCTGGCCACCATCGTGCTGGTCAACCAAATCGTAACCGGTATCTGGTTAACCATGAACTTTAACCCGACGGCGGAAGGGGCTTTCTTCTCCGTTGAGTACATCATGCGTGAAGTCGATTTCGGCTGGATCATCCGCTACATGCACAGTACCGGCGCGTCTGCGTTCTTTATTGTGGTGTATATGCACATGTTCCGCGGCATGATTTACGGCTCCTATCAGAAACCCCGGGAGTTGCTGTGGGTTTTCGGTATGTTTATCTACCTCGCGTTAATGGCTGAAGCCTTTATGGGCTACGTACTTCCCTGGGGACAAATGTCATACTGGGGAGCACAGGTTATCGTGTCTCTGTTCGGTGCGATTCCGGTGATTGGTCCTGACCTGGTCATCTGGATTCAGGGCGATTATGTTATTTCCGGTGCTACGCTGAACCGCTTCTTTGCCCTGCACGTTATCGCCCTGCCACTGGTTATCGTCATTCTTGTGTTCCTGCATATCATTGCATTGCACGAAGTGGGCTCTAATAACCCTGACGGCGTGGCCATCAAACACAAGAAGGGTTCTCTGCCTGAAAGTGAAAAGACGAAATACGAAATCCACGAGTACTACACCAGTAAATACGACATCGCTGATGATGTGGTGCCCTTCTTCCCGCACATCGTGCTTAAGGATTTAGTGGCGTTCAGTATCTTCCTTTTCGTATTCTGTTACATCATGTTCTTTGCGCCGGAAATGGGGGGCAAGTTCCTTGAACATCCAAACTTTGAAATTGCTAACCCGCTGAAGACGCCGGAGCATATTTTCCCTGTGTGGTACTTCACGCCTTTCTACGCCATCCTCAAAGCGGTACCGGATAAGCTGTTTGGTGTTATTGCTATGTTTGGTGCCATCGCGGCCCTGTTCGCACTGCCGTGGCTTGACCGTGGACGGGTGAAGTCATGGCGTTACCGCTGTGGCCTGCACAAAGTCAACTTGCTGCTTTTCGCTGCGGTATTCGTATTCCTGGGTTACCTGGGCGGTACACCACAGGAAAACTGGAAAATCATTGCTTCTCAGGTGGCTACCGTGTTGTATTTTGGTTTCTTCGTGGCACTGTTCTTATACAGCAAAAATGAAACAACGAAGCCTGTACCAGCGAGGATCCCGAAATGAGAAAACTAATGTTGTTACTGGCATTCCTCGTACCGGGTATGGCGATGGCTGCCAGCGGAAATGTCCATCTGGACAAAGCGCCAGTTGATTTAACCGATAAAGCGTCGTTACAGCGCGGTGCCAAAATCTTTATGAATTACTGCCTGGGTTGCCACTCTATGCAATACCAGCGCTATCAGCGTACCTTCACCGATTTAGGTATTCCTGATGAGATTGGTCAGGAAAACCTGCAATTTACCGGTGAGAAGGTGACGGATTACATCACCCGCTCAATGCCTGAAGAAGCTGCAGCTACCTGGTTTGGTGCGGCGCCGCCTGACCTGACGCTGGTGAACCGCGTGAGAGGCTCCGACTGGATTTATACTTACCTGCGCAGCTTTTATGTTGATGAAAGCCGTCCGTTTGGTGTGAACAATGTGGTATTCAAAGATGTAGGTATGCCACATGTCCTTCAGCCGCTTCAGGGCACACCCCGTTTAACCCATGAAGAAACCATGGTAGACGGTGAAATGAAAGAGCAGTTTGTGGGTATTAAAACCGATGGTGACGGTGCGCTGAGCACGGAAGAGTATGACCAGGCGATTGCTGACCTGGTTAACTTCCTGGCATACAGTGGCGAACCGTTCCGCCTGCAATCCGAAGCTATCGGAAAGTGGGTACTGGTGTTCATTATTGTGCTGTTCATCTTCGTTTTCTTACTGAAGAAAGAATACTGGAAGGAAGTGCACTAATTTCTGTTAATTTGTGTATAATACGCAAGGGGGCATTCCGCCCCCTTTTTTTAGCATTTGTTTCTGGTCGCTATACGGCCGGGCAAGGTAACACTCTCGACGGAGGAAAATGAATGGCCGTAGCCGCGAATAAGCGTTCAATCATGACGTTGTTCTCAGATACTATTGACATATATAGTCACCAGGTTCGTATTGTTTTGGCGGAAAAAGGTGTGGGTGTTGAAATTAGCTACACTGATCCAACTAACCTGCCTGAGGATCTGGTTGATCTGAACCCCTACGGTACTGTGCCAACCCTCGTTGACAGAGAGTTAGTGTTATATAAATCCCATATCATCATGGAATACTTAGATGAGCGCTTCCCTCATCCTCCATTGATGCCGGTATACCCCGTTTCCCGTGGTCAGAGCCGCCTGATGATGCACCGCATCGAACAGGACTGGTATTCTCTGGCTGCACGTATTTTCCGTAATGAAGGTGATGTAGAAGCTGCCCGTAACGAATTACGTGAAGCGTTACTTTCATTAGGTCCTATTTTTGCTGAAATGCCATTCTTCATGAGCGAAGAATTCAGCCTGGTTGATTGCTACCTGGCACCGCTGCTGTGGCGTTTACCTGCGTTGGGGATCACTCTGACCGGTAATGGCAGTAAAGAAGTGAATGCATACATGAACCGCATTTTCTCCCGCAGTTCTTTCAAAGCTTCTCTGACTGATCAGGAACGCGAAATTCATAATCCGTTATGAGTAAAATGACATCCAATCAGCCGTATTTGCTGCGTGCATTTTACGAATGGATTGTAGACAACCAGTTAACGCCCTACATTGTGGTAGATGCCACGGTGGAGCGTGTTGATGTTCCGCAGGAATTCATTAAAGACGGCCAGATCGTGCTTAATGTTTCTCCCTCTGCGTGCGTTAACTTCTCGCTGGATCTGGACGCTATTTCGTTTCAGGCTCGTTTTGGTGGGCAACCCCGCCAGATCTATATGCCTTGTCATGCTGTATTGGCAATCTATGCCCGTGAGAATGGCGCAGGAACTGTTTTTGCTGTTGAAGATGAAATGCAGGCGCCTGAACAGTTGAGCGATGACGATACTGACACGCTGAACGGACCGTCTTCCGACGTTACCGATGGCGATTCTGAGAACGCGCCGGTGCCGCCGAAGAAAGGCAAACCTACGCTGAAAATCATTAAATAAAAAAATCCGGCCTGCGCGCCGGATTTTTTAATTCTTTTTAATACTGTTTCTTAAAAGTGCTGCTGTTGTGATCTGGCCGTGAGCAAACCGGGAGGATCCTGCGCCAGGATAAATGCTCCATACAACAACAGAGAGCTTTATCATGGCAAACAGAACCCTTCGCTACACAACCCTCTGCATGGCCACCCTGCCGGCATTTACTTTAAGCGCCGCTGAAGTAGAAATATCATTGGAAAACCTCACCCGGGGTATCGCATTCACACCTTTATTCATAGCAGCACACAGTAGCGACACCCATCTGTTCGTGACCGGTGAAACAGCAAGCACAGAATTGCAGGCTATGGCGGAAGGCGGTGATATCTCAGGGCTGGAAACAATGGCTGCCGGAGCATCTGCTGATATGGTCAGTAATCCCGCTGGCGGATTACTTATGCCGGCAATGACCACATCTGCCATGCTGACCACCACTGACGGCAATACCCAACTGAGTCTGGTAGCCATGTTGTTGCCCACCAATGATGGCTTTGTCGGTTTAGACAGCTGGACCATACCGGAAACTCCCGGCACCTACATGATTTACTTAAATGCCTATGATGCCGGTACCGAGGCCAATGATGAAGTTCGCGGGAGCGGCGTACCCGGTGAAGCAGGTATGCCGGTTCCTCCTCCTCTGGAAGCGTTAGTCGGTACGGACGGCACCGGGGTGAATGCCACTATCACCAATGCGACCGTTCATATCCATCCCGGCAATCTGGGAGACGATATGCTCAGCGGTGGTATGAGTGATGTTCAAAACACGGTACAGCGCTGGCTCAATCCCGTAGCCAGAGTGGTTGTTACGGTAAGTGAATAGGAGTGGATATGATGAATCAACGGATAATTCGCCTCAGCGCACTGACCGTCGCTTTATTCACCCTGGCGGCGTGTTCAGATGACGATGATGAAACCATCGTTGAACCCCCGGCACCTGAAATGCGGACTTATGAAATAACCGTAACCAATCTGACAGCTGCACAACCATTCTCGCCGGTCGCGGTGATTGCCAGTGACTCTGTGACTCTGTGGCAAACCGGCAGCGCTGCATCGGACGGGCTAGCCATGCTTGCTGAAGGAGGAGACAGCAGTGCACTGACAGCACAGGACGAGACGCTGGTTGCAGAAGCCGGTACTGAGCCATTGATGCCCGGAAGCAGCGAAACCTTTATGCTTACCATGGAAGCCAGTGATTCTGCTTTGTTGAGTGTGGTCACTATGCTGGTAAATACCAATGACGGATTCACAGGAATAACCGGGTTGGATTTATCTGCGCTGGTGACAAATGACACGCTTACCATGTTTCCCCATGTCTACGATGCGGGTACAGAAGAAAATACGGAGTCGGCGGGCACTATACCTGGTCCGGCAGATGGCGGGGAAGGTGTCAGCGACGGCAGAGAGGCCCTTGATGCTGTCACATTTCATGGCGGCGTTGTCAGTGCAGAGGGTGGACTGACAGACTCTGTTCTCGGTTCAGAACACCGTTTTGACAATCCGGTGATGAAATTAATTATCACCCGGATGGAATAAAATACAGGCACCTCCGGTCTGTTTCTATGCGAGTCATTGCATATGAAAACAGCCGGAGGGAAGATGATTTTGTTAACTCAGCATGATCAGGCTCAGTCACAGCGGATCCGCAAGTGTCTGGAGGCACTGGGACACCAGTGTGTGACAACGCTTAGCGACCCCTGTGAGGCAATCGCGGCAAATCAGTTTAGTCTGGTGGTTCTGGATATTGTATTGCCCGGCCGCTGCGGACTGGACGTCTGCCGTCAAATACGCCGGCAATACCCTCTGCTGCCTGTCATTATTGTTACCGCATCTCAAAGTGAAACTGACCATATCCTCGCGCTGGAACTCGGCGCCGACGATGTGGTGATGTTGTCGTGCCACGACAGGGTTTTACAGGCAAGAGTGAAAGTGCAGCTTCGCCGCTATCGTCCTGGACATGAGGAAACTACGCCGGGTTGCCATCTTTTGCAGTCTGGCAGGTTATCTCTGGACATCAGATCCCATCAGGCAAGGATCGGCGAAAGTACTCTACCGCTTACCGCTACGGAATTTATGTTGCTTACGCATTTTGTCCGTCATCCCAATCAGGTATTCAGCCGTAATCAGCTACTGGAAACAGTGTGGGGTCATCAGCTCGACTGCTACGAACATACCGTGGTGTCACACATTAACCGGCTCCGAAGTAAGCTGGCTGCAGATAAGAGCGTGGCTGCTATGCTGGAAACCGTCAGGGGAGTGGGATACCGCTTTACGCCCCGGCCGCCGGTAAGTAGTCGCCGGCTGCATCATGTGCCGGCTGACAGATATCCGGCAGCCACATTTTAAGACGTGGCTGCCGGGGCGTGAATATGCTCAGGTTAAAAGCAGTGACGCAGTTCCCAGGAAGGCAAAGATACCCACTACATCGGTAATGGTTGTCAGAATAACGCTGCCGGCCAGGGCAGGGTCGATTTTCAGACGTTTCATGATCATGGGTAAGGTTGCACCGGATAGCGCAGCGGCAATCATATTGACGAGCATGGCGAAGGCGATAACGAGGCCAAGCATAAGATCCTGCTTCCACAGACCTATTACAGAAGCAATAAGTACTGCCCACATCACGCCGTTTAACAGGCCGATTGCCAGCTCTTTATTAACCAGCCACTTTGCGTTGCTGCCATTGACATGGCCCAGTGCCATACCACGGATAACCAGAGTGAGTGTCTGATTACCGGCTACACCACCCATGCTGGGAACGATGGTATTCAGGATAGCAAGCACGGCCATCTGGCTCAGTGTTGCTTCAAATAAGTCGCTGACCGCTGCGGCAAGGAGGGCGGTGACCAGATTCACAGCCAGCCATACGGAGCGGCGCTGGGTAGATTGTAACACCGGCGCGAAAGTATCTTCTTCATCATCCAGACCGGCCATACTCATCATCGAGTGCTCCGCATCCTCGCGGATAATGTCGACCACGTCATCAATGGTAATACGACCGGCAAGGCGGTTTTTTTCGTCCACAACAGGGGCTGACAACCAGTTGTAACGTTCAAACAGACTGGCAACCTCACCATCAGGCATATTAACAGGGATCGCTTCGGGATCATCATCCATCACCTCTGACACTTTATCGTCGGGATCCGCAGTCAGCAGGCGTGCTACCGGCACAATGCCAACCAGATTATCCGTGCGGTTGACCACGTAAAATGTATCCGTGTTTTCCGGTAGATCCCCTTTCAGTCTGAGATAGCGCAATACCACATCAACAGTTACGTCAGGACGCAACGTAATGGTGTCGGTGTTCATGATAAAACCGGCGGTTTCTTCACCGTAAGACAGTGCCTGTTCTGCCCGGTGTCTGTCCTGAGTATCCATGGACTGCAGAATGTCCTGCAATACTTCATCCGGCAGACTGCTTAAAGTTTCCGCCAGGTCATCGGTGTCCATTTCTTCAAGGGCATCAACAACCTTTTCGGGTACCATCTTGCTGATAATACCGTTACGTACATCTTCTGACAGTTCTTCTAAGATATCGCCGTGAAAATCGCCGTCTATGAGGTCCCAAAGTTCATCACGGGTTCGGGTCGGGCTGGACTCAAGAATCAGGGCAACATCGCTGGGTGGCAGCTCATGCAGCATTTTGCGCACAGAAACAAAACGGCCGTCATTTAACGCCGCATTAAGAGCCCATAGCTGGCTTTGTGCTGATTTGCTTTCGAGTGCTTCTGCCACGGAAATCCTTTGAGAAACAAACAGGGAGGTAAATAAAGAATACCTTACCCTCCGGAAACTGTCATCGGGAAAGCGGCGTATATCTGCCTGCGAATCGCCACAAACCGTCCGTTTGCGCAAATTGTGAGCATCGGGTCGATTTATTGCTGCTGCGCTTCGCTTTGCTCTCTGCGCATCTTTTCAAACAGGGAGGGTTCCCAGGGACGCATCGCCAGCAACATACCAATATGCGTTCGTTCTGAAACCGGTAAAGATGAGTCAGCATCGTTTAATTCTGCCGCTTCCGTTGACAGTTGCTTCAGGCGCTTTTCAATGATCCGGATGGATTCCTCTGAATAGCGGCCACGGATGTATAACCTGAACAGCCAGGGTTCACCCCGCTTCGGCGCCATGAACTTCACCATAACTTCCTGTTCCATAAACTGTGCTAACGGTCCTCCCGGGATCCAGCGGAAATTCTGGCCAATTCGCAGACGGTAGCGGTTGCCGGGTAAAAGTTCTATCAGCCTGAGTTTATCGAGCTTTGCCAGCAGCCTGACACCTTCCAAAGGGTCTATCGCATAATGCCCGGTGATATCGTCAAACTGCCATCCGTCCCTTACCAGCACGGCCATAAGCAAAAGCTTCGGGTTAGCCAGTAACTCTTTTTCCTGTTCTTCAGTTAACTGGGACAGGGCGGGCTGTTCCCGTTCGCTGAGTTGGAACAGTTCACTGAGGGTCAGGTCCATCACATCGCAAATTTGTGCCAGTCTCTCCAGAGTAAAGGCTTCCTGTGCAAAACATCTTTTAATGCTTGCCTCACTCAGGTCAAGGCGCTCCGCCAGAGATTTATAAGTAAAACCCCGCTGCTTCAAACAGCGCTTCAGGGTACCGATGAGTTGCTTAATCTGCTGCATAGTATTAATAAGTGATACTTTTGGTGTTGAAATAGTCTACATCAATTATTTGAGTTTATTAATGTTCTTCTCCGGACTACTGTGAATACACAGTCACTACTGAGGAACTGGAAATGAAACATGGATTGATATCAGGTTTAGCAATACTGACACTGAGTTGCGGTGTAATGGCCGACGATTCAATACAACACAGCGGTCAGGCAAGTAAACACAGTGTGCTTGCAGCAACGGAAAGTGTGCAAACAACAGCATCAGTGGCCAGCGCGGTATCGGTTGCACCGGTCGTGTTAAGTGTGGGAGTGGCAGTGATTGCGGCAGATTCAGCGCACTCCGTTCACCATAGCATTGAGAAAAGCAATAAACCTTTACCGGTGACAAAACGGGTGATTACTGCAGACCCGGCACCTAATGTGGTGATAAACCAGACTATCGTGACACAGGGGAAAGCTCAATGAGGTCCGCGATAGCAATGCTTGCATGTCTGGCGTTGCCTGTATTTGCCGGCAGTCAGGAAGAAGCACCCCGCCGGTATGCGCCGGAGGCGATTATAAAGTTTGCAAAGCAAACTGAGCATTACCTGGCTGAGCAGGGAGCCTATGCGGCCATTATTGCGCGGGTTGGACGGGCGCCTGAAGACTTGCCTGAAGGTATTTCATTCACCCATACGGCAATTGCGCTGTATTCCGATATTACGCTGGATGACGGCACGGTAGAGCAGGGATATGCAATACACAATTTATATCAGCTGGCAGATAAGCCGGGTACAAGCGTACTGAAAACGGATTATCCGGTGGATTTCTTTTGGGGAGCAACGGAGTTAAAAACCGGCATAATCATTCCCGATTGGGAAGTGCAGCAGAAAATCGTTGCCCTGTATGCGCAGGACAAAGCGAAATTGCTGCACGAACCGGCCTATTCCGTTATTGCGAGTCCGTTTACGGAAGGAAAGCAAAATTGCACTGAGTACACCCTTGATGTGCTGAATGCTGCTATTTACGACACCACTGACAGTCATCGCCTTAAAAACAATACGCAGGCATGGTTTAAAGCACAGCCGGTGAAGGTTAACAAAATGAAGTTGCGGTTAGGCAGTTGGGTGAGCAGCGGCGTGTCGTTAAGCGACCATCCGGGCGCGATACAAACCGCTACGTTCACCACTATTGCTAATTATCTGGAAAACAATCAACTGGTGGCACATCAAACCGTGCTGTATGCCAGTCACTGATACAAAACGGAGATCATCATGAACGCAAATAAACCTACGAAAGCCTTTTTTATTGCTTCTGTTATTGCACTGCTGACAGGATTTGCCGCTTACATAACCGGACTCCTGAATGCCGATATGCCACTTAATGAAAAAGGCTACTACTTTGCTGTATTTCTGTTTGGACTGTTTGCTGCTGTGTCTGTTCAAAAAACAGTGCGGGACAAAATGGAAGGCATACAGACAACGAAAATATATCTGATGTTGTGCTGGTTTGGCCTTGGTGCTGCTATTGCACTGTTAGTGATTGGTCTGGTAAACGCCAACCTGTTGCTGAGTGAAAAAGGATTCTATGGAATGGCATTCGTCCTGAGTTTGTTTGCCGCGATAACGGTGCAAAAAAATGTCAGGGATAATACGGCAGCAGAATAAGGTGTGAGGTTGAAGGATCAGCTCGCAGGATCCGGGTCTTTAACATAGCCAGACAGGACGTGATTGAATTTATCGATGAAGCCCGGGTCCACAGATTGTTTACTGAACATGAAGTGGACGTCCTGCACGTTCACGGGATTATCACTGATTTCCAGTTCGAGATGCAGCAGTTCAGCATTAAAGCTAATCACTCTGATATCGTCCAGCACCAAATCGACACGGCCTCTGTTCAGAAACTGTAACCGCCGTTTAACGGAATCCAGATGAATAAGCTGCGCGCTGTACTGCTCAGTGACTTTTTCATTAAACCAGTCGCCATACCATCCGCCGGTATTTAACGCCAGGGTTTTGCCTTCCCTTAGTAAGGTTTCAAGAGATTTACCGGCATATTCGTCATGATGGGAAGGATGAAAGGCAAAGCTGATGGTTTCTTTGCGGTAAGGAACAGAAAAATAGTTTTTCAGTGCTCTCGCCGGTGTGAAAGCTGCACCTGTAACTACATCAATTTGCCCCAGTTCTATTTGCTGAGTGACCCGTCTTTCAGGCAGGATCTGGCTTTCCAGTGCATAATCCAGCTTGCCTAAAACCGACTTCAACAATTGGTAGTCTTCACCGGCCGGCTCATTATTGTCTGTTATGTACAGATAAGGAGGCCAGGCCGTACCACCGGTTATCAGACTTTTTCTGTGCTCAGCACACCATACTGAGCTTTGAAAAGCCATCGCTGTCAAAAAGATGATTAAACTGATGAAACGTTTCAACGGGTTTGCCTTTAAGCCTTCGCCGGCACTGCACACTCAGTGGTGTGCCGGCGCTATTCATCTTCGTTAAATCTGCCTGCAATTAGTGCCTCGACGGCATCCATTGCAGCTTCAGCATCCGGACCTTCAGAGATCACAGTAACCTGTTCCCCCTGATGACTTTCCATCATCATCAGTCCCAGCACACTATTGGCATTAGCCTGCTTATCGCCTTTTTGTAAAATAACTTCGGCATCGAACTGATTCGCCAGTTGCACTAACTGCGTTGCAGCTCTGGCATGCAGGCCCAGTTTATTAACAATAGTCAGAGATTTCTCTATGCGCATTATTTACTTTGCTCCCTGTGGCGGATCTGGACATCAGGATGAGATTCCCGGAAGTTTTTCGCCAGTGATTCCGCTACATAAACTGAACGGTGCTGTCCGCCGGTACATCCGATAGCGACAGTCACATAACTGCGGTTGTTCCGTTCAAGGTGTGGCAACCAGGTCGTGATGAGGTTCTGAATCTGCCAGATAAATTTGGTCACTATAGGCTGGGAACTGAGGAAAACCTGAACCGGTGTATCCAGGCCCGTCAGATGTTTTAAATCCGGCTCCCAGTGAGGGTTTGGCAGAAAACGGGCGTCAAATACATAGTCTGCATCTTTGGGAATACCGTGTTTAAAGCCGAATGATTCAAATACCAGAACAAGTCGTGAGCTTTTCTTACCGAGGATACGCTCGCGGATTAATTCTGCCAGCTGGTGGATGCTCAGAGAGTCGGTATCAATATTCAAATCCGCTCTTTCCGCTACAGGCGCCAGCAGTTCACGTTCTGTCTGGATGGCATCTGACAATGACTTATTCAGTTTGGCCAGCGGGTGTAACCGCCGGGTTTCGCTGAACCGGCGCACCAGCATATCGTCACTTGCGTCAATATATACGATGGTGACAGTCCATGACTCCGGCAGGTAGTCGAGAATTTCAACCAGCTCAGAAGGCTCTTTAGGCAAGTTTCTGACATCAATACTCACAGCTACCTGCTCGTATTCATCGGCGACAGTGTGTGTCAGGGCTGGTAACAGATTAACCGGAATATTATCGACGCAGTAGTACCCCAGATCCTCAAGGGCACGAAGTGCTACTGATTTTCCTGAACCGGAACGTCCGCTGATGATGATTAACTTCACGCCGTTTCTCCTGAAGTCACGTGTTGTCGGTGCGTATTACACTAAGTTACTGTAATGCGCGAATAATATCATCACTTGTCTGAGCTTTGCGGATAGTTTTTATGGTTTCTTTATCGCTGAGTTTTCCGGCAACCATGGCCAGAGTTTGTAAATGTCCTTCGGTTTGTTCCTGAGGGACAAGCAGAGTAAAGAAAATATCCACAGGTTTGTTGTCGATAGCATCAAAATCGATGGCGGGTGTGCTGGTAACTACGATGGCGATGACATTTTCCAGTCCGGCCAGGCGACCGTGGGGGAGGGCTATGCCGTTACCTATACCTGTGCTGCCCATTCGCTCACGGGCCAGCAGGCTACTTAACACGGTGGCTTCATCAACATCGGGGTTATTTTTAGCTGCAATCCCGCTGATGATTTCGAGAATGCGTTTTTTGCTATTGCACTGGACCGCACACTCGGTGCGGTCCAGGCTGACTATGGCTTGTATATCCATGAATTCAATTAGTGCTTTTTAAGCTTTTCCTTGTGTTTCAGGACCTGCCTGTCGAGCTTATCGACCATGCTGTCAATGGCAGCATACATGTCCTGATTTTCGGAAGAGGCGAAGACTTCCGCGCCGCTAAGATGAACCGTTGCTTCTGCTTTTTGGCTAAGCTTTTCAACATTTAAAATAACGTGCACATTTGATATGTGGTCAAAATGACGTTCCAGTTTGCTGAACTTAGTATCGACATAATTACGCAAAGAATCAGTGATCTCAATGTGATGACCAGAAAGGTTGATTTGCATATTTCGTCTTCCTTATTTTGAGCAGCCTTAAGTTAGATAAGGCTTTTGCGTTGGTTAGACGGCGGGATCGACAAGGATTCCCGGTACTTTGCTATTGTTCGCCGGGCAACCATAATGCCTTGATCGGCCAACAACGAAGCAATCTTGCTGTCACTCAGTGGCTTGCTTGGCTTTTCAGCGGCAACCAGCTTTTTAATCAGGGCGCGAATCGCTGTAGATGAACACTCACCACCTGATTCAGTGGCAACGTGGCTGGAGAAGAAATACTTCAACTCGAAAATACCACGGGGCGTGTGCATGTACTTCTGCGTTGTTACCCTGGAAATAGTAGATTCGTGCATATCTACCATTTCTGCGACATCATTCAGCACCATTGGTTTCATCATTTCAGGGCCATGCTCAAAAAAGCCCATCTGTTGCTGAACAATACAATTTGCTACTTTCAGCAGCGTATCGTTCCGGCTCTCAAGGCTCTTAATAAACCATTTTGCTTCCTGCATGTGAGAGCGGATAAATTGTGAATCACTGCTGTTTCTTGCTTTACGGCTCATTGCAGCATACTGCTGATTAACACTGAGCTTAGGCAGGCTGTCGGGGTTTAATTCTACAACCCAACGGCCATTTTTCTTCGCAACCGATACATCCGGAATGACATATTCGGGTTCTTTCGTAATTAATGCACTGCCCGGACGGGGATTAAGCGTTTGCAGCAAACGCATCGCTTCCCGTAACTGATCTTCTTTCAGGCGGGTTTTACGCATTAACGTACGGTAATCTTTACTGCCTAACAGATCGGAATGCTCTCTGAGCAGTAGTTTGGCTTCTTCCAGCCACGGTGTTTCCGGTGCAAATTGCGCCAGCTGAACTAACAAGCACTCCTGCGGTGTGCGGGAGCCGGAACCGAGAGGATCAAATAGCTGAATACGTTTAAGTACGCACTCAACCTCATCTTCTTCTACGGGCTCTTCCATATCTTCACTGTTTACGCTTTGCAGAATGTCGTCAACGGTAACCGTTAGATAGCCGGACTCATCAATGGAATCGATGATCGCCAGCGCGATGGCGCGGTCTGTGTCAGAAAAAGGTGTCAGACGCATTTGCCACAGCAGATGGTCCTGAATATTTTCGGTGGTTTCACCCTGAAAGATTTGTTCATCATCACCCCCGGAAGGGCCGGGCGCGGGGGCAGAAGACGCAGAAATGTACTCATCCCAGGTACTGTCGATGGGCAGCTCATCCGGTAAATCATTCTTTTCCAGTGCTTCACCGGTATCCATGCTGTCAGAAGATGAGGCTGTTGCAGACTCTTGCATGCTGTCATCATTGTCGATGTTATTTTTCTCAATTACATCGTTGTCGGAGCTGTCGTCGACTTCCAGCAAAGGATTAGAATCGAGAGCTTCCTGAATTTCTTGTTGTAAGTCCAGCGTAGACAACTGCAATAGCTTGATCGCCTGCTGAAGCTGAGGCGTCATTGTTAGTTGTTGGCTAAATTTTAACTGTAAAGATGGTTTCATCTACGTCTTATATAAACTCTAAAAAGGACATCCGGTTGTAGCGGTGTGAGTGCCGGTGGCGAAATCTCCGCTAAATGCTCATCCCGATATCTTAACTATAGCCTGAATTGCTCACCAAGGTATACATCACGAACTTTTTGATTACTTAATACCTGTTCTGCGGTGCCCTGAGCAATCAGTTCTCCATGACTGACGATATAGGCCTCTTCACACACATCAAGGGTTTCCCTGACATTGTGGTCGGTGATGAGGATACCGATACCTCTGTCCCGTAAGTGCTGAATGATCTTCTTTATATCATTAACCGAAATCGGGTCAACTCCGGCGAAGGGTTCATCGAGCAAAATAAATTGCGGATTGGCTGCCAGTGCGCGGGCAATTTCAACCCGGCGGCGTTCGCCACCCGACAAACTCATACCTGTACTATTACGTATATGGTTAATATTAAATTCATCAAGTAGTGCATCCGCTTCCTGTTCACGTTGATGACTTTTTAAGTCTTTACGCGTCTGTAATATCGCCATGATGTTTTCATGTACGGTCAGCTTGCGGAAAATGGATGCCTCCTGGGGTAAATAGCCAATTCCCCGGCGGGCACGTTCGTGCATTGGCTGGTGCGTCAGCTCCTGCTCATCAATGAGGATTTTGCCTTTGTCCAGTGGCACAAGACCGACAATCATGTAAAACGTTGTGGTTTTACCTGCACCGTTAGGACCCAGCAGACCTACTATCTGTCCGGTAGAAACCGATAAACTAACGTCACGGACGACCTGGCGTGATTTATACGACTTTGCCAGGTGAGTCGCACTCAGGGTTGCCATGTAACTCAGTTACCCTCGTTTTCGTTGCTGTCTGAAGTCTTGTTCTCTTCCTTCAGCTCTTTAACTGTGTCAGGACGGAAAACCGTGGTTACCCGGCCGTTGCTGTTACTTTCACCGCCGGTTGCCAGAAGTTGCTCTTTTGACATGTCATAGGTGATGCTATCTCCCTGGACCATGCTGGTATCTTGCTGGATTTTCGCATCACCTTGCAAGGAAATAAGTTGTTTGGCTACTTCGTAGCGAATTTCATTTGCGCTGGCTTTTACTTTTGCGCCGTCATCCAGCGTTTGAGAATAAGTGGCTGGTTTTCCGCGGGCAATAAAAACCTCTTTCCCTTCGCCTTCACTGGCGATGGCTTCAACTTCATCTGCGGCAATGATGAGTGAACCCTGGGTAATCTTCACATCGTCTTTAAAAACCGATTTCTTCTTTTTACCGTCAATAAACTGTGACTTAGCATCCACGGTAATAGGCTTTTCAAAATCACCGGAGCCGGCCATTGCCTCACCGGCAGCAGCAAGCAGCGCTATTGCTGCGAAAAGGCTAACTGCCCGGGGAATAAATTGTCTGCACATGATCAATTAACTCATATTGTTGGGTACGCAGGTTTGCATTGAAACCGTTACTTTTAATGATGGTCTGTACACCGCGTATATCTACCGGCTGGTCTGAAGTCATGGTTTTGTCATCCAGATTCACCTTAATAAAATTGGTTGTGATGGTCTGGATAAACTCTTCAGGGTTCAGGCTTTTTATCAGCACATTGTCTTCCAGCTGGATCAGGTCATCGTTGTAGAGTGTGCCTTCATCAGCGGTGACTTGCCATGGGGCCTCGTCATCATTCACATAGACAGTGTATTTGGGTTGGTCGAATAACACAAAGCCTAGTTGGTCGTAATGCTCCATAGAGGCGGCAAAGACTTCGTGGTTGAGTTTGCCTTCTTCGTTATACAGCGTAGTTGTCAAATTCTTTGCTTTATAGGCAGGGCGTAAAGCGTCTGCTCCGGCTTTTTTCGCCGGTGCTTGCTCTTCTGCCATCCAGACCGGAAGGTACATCAGCAGCGCCATAACAAACAGCGCAGAAATACTGATCCCTAAACGGTTCATACGCTGGCCCCGTGTATGGTGTCCAGCGTGCCGAGCGCCTGTAAAATCACATCACAGACTTCCCGTACTGCGCCGAATCCACCATTTTTTGTGGTGATCCAGTTCGCTTCGCGGGTGACGGCCGGATGGGCATCTTTCACCGCAATTTTTGTTTCGGCAAACCGGTACATGCCAAGATCCGGCATATCATCACCGATGGCTGCAACCTCTGATGGCGCCAGATTCAACTTTTCGCACAACTGAGCCATAGCCGTGGCTTTATCTTCCTGACCCTGAATAATGTGCTTCACATTCAAAGCGGTCATGCGATTCTTTACAATGGCCGAGTCGCGGCCGGTAATGACAGCAACGTCCACACCACTGTTTATTAATGCCTTAACGCCATAGCCATCGCGGGTGTGAAAGGCTTTTAACTCTTCACCATTGTTGCCAAGATAAATTCTGCCGTCAGAAAATACGCCGTCGATATCACAAACGAGCAGTTTCAGCCCTTTGAGTTTTTCAAACCGCTCTTCACTGATCACACCGTAAAAAGTGACTTCATGTCCCATCAGAGAACTCCTGCTTTAAGCAACATATGCATGTTGAATGCGCCCACGGGGTGATCATTTTCATCCACCACCATCAGCGCACTGATCTTGTGTTTTTCCATTAAATTTAACGCTTCCACTGCCAGTGTACCGGAGCGGGTAGTTTTCCCGCCGCGGGTCATAACATTGGCTACCGGAGTGGTATGAATGTCGGTTCTGGCGTCCAGAATTCGTCTCAGATCGCCGTCGGTAAAAATACCGCCGAGTTTGCCGCTGTCATCTGTAATACCTGTCATTCCCAGACCTTTAGAAGATATTTCCAGCAGAGCCTGTGAAATGGTCGCGGCAGACGATACAAGAGGAAGAGCGTCGCCGGTCAGCATGATATCGCCCACTTTGAGTAACAGTTTCCGGCCCAGACTGCCGCCCGGGTGAGAGAGGGCGAAATCATCTGAAGTAAATCCTTTAGCATCCAGCAGTGCAATGGCCAGCGCGTCACCCATTACCAGGGTTGCTGTAGTACTAGAGGTCGGTGCAAGCCCCAGCGAACAGGCTTCTTTTTCCACACTGACATTGAGTACCACATCGGCATGCTGGCCGAGGGTGCTTGATTCGCTATTCGTCATCGCGATGACAGGCACAGACAGCCGCTTGACCACGGGAAGCAGGTTCACCAGTTCGCCGGTTTCTCCGGAATTTGAAATGGCCAGCAATATGTCTGTCTGACTAAGCATGCCGAGATCGCCATGATTGGCTTCGCCAGGGTGCATGAAAAAGGCTGGTGTGCCTGTACTGGCAAGAGTCGCAGCAATTTTACGCCCGATGTGGCCGGATTTCCCCATGCCGCACACGACTACTTTGCCTTTGCATTCAGACAACAAGGTACAGGCTTGCTCAAATTTATTGTCCAGCCGGGATGCCAGCGCACTTACTGCGCTGGTTTCAATTTCTATGACCCGTCTGGCTGACGCGATATACGGTGAATTACTCATTTAACCAAATAACCAGAATTGATACGCCACAAAGCATAGTACAAAGATGCCACCTTCCAGGCGGCCTAACTGGCGTTTGCCGATAAAATTAAAGCTCAGGAAAAATAATAACACTGTGAGACCAAACATCACCCACATGTCTCTGTTATACACATTCTCGTCCAGTAGCCCGGGAGCAATGAGTCCCGGCATACCTAATACTGCCAGCAGATTAAAGATATTCGAGCCGATAACATTTCCCAGTGCCAGGTCACTTTCACCTTTCAGTACACCGGCCACACTGGCGGCCAGCTCCGGTAAGCTGGTGCCCAGCGCTATGATTGTCAGGCCGATCACCAGGTCGGACACACCGAAAAAATGGGCGATATCTACTGCCGCATTCACCATAAAATGGGCGCTGAGTGGCAGTAACACAATACCCACGCCAACCCACAACACTGCAGAACCGGTATTTACACCGTCAGGGATTTCTCCGTCGGTTTCTTTCACCAGCGGATCTTCCTTATCTACCTGTAACGATATCCAGGCCATACCTGCGAGTACAAATACAAACAGGCCGAGGAGAATCATGCCTTCCAGATGAGCCAGTTTGCCGTTATTAAGAAAGAACATGGCAAGCACGGTTACACCAAGCAGAACCGGGAATTCACGTTTTAATGTAGAGGAAGAGACGACGAGCGGTTTTACCAGGGCCGTGATACCCAGCACGAGGGCAACATTAGTAATATTTGAGCCCAGCGCATTACCTACCGCTGTGTTCATATTGCCATTTGAGGAGGCGATAGCCGATACAACAATTTCCGGTGCTGATGACCCCATAGCGACAATGGTTAAACCAATCATCATGGGGGAGATTCCGATATTTTTCGCCAGTGCGGAAGCGCCATAAACGAAGCGGTCGGCACTCCAGCTAAGTACAGCAAGACCCAGCAGGAAAATACAGATAGAAAGTATCACAAGTTACCATCGTCCTTTGTTTTTTCGGATTGTCGCAAAAAGTACAGCATTTGCATACGGTTTAGATAGAATACCTGCTAATACGGTTGCAACTGGTTATAAGTGCAACAGTTGCTGTTGCTTTTCCGCTATCTGCAAGCATATTTCTGCTCTGTATCAACAACATCAATGTGATAAATCATCCGGATTGTCAAAAACTGTCAGCATGATGACAAAAGTGTAATCGCGCTGTGACGGGTTTTTTTACGTACAAAAGAGAGTGGTCAGTCTTGAGGCTGGCTCTGATGGCATGATTCTCGCTGGCTAACTTGCCGGAACCGGAGAAATTTGTGCAGACAGTGGCAATAAAAGCAAGCGTAAAGTTTTCGAAAAATGCGAACACACCTTGTAACTTTTTCGTTTTGGCGGCTGTCCTCAAATGAAGATACAATGGTGTATGTAAAATCGGGTAGTAGCATTTTCTGCTACTGCCGGCAAAGAACATAAAGGGAAGGCGCGTCTTCAAGAATATGGGAAATTTAGTGGAAATAGACAACATGACATTCCGGCGCGGATCCCGCGTTATCTATGACGGAGTGTCGATTGTTGTTCCCAAAGGCAAGATTACAGCGGTAATGGGCCCGAGCGGAATCGGCAAAACAACGTTGCTGAAATTGATTGGCGGGCAGCTCCCGCCGGATGAAGGCGATATCCGCTTCGATGGCGACAGTATTGTTTCTATGAGTCGCAGCGAGTTATATAAAACCCGTCGTCGCATGAGCATGTTGTTTCAGAGCGGAGCGCTTTTTACTGACATGACGGTACGCGACAACGTAGCGTTTCCGCTCAGAGAACATACAAAACTCAGCGATGATATTATCAACACCATTGTCGCACTTAAGCTACAGGCTGTAGGGTTACGTGGTGCGGCAGATATGATGCCCAGTGAACTGTCCGGTGGTATGGCCAGACGTGCTGCATTGGCCCGTTCTATTTCTCTGGATCCGGATCTCATCATGTATGACGAGCCTTTCGCTGGCCAGGACCCCATCTCCATGGGGGTGCTGGTGAAATTGATTCGTGAACTGAATGATGCCCTTGATGTCACCAGTATCGTAGTGACACACGATGTCACGGAAGTGCTTACCATTGCTGATTACATATACATCCTGGCGGATAAGCGCATTATCGGTCAGGGCACTGCCGAAGAAATTCAAAACAGCGATTCTGCGCTGGTTCAGCAGTTTCTGAATGGTGAAGCCGATGGACCGGTGCCATTTCACTATCCGGCGAAAGACTTATCCGACAGTTTTTTCGGGGGTAAGTCATGAAGTTTCTTCAACAAACCGGCGCTGCAACCATTGCCAAAGTCGCTGCAATTGGCCGTGCAGGCATCATGCTTTCCGGTGCCTTATTTGCAGCTCCCAAAGTTAAGAATATCTCACTGACCATTCGTCAGCTTTATGTTGTAGGTGTGCAATCACTGCTGATTATTCTGGTATCAGGCCTGTTCATTGGCATGGTAATGGCTTTGCAGGGCTATACCATTCTGGTGGGCTATGGAGCTGAAGGCAGCCTGGGGCCCATGGTCGCACTGTCATTGTTACGGGAACTGGGACCGGTGGTCACCGCATTACTATTTGCCGGTCGTGCAGGTTCTGCATTAACCGCCGAAATCGGGTTAATGAAAGCCACAGAGCAATTATCCAGTCTGGAAATGATGGCGGTGGATCCTCTTCGCAGAGTGGTTGCTCCCCGTTTCTGGGCCGGCATGATCGCTATGCCGTCACTGGCAATGATATTCAGTGCGGTTGGTATCCTGGGTGGTCACCTGGTTGGTGTCGACTGGCTGGGTGTTGATGGCGGTAGTTACTGGTCGTTGATGCAATCAACGGTTGAATGGCAAAAAGATGTGGTCAACGGCGTCATAAAAAGCCTCGTGTTTGCCCTGGTTGTGACCTGGATTGCCATATTTAAAGGATATGATTCGGTTCCGACCTCAGAAGGCATCAGTAAAGCCACGACGGAAACCGTTGTTTTTTCATCATTAGCTGTATTGGGGTTGGACTTCGTACTCACTGCCCTGATGTTCGGAATTGAGTAGAGGATAGAAATGAATAAGTACAAAACGGAAGTGATGGTTGGTGTATTTGTGGTGCTGACTATTGCAGCCACCTTATTGCTGGCTTTGAAAGTGGCAAACCAGACCATGACCAACGCAGGCGACACGTATAACCTCTACGCCAAATTCGACAACATTGGCGGCCTGAAAGTGCGCTCTGCGGTAAAAGTGGGCGGTGTGACAATTGGTCGTGTAACAGATATTCATCTGGATAAAGAAGACTACACGCCGGTTGTGACGCTGAGCATTTCTACCAGTTACGAAGGATTTCCTGATACCAGTTCGGTATCCATACTGACATCCGGCCTGCTGGGTGAGCAATACGTCGGATTTCAGCCCGGTTTTTCCTTCGACGGGGTTGAAGAGCTGAAAGACGGTGACTATTTACAAGACACCAAGTCTGCGCTGGTGCTTGAGGATCTGATTGGTCAGTTCCTGTTCAACCGCGGCGGCAGCAGCGACAGTAACGAATAATTGAAACAAATTCCGTGATGCGGGGGTCTGATTCCTTAAGGCTACCGCACCACAACAAGGACACAATTTTAGGAGATTAAGTGTTGAAAAAGCTTTTATTGATTGCCGGCTTACTGGTTGCAAGTGTAACTGGCGGGGTGCAGGCCCAGGAAGTTAACGAACAAAACCCGTACGCACTGGTTAAAGAAGCCGGTCAGAAAACCTTTGATCGCATCAAAGCCAGTCAGGCGCAGATCGAGAAAGATCCTGAAGAACTGCGCACCATCATGAAAGAAGAGCTGTTGCCTCATATCGATTATCAGTTCGCGGCTTTTAAAGTGCTGGGTAAATACTTCAAGTCAGTACCCAAAGATAAATTATCAGAATACGTTCAGGTATTCAGACAGTACCTTATCACGACTTATGCGGTAGCAATGGGTTACTACGATAATCAGAAAGTGACTTTCGAGCCTGAAGGAGACTTTTCAGATAAGAAGTCTGTGACTGTACGTGCTGTCGTTCAGGATCCCGGTCGCCCGGACATTAAAGTGGCATTCCAGGTTCGTAAGGACAGCCGGACTAATGAATGGAAAGCCTATGACATGGTCGCTGAAGGTATCAGCCTGCTGGACAGCAAGCGCAGTGAATTCGAACCTATTCTGCGTCAGGAAGGCATTGATGCCGTGCTGAAATTAATGCGCGAGAAAATTGAACAGCCTGTGGGCGAGCAAGTTAAGCAGGCACAAGATAAGGATGCTGCGTGAGTCTTTTTCAGCTAGGTGAAAATGGTATTGTGCATATTCACGGTCACCTCGACCGTGATACACTCGCTAAAAATTGGTGGGACATGTTAAGTTCCACCGAAAAATCCGCTCTGGCAAAGCAGGGGCGCTGCATACTCGATTTAGGGGATGTAGAGCGAATCGACAGTGCCGGTCTCGCCTGGTTGATAAACGCTGTGCGTGACGGCAAAGGCAATCACGTAGATGTAGTACTGGCACAGGTGCCGGAGAAACTACTGAAACTGGCTAAAATCAGCGACGTCGATACCCTGTTGCCCGTAGAATAATACGTTTCCAAATCTAAGAGTTAGCAGACCATGGAATTATCTGATATCGAAACTTTGCTGAAAGACAAGCTGGGTTTAACTGAAGTACACGTTAAAGGCGAAGGTTCACATTTCACAATTATTGCTGTCAGTGACAGCTTCAATGAAATGAGCCGCGTGCAGCGCCAGCAGGCTGTTTACGGTCCGCTGCAGGACAAAATTGCTGATGGCTCAATGCATGCCATTTCTATTAAAACCTTCTCTGAAGCAGACTGGCAGCGTGAGCGTCAGTTCCACGTACCTCAATAACGGTAAATACATCTGTGGATAAACTCGTAATAAAAAAGAGCCCGCCACTGAATGGCGAAGTACGTATCAGTGGTGCTAAAAACGCTGCGCTGCCGTTATTATTTACCCCGCTTCTTACCTCTGACACGTGTCGTTTTACTAACGTACCTGCACTCAGAGATATCAATACCACCACGGCTTTACTGAAAGAACTGGGTGCAGAAGTCTCCCGGCCGGCAACGAATGAAGTCGTTATCTCATCTGCATCACTGAACAGTGTGACTGCATCGTATGACCTGGTAAAGACCATGCGTGCGTCCATTCTGGTTTTGGGGCCTTTACTTGCGAAGCAGGGAAAAGCGAATGTTTCCTTACCCGGAGGCTGTGCTATCGGCGCACGTCCGGTGAATTTGCATTTGTCTGGCCTGGAGCTGATGGGGGCAAAAATTGAAGTCGACGAAGGTTATATTCGCGCTGAAGTAGACGGCCGCCTGAAAGGGGCGCGAATCTTCATGGATATGGTCAGTGTTGGTGCCACGGAAAACCTGATGATGGCAGCAGCGCTGGCAGACGGTATCACCGAGCTGGAAAATGCTGCACGTGAACCGGAAATTGTCGACCTTGCTAACTGTCTGAACCAGATGGGGGCAAAAGTTAAAGGTGCAGGTACCGATCATATCACCATAGAAGGCGTGGAACGATTAAACGGTTGTGATTACCGTGTATTGCCGGACCGTATTGAAACCGGAACGTTCCTTGTCGCTGCTGCGGTATCAGGTGGCAAAGTTAAATGCCTGGATGCTGCACCGGACACGCTGGAAGCCGTACTTAATAAGTTACGACAGGCTGGTGCCGTCATCACCACAGGTGATGACTGGATTGAACTGGATATGCAGGGCAGAAAGCCTAAAGCGGTGCAGGTGAAAACCGCCCCTCATCCGGCTTTCCCGACAGACATGCAAGCGCAGTTTGTCACGCTGAACTGCGTGGCAGAAGGTTCCGGTGTGATTACTGAAACTATCTTCGAGAACCGTTTCATGCATGTGCCCGAGTTACAACGTATGGGCGCTGAAATCGCGCTTGAAGGTAACAGTGCGCTGACGAAAGGGGCATCGCGACTGAAAGGTGCACCGGTGATGGCCACAGATTTACGGGCATCAGCAAGTCTGGTTATTGCAGGTTTGATTGCTGACGGTGAAACCCACGTGAGCCGTATTTACCACCTTGATCGTGGCTACGAAGGCATTGAAGAAAAGCTCAGTGGTTTAGGGGCTAACATTACCCGCGAAAAAGAATAACCTGACAAGGGCATCGTTACAGTTTGCCTGTTTACGATTGCCCTTACCGGAACTTCGGAAAACGTAATAAAAAGTCAGCGCCACCAAGCTGACTTTTTTGTACCTCACATTCCCCGTCATGCCACAGCATAATGCGCCTGACGATGGCCAGACCCAAACCGGCACCGCCACGCTCACGGCTTCTTGCTGTATCAGGACGGTAGAATGGGACAAAAATTTTCTCTTTGTTTTCTTCGCTTACCCCGGGTCCGTCATCTTCCACATGCAAAACAATATGGGCCCGGTTGTCGCTCACCCGGAGCCGCACTTCCGTTCGGGCGTAGCGGATGGCATTTAGCAGCAGATTTTCAATAGCTCTGCCAATGTAATAATCGTCTCCCAGAACCACTAAACCGTCATTGTCCGCAGTAACTGAAACTGAGATGGCGGTATTTCCGGCAGTCCGTTCTGCTAAATTTTCCGCCATCGCCCTTAACGGGATCTGGCTGACATTCAGTTCAGGCTGACGTCCGTCGTGACGCAAATAGTCCAGCATTTCCTGTACCATACGCTCAAGTTCATTCACGTCTTCCCGCATCGCCTTCCATCCTTCTTCATCAGCGGGACGTTCTGTTGCCAGCGCAAATTTAAGCCGGGCCAGCGGGGTACGCAGTTCGTGCGCGACTGCACCGGTCATTTCTTTATGCCGGTTAAATAATTCGGTTACCTGTGCACTGAGCTGATTTAACGCTTTAGCGATAGGCGCAACCATCGAGCGTTTAGGCAGCCATATTTTCCCGAAAGAGCCATCGGCGTTAACGTTGCTCAGGCCGCGGGTAATGGTGGTGAGATCCCGCCAGAGTGGCCAGAGCCAGAGCGCAATCAATGCCCCGAGCAGAACGTAGAAAACCGTTGAATACCACAGGGCGCGTGAAAGAGAGCCGGTAACCGGCAGGGTCAGTTCATACAGCGTGGTGTCGTCTGCGCGGGCGTATAACTGTATTGAGTCCTGATAGAACAGGGGAACGACCTCGCCGTTTTCCAGCGCCTGTTCCGATGCCGGACTGAAAGCCAGTGAGGCGGCAGGGATCACTCTGGGTTCCAGTTTCGCCCCGGCAAGCCAGGCGGCTCTTTCTTCCGGTTTCCTGGCAACAGTTTCCAGTGCAAGGACTATATCCGTTGCCTCGTCACTCAGGCCTTCGTCTGATGTAAAAAATAACGGCTCCAGCGCGGCACTTAACCCCGCCAGGGCAAGCGCGATAAAAAGATAAAGGCTCAGGAAAAGGCGGGTCACTTTAATCCCACGCGTCTGCAACGAAGAAGAAGCCTTTACCCCAGATTGTTTTTATACGGTAAGGATTGCTGGGATTATCGTGAAGCTTTTTCCTGAGTCTCGACACCCGTACGTCAGCGGAACGGTCAAGGCCATCATATTCTCTGCCGATGATCTCTTCGTAAATGGTGTTCCGGTCCACTACTTCAGAGGGGTGACTGGCGAGCAGCCATAACATATCGAATTCGTGGCTGGTCAGGGTGATTTCGTCACCGTGTAATAATACCTGTCTTGCCGCTTTGTCTACGGTAAGGTTTCCATAAGTCAAAACCGGTTCACGTCCCGCTTCATTGAGCCGTCCGGCAGATTTGATACGACGCAGGAGTGCATGAACACGTGCCAGCAGAACTCTGGGTTCTATGGGTTTGGTGACATAATCGTCTGCGCCGATTTCCAGTCCCAGTACCTGGTCAAAATCATCATCCCGGGCCGTCATAAACAGCAACGGGCCTTCGTAATGACGTCTCAGATGCTTGCAGAGTGTAAAGCCATCATCACCCGGTAACATCACATCCAAAATGACCAGTGACGGCTTCTGCAGCTTTACTGTTGAGATAAGCTGACTACCGTCAGCCATTGCAGTGACTTCAAAATGATGCTGCTGAAGAAAATCTTTGACCAGCGTGCGTAAACGGGCGTCATCTTCTACCAGGACAATATGTGACATCAGAACAGACTCCATGGATCACGAACCCGTTTTCGCTTTTCTTTCTGTTTCCATTTCACCAGCAATTTTTGGGAATAGATAACATCGCCACGGGTATTTTTTATAAAAATCCAGCTGTCCTGCATTAGCCGGACAGTCTGAGGCGGCAGGTTCCCTGTACCGCAGAAAAGCTGTTTCTCATCTGCATAAACACAAAATTCATTGTCAACCGCATGCTGTGGTACATGAATAGTGATGCGCATTTCACAGGGCTCTGTTTGTTGTTCTCCAACACATATCTGGGGCATGATCTCCCAGCTTTCTCCCCGTGCCGTGTTGCAGAGCAGAAAAGTAAATACGAGTATTATTGTTATGATCTTCCCTGACACACCCGGCTCCGCTAAAACTGGTATGTCAGGCCGGTGAAGACCGTGAGAATATCATGACCGGTCAACAACGGGCTTTCCGTCACCGCGTCGGGAAGATACTGATAACGGGTAAAGGCCAGTAAGCCCCAATGTTTGTTAAATTGCCTGGTTACCGCTACATTGACACCCGGCCTGAATCCGCTGCCGGCACTGTACCAGAGCCGCTTATCTGATGTGTCCTTTCCATCAATACCATAGTAATAGTCGTTAAATGTCCTGTTGTTCCATACCAGTTGCGGACTGACACTGAACAGCCATTTCTGCCAGCGGTGACTGAAACGCCAGGCAATACGGGCCTTTACACCCTGGTGGATCCCTGCGATGTCTTTTTCTACAGAAAATTGCCACTCGTTGGCTGGTGAGCTTCCGGCGTGGAGCCGTACTCCTGCATGTCCGCCATTTCGGCGATCTGCGATACTGTCTACGTTGATCTCTGTATTGGCTTCGGCGGCCGGAGTGACAGCCAGCTGCTCACGGGAAAACAGCTCTGCCGGGGTGGCATCGAAACCTTCATAGGAAAAGAAAGGGCGGGCTTCACGATCGATAACCAGATAGGCATCAACAGACAAACCCGGCTGGTTACTTTGCCATTGATAACCGAGTTCAAAATTATCAAAATAAAAGGACTCAGCGTACCAGGCTATATCGCCAATCAGAATCAGTGACTGTGTATTGCCGCCTCTCAACGGATTAGTCCGGCCGCCTGCACCAACGGCCGCGGCTACCCGCCACTGACCTGTATCAATGCATTCACCTTTACTGTTGCATCCGCTCGCCGCGAGGGCAGGGCCAGTGAAAAGGGTGCAAATGAGAATGAACAAACGAATTTTCAACAAACAAAACTCTTCAGGTGACGTACCGGTAATCTGATGCAGCCAACAGATTAGCCTGCCGGCGGATTGCAAGAAAGGGGCAGTTACAATTTAAAACAAATCTGTACGCTTTGGATCTGACGAAGTGTGTCAAGGCAGGTATGCTGGCTGCACATCTTCTTAAACTGAATTAACAAGTGGTTTACATCGTCAGTAAACGTTACGGGATAGTTCGGGAAAATTACTGAAAAGAATATTAAATAATACTGAATTGCTTTTGCTGGCTGTCAATTTTTTGCAATCTGTGGTACATATACTTTTGTCTGAGTTGACAGTTATCTTTTTAATCTGTCTACCGGTCGAAAAAGACAAAAAAATAACAAGTCCATAGGCATTTCTGGTTTGTATTAAGAGGTAACTGATTACCCGGTTAAGCATTTCAGAGATAGACCTGACGAATCCATCTCAATTTGTTTGTATAGACACAATACAAGTATGTGGTTCAGGGAAGTGTCAAAATTAATGGATAAGATTGAATTTATTGGGGTTCGCGCGTGAGTAATGTAATTTCAGTCCGGCAACAGTTCCGGCGGGTACTGAGTACTGATCCAAAGGATGCTATACCAGCAGTGTTGTTCAGCCTGATGGTGGCCACTATCGTATTTATCGGTGAGCCGCCTTATGCACTGGCTAAAGAGCCTGATTTAGAGAAAACAGCACAGACAGAGAGGCATTGTCCTGACAATCTTCCCTGCCAGACAATGAAAAACCGGAGTTAAAGCTCCGGTTTTTTGTTTCAGACGAACGTCTCCGGCAACAACCGGAAAGCATCAGGCGGTCTTATGATGCCGGTTGCCCCAGCTCTGCCACCGTTGCTGAAATCATCATATTCTCCCCGCCACGGCTGACGTTCAGCTCGAGTGTCGTACCGGGGTCTGTTTCGGCAATCATATCCAGTGTTTTCGATGCACTTTCCAACTGTATGCCGTCAATGGCCAGAATCACATCTCCGGCCCGTAAACCTGCCTGATCAGCAGGGCTACCGTTGGCCACTGCCGTGACTTCAATACCGGGCGTTCCACGATATTCGCTTCCAAGGAAGCCCAGTTGTCCGCGGATCACCTTGCCATTCTGGATGATGTCATCCATTACCCGTCGCGCCAGTTCATAAGGGACAGCAAAGTTAATACCGTCCACGTTACGCACGCCGTTACGGGAATCTCTGACCTGGAAGTTGGCATTGGTGATGCCAACCAGAGTACCGTTGCTGTCGACCAGTGCGCCGCCGGAGTTACCCTGATTCAGTACCGCATCTGTCTGAATAAAATCGACGTAATTAGACAGTCCGTTACGTCCGGCGCGGCTGACAATACCATGAGTAATCGTTTGACCGAGATCGAAAGGGTTGCCGATGGCCATGACCATGTCACCAACGTGCAAATCAGGCTCGTCCATCTGAGGAATAACATGCAGGCTGTCCGCATTCACTTTAAGCACGGCAAGGTCAGTAAGCTGATCAGTACCGACAATCTGTGCTTCCAGAACCCGGCCGTCCTGCACAGCAACAAAAATGCTGTCGGCATTTTCGACTACGTGGTTACAGGTTAACAGGTAACCATTTTCTGTCATGATTACGCCGGACCCCAAACTGGCCCGTTCACGTGCACGGTTACGGAAAATACCGGTGTCGTTTTCAATACTGACACTGTAGATGTTTACAACCGCAGGCGCGGACCGGCTTAATGCAGTGTAGTGAGATTGCCTTGCCGGACGGGTAGTGTTGCCGGAGAAAAAGTTGTCACCAAAGCCTGTACCGCTTCTTAAATCCGGCATGAAGACCAGCATAAGTGCTGCTACTACAAGGCCCAGTACGATAGATTTGAGAATAAATAAAAAGAATTGCTTGCCTGCCACGCCTGACTCATTCCATTTTGCCTCTTAACATTATGAACGAGGCGGGGTTCATAATGTTAAGGATATCACCTAAATGATTGAATACCAATCAGGTCATCGGTTTAGCAAAAACAAAACGGGCCGGCAGTATTTGCTGCCGGCCCGCTGTATCTTCACTGCATTTTAATTGCTTAGCGAATGACCAGATAAATGGTGGCTGTGCCCCGTCTGACATTCAGTGCAATGACATTTTCACCGGAATCATCCAGTTTCTCACGGAACTCCGCGACAGTGGTCACTCGTTGGCGGTTAACACCAATGATCACGTCTTCAGGCTGAAGGCCGATACGTGCTGCAGGCGTGTTGCGCTCGATTTCAGACACTTTCACACCATCGTTGCCGGCTTCGTCTTTTCCGTTTACCAGTGTTGCACCTTCCAGCGCAGGGTGAATGGTTGCGGCAGTCACTTTGCTGTCTGCAGCGTCGTCGAGCACCACGTTCACGGTTTTTTCTTCGCCGTCACGAATAATCGTCAGCTCAACCTCAGCGCCGGCACCCATACTGGCAATTTTGGCAGCCATTTCGCGGAAACTGTGAAGACCACGACCATTAACTTCAGTGATAATATCACCGGCTTTCAGGCCGCCTTTTTCAGCCGCAGACTCCGGCGTTACTTCACGTACAAAAGCTCCGCGGTTAGCACTTACGCCCATTGCTTTTGCCAGTCCGGCATCCACATCATTGCCGGTAATTCCCAGCAGTCCGCGACGCACTTCACCAAATTCAGCAATCTGATCCACGAGGTTTTTCATCATATTGCTTGGGATAGCAAATCCGATACCTACGTTGCCACCGTTGGGCCCGAAAATGGCCGTGTTGATACCTACCAGCTCACCACGCAGGTTTACCAAGGCACCACCGGAATTACCACGGTTGATGGCTGCATCGGTCTGAATGTAGTCTTCATAACCGCCAATGTTCAGGCCGGAGCGGCCCATGGCTGAAATGATACCGGAAGTAACGGTTTGTGACAGACCGAACGGATTACCGATAGCTACTACGTAGTCGCCAACACGCATTTCATCTGAGTCGGACAGGGGTAATGCAGTGAGTTTTTCCGCTTCAATTTTCAAAAGTGCGATATCACTTTGTTCATCAGCACCCAGCTTTTTGGCTTTAAATTCGCGGCCGTCACTCAGTTTTACGGTAATCTCGTCGGCGTTTTCAACGACATGGTTATTCGTTACTACGTAGCCTTTTTCCGAATCGATAATGACGCCGGAACCTAGCCCTTTAAATGGTCTTTCCTGAACCTGCTCCTGCGGGCCGCCAAAGAAGTAGCGGAACATTTCCGGTACCTGCCGCGTGGCAGTTTGAGTACCTTCAACGGAAATGCTCACCACAGCCGGCATGGCTTCTTCAAGCATGGGTGCCAGTGAAGGCACTTCCTGTTTTTTATCATCGCCGAAGAAAGGTAACGCAGCGCCTGCCGTGGCAGACATACCCAAAGTACTGGCGACAACACTGGAGACAACCAACATCTGGCGTAGAGATTTCTTCATATTCGCTTACACTCCTCATGTTTCATGCGATATGGTTACTATCACTGACAGACTCAGGTAAGTGAGAAAAAGTTCCTGAATCAGTCCTTTTCTGCGGTAGAACGACCGGCGTTGCCGACAAACAAACCGGAACTTGCGTTAGCAAAGTCTTTAGGCTGAGTGTCAGAAACCGGTGCAGGTTTGGACTTTTCTCTCCCCTGCATATTGTTACGTAAATAGGTAGTAGCCTGCTCACCATAGAAAGGTACGCCGGGCGCATCACCGTCTTCGCCCTGAGTAAGCAAGGTTTCATAATCAGCAACCTGTTGCTTCAATGCCTGGCATTGCTTTTCAATTGACTCAACCGCCTGACGGGTCTGGTGAATGTGATGTGTCGCTTGCTGTGACATCAGTTCCTTAATGTTTTGCTCTGCCTGTTTTGCCGAACCGGAAGCGCCGTCACGGGTATACATATAGCGGGCAACAAAGAAGCCGATAATCAGGCCCGCAATCAGCAGGGCAACAGGAATTAAAACGTCCATTCATTTCTCCAAAAATCTCTGTGTTCATAACTATTTGAGTTAAGCACAGTAAAACAATCACTCATGCCGACTATAGCAAGTAATGAGCGTGAATGCGCATTGCGAATTGTTGCAAAATGCGGATATGGCGATAAAGTTTGATTTCGTCGTTTTTTTCGACGATTCAAAGCAAATCATTGCCTGTAAACCTTATCTGCAGCCCGGCATTGCGTTATGATAGTGGCTTATTCAGGTTTATACGGTATTTGGTTTTACTTCGACCAAGACCACCCCGCATAACACACAGCGCTGCGATTCTACCTGTATTTATCCGGAATTTAAGATCAGATTTTGTTTTTTCAAGGAGGTCGGTGCAGCGGACCTTCTGCCTACCTTCTATCGGGAGTAGTTTCGGCGATGACGCCATGGGAAAAATATCAGCAAGATTTGCAGTTGCCCACGTTTAAACATGATCCTGCGCAGGAAAATGCAGTCAGAGCGCTTCAGCGGTTATACGATGATCTCATCAAAGCGCCGTCATCTTCCGGATTCGGTGCAAGTATCAAAAAACTGTTCGGCAAGCAGCCAGTATCAAAGCCGGTAACCGGTATTTATTTTTACGGCGGTGTAGGCCGGGGCAAAACGTATCTGGTCGATACCTTTTTTGAATGTTTGCCTTTCAGTAAAAAATCACGGGTGCATTTCCACCGTTTTATGCACCGCGTTCATGACGAGCTGAAAACTCTGCCTAATGAACCGGATCCGCTGAAAATTGTGGCTGACAGGCTTGCCAGTGAAGCCCGTGTGATCTGTTTCGATGAATTCTTTGTGTCCGACATCACCGATGCCATGATCCTTGGCACACTGATGCAGGAGTTGTTTTCCCGTGGAATAACCCTGGTAGCGACATCGAATATTGTGCCTGATGAACTGTATAAGAACGGCTTACAGCGGGCCCGCTTCTTACCGGCTATTGATCTCATTAATAAACACACTGAAGTCATTAATGTGGACAGTGGTATTGATTACCGGCTTCGTACTCTGGAGCAGGCAGAAATTTTTCATTCACCGCTGGATGCCGATGGCGATAGGCACCTGCATGAGTATTTTGAGCAACTGGCGCCGGAAAATTACCAGACCGGCGAGATGATAGAGGTGAACAACCGTAAAATCCCTACCCGCCGCAGTGCTGAAGGGGTATTGTCTATCGAGTTTTCTGCACTTTGTGAAGGGCCGCGCAGCCAGAGCGACTACATTGAACTGAGCCGCTGTTATCATTCGGTACTGGTTGCCAACGTGAAGCAAATGGGAGCAAACAACGATGACACCGCCCGCCGTTTCATTGCGATGGTGGATGAATTCTACGAACGTCACGTTAAACTTATAATGACCGCCGAAGTGGGACTGGAGAAGCTTTACACTGACGGCCGGCTGAATTTTGAGTTCCGCCGTTGCCTGAGCCGCCTGAAAGAAATGCAATCCAGAGAATATCTGGCCAGGGAACATTTGCCCTGAGTTGGCGGGGCGAACACTTTTTTAGCCGGGACACCTATTGCAAATGAAACACGGCGTGAACCCATCCCTGGGGCCTCGGCTGCCGCATCCATGCGGCAGACGGTTTCATTTGCAATAAGTTTACCCGTCAGCAGCGTTCGCAGTAGGGTGACCAAAGCGACCCGGCGAAAAAGCGCTCGCTCCCGCCAGCCCCCGGAAGTCACGCAAAACTGTTAACTCAGCGGCAAAGCCGGTAAACTGCACGACAATTTTTTAAACTGTGCCTGAATTTTTTCACGGGCATTGTCAGATAAAAGTACGATACAGAGACCTAAGATGGGCAGAGCATTTGAAGTAAGAAAGAACGCCATGGCCAAAACGGCTGGCGCAAAAACCAAAGTTTATTCTAAATACGGTAAAGAAATTTACGTGTGCGCGAAGAACGGTGGTCCTGACCCGGATACCAATCTGTCGCTTAAGCGTCTGATGGAAAAAGCGAAAAAAGATCAGGTGCCGAGCCACGTTATCGAAAAAGCCATTGATAAAGCTGTAGGTGGTGCCGGTGAAGATTTCGTACCTGCACGTTACGAAGGCTTCGGTCCGGGTAACTGCATGGTGATTGTTGACTGTCTGACTGACAACAATAACCGTACCATTACCGATGTGCGTAATTGCTTCACTAAAACCAATGCCAAAATCGGTGGTCCCGGTGCAGTAGCTCACATGTTCGACCATCAGGCGATTTTCCAGTTTGCCGGTGATGATGAAGATGCTGTGCTGGAAGTATTAATGGAAGCCGATGTAGACGTGACTGAAGTGGAATGTGAAGACGGTAAAATTACTGTTTATGCACCCCATACAGAATTCTACAGTGTGAAAACTGCATTGACTGAAGCGTACCCTGATATCACATTAGATGCTGAAGAAATCAGTTTTATTCCGCAGACTGAAGTAGAGATCAGTGAAGAAGATATGCCCATGTTTGAGAAATTCATGGATATGCTGAACGATTGCGATGACGTGCAGGACGTTTATCACAACGCCATCACGCCAAACTAAGTTGTAAAGAAAATAAGCTATTCTAGATTAAGGAAGCCCACGTCAGTGGGCTTCCTCATTTATAAATCGACGGATTCGGTTTCAGCTTTTATTTAATAGTCAGACATGACTATGTTGCATCAGGCTGATCTGGATTCGGAAGCACCAACAACCAGCTAATCTCCCCTGAACCCGTCTAATTCACTAAATCCGTCTGGAAAACTACAAAAAAATATCAGTAGCATGAGATAGCAACTCCTCTTCGTATGAGTTTCAACCTTTGATTAAAAATTTTCTTTTGGAGACAGTTAAGGCTAGTCTGTTATTTGCACAAAATTGCTTACTGAGCTCAGGAATTAGTGCTTGTAAGTACGCTCGGCCATAAATTAAAGGGATTTAAATTGAACAGATATTTAATTGTGTCAGTCTTTTTAGCAGGTGTATTTTTTTGTCAATTAAGCTTTGGAAAAACATCCTTACCTGAGCTGCCCAAAGACTGGATAGGACTGGCTGTTGAACAAGGCAATATAAAACGAATAACCCTGCATTTAGATGAGAACATTGCGTCCACACAACCAGTTCCTAAGGTGTCAACCGCGCCGGAACGCAGGAGTGGGAGGACGGGAGCTCAACACGAGGCAATGCAATTGGGTAAAGGCGCCCCCTTAAGTGGCAAGGTAGTATTCGATGTCGCAAAAGTTGATGACCTGAATACAATACCTGCGCCCGCTACTTACCCGCTTACCGGTGAGCTTATTTCTGAGCTAAACCTTCTCAAAATACAGTATCAGCCTTATAGGCAACCAGCCGTAATGCTTTTTGGTGCAATTAGCAAAACTAAAGATGAGATTTATCTGTTTTTTGGCGGCCCGCAAAGTAACCAAAAAGCACCGGTTTTGCTGGTGGCTGGTAAAACACTTCCCGAATACATGCAGAGAGCTTTGCATATGGGGGCAGATGTAGATGAAATCAGACAACGAGGTATTGAGGCAAAAGCAAAAACAGATCTGATTAACCAGCAGGTTGAGTTACTCAGAATTCAGGGACAACAAGCCAGAGCCGACGGCAATACAGCATTAGTTGCTGAGCTGCGCCAAAAAGTTAATGACTTGTTTAGCGAGAGCGCAAAAATTAATGCTGAGCAGAACCGTTTGCGGCAAAAGGCTATGGCTGCAAAGCAAAAAGCCCAACGCGAAAAACAACAGCAAAAACAAGCCCGCCTGGTTCAAATCAAAAAGGAAATGGAAAAAGTACAAACAGAATTAGCGCTACAGCAATCAGGGGGAAACAAGGACGCTGTAGATTCGCTAACCCACCAAATGCTTTTGCTTCGATCCCGTCTACAGCATGTTTCCAGTGGCCGGCATCCAGATTTGCAACAAAAAGCTGGTTCAGGCTGTATGCCTTCTCTTACCGCGTGGTTAGACGAGCTTAATAAAAATCCCGGAGCGCCGGCGCAAAGCGTCCAGATTATTCAACTGATTAATTTGTTCAGGCCTTCGGTCTTTAATAGTTACTTTGAGCAAAACCTGTTAGATATGGATGATGAATTGCGTGAAGGGTATGTCTACGAATTAGGGCGTGTTTGTTCGCAGCAGAATAACTTACCGGTAAGAAGATCGCACATTAACGTCTTATCGGGCGGCTTTGGCGAGATACCGCGGGTTTTGCATTACATGAGTGCCGCCATTGGTGGCATGGCGCTTGATGGTGCAGCCGCGTGGCAGGCTTACACTATGGATGAGTTGGCCAAAACGAATGAGTCTGAGGCATTGAGCGAATTTGAAGTGCAGTCTGTTTATGTTCGCAATGCATTGTGGCCAGAAGAAAAAACTTCGGCTGAAACGAGGTTGGTTGAACAAAGGAAAAAGACACAGAGTGAATCTAAAATAGTAACGCCTGAAGAAAAAATACAGGCCGAAACAAAGCGGGTCGAGCACAAAGAAAAGCCGCAGAGAGAAGACGTATACGCTGAAATTAATGCGCGCATTCAACACGCTCAAAATGGAGAGTTGAAAGCACTGATGAGCGCCGTAGAACCGCGGACATTGGCCAGTTGGAATGATCTGAATATAAGAGCCCGGGACGAGGTCAGAGGGTATATTAACAGTGAGCTTCCCGCTTTATTAACTAATTATTTTTCGATACATACTTTGCCTGCGGATTCGGACTATACAACGCCGGAAGAAGCACTTCTTGCCTCCGGAAAGTGGTTTGAGCAACATAAAGATTTGTATGTCGGATTCAGAAATCAGCCCGTAGTGAGCAACACTTTCGCCAGGCTATTTAAAGCGCGTGAGCCCTTTCTTAAACAAGCCAGCCAGAAAGTTATCGATGAAATCAATAAAATTACCAGTATTGATGAACTAAACCAATTTACTACAGACCTGTTTATACGGCCAGATAAGCAGCACTCCTCTACCTGGCAAGTGATTAACGATGCTAAACAGCGCCGCCTTGCAGAACTTGAAGTTATTGCGTATCGGGTAAGGGTAGGAAATGGTCCGTTTAGCGCCGGTGATGATGGCGCCGTTTACATTAACGCGCTGTACCGGAACGACATGCGAATTATTGCAGAGGAAGACAAAAATTTTGAAAAAGCAATGCTCGAATTGACTGAGCTTACGCTTAATTCGGGCATAGTGGAATTCGCGTCTCTATTCGCTGGCCGGCATAGTGAGCCAGAAAACATGAAGCAAGAGATGCGAGACAGCTTGAAGGGTATTAGCATGAGTACAGCAATGACAGGTTTTTTCATTGTTTCATATGAGCACCTGGCAGCCAAATGCTTAGGCCCCGATCCTATCGACTTTACGCGTACCGAAGTATGGGATGATATAAGTCGAACGATTATGGGGGAAGAGGTATATCGCAATACATATAGTAAAACGTATCACTATACAATTGCCAGACGCCATGCCGACATATTCACCCAGTTGGGTAAAGGGACCAGCGCCGGGCACATTGAGACGATGGCAGGCATATATGGCGCTTTAGGAATCATTTCTAAAGATGCACAAGAGTCTTTATTTTCAATGAGTGATAACTTGCGGGGGGTCGCAACGTTTATGCAGCGATATGCCTGCGACAGTGAGGAAATGAAAACATTGGAGAGTGCGTTAACTGGTATTACCCGTTCGCATTTATAAAGTACTAAGCAAATCTGCGGGTCGACTATTTTCTGATGTTAGATGTTAATTAACCGGACCAGTATTATCGTATCGAAATTCCCAACCAGTTTTTTATTGTCGCTTACGCTTAAAAACTTCTGTAGAATGCGCGCCGGAGCTGGCCTGGCAATCGCTGCTCTCGCAAGAGAGGGGAGGAAAGTCCGGGCTCCACAGGGCAGGGTGCCAGATAACGTCTGGGCGGCGTGAGCCGACGACAAGTGCAGCAGAGAGTAAACCGCCTAAGCGCGCAAGCGCCGGTAAGGGTGAAAGGGTGCGGTAAGAGCGCACCGCGCCACTGGTAACAGTGTGTGGCATGGTAAACTCCACCCGGAGCAAGACCAAATAGGCCTTCTATACGTGCGGCCCGCACGGAAGGCGGGTAGGTTGCTTGAGCCTGTGAGTAATTACAGGCCTAGAGGAATGATTGTCCACGACAGAACCCGGCTTACGGCCAGCTCCCACTTCTTAAAACGCCAAAAAAATCTTTTAGATCCTATCTCGTTGAATTGGCTGGTTTTCGGTCAATATCTCATAATAAAGTATAAGTTAAGATAATATTTAGCTGTAGAGAACTAATACAAATCGCGCTTTAATACGTAGGCAAAGGGACAAATTAAATTGCAGGACAGAATAGCCAGAGGTTATCTGAAGCAAATTACTACAATAAGTATTTACCCATAAGGAGATCTCATGGGACAGGCAAAGTTAAGCATTCTCGCTACCGCAGTTGTGTTGGGATTAACAGGTTGTGGTGGTTCAAGTTCAAGTGTTGATGATTCCCGCGAACCGACAAACACCGCGCCGGTTGCCGAAGCCGGCAGTGCGCAGGACGTGGCGACAGGCACTGAAGTTTCTCTGTCAGGCGCAGGCAGCTCTGATGCCGATGGTGATTCTTTAACATACACGTGGGCATTTACATCTGTGCCTTCAGGCAGTGATGCAACCCTCTCCGGCGCGTCCGCTGTTTCAGCTGCGTTCACACCGGATGTAGACGGTGAGTACATCGTCTCTCTGGTGGTTAACGACGGCACAGTAAACAGTGCTTCCGACACTGTCGTGGTAACTGCCACCGCTGCGAATACCGCGCCGGTTGCTGATGCCGGTGCCGATCAAAACGTTCCTACTTCTTCAGTTGTTACTTTAAATGGAGGAGACAGTACAGATGCAGATGGCGACAGTCTGACTTTCAGCTGGTCGTTTTCTTCCCAACCTGCCGGCAGCAGTGCACAGTTAAGTAATGCAGCATCTGCATCACCTACCTTTACTCCGGATGTTGACGGTGAATATACCATTGCTCTGACAGTCAATGACGGCACTACAGACAGTGAAAGTGATGACGTTGTTGTAACAGCCAGTACCGAAAATTCTGCGCCTGTAGCAGAAGCCGGTGCTACTCAGAACGTTACACTGGCAACTTTGGTGACATTAGACGGTTCCGGCAGTAGTGATGCTGATGGTGATACACTGACTTATTCCTGGACCATTGCTTCAGCACCTGAAGCTAACACTGCAGTACTTGGCGGAGCAACGACTGCTGCCCCGACCTTTACGCCGGATGCAGAAGGTGAATATGTTGTTTCACTCATTGTAAATGACGGCACGGTTGATAGTGCTGAAGACAGTGTGACAATTAATGTGGCGAGTGGTAACTCGGCACCTGTAGCGAATGCGGGAGAAGATCAGAATGTTGCAACGGGCGATACTGTTCAATTGGACGGTGCTGCAAGTACTGACTCGGATAATGATGCATTAACTTACGCATGGAGTTTTGTTTCAAAACCCACAGACAGTACAGCGACACTGAATGACGATACTGCTGCAGATCCTACATTCACTACAGATTTGGCGGGTAGCTATGTATTGTCGCTTGTGGTTAACGATGGCACGGTCAGCAGTGCTGCAGACAACGTGCAAATTGAAGCCGTTGATCCACGGGTGAGATTATTCCGCAAGAGCGGTTCGTCGGATACATATAATGAGTTCAGCGTAAGCTCTCAGTTTGCCGGTAACTTCTCCCGTGAAGTCTCTGATCCGCCTCCTGAGTCTGTTACTCTGGTTACCCTGAAGTTGCTTGCCGAAGGTGGCGATTTCACCGTAACAAATGTGTCAGCCTCAGATTCACGAAACGTAGTTGTCCCATTCTTTAGTGGTATCGAAAATGGTACGGTACTGACTAAGGGCACCGAAGTGATTGTGACTCTGGACTCTCCGCCTACAGGTGGTCAGGCAACCTCATTGACCTACACATTTGAGATTGAAGAAACAGGCGAAACATTCCTGGCGGTATACCAGTTCAGTACCACTACACCATAATGTGATACTCACTGAAAAACTAACAGAAATGCGCTCTTATGAGCGCATTTTTTATTGGAAGCGTTTGTGATGAATCGTGTTGTCGTTTGCGCTGTTGAGCATGAAATCAGGTACTGAACGATAGCCGGGTGAACTGTTTGCACCGTTGTTTTGTTGTGCACTGTGCCAGCTGAATTGGAATAATGTCATCTTTCCATCCTGACCGGATGCGATAATAACCGGCGTTTTCTTTGTCAGTGCGCCGCAACTTTCTGTAATTAAATCCTGAACCTTTTCCTCAATAACGGCTTGTAACGAGGTATTAAGGAAGACGGCATTACATACATTAACTTGTGCGGTTAATGAAAGTGCACTGGTGGCACTGAGAGGCATAACACGGCTGGTCAGTCGCAAAGGGTCATTGTCTTCAGTGGCTCTCAGTTCATTTATCCAGTCTATATTCACCGGGAGCCAGTGGATGTCGTGCTGAGGCGGGTTTAACTGCCGGCAGGTTTGTTTGACTGTGCTCATAAGATTGCCTGCAAACGCCCTGTGATGCTCACCGAAACCGTGAATAACAACAGCTATAACGTGGTTTGACATCTTGTCCTCTCTGACATTCTTATTTATTTAAAGTGTTTATGCAGATACCAGTGAGCCATTCAGGCGGTTTCTCCCACACTTTTTAAGAATAAATCTCATTAATTTTCAAATAATCAATGGTGATTTAAATTTGTGCTTTCTCTGCAGGTGTTGTGTTTCAATGGCTTAGCTGACACAAGATAGCCATATTGTGCTTTTTTCTTATATATAGAGTGCTGTAAATAAGCCTTTCAGAAGCGGTCGCGATCTTCGATAGGCATTGATTTAACTGGCGTTAGCCGATATGGTTGGAAGCACAAAAGCAATAAAGCACTCAAAAATTTTTACCCGGATTAGGAACACCCGTGACGCACCCCGCCGCACTTATTGAACGCATCGTTCAGGGTGATAAAAATGCAGAAAGGCAGCTCGTAGAAAATTACTATCAGGGGCTGCTTTTTATTTTATACCGACAAACCGATTCATTATCGCTGGCTGAAGATCTCACTCAGGATACATTCGTCGTTGTTCTCAGAAAATTGCGGGACGGTGATCTCCGCAATCCGGATGCGCTGTCTTCTTTTATTCGCCAGACAGGCATTAATACGCTGATAGCCTACCGGCGTTTGCAAACCCGCAGACAAACTGATGTTTCCGATCTTACCGATACGTTTGCTGCGCAAAACCCGACTTTGCTGCACCAGCTGCATGAGCGTGATGCGTCAAATCTGGTTCTCCGGGTGTTAAATCAACTGGGTACAGAAAGAGACCGGGAAATTCTCAGTCGTTTTTATCTGCATGATGAGGACAAAAGCACGATTTGCGACAGCCTGGATTTGACGCCGGCTCACTTTGACCGTGTATTATTTCGTGCAAGACAGCGTCTCAGACAACTTATTGAAGGTGATGATGAAGCGGCTTCCAATGTCAGGCAGATTATCGATGGTGTCATCGTGCTGATGCTGCTAGCGCCGGCAGGCGGGCAGAATGCTTTTTCTCCGCAATTTATATCTTTTACGGAAGAGGTGAGAGTTTCCGTCTCTCACAAGCACTTTAATGGACAGAATGGCCGGATACCACAATCAGGCCAAAAAACTGACCAGGCCTTTTATGTCTGAAAAATATAATGATGAATTCACCCGGCGTTATCTTGCTAAGCAGCTGACTCCGGATGAAGAAATTGCCTTTGAAGTTGCTATGCTCGATTCACATGAGTTGACGGAACAAGTGATACTTAGCCAGTCACTAAGTCAGGTTGTACCTGATATGGCCGTCTTACCTCAGAAAGTCAGTCAGAAAGTCAGAAAGACTGCCTCGTTGCCTGCATGGGGAGCTTTTGCTCTCGCCGCCGGAATCTCAGCCTGGATTTGGCTACCGGCAGCTCTGGTAACATCCGAACCGGAAGTTAGTCCGGCAATTGTTTATCTTGAAGATTTTCGTAGTCACGTGACTCAACCTGTGACTTTACACTTCAATGACGGTGAGCAATTTAAAGTCATTGTCAGTGATGCACCGCCAGATTTTAGCGGCTCTGTTTACGCTCTTCTTACCAGTGCAAAGGGAGAGGAAATTGAGTCGCGGCTATTGAAGCCGAATGACAATAATGAAATCACGATGGTTATCCGTGCCGGAGATATCGATAACGGAAATTATCAGCTGATTCTGTCCCGTCATGGCGGCAATAATGATAATACTGAGATCAACCGGTTCTCCCTGGAAGTAAAAAAGGACTAAAAAATGGGTGGTGAAGATAGGGATTATCTTTTCGGAAAAACACGGATGCCGCTGCCTGATAAAGAGGAAATTGCAGAGATGGTGGCTGCAATTATTCCCTGGTCCGATCCGATTTCCGAAACGCCTGAGGCTCCTTACACCTCTGCTGGCATGCAAGCGTTATTGACACCGGTCAGTGAAAACCCTGTTCACCCTCCGGAGCCGGCAGGAAGCGAAAAAGTTGTCAAAATTCCTCTGAATCCCGGCAAGTTACCGGCAGGATTTACGTATTGGGGGCAGTGGATAGCCCACGACATTATCTCACCCACCCATCCGGCACAGAATCACTATTCATCAAGGCAGGTTTCTCCGGCTTTGAATATGGACAGCCTCTACGGTGAATCAGGGGGCTTACCTCCGCACTGGCTTACCGATGAACAGGGCTTTTTCAGATTGCCTGATAATGACTGGGATTGTCTGCGTGATAATTGCAATACGCCCCTGCTGTTTGAACCCCGTAATAACGACAATGCGATAATTCTTCAATTTCACAGTCAGTGGCAGCGCATTCACAACCGTATACTGGGAAGCTTATGTCAATCGCCGGAGCAAGACTTGCCCCATCTCTGCGAGGACGTGTCATGGTTTCGTAAAGCGCAACAAATTACTGTCGCTTTGTTTCACCATCTGGTTATTCATGAATGGTTACCTGCTATTCTGGACCGGCAGGTTTATGACTATTACTTTTCTGAACAGCCGCCCGCTGTCACCATACTCGGGAGCGACGAATACATTTCAAGAGTGCCCTATGAATTCAGTCACGCAGCGTTTCGTTTTGGGCATAGTATGGTGCGCGAAACCTATAAACTTCGTGGAAATGACAGTTTCACATTGCATGCACTGCTGACTCATCAGGCTGAAAGAGGAAAGGCCATTCCGCCCATTGACTGGTCATTGTTTTTCGGCGAGTTTGCTCAGGAAGTTCAGCCTATTAACTTAATTGTAGTGTCCGGCATGGGGGGGATACCGGTTTCCCGTAATATCGCAGAGCGTAATATTGCCGCTGGCATGAAAGCAGAATTAATGACTGTTCAGGAGTGTAAACAGTATCTTGAGGGAGAATACCCTGAACTGTTTAAGGGCTGCGGATTGACTATGGACGACAGCGAGTCACTGCTGACAGAGTTGAAGATGGATCCGATGAACCAGGCATCACTGTTTTATACCCTTCACAGGGAAAACCGCCTTCCGCTTTGGCCATTTTTGCTGGCCGAATCTTCCGCTCAGGAAGATAATCCTGGCCACAGAATGGGGAAACTGGGCAGCGTAATCATCGCTGATGTATTACTGCATGCTATCAATGCCGCGAAAAAACAGTTATTCCCGCTAAAAGAAACACAACAAGAACTCGCCATTTGTCTGGATCACTTCAGCAAGCAGTGTGGCGTAGAAAACGCAGCATCTCTTACTATGTCTGCAATTTTATATAAAAAGGAGTAAACCACCGTGGAGTCTTTGAAAGACGGATACTGGCAAACCAGTAAAGCCGGCGTCAACTATGTTAATCACCGCACAATTGTCCCTTCTTTAAGTAGTTATCACCCTGAAGGGCTGGGACAAAACTATTCGGTAAAGTTCATCTTTGATGAGAAAAAAGGCACTTACCAGGTGGTTCTTGGCGGGTTATGGAATGGTACCGCGCAAGCTATTATGAAACTCAGCGAATTTAAGGTTATTGATAAATCGGGTATTTTTATTTCTAACACTATTCCTTTAGATACAGCGCAAGGCACTGATGTGGCAGGTTTTAAATCGGTACGGGTATCTATTGTTGCCTATGAATATGAGCATGAAGAAAAAACGGTACGGGAGTACACGTCAACACTCGCCTGGTTGAGAGATGGCCCGGCGGTCAATGACGGTGATCCGTCAGAGCTCATTCTGACAAGCTATCGCTGGAAACACGACGACTAAAAAAACGGCAGGAACTGACGAATGCGTTTTTCTACAAGGAATTCATTTATTGCAGGTATGCTCCGCAGAGCAGGCTTTGCAGCGCCGGTCTTCTTTGTATTTGCGACGTCAGTTTTTGCTTCCTCTTCAGCTCCGCACACGTTGTGTGGGGAACCTGCCGGATGGGCTGCGCTTAATCAGGTTTATGAGCAGGATGGTGTTTTCTTTCAATGTACCGGCCCTTCCGCGTCAGCGTTAAACGTCAATGACGTTCAGCAGGCCTCTTTATTAGCTTTAGTGGCAAAGTTTGATACCGTGTATGTTCAGCACGGCTTGTCACTGCCTGATGATTTTGCGGATCAGATTGGAGCGCTGTCTGTCAGTAGCAAAGACCCTTACTATCATGAGTGGTTGATAAGAAATCTGCTGATAAAACTGGAAAATATGGCCTACAGGGAAGCCGCTTCGCTTGCGGCGGAAGCTATTTCAAGGGATGTTTTCGCCGGGTCTGCTTATGAAAACACAATCAGGCTGATATACCTTCAAAGCACCTTTTCTATAGACCAGTACGATAAAGTTGCACAGGTTTGTACTTCCCCGGAGCTGCTGGGCAGCGCAAAAAACAATCAGCAGGAAGCCGCATTCTACGGTTTTTGTGGTTTTCATGATGTACTTTCTGAGGACTCGTCAGTCAGAGAGTCCGGATACGCACAGTTGCAACTTGGTAGCGCGAGGATAATGGCCGGTACCGATCCCCATCTTTGTGCACAAATAAATAATGGTCTGGCGAGTTATTTTCAGTCGGTAGCAGATTTACCCCGCACTGAACAGTTTCTGGAAGAGGGTATTGCCTGTTTACCTGCTCCGGGAAATTTACAACAGCAGGAGATGCTGGACGATCTCACCAACAATCTGGCCTGGGTATACCGGCATCAGGGGAAGCTGCCTGAGTACCTTGCCACACTCAGAGAGTCGGTTTACCGCCATACTTATAATCTGGCACCGGAAAAGCTTATCGTCAGCTATGCTAATCTGGGGCGGGCTTATATGCTGGTGGGAGATATTGAAAAATCTGAACGATATTATCAGCAGGTATTGCAGGTAAGTAATGCAGAAAATTTCACGACCGATTTCGTAGATACACTAATCTCTCTTGCCGGCATCGCGATTTCGAAAAATGATCTTGCATCCGCTCAAAGCTGGCTGGACGAACTGGCTCCTCTGCAGCGCACCAGACTTCAGGAATCACGATACGAGGTTTTATTTGCAAGAATAAGAGCAAGACTGTCGCCAGCAGAGTTTGACGAAGATGCCTGTGTAAGAGCATTAGGACATCTCACCGGCCAGTATTCTGTGACTCAACGTTCACAGCTGATGAGTGACTGGCTGGAGGTGCTGTTACTGGTTAAGCGTTACGGGATGGCTAAAACACTGATAGAAGACATCAGTCAGCACCGCCGGATGACACTATCAGTGAGCCTGGCGCTTGCGAATGCCAGAATGACTCTGTTAAAGGCCGGTGGTGGCGAACATCTTCCTGAAATCGCCGGCATTTTTTACGATGCATTCGCCAGTATTACGGATGCTTCAACAAAATTCAGCAGTAATGAAACCGGGATGAGCTGGTTAAGTCAGTCCCGCAGACTGATCAACAATTACCTATCGGCCATTCTGCCTTCAGACGATGAGCGCATTATAGAGGAAGCTTTGTTTATCTCTGAAAGGTTCTCCGCGATCGTTTTCAACCGCCACAGAATGGCGCTGGCCAGCCAGAGTTATGAAAAAGTGGATGAGACATTGCAAAGCGAGTGGATGTTGGCAAACGCCGCTATGCCTGACCCTCAATCTTCAGCAGAGAATGATGATAAGCAATTTCTCAAAGATAAACTCTGGGAGCGTGTTCAACTGGCCGGCCAGCAACGGGAGCTTAGTGATAGTGAGCCTGTGCAGACATTCTCGTTAGATAAAATCCGTCAGAGCCTCGGAAATAAGCGGGCTATCCTGAAAATTTTTGCACTGGAGAATAAGAGTTGCGCCTATCTTATTTCAGGCCCTTACATAGAACAACAATGCGCATTCAGCCCGGATGCGCTGACTACGTGGATAAGCGGCAGGCTGACGGAGTATCATGGCTTTAAAACCCTGTATTTACTGCCTGAAGGGCCGTGGAGAAATAGTTCTTTTGCCGCTTTGAATGATAAAACCGGAACCCGCTATCTGGGGTTTGAAATGGGGATCGTCAGGATCCTGTCTCTGATGGACTATCAGAGCGCCGGAGATGTAAACAGCGCCGCCGGTAATATTGTTGCTTTTACCAATCCCTCTAATCCGTCACCTGAATATATGTCTGACAGTGAGGCAATGCAGTGGCGCGCAGGGTTTCCTCCGTTACCATGGACAGCGAGAGCTGCGGATGTACTGGCAACTTCCTTTCCTTCAGCCCCCTTACAAGTGTTTACCGGTGATGATGCAACAAACGAAAGCATCACTTCTGCGGCTGCAAGAGATGCTTCCTTATTGCATGTAGGCAGTCATGCCTGGTATTCGCCGGAGTCGCCGGAAACCGTGGGGCTGGTTACTGCAACAGGCGATGAAAATGAACATCAGGGCTATATCTCCTATGAAAATCTGTTCTCTCATGTTTTTCACAACCGTTTAGTCGTTATCAGCGCCTGTGAAACGGAAATGGGCAAATCCTATCAGGGGATCGGGATGAGAAGTTTAAGCCACGGATTTCTCTATCAGGGGGCCGGAGCAACCATTTCAACGCTCTGGAAAGTGCCGGACCGGGCAACAGCTGAATTTATGCAACATTTCTATGTTTCTTTGGCCGGTAACGGAGGCGACATCGCAGATGCCATGCGAAATGCCAGGGTGCTGCTGGCGTCAAAGCGTCGATTCCGCGATCCGAGATATTGGGGGGCCTTCGTGTTTACTGTCACCGGTCCTGACTACGAATTCCTGTCATTAGAGCATTAATCTGCTTTTATTCCGGAGCCCGGTACGGCAAACTTTTCGCACAATACGAATGCTGCTGTCAGTACCGTTATAAACAGCAAAGGCAGGAAGTATATTCCTGCATTAGTATCATAAGCGGCCTGAATTAAATAAGTCGCTATCGCTGCCCTGCAACCTGTCAGCAGGCCATTGAAAGCACAATCTACAGGCCTGAAAATCCGCCAGAGCATATACCCCAAAGGTAATGCCAGTATCAGGAAACCCACAATACCTGTTGTCGCCATGGTTTCGAGGTAGTCATTGTGAGCCCGCTTAGACATTTTAGAAATGCCCAGTGCCATCGGTTTGTAGACATGCTGAATATAAGGGTAAGTACCGGGACCTGTGCCTGTCACCGGATGATCACTGATAACACTGATAGCAGTATTTCTGAGGTGCATTCTGCCATTGTCGGCCATTTTCTGGTGAGCAAAACGGTCATACACAGATGACTGCATAAAAAGAACGGCAGCTGCCAGTAACATTACCACACCGGCGGCAATGCGCTTTACAGACAACCATTGTTTGACGAGTGATTTATGACGCAGCAGGAACAATGCGCCGGCGAGTCCTGACCCGCCGGCTAAGGCGACAATAACGCCACGACTGCTGGTATTGATAAGGGTAAGAGTAAGCACTATCAGAGTCAGAATCAGCGTTACAGTAACCATTCGATTGCGGCGGTCCCTGATATTGTCGGCCAACATACCTGCAGAAAGTGCAATACCCAAAGCAATGTAAAGTGCATATTGGTTTTTATAGCTGAAGGTCCCTCTTATGCCGTCTTGCCACTTCAAATCCCATGGCGGAATGTTACCCACGAGTTCAAATTGACCTCCACTGAAGAAATTGAGCAAAGAATACAGTGCTGTGATGGTGCATCCGGTCACCAGAATAATAATTAGTTTGTGCAATCTCTCTTCAGAATGGCAAAGAAGCCATACCGAAAGCAAAAGTAGTGCTATTCCGAGAAATTTTATCCATTCAATCAGACTGGCCTGATAGTAAACCGTCATCCGTACTTCACTTTCCGGGCCATTTAACATGTACCAATGGCTCATGTGCGGGGACAAAAAGTCAGTGACGGTAGCGGGAAGCGGGATCAGATACAAGGCTGCGTATAACAGCCATGCTGCGAACATTATTAAAACGTAGCGGATGCTGCCTCTGAAATGGAAAGAGGATGAGAGAACGGAAAGTGCAAAAAAAACACTGATACAAGCCGCAGCAAGGATCTGTTCCCATTTTAAATCAAGCCCGTGAAACCAGGGGAAAACTACAAACAGACTACCCAGCATTACAAAAGCAGCGCGATTTACAAACCTGTTTATCATTGATTTGCATCCGGATTGCCGGTAATCGCTTTCAATTTCGCCGTTGTTGCTCTGTCAGGTGAAATTTTTAAAAAAGGGCGTATCAAATTATGGGTTTTCATGGCCTGAACCAGAATACGTTTCACCGGCTGTTGTCTCAATCCGCTTTGGATAACAGGAAGGGCGAGCTCCTTAATATCTGCAGGTAATTCCTCCCAGTGCGCAATCAGATAGCGACCCGCATTGATTTGCACTTCTTCTTCATTTGGCGCCAGCGGTAGCCATGTTCTGAGTAAATTATGGTATGCGGTGACAGGTTGATCGTTTAAAGATGCATTCGCCATGGTAAGGGCAAATGCCTGATAATGTGCCGGCTGTAGTGCGTGAATTCTGGTGATAAACGCATTAAAAAACTCCGGCACGTTGTTTTCACCGCCAACCCGTGCAATCTGCAATTTGTGCAGGGCAAGTGAAGCCTGCAGATACGGGATCTCTGCTTCTCCCGGTTGCCGCATTGATAACCCGGTTAATGCTTCGCTGTAATTTTCAAACGGAATGAGTGAATCTCCGGGACCCGGGAGCGCTGACCGGGACAACGCTTTTTCACCGGAAATCGTTTCAGTCAGCCGGTGCAGTTCAACGTAATCTGACGCTAAAAACAAACACCAGCCGGCAAAAAGTAATGAGCCCGATGCCACAACTAGCCTTGTAAGCGATAGGGTAAGCGGCTCGAGTCCTTGATTTTCTTTGTTATCCAGAGTGACCTGATTCAAAATAGGGTACGCCATAAAGTAAGACTGGTGTGGCATCCGGCGGGACAGCGACCGGTTTACCTCGTATATCTACATTCTCGCAACTCGTATTCCGTTGCAACGAGTATTCCAGCTTTAGTAGTTCGGGAAAAGATTTAAAAAGTTGCGCTTTAGATGAAAGGTATAGGTAAAAAGCAAATGTAATTAAATTACACACTTTAAGTCTTTACGTAGGATCTGTATCCTCAAAGTGTCGTAAAAATTTACACTGAAAACATTAAAGCCCCTAGGAAAATTGTTTTTAGAAAAATTGAATATTCGCATTAATAGCCTTTAAACACCCAACATTTGTTTTGTGCCAGCTACTTAACTGCAAGTATTTAATTTGAGACTATCTGTTTTATGTTTATAAATGTTTCACAAGACAACATGAAATGTTCTTATTTTGTTAATTTTTGGTGCGTCTTTCACCTTGTTGTCAGCATTCTTTACAAAGCGAATTAAAGATACAAAATTTGGGCAGTAAAACACGCCGAAAATGGTCAGTTTCTGATGCTTACATCAATATGTAACAATATGCTGTCAGGTTCACTTTATTATAAATAAAATAATTCACGTAGTTACTTCATGGGTTTTTCATGGAAGAGAGAAATAGCCTTTAATTGAAAAAGTTGGTATTTGTTTTGCTTTGCTTAGACTAATGGAGCAGGCGCATTCACGAGACTTCACACAAATACCGTGAGTAACCGATTTATAGTTACCCAAAAATTAACGTTACACGCAAGGATGGTTCATCATGGGAAACGGCTTCGTTAGAAACAATATTAATCAATTTGCCGTAGTATACCGCTTTGTTGATTTTCTGATCATTCAGCTCACTTTACTGGCTGCATGTAATCTGTATGGTGTGCCCATTGACGTGCACTATCATTTGCTTGGCCTGATCGGAAGTACTACCTACCTGCTGTCTGCAGAACTGTTCTGGCTGTATCGTTCCTGGCGCTCAGGTACCTCTAAAGAACTGATTTTTTACACCGTTGTAAGCTGGTTTGTCAGTACTGTCGTGGTGCTTTCCTATCTCTTCCTTTCTAAAACGTCTGACGACTATTCCCGCGTTGCGTTGTCATCATGGGTTATCGTTGCCCCTGTTTTCCTGTGCTCCTGGCGTATGTTTATGCGGGCATTTTTGTATCATGTGCGCAAGAAGGGCTTTAACAGCCGCTCTGTTGGCATTATTGGTATGAATGAGAATGCTGTTGCGCTGGCCAATGAGCTGAAACGTAACCCTCATACAGGTTTCAGAATCGACGGTATCTTCGATGATCGTGATACAGACCGTCTGGCGATTCCCGATGGTATGAAAGTCGAGGGCTCAATTAACGACGCCATTGCAGCAGTCAGAAATGGTGAGTTTGATCAAATATTCATAACATTGCCGATGACAGCCAACAAACGCATTGAACAAATTCTGCATCAGTTGGGTGATACAAACGCTGAAGTTCACTTCGTTCCGAATTTCTTCATGTACAACATGGTTCATTCCCGTCTTTGTAATATTGGTAATTTTCAAACAATCAGTGTGTTCGATACGCCCATGCGCGGAGCGACAACTGCGATTAAACGTGCTGAAGATATTTTCCTCGCAACGTGCATTCTGGCTGTTATTGCCGTCCCTATGTTATTTATCGCAGCGGCTGTGAAGCTGACATCTAAAGGTCCGGTCATTTTCAAACAGAACCGGTACGGGGTAGACGGGAAGAAAATTAAAGTATGGAAATTCCGCTCTATGACCGTTACTGAAGATGGTGATAAGGTCACTCAGGCAACCAAAGGCGATGCCCGGATTACTAAAGTCGGTGCATTTTTACGCCGCACATCGTTGGATGAATTACCCCAGTTCATTAACGTTTTGCAGGGCTCAATGTCTGTTGTCGGTCCCCGTCCTCATGCTGTCGCGCACAATGAGATGTATCGTAAAACCGTTAAATATTACATGCTGCGTCACAGAATCAAGCCAGGTATCACGGGTTGGGCGCAGGTAAATGGCTGGCGTGGTGAAACAGACACCGTTGAAAAAATGCAAATGCGTGTGCAGTACGACCTGGAATATATTCGAAACTGGTCTTTGTGGCTCGACTTTAAAATTGTTATCTTTACTTTCTTTAAAGGCTTCGTGGGCAAAAACGTTTATTAACGGGTCTTCTCCCGAAGTCAGTTGCAGTAACAGTATCGGATAAACATGTGGACTAAAAGCCTGTACTTTGGCAGGAACATATTTCGGCACTACAGGCTTAGTTTTCTGTTTATCTTCGCCATCCTGATGGCAGAAACTGCTCTTAATCTTGCTATTCCTTATGTTGTTGGTAAGCAATCAGCCGCCGCAGTAAACAGCAATTTCACTTCTTTAAACGAACTCACACTTTACCTTGCAGCATGGTGTGTGCTTTTCGCTGTTCAGTCACTCCTGAAATTCTTTTCTACTTACCAGTTGAATGTATTGGGGGCCAGGTTAATGGCCAACCTTAGCTGCAGGTTATATGACCACGTGCAAATCATGCCGATGAAGTATTTTCAGAATACGAATAAGGGCGATGTGTTATCGCTGCTTACCTACGATTTAGGAACAGTGAGTTATTTCGTTACCAGTGTTCTGACAACCTTACTTCCCAATGTACTGGTGCTGGTGGGGAGTGTGGTCATGATGTATCTGATTGAACCACTGGTCGCCGTGCTTATCATCACCCTTGTGCCTCTGGTTTATGTCGTGACCAAACTGGTTGGCAGGCAGATTCATCCTCTGTCTAAACAAATCGTCCAGAAGCAGGCCGATACTCTGGCGATTGCCAGTGAGAATATCAGCACAATTTCCCTGATAAAGTCGTTTAACCGCGAAGAAGCAGAGTCCAGCCGGTATAAATCTCATACAGGTGAAGTACTGTCGTTAAGAACCAGACAATTTCGTTATCAGGCTATGCTGCCGCCGCTGATTCAGTTTCTCGCCTCAGTGTGTATTATCACAATTATCGGGGTATGTTTGTTGCAGTTTAAAGCGGGCAAGATTGATGTATCAGACATTGTCAGTTTGCTTCTTTACGGCATGATTTTTACACGGCCCGTAAGTGCGCTCGCCGGGTTATACGGACAGACGATGCAGATGAGTGGTGCTTTATCACGTTTACTCGCAATGCACGCTCAGGAAAGAGAGCCTACAGAAACAGGGCTTGCTGAACTGGCTGCAGAAAGAGGCGAGGTGCGTTTCGACAATGTCTGTTTTTCCTATCAGGACAATGCAGCTATATTGTCAGATATTTCTTTTACATTAAAAGCCGGTGAAACGGCGTTGATAACGGGTGAGAACGGGGCAGGTAAATCTACCTTGTTGCACTTACTCATGCGCTTCTTTGAGCCGTCCAGGGGACATATCAGCATTGACGGTCAGGATATTTTTAAAGTCACCACCACGTCAGTGCGGGCTTGTATAGGCCATGTTTCTCAGGATGTCGTATTATGCAATGGCAGTATTCTTGATAACATTACTTACGGTGTTGAGAAACCAGAACCGGATGATATCGATAAAGTATGCAAATTGTCCGGACTTACTCATATTGTGGCGAAGATGCCGGCAGGAATGAGCACTTTAGTCGGCGAAGGCGGTATCAGGCTATCTGGCGGGCAAAGGCAACGTATCGCTCTGGCCAGAGCATTACTGAAACGGCCAAAAATCTTATTGTTCGACGAACCTACATCGATGCTGGATGAGGGAGGAAGACACCGTTTTAAAGACGAATTTGAACATCTCTTTAAGCACTATACGGTATTGATGATTTCCCATGACCCTACAATTGCCGATGTGGCAGACCGGTTGTTTGAATTGCAAAACCGGACATTAACTGAATTGGTAGTAAAGGAATAACATGACAGCTTATAAATTGAAAGAAGACGTCCTCGCTCAAAAAGTCGTCGATGAAATGGTGATCCTTGAGCCGGAGAACGGTGAGTATTTTACAGTTAACGGTGTCGGCACCGAGATGATTTCATTACTTGAAGAGGGCAAAGATGAGGATGATGTGGTATCAGCAATGGTATCCCGTTTTGATGTATCTGAAGATGAAGTCAGGAAGGACTACGCTGAGCTTGTGACTTCGCTCCTTGAACAGGGTCTCATTGAGAAAGTGTAAGCATGATGGCAGGTGCTTTCTTTCGATTACCGTTGAGCCATAAAAAGCTTTTCATTAAGGCATGGCTGATGTTTCTGATATGGGACTGGCGTATTTCAAAACAGCCGTATCAAAAATGGAAAGGACATATTTTTACCCCGGATCAATTTCAAAGTACGAAAACGCCGCTTCCTGAATCGTTTATCTCTGTCATTGAGAAGGCGGGCAGGCATCATATCCGGAAAATGAATTGCCTGAGAAGGTGTCTGGTGACCATGTCATTACTCAATGACCTTCAAATTTATCCCGGGTTACATTTCGGGGTGCGGGTAACGGCGGGGAAAACGGAGGCCCACTGCTGGCTGACACATGACGGCATAATCATTAATGATAGTCATGATGTTGTCAGCACTTATACAGAATTGAGAACGAAAAAAGGAAGTGAGCAGGCTTTTCTCAGCGCTTTGACTTAAACATGAAATGCCTGAATCCAGCGCTGGGTCAGGATGACAAACAACAGGTCCACATGTACACCGCCATGCCGGTTATATACCGCATCATCAAAAGCTTTAAGCACTTTCTTATTATCAATCAGTCCACGATCGCTCAGATACGGGTGTGACAAACATGCCCGGAGCTCACCAGCATTTTCTCTGACAAGATTGCCGAAATGATGATCAAAGGTGGTTTTCGTTTGACGCCAACATACTGAATCCGGCAAATGGCGGCTCATCGCATTACGTAAGACGAATTTTGGATAAGGCCCGCGTATCAGTTGTGAGGGTGGCACTGCGAAAGAAAACTCAGCAAGCCGGTAATCGAAGAAAGGATGCTTCACCTCTATATCAAATTCGGCAGCAATGGCATCGTAAGATCTGACAGAATTGAACGTGGTAGTCGTTTTGAGCGCAAAGTATCTGGCATGGCTGGCTGGTTCTTTGACAGGATCAAAAGGATTATGGAACCCGAAAGCTTCGTTGGCCAGCAGGCGAGATTTATCTGTTAACCAGGCTGGTAGTGGCAGCACTCCGGGTGTTTTTCCTTTCAGACGTTTGGCCATATTCAACAAGGCAGTGGGTACGAAAGGTTTAATGAAGAGTTCACGGGCAACAGATTTAAAAGACATGCCAGTTTCTACGCAGGCTTTGTACACTTCAGTTAGAACACCCCATTCCCCTTCACGCAAACGCTGGGTGTATGCACTGGCATGCCCCCAGCAAATTTCGTCGCCCCCGTTTCCGGTAAACAGTTTACTGATACCCATTTGCTTTAAATCTGAGAGTTCATCCCGGTAACGGGGAGACAGAACAATACCCGGATGATCAAAATGTGGCGGGTAAAGACTCAGAAAATTACGATATCGTGATTTGTCCACATCCTGAAAATGAAACTCTTCTAACTGAAGATATTCGCGCATGTCACGGATTAATTCTGTCTCATCTGATTTAGGATCGTGCTTATAGTAATGCGAAACCGCAATACAGCGGCGTTTATGCTGCTTCTGATACTGGTGTACAAGAGAGGTAACCGAGGTAGAGTCCATCCCGCCGCTCATCTGGCAACCCGCTACTTCTGTTGTTCCAGTGTATTCTTCCACCACAGAAATAAAGAGCTCGCGAAATGCAGTCGCATACTCATCATCACTGGTGAGTCTGATCCGGTTTTCCGGTTCAATATCCCAATATTGATGACTTGTTACCTTATCCTTACTGCATCGCAGGTAGTGGCCTGCCGGCAATATCTGCAGCCCTGAATAAATACTTAGCTGAGGGACTGGCTGACCGGCAAGCCATCCGGCTATCGCAGTGTCTGAAAGTACCGGCTTTAGTCCGGATACATTCAGCGCATGAGCAGCACTGTTACTGATGACGGTGAAATCAGGTGTAGACACGAAGTACAGAGTAGTCAGAGAAAGCGCGTCCGTACCGATGATAACAGCATCATTTTCGAGTTGTATAAAAAATGGACAGTTTATAGATGCTAACTTTTCTGCAGTCCGCTCGTCTGCCTGAACGGGTAATTTAGTGTCACCACTGTTTGAAAAACCACTAAGTCTGCCGTTGCGAACAAAGCAATGGGTAAAAAGCTGGCTTTCAAGCCCGCCGGACTGAAGCGGACCCGGGGACTTATGGCTGTATATGAAGAGAAATGGTTTCACAAAGTTCCGTCTTGTTGCGTAAATGCACCATTACTGAGCGATCAGACAAAGTAACAGGTTCTGCTGAGTATGCCTGAATGCTAACATTAATAAAATCTGGAGAAAAATTAACATTGCCAATTTAACTTCATAATTTATAATCTGTTTTCTGCGTCAGTTCGGGAGAAAAATCGGTGCAGCAGATATGATCTGAAAGGATCTGTCTGAATTTTTTACAGATCTGTTTGTAAATATCATCCATTAACATCAAATTCACATTACTATTTTTTAAATAATTGAAAATATTAATATTTTTAAATGTGGCGTGATGCTTGCTTTTCTATTGTGTACAACAATAATTTATACCACGTAGTTTTATACTTACAAGGAATATGGAATGAAAAAGTCGGCTTTACTTGGGGCAGCAGCAGCCCTGCTTTTAAGCGGTCAAGCTTCAGCTAGCTACATCAGCACTGTCACCGGCGCTGACATGGCAGGCATGGAAGTGACTGTTACTTACTCTGACCTGAGCACTGAGACGTTAACTTGGGGTGTAACCTCAAGCGACGCGACTGTACCTTATATGGAAGGTTACAGCGGCGGCGTTACCGGTACTTCGTGGTCTTTAACACAAACTGGCGATACTATCGCTGATCAGCCTCCTGGTGCCGCATATGTTTACGGTGCATGGACTTTCACCTATGACGGTACTGGCCTGAGCATTGCATCTGTTTATGTTGATGCATATGCTGCTGATGTTGTTTTTGATACTGTTTCAGGCGATGCGAGTGCTAATGGATCTCTTGCTGGTCGTGAACTGGTTACAGACGGTTATGTGTTAGATGCTTCATATTCAATGAATATTGAAGACGAGCTTTTTGGTGGTTTAACACTGAGTGGCGTTAGCGGTAACCTGATGGACGCTGCAGGCAGCTTCCAGTTTGTTGTTGATACAGACAAAGTAGCTGTACCAGCACCTGCAACTCTGGGTATCTTTGCCGCTGCTCTAGGATTTATGGGCTTCAACCGCCGTAAAAAGGCATAAGGATAGAAAACATGAAAACTTTTGAAAATGCTTCCGAAAGCAAACAAGAGTATGTAAAGCCGGAACTGCAAAAAGTAGGTACCCTGGCTGAACTGACTGAAGGTTTCGCAGGTAGCATTCCTGACGAACAAGGCGGTCAGACTAAGCGTAACCCATTCCAGGGTTAAGTTGATCGAATAAAAAAAGGCCAGTCATACGACTGGCCTTTTTGTTTTGCTCTGCAGCATGTATCCGTACCCATCATTCAAGCGCTGCGTCTCTACCCGTTCTTCGCTGAAATCCATTCATTAATTTGCCTGCAAACTTCAGTCAGTCGTTCAAGTCCATCAGGATATTTTATTTCATAAACCGGAAGCGTATTTATCAACGTAGCAAGTGAGCCAACCCGTTGTTTGTCGATTCCCAGCGCTTTATAAGCGTCACCCAGCATGCTGTTTTGCATGAGTAATATGAGCGCTTTACTATTGGCTATGCGTGTTATTTCAACAGGTCCGGTATAATTCTCAGCTCTGTTTAGAAAATACAATGCACTTATTTGAGCGGGTTTATCTTCTGACATCTGCCCGGCGAAAGTGATTTCATTTTTTGCGAAGCGATCGTGTACTTTCTTAACCGTTGTTTTATCTAATGAGGCACTGTCTGCAAAATACTCTGTGCTATCTGGCCACAGACGAACTTTAGGCCAGCTGGGATATACTGAAAAAGCATTGCCGTCAGAAAACAGGGCTGCCATGTCATCAGTCGTGAGAGTAAATCCTTCGTGAGTTAATGCTGTGGTTAATGTCGACTTCCCGGTCCTGCTGGGAGCAAGAAACAGATGCGCCCGTCCTTCTTTTACCAGCGTATTAGCATGCAGGCAAAGGTGACCTTTTTGTTCAAGAAAAACAGATAAACCGATAGTTTGCAGGTAGTGAGCAGGTCCTGTGCCATTGGCATGCCAGTCCACTTTTATGCCTTCTTCAGTGAATTCGAATGCACCTTTGCCTTCGCAATCAATCATCAGCACCTGCCGGTCATTTTCCCGGTGGAGCTTGATTGTTGATGTATACCTTTCACCTTTGTCGGTCAGTTTCCATACCGCACTTTCTTGTGATGGTGATTCGACTTTGCCACTACTGAGCCGCAGTGCGTATTTGTTCTTTATTGCCGGCATTGAATCCGTAAATAAACTCACCCCGTGCAAGGGCACACTGCAAAGTGAATAAAGCGCCGTATTGTTATCCATTCCATTTCTACTTCAGATATTGAATTGCCGCAACACACTTAGCAGTGCTACTCCGTAAAGCGCGCATCAATGTGCTTTTGATTGATTGTACAGTAATTAAATCAGGAATGATCCGCTGAAGCCACAGGAAGGAAGCTTTCTTGCAGATCCGGAGGTCAAGTTTTCGTAATCAAACAGTCAACGAATCAAAACAACCTTGTCATATTCCCTGCGTACGCTCTTCGCGATTCACTTTTAATCAGAAGAATAAGCGCAAGGAAAACACATGAAACACACTCTCACTTGTAAGAAGCATATACTGGCGATGTCTGTACTGTCAGCAATCGCAGCAAGCACCTCAAATGCGTTTGCCGAAGAGATGGCTGCAGAGTCACGTGATGGCGAAGTTATTGAAGAAATTCAGGTTATCGGCCGCAGCGTGTCTTATGCCAACAACGCCACCGACGAAAACATGAAACAGCAGCAAACGGCGATGACCAGCGTGCTGGCGACAATTGATAACCTGCCGGGTGTCCTGATTAACGAAGGCGATACATTCGGTGCCGATGACTGGTCTACCAGTATTTCCATTCGTGGTTTTCAGGTGGATCTGGATCAGCAACAAATCGGTATGACGGTAGACGGTATCGCTAACGGTAATTCAAACTACGGTGGCGGCTCGAAGGCCAACCGTTATATGGATACAGAAAACCTGCGGGCGGTAGAGGTGTCTCAGGGAACGGCTGATATCGCTTCCCGTTCGAACGAAGCACTGGGTGGTACGCTTAACTTCACAACCATTAACCCCGGTACAGAAGAAGGTCTTATCCTGAGTGGTACGCTGGCTGAATATGAAGGTCAGAAAATCTATGCCCGTTATGAAACCGGAGAGCTGGTAAAAGACACCTACGCATGGGTGAGTGTATCGTCACAGGACAGTTCAGACTGGATGGATCAGGCGGCCGAAAATACCCGTGACCACTTTGCTGCCAAAGTTATCAGCTATGTGAGTGGTATCGATTTTACCGGCTATGTCTCTTACGACGATACTCACGAAGACAACTATCAGCGCATTTATGGCAACGAACAATTTGCCCAGAACCCGGAATGGGACCAGCTTACCAGTGACTGGTCGGGTGTGCCTTATCAGGATCAGGCATATCGCCGCGGATGGTCAACATTGCGTGAGAACTTTTTCACCTATCTGAAAGCTGATATGTCGGTAGGCGCAGTGGATTTCAGTGCCAACGTTTATTACCACAATCAGGAAGGGCGGGGCGACTGGTTGCCTCCTTACGTGGTTGATGTAACTGACGACGGGCTGAATCAGCCTAATTCTGAACTGGTTTCGGGTAACACGGTATACGGCGGTTCTCAGTTAGGTCAGCTTTTCTATGTGTCTCCTGAAGGCGCGGCGTTATCGCCTGCAACAGGCTGTGTCAGCTCGCTTAAATTCCCTTACGGCGGCAGTTCTGCCGAATACGATCCTGCCTGTTACGACAGCAGCGCAGTGCCAGTGGGCTCTTATCGTCATACGCATTACAAAAAGGAACGCACCGGCTTCAACGCTGACATGATCTGGAATACACAGATTGGCGATATGGACAACGTGTTACGTGCAGGCTTGTGGTATGAAGATTACAACCGCGAAGAATCACGTGACTGGCACAAGATCATCGATTCGAAAACCAGTTTCTATTATGACCACATTCCTTACTGGGTGCAGTACAGCCGTGAATTCCCGGTTGAAACCATCATGTATTACCTTGAAGACGAGCTGGACCTGGGCGTGGCAAAAGTACGCCTTGGTGCTAAGCAATTCAATGTAGACGTAAAGAAAAACGATTTGTTTGATGCCAATAACAACCTGGCTGTATCGTCTGATTCTGATGTGCTGTTCTCTGCCGGTTTTGTTGCCCCTCTGGCTGACAACCTGGAATTCTTCGGTGGCTTCGCGCAAAACTACGCAGCAATCAAAGATGCAGTGCTTGAGCGTGATGACGCTGACTTGTCAGTGATTGAGCCTGAAACTGCAGACAATATAGACCTGGGTGTGCGCTACTCAACCCCGGGCCTTAACGCCAGCCTGACGTACTACACAATCAAATTTGATAACCGCATTCGTTTTGTCAGTGCCGAGCAGTCTGAAGGGATCGATTTCCTTGAAGAAGGTGCCGGTGGTTATGTTAATGACGGTGGTGTTGAGTCAGACGGTATTGAAGCATCCGTACAATGGCAGGCGACGGAATACCTGAGCGTGTACGCATCGTATACCTACAACAATTCTGAATATGCAGAATCCCGTTACGAAGATATTGAAGGCAATACTGTTCTTGGCACCGCAAAAGACATGGCTGTTCTTAGCCTGGACTATGCGAAAAGCAATTACATTGCCGGTCTGAGCACAAAGTATGTGGGCCCCCGGTTTATGGACCAGGCGAATCTGACAGAAGTTGAGGAGTATGTGGTCAGCGACTTCTACGCAGGTGTCGTGCTGGACAATGTGGCAAGTGGCATTAAATCACTGGATGTACGCTTAACGGTTAATAACCTGTTTGACGAGAGCTATCTGGGCACAGTAGTCGCCGGTGCAGGCTGGATTGGTGCACCGAGAACAGCCGCGATAAACGTGAAAGCGGCATTTTAAAACGCTTTGAAAGTGTAGCAAAGGCCGGAAATTCCGGCCTTGTTTGTCTCTGAGAAAGTGTTCAGCAGTTTTCATGACCTGAACGTGGATAAAACAGCTAACCTTCAGCACATCCGTGCAACAGCACTCAGTAAGTCTTCTGCGGAAAAAGGTTTGCTTATGTAATCGTCCATCCCGGCTGCTTCACAGCGTTCTTTGTCACCCTTCATGGCATTAGCGGTAAGGGCAATGACCGGTACATTCAGGTATTTCTCGCCGGCGTCTCCGGCGCGAATACGCCGGGTTGTTTCAAATCCGTCCATTTCCGGCATGTGACAATCCATCAGGATCACATCAAAAGTCAGCTTCATTCTGTTCAACGCTTCCAGCGCTTCTTTACCGTTGCGGGCTGTCATGGTTTTATGCTGGCTCAGGTGTTCTCTGGCAATAAGCTGGTTTATTTCATTGTCTTCGACGATGAGAATTTTGGCGCAGAAGTCTTTAGCCGGAAGCAGAGGGGCAGGGGCCTTAGAGTCGTTGTGGCTTTGTGCCGGTTGTGTATCTTCAGCATTACCCTGAAGCATCACAAAGCTGAAACAGCTGCCACGGCCCTTCTCGCTGGTGACGGTTAAATCTCCGCCCATCAACTGACATAACTGCCTGCTGATGGATAACCCAAGCCCGGTACCACCAAATTTACGGGTTGTGGACACGTCTTCCTGGCTGAATACTTCAAAGATGCTGTCCAGATTCTCAGGTGCAATACCTATGCCGGTATCTTCGACATCTCCCCGTAACGCCCATTTCTGTTTGTCACCAACAGTCAGAGCAATGCGCAGAGTAATGGTACCTTCTGATGTAAATTTCACTGCATTGCTTAGCAGGTTACCCAGTACCTGTCGTAATCTTACCGGATCGCCGGTGACCATAGTCTGACCATTCAGATCGCTTTCCAGTTTCAGTGTCAGTCCTTTCTCACCACAACTGATACAGAACTGGTCGTAAATGGTTTTTATCAGCAGTTCCAGATTAAACGGAATGGCTTCAAGATTGAGCTGACCCGCCTCGATTTTCGAGAAATCGAGTATGTCGTCCACAATGTGCTGCAAGTTCTTAAGACTGTCCTTTGCCAAATCGACATAGCGTCTCTGTGTACTGTCCAGCGGTGTTTTATTCACCAGTTGCAGTGCACCTGATACACCATGCAGCGGGGTGCGGACTTCATGACTCATGCTGGCAAGGAAGCCGGATTTCAAACGGGCAGATTCTTCTGCCTTTAAGCGGGCGTCTTCAAGATACTGCCTTGTTCGCTCACGGTCTGTAACATCCTGAAAGAAAGCCACGAAATGCGTTAGCTTATCCTCAGTGTAGACGGGTGTCAGGATCAACTGGTTGTAGAAAACAGAACCGTCTTTCTTATGACAAATCAGCATTTCGTCAAAGGCATGACCATGTCGGAGGGCATATTTAATTTTATGCAGCTGACTTGTTTCAGCTTTCATCTGATTTAACATCAGGAACGTCTGGCCCATGACCTCATCTTCATCAAAGCCGGTGATCAGACTAAAATGAGGATTAACGTAGATGGCAGGGAAGCCCGCTTCCTGAGCATCGACAATGAGTATCGACACTGTGGCAGATTTCATGGCATGACTGATTACATTTATCTGATTTTCCAGCACCCGCCGCTGAGTCAGGTCATTGCCCACCAGAATACTGCCAACCTGCTTACGCTCATCGTCTATCAGAGGAAGCACCCGCCAGCTTAAAGTGACCGGCTTCTTGTCATTTAAAGAGGCATAATGGCCGGTAAGAGACTGTTTATCACCGGATAAGTCGCCTTTTATATCTCTGAGGGTGTTGTCTGACAAATCATAATAAAGGGCGTATCGCTTATAAGCACGGTTCGCCAGAATGTTGTCACCGGTTTCGTCCTGCACAACCAGGATCTCTTCCAGTGAATCCAGCACATTCGAAAATTGTTTGTTGGACAGGGAGATAGTAGATAAATTGATGATTAATTGATTGAACGCTGTCCGGATCTCGTTAAGTTCTGCAGGTTCATTTTCACTGCCGGTGCTGGTTCCTCCTTTCTTCCTGCTGGTACTGCGCTGAATATCATCGTGAAGCTGGCGCAGGGTCACTGCGCTCAGTTTTGCAGCATGACTGGATGCGTAAACACTCACGATCACTGCAAAGGCCAGGGTGATCAAAATTGCCGGAATTAACCAGAGTACATTAGAGTAAGCTTCCAGTGCCGGCGCCTGACTGATAAGAGTCAGTCCACGCCATTGCTCTGATTCAGACTCCCAACCGGAATAGGCTGCATGGTCAAATAGACTGCCTGGTCTGAACATCGCCGGTTTATTTGAATAAAGGATCTTCCCTTCATTGTCGAGAATTAACTGGCTTGCATCACTGTCCCGTTGATAAATTAATGCTTGCAGAGCCGGAATATGGAGTACCAGTGCACCTTCTGCTGAATCCGCAAGTAATACTGGTACCGCGATAATTGCGCCGTCACCGGAAATATTATTGTAAGGTTTCGATTCGTTCAGTACCGTTTCCTGCCACGCGCTGGCCATCGATGCCGGCACCTGACCTTCCCAGTTGTTTGTGATGAGCGGTTCACCATTAAACTGAAACAATCCGAGACTGAAAGATCGGGCACGGGTAAAGCGCAAAGACTCAAAAAAGATGGGCAGATAATTCTGCCGCTGCTGAATATCAATAAAACTGTTTATCAGCAGGTCGTTAGCCGCGATACCCTCCATTAGCTGTTGCGTGCTGTCGAGGGTGAATGTGAGATCTGCCTTAAGGTGTGAGATATAGGTTTGCTGTTCATTCGCCACCTGCTTCTGTACCACATAAAAAATACACAGGCACAAGATTATGCTGACAGCAATCAGTGCGACTAATAGCCGTGGGAGTATGGTTTGCTGCAGCTGGGTATACAGCGAGGGGCGGGTACTCACCGGATATCTGAAACCGGGATAAGGTGTCCGTCTTCGTTAAACATCGCCATAAAATAATCCTCCGCCATTAATGCATCATGCATATTTTCCGTAAACGCCGGCGCATATTGTTTCACTGCGCCTTGCAACACCGGCAAGTTCTCAAGGGCCTGACGAACAGCATCAGCTTCAACAGAGCCGGCTTTTTTCACTGCAGCAATCAAAATATGGACCAGATCATAGCTATGAGCAAGGCCCACAACAGCCGGAATTGCCTGTGGAGCAATATCGTCATAACGTTCGCGGTACGCTTTCAGTAAATAAGCAGAGCGGCTATTGTTCTGATATAAAAAGCTGAAAGTTTGAATGACAGACAAATCGAGTTTAGATAGATCTGTCAGGCCTATTTCCGCGACAAAATCCCCACCTGCCAGACCCCAGTGAGCAATTATCGGCATTTCTGCTGCTTCCAGTTTGAGCAGAGTTTTGCTGACAACAGCAGCTTCAGGCGCATTAGATACAAGAATAATAGCCCGTGCACCAGACTGGATAATCGCCGACATCTCATTAGTAAAATCTGTCTGCCGCCAGTTTATCCATTGTGTGCTCACGATTTTCAGGCCCTGTTTTTCAGCCGCTTTGGATAATGATGTTAAATTTGAACGACCCCAGCCTGTACGCTCAAGTACCAGGGCAATTTCTTTAACTCCCCGTTCTCTGGCTGTCTTTATCAGAACTTCCCCTGCCTGCTCATCACGGATGGAGACACGAAAAACGTTGTTTGGCGTGTAATGATTATCGACCAGTGATGTACCAGCGGCCCAGGGGCTCAGGAACAGCATATTGTTCTTATGCACAGCATCCAGCTCGGCCAGGGCTACCGGTGTGTGTACGCCACCAAAGATAGCCAGTAAATTCTGCCGCTTTGCCAGTTGTTCAACGTTATATACGCCGCGGGCCGGGTTACCACGGTGATCCGTTGTGACCAGTGAGAGCTGGTGACCAAGAACGCCGCCATTGTCGTTGACTTCTGAGATGGCAATTTCCATTCCCCGGCGTATCGCGGTTCCGCCTTCCACGGCAACAGCACTGAGATCGGCATCGAGTGCCAGTACCAGCTGCGCTTTTTCCTGTGCCACGGCCTCGCTGCCGGCACCTGTCAGAGTAAGCAGAAAGATTAATAGAAATCTGGTCATATTCAGTCACGGAAACGTAAAGGAAAACGGTTGTTTAAAAAGGGTTCGGGATTATATTAGTATTTGCATGTGATTCTGCAATTAGACAAAGGATGGTGGAATTTATCAGAATAAAAACTTGCACCTTTCAGGATAGAGACTTAGTTTTAACGTATAACAAATAAATCAAAATTAGCGTGCAAAATCATTATCCTCCTACCATTTTGGATGTCGAAGCCAGCGGATTCGGCAGCGGCAGTTTTCCCATCGAAATCGGTGTGAAGCGTTCTGATGGTGCGCGTTTTTGCCGTTTGATAAAACCCTATAAGAGATGGACGCACTGGAACAGCGAGGCCGAATCTTTACACGGCATAACCCGTGATGTGCTTTCCCAATACGGTATTGACGGCAGGGAAGTGTGCATTCAGCTCAATGCCTTCATGCAAAACAGTACCGCTTATTCGGACGGCTGGGTAGTGGATTATCCCTGGCTGATAAAACTCTATGCAGAAGCTGGTATAGAGATGAACTTTAAGCTGACAGCGCTGGAATACCTGTTATCTGAAAACCAGATGCAACACTGGCATGAAGTGAAACAGTCTCTGGTCAATCAGCAGTGTGTTAAACGCCATCGTGCCAGTGTAGATGCGGAGCTCATCCAGCAAACCTTCATGACTACAGCATCCATGCCGATGCCGGTACTGGCAAGATAATACGGACAAGGAACTTCAATGAAGCAGATTGGTATTATCGGTGGCATGAGCTGGGAATCATCGGCAACGTATTACCGCCTGATCAACAGCTATGTGAAGCAACGTCTGGGTGGGCTGCACAGCGCACGCATATTAATGAACAGCGTGGATTTCGCAGAGATTAGCCAGTGGCAGCATGAAAATAACTGGGATGCACTTACCCGGGCGATGGTTCAGGCAGCAAAACAACTGGAAGCCGGCGGCGCAGACGGCGTTGCTATTGCGACTAATACGATGCACAAAGTCGCTCCTGAAGTAGAAAAGGCGCTGAACATACCCTTACTCCATATTGCTGATGCGACAGCCAGTGTGTGCAGGCGCGGGGGTATAAATAAAGCAGCTCTGACAGGCACCCGGTTTACCATGGAACAGCCTTTTTACACTGAGCGCCTTCAAGACTTCGGGATCAATGTGCTGACGCCGGACATGGCCGGCCGGCAGGTCATTCATGACATCATTTATAATGAACTGTGCAAAGGCGAAACACGGGCATCCTCAAAAGAGATTTATCAGCAAATTATTGAGCAAATGGCAGCAGACGGTGCGCAGGCTGTCATTCTCGGCTGCACGGAAATTGGTATGTTGATAAAGGCCGGAGATGTCAGTATTCCGGTACTGGATACCACTGAAATTCATTGTGAAAGCATTGTGGATTTTATGCTGGGTTAACGCAGCCCGTTGTCTTAGTAAGGGTCAGAAATAGTACTGAACACCGAGCAACAATGAATTGATGTCTTTATCACTTACTTCCCTGTACTGGTACTCCACTGCCATTTTCACCGAATTTAATTCTCCGATTTGCCAGCCGACGCTGGCGGCGGTGCCTGCGTTGTAAGGCAGATAAAGCCAGTCAGAATAGGCGGCCTGTTGATCGTTACTGGTCTGCAGCGCTGCGAATATGCGTTGACTGGAGTCTTTTAACAGTGAGCGGCTGGCCGAGACCCTCACGGAGTCTACTGAGTGATACGTACTGATCTTGTCAACCCACTGGTCGTGATAAGGCAGCTCGCGGTTGTAGCGCACCCCAAATCGCCAGGCCGGCAGGCGCTGACTGCGAAATGAAATTTCAGACTGATAGGGGGAGGCAACGTATACTGGCTGACTTCTTTTCGTATCAGAAAGCACACTGCCGCCTGCATGACACAGCGTACTTAATAAAGTCAGACAACTCACTAGCCAGAAGTATTTCATGGCATGGTTCCTATGTGTGTGCCTGAGTCTGCAGCTCAGTTAGGGATTGATTATCGGGCAGGCAATGCGATTTATACTTAAGTGTAGTTGGTTTGGATGATTATCCCAGTGAGAAAATGTAATTATTTTTAAAATAATTTAAATTAAAAAAAGCGGCATGTGGGAACATGCCGCCTTCCTTTTATTTTTGTCTTTATACAGAGGCTTTAAGCGCTTCTGCTTTGTCTGTGGCTTCCCATGGGAATTCATCACGGCCGAAGTGGCCGTATGCAGCCGTTGGACGGTAAATCGGACGTTCCAGATCAAGCATCTTGATCAGGCCGTAAGGACGTAAGTCAAAGTGTTCACGTACCAGTGCCACCAGTGTTTTCTCATCAACCACACCTGTACCAAACGTTTCGATACTGATAGATGTTGGCTCTGCTACCCCGATAGCGTAAGACACCTGAATTTCACAACGCTTCGCCAGACCGGCTGCAACGATATTCTTCGCCACATAACGACCTGCGTATGCCGCCGAGCGGTCTACTTTTGATGGATCTTTACCGGAGAATGCACCTCCACCGTGACGGGCCATACCGCCGTAGGTATCTACAATAATTTTACGGCCAGTCAAACCACAGTCACCCATTGGTCCGCCGATAACAAAACGACCAGTCGGGTTAATGTGGAATTGAGTGTTTTTGGTCAGCCATTCCGAAGGCAGTACAGGCTTAATCACTTCTTCCATAACGGCTTCGCGAAGTTGCTCTGTGGTGACCTTTTCATTGTGCTGAGTAGACAGAACAACGGCATCAATACCCACCGGTTTGTCGTTCTCATAAATAAAAGTCACCTGACTTTTTGCATCAGGGCGCAGGAAATCAAGCTGACCGGACTTTCTCACTTCGGCCTGCTTTTGCACCAGGCGGTGTGCATAGGTGATCGGTGCCGGCATTAATACGTCAGTTTCGTCACTGGCATAGCCGAACATCAGACCCTGGTCACCGGCACCCTGTTCTTCAGGGCGGGCACGGTCAACACCCTGATTAATGTCAGGAGATTGCTTACCAATCGCATTCAGCACAGCACAGGAGTCAGCATCAAAGCCTACATCTGAGTGGTTGTAACCAATTTCTTTTACCGTCTGACGGGTCAATTCTTCAATATCGACCCAGGCGGATGTGGTGATCTCACCACCTACCAGTACCATACCGGTTTTTACATACGTTTCGCAGGCAACCCGTGCTTTGGGATCCTGTTCTAATATGGCGTCAAGCACAGCATCTGAAATCTGGTCGGCAATTTTATCCGGATGTCCTTCTGAGACTGATTCCGATGTGAATAAATGTGCGGCCATAAATCCTCCGTTATTTCTGGGTTAACCAATACATCACTATCATAAGCTTAAGTGACTGGCTGGTTGGGTATATTCGTTCGCCCCTGGGTATATTCTGTCGTCCCGGACGATGAACAGCATTGTACCGGGTTCGTATGAAAATACCATCTTTACTTCTGGACGTCTAAAAGTCTATTTGTTACGTTTCGTTGACAGTCCGGTTCGTTATTACGTGAGTAAGACGAAAAACGATTTCTGTCAGCAGAGAACCTGTTTTGCGCAACGACTATCCGAATAATTGTTATAAGTTAACTAAATTCGATAAGTGCACCCGGTATAAAACACATTGAACTGGTTATGCGCTTAGGTAAGAATAGTCGCCAGTTTGAAAATTCATAGTCGGCAGCAGGAATTCCTATCCGTTTCCGGATTAATCTCCGGGTTGTCAGTGTCAAAGTTTTAAGCAAATTATTAAAGGAGTTAGCATGCCAACTCGTCGTGAACTTGCCAACGCTATCCGCGCACTTAGCATGGATGCAGTTCAGCAAGCCAAATCAGGCCACCCGGGCGCCCCTATGGGTATGGCGGATATCGCACAGGTTTTGTGGTGCGATTATCTTTCTCATAACCCGTCTAATCCCAACTGGGCGAACCGCGACCGTTTTGTGCTTTCAAACGGTCACGGCTCTATGCTGCTTTATTCATTGCTGCATCTCACGGGTTATGATCTGCCGTTAGAAGAGCTGAAAAATTTCCGTCAGTTACATTCTAAAACCCCGGGTCACCCTGAATATGGCTATGCGCCGGGTGTTGAAACCACCACCGGTCCGCTGGGACAAGGGATCAGCAACGCCGTAGGTATGGCGCTGGCAGAGAAAGTGCTGGCTGCACAGTTTAATCAGGACGGCCACGATATCGTCGACCATTATACCTACACGTTCCTGGGTGACGGCTGCCTGATGGAAGGTATTTCTCATGAAGTATGCTCGTTAGCCGGCACATTAGGTCTTGGCAAGCTGGTAGCGTTCTACGATGACAACGGCATCTCTATCGACGGTGAAGTTGAGGGATGGTTCACCGACGATACCGTGAAGCGTTTCGAATCATACGGCTGGCATGTCATTGCCGGTGTTGATGGTCACAACCCTGATCAAATCCGTAAAGCGGTTGATGAAGCCCGCGCGAATACCACACAGCCTACACTAATCTGCTGCAAAACCATTATCGGTTTTGGTTCCCCTAACAAGCAAGGTAAAGAAGATTGTCACGGCGCTCCGCTGGGTGATGACGAAATTGCATTAACCCGCAAAGAACTTGGCTGGACCCACGGTGCCTTCGAAGTACCACAGGATATTTACGCTGAGTGGGATGGCAAAGAGAAGGGCAGTGCAGCAGAAGCGAACTGGAACGAAGCGTTTGCAGCCTATGAAAAAGCGTTCCCTGAACTGGCAGCAGAATTCAGCCGCCGTGTAAATGGTGATGTACCGGCTGACTTCGTTGAAAAAGCGGATGCTTACATTGCGAAACTGCAGGCTAATCCTGATGCTCCGGCAACCCGTAAAGCATCGCAGAATACACTGAATGCATTTGGTCCGTTACTGCCTGAATTGCTGGGCGGTTCTGCTGACCTTGCCGGTTCTAACCTGACAATCTGGTCAGGCTCAAAAGGCGTTGATGCGAAAGACGCGTCCGGTAACTACATCTACTACGGTGTGCGTGAGTTCGGTATGTCGGCAATGATGAACGGCATTACCCTGCATGGCGGTTTTAAAGCGTACGGCGCTACCTTCCTGATGTTTATGGAATATGCACGCAACGCAGTGCGTATGGCCGCGCTGATGAAAGCGCCGTCTATCTTTGTTTATACCCACGATTCTATTGGTCTGGGTGAAGATGGTCCTACGCACCAGCCGGTTGAGCAACTGGTGGCATTACGCTCTACGCCTAACCTTGACAACTGGCGGCCTTGTGACCAGGTTGAGTCTGCGGTTGCCTGGAAAGAAGCAATTTTACGTACCGAAGGTCCTACCACCTTAATTTTTACCCGTCAGGGGTTACCGCAGCAAGCGCGCTCTGCTGAGCAGGTTGCTGACATCGCTAAAGGTGGTTATATCCTGAAAGATACTGACGGTACACCAGATGTACTGCTAATCGGCACAGGCTCTGAAGTGCAACTGGCTGTCGCTGCCAGCGAGCAACTGGCTGAGAAGGGCGTTAAAGCCCGTGTGGTTTCTATGCCTTGTACTGATGCGTTTGACCGTCAGGATGCTGAATATCGTGAAGCAGTTCTGCCTTCAAGTGTTACTAAGCGAGTTGCAGTTGAAGCATTAGCGAAAGATTCCTGGTATAAATACACAGGTTTCGGCGGCGCAATTGTGGGCATGGACACCTTTGGTGAATCCGGTCCGGCAGGAGAACTGTTCAAACACTTCGGCATTACAACAGATGCCGTTGTTGAGGCAGCGTTGTCTTTATAATAGTTCGACAACAGGCGGTTTTTTATGGTCCGTGTAGCCATAAATGGGTTTGGCCGCATTGGTCGTAACGTACTGCGCGCCCTGTATGAAACAGGGCGCAATCAATTGATTAAAGTAGTTGCGATTAACGACCTGGCAGAACCTCAAGGCATAGCCCATCTGCTCAAATACGACACCACGCATGGTCGGTTCGGGTTTGATGTGGCGCTACAAGACGAACAGTTAATGGTGGCGGGTGACAGTATCCGCCTGTTGGCTGAACCTGATATTCACAACCTCCCCTGGGACACTCTGGGGGTGGATATTGTGCTCGAATGTACCGGTGTATTTTCTGACCGGCAGGCCGGTCAGGCCCACCTTGATGCCGGTGCCGGCAAAGTGCTCTTTTCACAGCCCGGCAGCACCGATTTAGACAACACCATCATTTTTGGCACCAACGAAGAATCGTTGTTACCTGAACACAAACTGGTATCTAACGGCTCGTGCACCACGAACTGTATTGTTCCTGTCATCCAGGCGCTGGATAATGCTTTCGGCGTATTAAGCGGCACTATCACTACCATACATGCGTCAATGCATGATCAGCAGGTGATTGATGCCTATAACAAAGATCTCCGTCGTGCCAGAGCTGCCAGTCAGTCTATCATTCCTGTCGACACCCGGTTGGCCGCCGGCATCGAACGTATTCTGCCAAAGTTTGCAGGTAAGTTTGAAGCCATTGCGGTGCGGGTACCCACAGTCAATGTGACGGCCATGGATTTAAGTGTCACGCTGGACACCGAAGTGAACATCACTGATGTGAACAGTGCACTGAAAAAAGCGCGTGAAGGGCGACTTTCCGGTATATTGGGTTATTCGGAAGCGCCGTTAGTCTCAGTAGATTTTAATCACGATCCTCATTCATGCATTGTTGATGGTACGCAAACCCGGGTAAGTCACCGTCAACTGGTGAAAACGCTGGTGTGGTGTGACAATGAATGGGGTTTTGCAAATCGAATGATTGATACCACGCTGGCTATGTACCAGTCGGGGTGTTGAGGAAATTAACTTCAGTTTTTAAGGGAAAACTATGGCAATTCCAAGCATGCAGGATTTAGCGCTGAACGGTCAGTGCGTGTTGATCCGTCAGGATCTCAACGTACCGGTAAAAGACGGTAAAGTTACGTCAGATGCGCGTATCAAAGCATCTATCCCTACAATCAAAGCTGCTCTGGAAGCCGGCGCAGCGGTAATGGTGATGTCTCACCTGGGTCGTCCTGAAGAAGGTAAATACGAAGAAGAATATTCACTGCAACCAGTCGTGGATTACTTAAATGGTGCACTGGACGTGTCAGTGTCGTTGGTTAAAGACTATCTGAACGGTGTTGATGTGAAGCCGGGCGAACTGGTTATTCTGGAAAACGTTCGTTTTAATAAAGGCGAAAAGAAAGACGACGAAACCCTGTCAAAACAATACGCTGCGTTGTGCGACATCTTTGTCATGGATGCATTCGGTACAGCTCACCGTGCCCAGGCGTCGACACATGGTGTCGCAAAATTTGCTCCGAAAGCGTGTGCTGGCCCGCTGCTTGCAGCTGAACTGGATGCATTGGGTAAAGCACTGGATAACCCTAAGCGTCCGATGGTTGCTATTGTGGGCGGTTCAAAGGTATCAACTAAGCTCACTGTGCTGAAAACGCTGGCAGAGAAAGTGGACCAGCTTATTGTTGGTGGTGGTATCGCCAATACGTTCATTGCTGCTCAGGGCCACAATGTTGGTAAATCACTGGTTGAAATGGATCTTGTAGATGAAGCGAAAGAGCTCATTGCACAGGCGCAGGCAAATGGCGGTGATATTCCGGTACCTACCGACGTAGTCACCGGTACTGAGTTCTCTGAGACCACGCCGGCCACATTAAAGGCAGTGGATCAAATCGGCGATGACGATATGGTGTTTGATATTGGTCCTGATTCGTCGGCGGCATTAGAAACAATTTTGAAAAATGCGGGCACAATTGTCTGGAACGGTCCTGTAGGTGTGTTTGAATTTGATCAATTCGCCGCAGGCACAAAAGCGTTAGCGCAGGCTATTGCAGACAGTGACGCATTCTCTATTGCAGGTGGCGGTGACACGTTAGCTGCAGTAGATAAGTATGATATCGCAGGTAAGATATCTTACATCTCTACCGGCGGTGGTGCTTTCCTTGAGTTCCTGGAAGGCAAAACCCTGCCAGCGGTCGCTGTTTTAGAAGAAAAAAACCAATAATAAAAACAGCGCTCGTGTAACGAAATTCGTTACTCAACTTGTCCGGCGAACAGTGACGTTTGCCGGCATTATTATAAACCCTACAGCCGTTTTTACACGCGGCACATAAAAAGGAGTGTTGCTCATGGCATCACAAGCGCAGCAGGCTATGCTGGATAAAATTAAAGTCCAAAAAGGTTTCATTGCAGCCCTCGATCAAAGCGGAGGCAGTACACCTAAAGCTCTGAAACTTTATGGGATCGATCCGTCTGCTTACAGCACAGACGAAGAAATGTTCGACATGGTACATGCCATGCGAACCCGCATTATTACCAGCGATGTGTTCAGTGGTGAACGCGTTCTGGGTGCCATTCTGTTTGAAAACACCCTCGACAGGGATATCGAAGGCATGCCTTCGGCAAAATTCCTGTGGGAGAAAAAGCGTGTGGTTCCTTTCCTCAAGGTAGACAAGGGACTTGAGGATGAGGCAAACGGTGTTCAACTGATGAAGCCTATTCCTACCCTGGATACCCTGCTTGCTAAAGCCGTGGCGCAGGACGTATTCGGTACCAAGATGCGTTCAGTGGTCAAGCTGGCTAATCATGAAGGTATCAAAGCCATCGTTGAGCAACAGTTTGAAGTGGGTAAGCAGATTCTGGCTGCAGGTCTTGTGCCTATCATCGAACCGGAAGTCGATATCAACAGCCCTGAGAAGGCGGAAGCAGAAGCATTGCTTAAACTGGAAATCATGACGCAGCTGAACCTGTTGAATGAAGGTCAGGAAGTGATGCTGAAACTTACCTTGCCAACTCAGGATAACTTCTACAATGAACTGGTTGATCATCCTAAAGTGATTAAAGTGGTGGCATTGTCAGGGGGTTATACCCGTGATGAAGCGAATGCTAAACTGGCAGAAAACCCGGGTATTATCGCCTCGTTCTCCCGCGCATTAACCGAGGGTGTAAGCGCTCAGCAGTCGCAGGAAGAGTTCGACAGTACGTTGGATGCTGCCATTGAGTCTATCTATCAGGCGTCAAAATCTTAATGCATATCAACAAACCGGTAAGATCCTGCTTACCGGTTTGCTTTCTTTTTCCTCACACACTTTGCTGTCTTTAAGTTCTGCTTTATACTTTATTAGTAGATTCTAATTTATATTCTGTCCGGGTGCAGTTTATTAATCATTTCATGCTACGAAATTGACAGATTGAAGCCGGCTGGACTATGGTTTCACATTGGCTAAAAATCCAACAAAGCGGCGCGAAGGCATGCGCCGGAATACTTCGCCAATAATAGGGATCCGTTGTAGTGAGTAATACAGAACACATCTATTTTTTAATTGGCATTCTCAGTTTGCTGGTAACGGTAGGTGTTGTGTTTACTTTTGCCCTGCCTGTGCCTAATCACCGTTATAAAGCGCAATCGCCGGTTTTCGGCCGGCTGTTCCTCATTTCAGTCTGGTTTGCATTTCTGGCTATTTGTCTGGAACCGCTGGGCTATCCTCTTGCCAGCGCGGCTACCCTGAATCTTTGTATTTTACTGGCGATGTATATGTTGCTGATGGTGGTAATGCGGCGCTACGGATTACCTCTCAGGCCACTGGAAGCTGCCGGTATAGTGTGTCACCTGGTCTTGTGTGAAGCCGCGTCTTTGTATTTCTATCTGGTCAATGACCAGGTGCTTATCAGAGAACTCATTGTCTCCGCATGTGTGCTGGTACCGCTGGGAATGGCGCTGAAGCTCATTTACCGGCATATTCCGCAAAATAAAGGCGGCGATGAAATGATTTTCGTCGTAGTCGCTATCACTACAGTGGGCGTTGTTTTCGGCGTACCGGTATATCTCTCCATGCTGGAAGAAGGTGAGTCGGTCAGTACCAATGTGGCGTTTGTCGCTATCTTTTTTCTGACTATTCTGTTCATGCTAGGCTTTCCCACCAGTCTGATGCAATCTTTATTTCAGCGGCTCAGCACCCAGGTGTATATTGATGCTTTGACAGGCACGAAAAACCGCCATTTTCTCTACAAAGAAGCACCGAAAATGCTGTCTCATACACGCCGGCATAACCAGCCCCTGTCCCTTGTGGCCTGCGACATTGATTATTTCAAAGCTGTGAATGACAAGTTCGGTCATCCCATGGGAGATATTGCCCTGAGGCGATTTACTGAAATTGTGGAAACATCTCTGCGGGATGGCGATACCATGATTCGTATGGGGGGCGAAGAGTTTTTGATCCTGCTTCCGAACAGCAAGCTGATGGAGGCCAGTACGCTGGCTGAACGGCTATGTGAGCAGGTCCGCAGCAGCGAAATACAACTGGAAAAAGCGACGATCACACTCACTGCGTCATTTGGGGTTGCCGGTATCAGCGACGATGAGACTATTTTTGATGGTATCCGCTACGCTGATGAAGCCCTGTACAGAGCCAAGGCATCAGGCCGCGATCAGGTAAAACGGGCACAGAGCTGAATCTGGCTTATAAACAGCTCTGCATCACTCAGTTTTCCTGAATCACTAACTCCAGTTCCAGTGTTTTCCAGTAAAGAATTTCTTGCTGAAGATCGGCAGACATGATGGGTTTGGTTTCCAGCCATCCGGTAGGAAACGTAAGCGTCAGGGCATGTTTGGATGCATTCACTTTCATTTCCGGCAGAAACGCTTCCTGACGTTTGATGTTCAGCAATGCGCCCAGGCGGATAATACAAATGGCCCGTTTCACTGCACTACTGTCAAACAGTTGAAACTCAGGGATCTCAGCCACTTTAATTTTCTTACGGTGAAAACGCACCAGCGTGGCCAGTAAATCCTGTTGCTCCTGGGTAAAGCCGGGCATATCCACATTCGCTAAAATGTAAGCCGAGTGCCGCTGAACGCCACGGGAGTTTATTTGTAAACCGACTTCGTGTAACAGGGCTGCCCATCCTAACATGGCGCGGAAATCTTTGTTTTTGAACTTCCAGTCACCGGACGCCTGGTCGAAAAGACTCAGGGTAGTGGTAAGCACAATGTTCGCCTGATCGGTGTCCACATCGTACCGCGTGGCGAGGCTCTTTGCTGTCCGTTCACGGATATCTGTGTGTTTAAGTTCATCTTCCATCTGATACAACACACCTTCCCGCAGAGCGGCCGGGGAATATTGCAAAGTGTCGATGCCGAGGGATTCAAAAATGCCGATAAGAATGGCCAGGCCGCCGGCGATCACCCCACGCCGGTCATCACTGATTTCCGGCATAGTGAGTTTATCGGTGTGTCCTGCCTCGATGAAAGACTTCATCAGATTGCGCAAACTCTTCAGTGTTACCGGCTCATCGTGACCGTTTGATTTGTCGCGCTGGGCAAGGCTGAACAGGGTTTTAATTGTGCCGGACGTACCGATACACTGAGACCAGCCTAGCTGCTTGTAGCGGTTCTCAATCATTTCAAGTTCTTGCTTCGCCGCAGTAATGGCACGGTTGAAGTTTTTGGCTTTTAATTCACCGTCAGTAAAGAAGCGGTTGGTATAACTGACGCAGCCCATTTGTAACGAGCGGCAAATCAGCGGATCAAAACCTTCGCCAATAACGAATTCTGTGGAGCCGCCGCCAATGTCAGCCACTAAACGACGGCCGTCGCTGTGGTTGGTATGGGCTACGCCCTGATAAATTAAGCGGGCTTCTTCCACACCGGAGATAATTTCGATGGGGTAGGGCAATGCTTCACGGGCTGCATTGATAAATGCACGGGCATTGACTGCACGGCGAAGGGTATGCGTGGCAACAATGCGTACCGAATCCGGTTCGAAGCCCCGCAGGCTGTCTGCCACCAGTTGCAGCATTTTAAGGCCACGTTCAATCGCTTCATCAGACAATACGTTGTCTTCGCTTAAACCTGCCGCCAGACGGACTTTTTCTTTCAGGCGGTGAAGGATCTGAACGGAGCCCGCATTAATACGGGCAACCACCAGGTGGAAGCTGTTGGAGCCAATATCAAGCGCCGCAACCTTAGTGGTGTCACGGCTTTCAACAGCTTCAAATACGGATTCGGATGGACTCAAATGGCGTTACTCATCTTCGAGACGCTTAAGATAGTCATAGATTTCTATCTGTGAGCGTAGTTTTTTACGGTTACCCCTACGAACGTACTTATTCGTCTGTTCCTTGTCAATCACCCGCGCTTTCAACGTGTCTTTAAATTGTAGCTCCAGGACATCGACAATTTGCTGTTGCAGACCTTTATCGTATACCGGACAACCTACTTCAATCCGGTTGTCCATGTTACGGGTCATCCAGTCCGCCGATGAGATAAACACTTTTCTGTCACCGCCACCCTCAAATACCATCACCCTGGGGTGTTCCAGGAAACGGTCAACGATGCTGGTAATAGTGATGTTTTCGCTGATGCCCGGAAGACCCGGGACCAGTGAACACATGCCCCGCACAATACCACGAATCTTCATGCCGGCCTGACTGGCGCGGTACAGGTCGTCAATCAGCTCCTTGTCGACCAGGTTGTTTATTTTGAAGGTGATCTGGGCTTTGTGGCCTTCCTTCAAATACTGAATTTCCTGGCGGATTAGCGACTGAATTTTATTACGGCTGTTCAGCGGCGAAATTTGCAGATGCTGGAACTTATAGCGGCGGTACGGGTACTGAATGAGATCGAATACACTGGCGGCTTCTTCTGCCAGTTCCTGATTACGGGTAAATAAACTGAAGTCGGTATAAATCTTCGCGGTTTTCTCGTTAAAGTTACCGGTACCGAAGTGCGCGTAATTGACCAGCGATCCCCGTTCTTCACGGGTTACCAGACACAGCTTACTGTGAATCTTTAACGTAGGAACGCCTAACACAACGCGGATACCCGCGTTTGTCATCCGGCGGGACCATTCAATGTTGGCTTCTTCATCGAAACGGGCACGAAGCTCTACGACAACGGTTACTTTCTTGCCGTTGTCTACCGCATCAATGAGCGAGTTAATGATCCGCGAATTGCTTGCTACCCGGTAAATGTTAATACGAATAGACTTTACGTTCGGGTCGAACGCTGCCTGACGTAAAAACTCAGTGAAATGCAGGAAGCGGTGATACGGATAGTACAGCAGAATATCGTGAGCGGTAATGGCATCGAAGACGGTGTTGTGCGTGGAAAACATCTTCGTGTCGATGGCCGGCAGCTTTGGATTTTCCAGGTACTCGCGGCCTACATTCGGAAAGCCGATGAAGTCTTTGAAGTTCCGGTAATGACCTGCAGCATGCATGGTGTCCAGCTTAGTGACTTTCAGGCGTTTACGTAAATCCACTACCATGTCTTCCGGCATGGAGTAGTCGTAGATAACACGTACAGGTTCGGCGATCAGGCGTTGCTTCATACTCTCGGACATCTTGTCCATATAGCTCTCATCAATTTCGTCATTGATGGAGTATTCAGAGTCGCGGGTCATTTTAAAGGAATAAGCTTCAAGAGAATCGTATTTCACGAAGCCACGGAATATTTCTTCAAGACAAAGCTGAATGACGTCATCCAGCAAAATAATGTGCTTTTTCTTACGGCTTTTTTCCGGCGGGATCAGGATGAAACGTGAGGTTTCTGACGTGGGCACCTGAACAACGGCGTATCGGGTATTTTTGCCTGTGCGACGTAATGCCACATACAAGTAAACGGATGTGCCGTTAAGGCGGCTCAGCAGATCGGTTTTTTTATCAATCAGGATAGGCGCAATGTGGCGCAGAATTTTATTGACGAAGAGGTTGCGCAACCACACCCGCTGGTAATCGTTCAGTTCATCTTTTCGCAGAATGAAAATGTTGTAACGGGCCAGAGCCTTCAGCACATCTTTGTGAATTTCATCGAACTTGTTGGAAAGGTGTACCACTTTCTTCTGAATTTCCGCCATTAAAGCCATCAGTTTGTTGGCTTCATCATCACTACCATTGTCTTCTGCAATCGTGATTTGACGTTTTACGTCGGCGGCGCGGACACGGTAGAATTCGTCCAGGTTGTTCGAATAAATGCCCAGAAAGCGAATGCGCTCCACTGCCGGATTATTTTTATCGGCAGCCTCCTGCAGCACCCTTTCATTAAAGGCCAGCCAGCTAAGTTCTTTGGGGTAATACAGTTCGTTGTGTTCCATACTTACGGTTTTACAATTCAAAAGTTGCAAAGCCTGCCACTTATCCGTGACAACCGTGTGACAGGCGGGGTTTCCGGCACGGAACCGGAGGTGATTTTCGCAGCGTTATACGCTGGTGTTGATGTCGACAACCAGGTCGTTCGCGATACCTTCCAGCGCTGTCTGCAGTGCACTGTCGTCAAATGACTCCGGCACTGCGATAACCGCTTTAGCTTTAAACATCAGGCTTCCCCAGTTGGGGGCGCTCTCGCAACGGGAATCAAAAGAGACAATATTCAGGTTGAACTGGTTTAGAATATTTGTCAGTTCCTGTACGATGCCGGGCTTATCGTTACCCATGATTTCTACTTTAAGGGTGTCGCTGAAGGTCTGAGAATTCTCAGCAACAGTGACAGACTGCACAGTTAAATCGGGCAGGCTGTCTAAGGCCGATACCAAATCATCGTGTTTTTCTTTGGGAACATGTACCTCAACGAAACCGGTAAACAGGCCAGCCATATGAGCAAAGCTGCTGCCCAACCAGTTGGCATCGTGACGATAAACACACTTGGCAAGGGCATCAACCAGACCGGGTTTGTCCTTGCCCATGATAGTAATGATCAGAGGTTGCATTGGCACTCCTGTTATTTTGAATGACGGCACCCGGCAACGGTGCTGACGAGTGGGTTGGCGCAGAGAGACTGCGTAACTTTCACTTGATTAGAAGTATTAAAATAACACATCATTGGCAATCAACCCTATCTGATCTTCTGAAAAATCAGGCAAAAGTTGCTTTTACAATAATGAAGTCACCTGCGGACAAACAAATTAAGAAAAGGCAGCGTAAAGACAAGCGCCTGACATTCATCGTGACACTGTTTGGTGGCATGGTGCTGTTCACGTTGGTATTGCTCATTACTCACCTTATTTCACAGGCAATGCCACTGGCTATGCGGCCTGATATGGTTAATGTGACCAGTGCGTCACTCAGCCCGGAACAGATACAGCAGGGACAGGCGGTTCTGGCCAGTGGCGATCTGATGGAAGGTCAGCCATTGATGACGCGGTCAGATGAATGCCGGGTGAAAATGCTGGCGCTGAACGGCAAAAAAACAGGCTTTGAGCCTTTTCATGACTATATTCGTCCCTGCGATCATGAAACCCGCGTGGTAAGTGAAACCGGACAGTATTTCATTGCTGATGTCTCCTCTTCCGGTCAGGTAAGGATTGTTGAAGTACAGTCGCTGGCTCTGAGTACCGCTGAACCACAATTTATTGCCGGCGAGCCGCGAACAATCGGCGCCGGATTAATCAGCTTTGCATTACCGCAGGATATCTGGAATGGGCGCATCCGCTGGCAAATTGAATTAGGGGAGCTGTGGATTGTCGCCGTTGTTCACACGCCGTCTCAAATTTTCGTCCGCTGGGTAAACCGCAGAAACCCGGTGAAAATAACGGATCATCATTATTCCTCTGATGCCAGTGTACTGCCTTTGCCCGGCAGTGGTATCACGCTGATTTATGAGAATGGCGTGCTCGGACAATATCCCCTGAAAGGCGCTCCTGAAGAAAAGCTCACCAGAGAGCCGGTTTCCTGGTGGCACAGCCTGCCAAAAGATCGCACCGTACTGATGGCGTCGCCGGAAGGGAAATTAACACGCTGGGTGCTGCAGAATACTGACGGTAAGATGCGTTACTACCCTACCTGGACCATCACACTGCCAGAAAAGCAGCTCCCCGCGGATGTGACTGCCCATGCAATCACTAACGGTCTGGCGCTGCTCACAAAGCAACAACAGGTGTTGCTGATGAACAGAGTCACCGGAGAAGTGGTAAGCCATTTCAGGAATGCAACGCCACAAAATCATATCAGCTGGTACGGACGGCGGCTTTATCTGTGGTCAGACACCGGTGTATCCGTGGAAAAAATTAACTGGCTCACTGGTATCACCACCTGGTCCTCGTTATTCAGTCCTCAGCAATATGAAGGATACCAGGAAGACGGAACCATCTGGCAAACCACCAGTGGCTCAGATTATCAGGAAACAAAATATAGCCTGGTGCCACTATTAATCGGCAGTCTGAAAGCTTCAGTGCTGGCTCTTATCATTGCGATACCTGTAGCCGTGGGGGCTGCGGTGTATTCTGCATATTTCTCCAGAGCAGCACTCAGGCACTGGCTGAAGCCGGCTCTGGAATTGCTGGAAGCAGTGCCCTCTGTGCTTATCGGTTTTGTGGCCGCTATCTGGCTGGCTCCTATGGCTGAGCGGGTGCTTTTTTCCTTTGCGTTTTTCCTTGTGGTTGTGCCGCTGATTTTATTTGCAGCGGCTTTTGTACAAAACCGCCTGGCGCGAAAATTACCCCATGTATTGCGTCAGGGCACAGAACTGGTTGTTTTGCCCTTGATGGTATTTTGTCTGGGGTATGTCAGCATGCAATGGGCGCCTGAATGGATATTCAGTCTGGCGGGCGTAGACGGTTTTGAAGCCATGTCGGCATCGTCTGAAACACCGGTTGGAAAAACCACAATTGTGGTTGCGCTGGCCCTCGGCGTGGCTATTTCCCCGACAATTTATTCGCTGGCTGAAGATGCAATCAGCGGGGTACCGGATTATCTCAAGCACGCGTCTTTTGCCCTCGGGGCAACACGGTTACAGACATTGCAATACGTGGTGTTGCAAATGGCCATGCCCGGTATTCTGGCAGCGATTATGCTCGGTTTTGGCCGCGCCTTTGGTGAAACCATGATCGTACTGATGGTCACAGGGAATACGCCGGTATCTGACTGGAGCCTGCTGGAGGGACTGCGGGCACTTACCGCGAACCTGGCTATCGAACTGCCGGAAACCGACGTGCAGGGCGCGCACTATCAGATCTTATTTTTAACTGCCTGTATCCTGTTCGGCTTCACTTTCATTGTGAATACGTTGGCTGAACTGTTGCGGCAAAAACTCCGGGTCAATGCCCGTCATGATTAAAACCAAAATTGAAGCCATAATGACGCCGGCACAGCGTCAGTCGTTTGTTATCAGCTTCACCGCATTTTTAACCACGCTGTTATTGCTGGCGCTTGTCAGTATTCTCGCCCTGATCATTTACCGGGGTGTCGCTTATTTCTGGCCTGCACCGGTATATTCACTCACGTTTATCGATGAGCAGACGAAAGAGGCCAGGTCTGTTTACGCCCAGGTCTTCAGTGAGTACAAGGAAAACAATAACACCGTGCGCTGGGTGGTGTATTCGTCGGAGCAAAATCCCCACGGTACACAGGCGCTTGTAGACGAAGATCGCACGCTTACGCTGGTGGAATCGGTAAACAGTGCTGACATCACCCTCAATGACGGGCTGTCCGTACTGGGTGTGCCGGTACAGATCACTGCCGGCGGGCAGCATGTTTTCGATGAGTCAGCCTACGGCACGGTCACTGAAAAAGTCAGCCGTCTGGAAGACAGTATTGATGATTTACGTACCCGCTGGTTGTCAGGGATCCACCAGAAACTGGCTGAACTGGATACGCGGGGAGTGGCTGCAGATGCGCCGGCGCGGGAAAAGCTGAATGATGCCTTCCGGCAGTGGCAAAGCAAAATTATTGCACTGGAAACCGAGCGGGACAGTTACACACTGCACATTGCCATGGCTGACGGTTCAGTCATCGCGATTCCGGTAGCGAGCATACAGGAAATGATTTTTCCGGGTCAGCTTGGCATTGCCGGTAAAATCGGGGTTACGCTGAGTCATATTGGACAGTTCCTGATCCAGGCACCTAAGCAGGCCAATACCGCCGGTGGCGTGTTCCCTGCGCTGTTCGGTACAGTGTTGATGGTATTTATCATGACCATCATTGTAACGCCGTTTGGTGTACTGGCCGCGGTGTACCTCAATGAATATGCGCCGGATAATATCCTCACAGCAACCATCCGCATCAGTGTGTCGAACATGGCGGGTGTGCCTTCCATTGTTTATGGCGTATTCGGCCTGGGCTTCTTTGTTTATATTGTGGGCGGTAACATCGATTCGTTGTTCTTTTCAGACACATTACCCTCGCCAACTATGGGTACGCCCGGACTGTTCTGGGCGGCGCTAACCATGGCTATTCTTACTCTCCCTGTGGTGATTGTTGCTACCGAAGAGGGGTTGCGCAGGGTGCCGCGGGGATTGCGGGCGGGAAGCTACGCCCTGGGAGCGACGAAGGCGGAAACCATTATGCATACAGTATTGCCCATGGCTTCGCCCGGCATCATGACCGGTGTCATTCTGGCAATTGCGCGGGCTGCCGGCGAAGTTGCACCACTGATGCTGGTGGGGGCCGTGAAGTTTGCGCCGAACTTACCTTTTGACGGCGAGTTTCCCTATCTCCATCTGGAACGGCAATTTATGCATCTGGGTGTGCTGATATACGACGGTGCTTTCCACAGCCAGACTGACGCAGAAGGGGCTTCCATGATGTTCGCCACCTGTTTGCTGTTATTGCTGGTGGTGCTCATTCTTAATATTCTGGCGGTGTTACTCAGAGCACGGTTAAGAAAACGGTACTTAGCGAGCTGATTATGCTGAAGTTATTTGAACATGAAACGCTGGATGTCCATCATCTGAATGATGACGATACGGCCATTAAGGTGGAGCATCTTAATCTGCGCTTTGGTCAGAAACATGTGCTGCAGGACATCAGCATGAGTATTCCGAAGAACCGTATAACGGCATTTATCGGACAAAGTGGTTGCGGTAAATCCACCCTTATCAGCGCTTTCAACCGGATGAACGATCTGGTTGCTGATTGTCGTTATGATGGCAGCATTTATATTGGCGGCCGGGATATTAATGGTCGTAAGGAAAACGTGTCTCAACTGCGTACCAAAGTCGGCATGGTGTTTCAGCGACCCAATCCGTTCCCTATGAGCATTTATGACAATGTCTGCTATGGTTTGCGTTTGCAGGGAATACGGGTAAGACGTTTTCTTGATGATGCCGTTGAACAGTCGCTTAAGGAGGCTGCGCTGTGGGAAGAAGTTAAAGACCGGCTGTTTGAATCAGCACATATTTTGTCCGGTGGTCAGCAGCAGCGGCTTGTCATTGCAAGGGCGCTGGCGTTGAAGCCGGAGATCCTGTTGCTGGATGAGCCTACATCGGCACTGGATCCGCTGACCACACTGTTTATCGAAGAGCTGATGGCCGGCCTGAAGAAACGATGCACTATCGTGATTGTCACCCATAATATGCAACAGGCTGCGCGGGTTTCTGATTACACGGCCTTCCTGCATCAGGGGAAGCTTATTGAATATGCTGACAGCGATTCACTCTTTACCATGCCCGAACATAAACAGACAGAAGATTACATTACAGGCCGTTACGGTTAACGGGAGATATATATGCCACGTCAGATTGCGTTAAATACCCATATCTCCGGCAAGTTTAATACTGAGCTGGAGAATCTCAGAAATTCCGTGCTTACCATGGGAGGGGAAGTCGAGCTGCAACTGGTGGATACCCTGCGGGCGATTAAGCAGAATAATGCCGGTCTGGCTGAAAAAGTCATATTAAATGATCTTAAAATCAATGCCATGGAAATGCAGATTGATGAAGAGTGCTTACGCATCATAGCCAGAAGACATCCTACCGCTTCCGATTTACGGCTGGTGATGATGGTGTCGAAAGCCATTACCGATATTGAGCGCATGGGTGATGAGATAGAACGGATAGCCCGTCTGGTAACGAAAAATAAGCTGCCGGCTTCAGAAACGATTAAAAGCAGCATGATTTTGATTGGTGACCGTGTAGTGCAAATGATGCGGGGTACCTTCGATGCTCTGGCGCGGCAAAATGAAAATTCTGCGCTGGAAGTGTATGAGCAGGATAACCGCATTGATGCGGAATATAAGAAGTTGCTGAAATACACCACCGGAGAAATGCAGAAAAGTACTGACGATATGCAGGACTGGCTGGAAGTACTGTGGGCATTACGTTCTCTGGAACGAATTGGTGACCGGTGTAAGAATATTTGCGAGTATGTTGTTTACTTATCGCGGGGAACCGATGTGCGGCATTCGCCATTAGAGAACATGCAACAGAAATTAAAGCACCTGAGTTAGTGGCGATCTGTCACAAAATTGAAATATTTGGTGTATAAATAAGCGGACGCGCGTAGTTTTATTGCGATTTAACTTATTCCGCAAATTTACACTATTGCATTGGGTTGAATTTCGTTATCATGCGCCGCAGCCGAATTGGAAACGTTTAAAAAATAATCTATGCCAGATATCACACCGTTAGCGCCGGTTGTCATTTTCGACTGCGAAGATAAAACCTCCTTTACTTTGCGCCAAATGGCGTTTTCTAGCTTAGTCAGCGAATAATCCAGGAGCGAGACCTGTGGAACTTCTGCAAAGTTATGGCATGACGCTTATTATCCTGGCCGCGGTAGTCGGCTTTATAATGGCGTGGGGTATCGGTGCCAATGATGTAGCCAATGCAATGGGTACGTCGGTAGGATCTAAAGCCTTAACCATCAAGCAAGCAATTTTCATTGCGATGATTTTCGAATTTGCCGGAGCGTATCTGGCGGGTGGGGAAGTCACCAGCACTATTCGTAAAGGGATCATCGATCCCATGTTCTTCACCGACAGGCCTGATTATCTGGTTCTGGGGATGATTGCCTCGTTATTTGCCGCAGGTATCTGGCTGGGACTGGCGTCCTGGTTAGGCTGGCCTGTATCAACTACGCACTCTATCATTGGTGCCATCATCGGATTCACTGCCACCGGCGTAAGTATGGATGCCGTCGAATGGGGCGAAGTGGGCGGCATTGTTGGTAGCTGGGTGGTGACACCTGCTATTTCCGGCATCATTGCTTATCTTATTTTTATCAGTGCGCATAAGCTTATTTTTGATACGGCCACGCCGTTTAAAAACGCCAAACGCTTTGTACCGTTTTACATGGGGCTGGCAGGCTTCGTCATGTCGCTGGTTACCATTAAGAAAGGCCTCAAACATGTTGGTCTGACACTGTCTCCGGAAATGGGATATGTGCTGGCCGTTGTTATTGCCATTATGCTGGCATGCCTGGGCCGGTATGCGATTTCCCGCATGACATTTTCTGAAAATCAGAGTGCTGATATTCAAAGCGCCAATATCGAAAAGATATTCGCAATGCTGATGGTAGTAACGGCCTGCTGTATGGCTTTCGCTCACGGCTCAAATGACGTAGCAAACGCCATTGGTCCGCTGGCGGCAGTCGTCAGTGTGGTTACCTCTGGCGGTGAAATTAACGCAAACTCGGAACTGGCGCCATGGATCCTGCCTCTGGGCGGTTTGGGTATCGTTGCTGGTCTGGCGTTATTCGGTCATCGTGTTATTAAAACGATCGGTCAGGGGATCACCCATCTGACACCGAGCCGTGGCTTTGCAGCAGAGCTTGCTGCTGCTTGTACGGTTGTTATTGCTTCGGGCACAGGTTTGCCTATCTCCACTACACAAACCCTGGTGGGCGCGGTGTTAGGTGTGGGTATGGCACGGGGTGTTTCAGCGCTTAATCTGGGTATCGTACGCAATATCGTCGTTTCCTGGGTTATTACGCTGCCCGCAGGCGCCATTCTGGCGATTATCTGCTTCTTTGGTCTTAAGGCCTGGTTTGGCGTTGAGTAAGCAGTAAAGCTGGCTGCCAGACAATTGAAACCGGACTAACAAAAAAGCGAAACAGTCACTGTTTCGCTTTTTTCGTTACAGGCCGGCGCTCAAATCCGGCCAAAAATCTTCCGCTCGTTGTGGTTTAGCCGTCAACATCCACCGGTGTTACAAAGCCGTCAGGCTTTAAGCCCACCACCGCGCAATCAATCTGCTCAATGGTTTCTTCTGCGGTACCGCCCATGATATAGCCGGGCACGCCAAGACGGGACAATGTTCCCATTACAATAAGGTCGGCGTTACATGCATTTGCTGTAGCGGCAATGTCACGGCGGGGATAGCCCCGCACAAGGTGAACGGCAGGTTCCGCTATGGTTGGTGCTTTGTCGTTGTGATCCAGAGCAATCAGTCCCAGCAACCGGTTGACCTCTTCTTCACGCTCCAGTTTGATTTTGCTTAAATCGTGCTGCACCGCGTCTTCATCTACGCTGATAAAGCCTTGCCGCAGGATATTTTCAGGCACCGCGTCATACACATGCACAACATGCAGTGAGGCATTTTCCGCTTCAGCCACACGCCAGGCCGTATTGAGGATATCCAGAGCCAGTTGTTTACGGATAGCCACTTCGTGTTGAGGGTAGTGATAATTCACATCGACGGCTGCCACTACGTTTTGCAGCGATGTGGTGCGTACTTTGTGCATGATCCAGACCGGGCAGGGACACTTGCGCAGCAGGTGCCTGTCGTCACTGCCGGTAATTTTACTGACAACGTCGTTTTCATTCAGCTTAATAACCAGATCATGACCCGCCGACACTACCTGCCGGATAATATTGATAAACCGGTGGCCGGTGCTGACAATCCCTTTGGCCGGGTATTGTTTACTCCACACCGCAATCTGCTCATCCAGCCAGCTTTGTGCAGACTGAGTCAGCGATGAATCTGACTCCAGGTATTCAAAGGACTGCATGATCATACGGGCATTAGGGGGAAGTGCCTCAAGTGCCAGCATGATTGTCAGTGACGCGTTATGCTTACTTGCAATTTGCATCGCCCGTTCTACCAGCACATCCTGGCCGTGTGTGTCGTGCAACACGCACAGTATATTAGTAAATTGCCCTTTCATTTCTTTCCCTCCTTTTCCGGCAAAAAATGTCGCGTGTTACCGGAAGCACAAAACTGCTGTGATCACATTTATACATTATCTTTTTAATTATAGTTTTTAAATAACCCCGCATCAGTCCCTGTTGATGAATATTTGGTGACGGATTTTATACATTTCACCAATCTGCACACTTGATGCTTCAAACCAGAGGAAAACAAGGATAATTGTTGTAGTGCTTTTAATCTTTATGTTAGATTAAATTATCGTTTTCTAATCTGATTTATGACTATGAAATGGCCTAACCTGAAACATCTGCATTATCTGGTAACCTTGCATCAGGAACAGCATTTCCACCGTGCTGCCCAGCGATGTAATGTCAGCCAGTCGACGTTGAGTACAGCGATCCAGAATCTGGAAGAGCACTTTGGTAGTCAGTTACTGGAGCGGGAGCACAAGACGTTTGTCTTTACTTCGCTGGGACTGGAGATTGTTGAGCGCAGTAAAGTGTTGCTGCAGGAAGCCGGTGAACTGGTGGAATTTGCGCAGAATGCCGGTAACTGGGAAAAAGGTAAGCTGAAGCTGGGCGTGATCCCCACCATAGCACCGTTCATGTTTGAAGGCATGATTGGCGCATTCAAAACATTTCTGCCGGACATCAGTCTGGAGCTTCAGGAAGACACAACCCATAACTTGCTTCAGCAACTCACTGATGGCCAGCTGGATTTGCTCATCCTTGCGTTGCCGATGGAAACACCGGGATGCAAGCAGATGGTACTGGGTCATGATCCGTTTCATCTGGTTGCTCATGAAAGTCTTGCCAGCACATTGCCGGAACCCTTTGATATTAAGACTCTGCCTAACAACAGTATTTTCCTTTTACAACAGGAACACTGTATGACCGGCCATGCCGTAAGCGCCTGTAATCTGCAGCATCGTGAGCAGGTAAGCAGTCTGGCTGCCAGCAGTTTATATACACTGGTGCAACTGGCTAACAGTAAACTGGGCTATACTTTTATGCCCGAACTGGCACTGAATCAGAACATCATTAAAAGTACTGAACTGAAAGCATTACCCGCGGAAGACAATGCATATCGGGAGATAGGCCTGGTATGGCGTTCCGGTACCACACGGATGCGTTTGTTCAGAAGAATTGGTGAAGTACTGTCACCTTTATTACCGGTTCCGGTACTAAAATAATTCTACTTTATGGACGGCCCGCAATCCGCATGATTTCTGGCCGTCAGCTCCTTTCGTAATCCCCCCTCCCGGATGAGTCAAAAATCGTCTCCGTTACCTTTTTCGAAAAAATTTAAAAACACTTCAAACTATTTCCTGTGTCACTCCGACTTTACTTGTAAGCTTCAGAGAAAAAGCGGCAAAGCAGGCATAACCGCCTGCCGCAAAACCAATTAAACAGTAATAAGGAATGCACGTGTTTGAAAAACACGACGACCAGCTTGTGGTCAGCGCGCTGAAAGGGCAGAAGCGGGCGTGGATAACACTGATTAAACGCTATGAAAAAGCTGTGTTCAGTTACGGGGTTCGCATGACAGGCAGCAGAGATGACGCCGCTGATTTGATGCAGGATATTTTTGTGTCCGTATTTAAAAGCCTGGGAAACTACCGCGGGGAGGGCAGTTTCAAAGGCTGGTTATTTAAGGTAGCGCATTACCGGTGTATCGAATTCTATCGCAAAAGAAAGCCTGAGCAGGGGCTGGAGGATATACCGGAACCAGACAGTGGCCAGCCTTGTCCTGAAACCGTCATGCTGGAAACCCTGTCGGGTCAGGCACTGCTAAAAGCAATGCAAACCCTGCCTCTGGCTCAGAAGGCAGTGGTCGAGCTTAAATTTTTCGGGCAATTCACATTTGATGAGATTGCTCAGCAAACAGGTTTATCACCAAATACAGTGAAGTCGCGTTTATACAGTGCGCTGACCAGACTGAAAGTGTTGATGGAGGATGAGCATGCAAAAGCATGACAAGGAAAAACTGCTGGCAGGGTGGCTGGAAGGTACGCTGACTAACACTGAGCAGGAACAGTTTGAGGCACTCTGCGCGAAAAATATTGATTTTGCAGAACGGGTTGCCGCTGCACGGCATTTAACTGAGCTGGCAACGCTCACCGGCGAAAATATGAATGTACCGGAGTGGAATCGTGACAGTACTTTTACCGCTCCTGAAAAACAGAGGTGGTGGCAATGGCAGGGCTTGCCGGCCATGTCAGTGGCGATGTCATTGGTTGCCCTGGTGATGGTTGTCAGTGGCTTTCAGCTACAGATCTCTGAAGGCGGTGTGACGATAGGGTTCAGTCAGCCGGCTCACAAAGAAAACGAAGTCGCTGCCATCGTCGATGAGAAATTACAAAAATATCAGCAGCTCAATGAGTTGATGTTCAGCAAGTATGCCGATGCCATGGCTACCCAGCAAAGAGAGAATTCAGCGCAACTGACTCAATATTTACTGGCATCCGGCAGACAGGAGCGCCGTGAAGATTTTGCTGAATTCGTAAAGTTTATTAATCAACAGCGGGACGACGACCAACGCTTTATGGCCCGCCAGTTAAATCATCTTAAACAGGAAATCAACGCGATGGAAAATGGCTACAGCGCGGATTTACCGGTAACCGAATAATACGAGGACTTGGGTATGCGTAATCTGAACAAAACGAAACTGGCTAAAATCATTAACCGTACAACACTGGCCGTAATGACAGTGGCGGTATGTCATACGGGAGTTGCTGTCGCTGAGAATTATTCCGAGCTGGCTAAGGAAATTGAAATTGTGAAAGGAATTGTCGATACCTCTCTGAAGCAGCAACAGCATTCAGAGGGAATACGTTACCGTTCACTGGATGCTATGTATCTGGCAGGTCAAGGCGTTGTATTTACGGTATCCTCAACGGGGAGTGGTAACTGGATGTCACGTATTACAGATATTGTTGATCGCATTCCTCCCATCCCCCCGGTTCCTGATGTACCGGCGATCGTCAGTAACGGTGAAATTGATATTGAATTAAGCCGTGAATGGGAAGCCTTTGCTGACGAGACTGCCTCCCGGTTTGGTGAAGCCTTCGCTGAATCCACAGAACAGATGTATGACTTACGGAGTGAAGAAAGGGAAATCGCCTGGGAACGCAGAGATATTGAGCGCCGTAAAAGAGATCTTGAATTTGAAGCCGGACAGGCTGACAAAGCGCGCGCAAAAGCTATCAAAGATGAAGTGAAGACCCTTGAAAAAGAACTGGCGGCACTGAGCAGCAAAGAAGGATCTTTGCGTGCCCGCAGAGAAAGTATCGAGCAGCAAAGACAGGAAAGTGCAGACGCACGAAAGCAGGCACAGTTGAAAGCAGCAAAAGCCTTTCTGAGTAATTTTGAAGCAGGGATAGGGGAAGCGCTTTGTCGCTTTGGCGGCGGAATGCGGGCGTTACCCGATGATGAGTATGTGACTTTTGTGCTGAAAGGTTTTGTACAGGGCGGTCAGTCAGGACAAAATGATAAAGTCTATGTGTTTAAGAAATCAAAAATTGAAGATTGCGTAAAAGAAAAATTGAATACTGACGGGCTGCTAAACAGTGCCAATGTTTACGATTTTTAACTGCAAGACAGTTCTGGCATGAAATAGTTGTTAAAAAAGTGTGTTGAGCACTCGTACAACTGGCAACGCAAAGATTACACACGCCTCAAAAAAAAACGCCGCAACTTTCAAGCTGCGGCGTTTTTATTTAGTCAGCCTGTTGCTTACTTACGGGCGTTAATAAGCATTTTTGTCACTAAAGCCCCCAGTGACTGTTTGCAGAATGATTTTCAAGTCAAACGGGATAGACCAGCGGTGCATATAATCCAGATCGTATTCCACACGCTTCGCCATTTTATCCAGTGTATCAGTTTCGCCGCGCAGACCATTGACCTGAGCCCAGCCGGTAATTCCCGGACGCACTTTGTGTCGCAACATATAACCCGTGATCAGTTTACGGTATTCTTCGTTGTGCGCGACCGCATGAGGACGTGGTCCAACGATTGACATCCGTCCTTGCAACACATTGATAAACTGAGGTAATTCATCCAGTGAAGTACGGCGTAAGAAGGCTCCTAATTTAGTAACCCGGGGGTCATTTTTAGTCGCTTGTTTTACCACAGAACCATTATCCTGTGTCGACATGGAGCGGAACTTATACACGGTAATTTCTTTGCCATCGAGGCCGTAACGCTTCTGACGGAATATTGCAGGACCCGGTGAAGACAGCTTCACAGCGGCAGCGATGCACAACATGGGAATTGCCAGTACAGTTAGAATGCCTGTACTCACGACCACATCTTCAATACGTTTAAGAATGTTGTTAGCACCCTGGAAAGGCGTGTCATAAATACTCAGAGCCTGAACATTTCCTACACTCTGCCAGCGAGAATTAAGCAGTGTGTACATAAAGAAGTTGGGGATCAGATACACGTTAGCGGTGGTATCACTGCATTTTTCCAGAATCGCTTTAATGCGGTCTTCCGCAGCCGTAGGCAGAGCAATATAGATATAATCTACCTTGTGGGTCTTCGCCAGCTCAATGGCTTCATCAATGCTGCCTTTGATCTGGTTACGAAATTCACCGGTAACACGGTCCTGAGGACGGTCATCATAAACCCCTACGAAACGTATACCCAGTTGATCGTTTTCCATCATCTGTACAGCCATATTGTAGCCGGCTTCGGTGGCGCCAATGATGATGGCTGAGCGGCTGTTAAGCCCGCTGCGGCGTACCTTAAACAGGAATTGACGCATCACAAAACGCCAGCTTGTCAGAGTGACAAGAGAACCACCAAACCACATTCCGGTTACCGCAACAGTGGTGGACAACGTGTGAGCAAATGCAAACGCGAAAACTAGTGTTGCAACAAAGCTGATAATACCGGCAACGGCTGCCATTTTCATCATTGCGCTGGTATTGCTGGAACGCCATGAGCGGTACAAATCCAGCGCTTCAGCGGATACCTGAAAAGCCACAACATTTATGAATAAAAGGATCAAAGCACCAGTGGACACCGGCGCGGCGTAGTAGAACATCGCGACATAGAAACACAATGTGATAGCGGTCAGGTCGACTAACCGGTAAATAGTAGAAAAGCTACTTTGATAAGAGCCTGAAAGACCACTGCGTTCATCGCTCATTCTTGTAACGTTGCTATTCAGCGTCTGGCTCTGCAGCAAATTGAATTTCATTTTTAGTCTCTCCGAGTCGTGACGTTCTTTGATAATCAATGGGTTACAGGATAACTACCGGTATCTCATATCATTTATGTCACAGATAAAACCGTTTCCTGCATGAGTTAATGCAGATCCCGTTCCACTTTTTGGGAAGATGATAGTAAATAATGTAAAAGTACTAATAGACTGATAGCAATGGCACAGTAATCGCATAGTCCCATCCGGACGAACGGGCTCGCCTCCTTGCAAAAGGAAAAAGTAGCTATTCAATTTCAAACTCCGGGAGAAACTATGATTAAACGGACTTCAGGCGCAATTCTTGTCACCTTATTTGCCGGCAATGTTGCCGTTGCCCATGCGCAGGATGAAGGCGCTATTCAGGTGGGGAAGTTTGATATAAAACCCGGCCTGACCACCGATGTTCTTCATATCGATAACGTGACGTACGCCAGTGAAGAAGCTGATGAAATAGACAGCTGGGTATCAGTCGTTTCACCAAAAATTGATGCTTACACTGAGTTTAACGGACATATCATTGAAATGGGCTACCGCCTTGAGCGCGGGGACTACTATTCTACCGACGCCGACGATTACACCGACCATTTCGCTCACCTTAAGGGCGACTTTGAAATTAATGACAGAAACAGATTTAAGGGCGTTGCCACCTACGAGGCCGGACACGATGAGCGTGGCCGCAGATATTCGAACGGTTTTGGTAACGAACTGACCAGTGTGGATACCTACAAAAATTCTGAAGTCGGAGCCATTTATTCCTACGGTGCATTGTCTGCTTTTGGCCGTATTGATCTGTCAGTAGGCTACGAAGACATGGACTATGACGGCGACACAGAACTGTATCTTATTCGCGACAGAAGCACGACAAAATACGGTGCCGAATTTGTTTATCGTATTGTCGACGGCACGAATTTGTTACTGGATGCTGACCGCAACGAAATACGTTATGACTATGATGCAAACCCGGCCAATCCACTGGATAGTATTGAGAATCGTCTGCTGGCAGGCTTCAGCTGGGATGTTAACGCAGTAACGCAAAGCTATGCCAAGGTTGGCTATAAAGAGAAATCCTTTGATGCGGCAAACCGTGATGATTTCTCCGGTCTGGCATGGGAAGTCGGAATGAGCTGGCTGCCATACTCCTACTCAGAATTTAAGGTCAGCACAAAACAGGACACCCGCGAAACAAACACCACCGGTGCGGACTACATTCGTGGCACAGACTATGCTATCAGCTGGGAACATAGTTGGGTTCAACGCTTTTCGACTACCGCCACCATGGCATTAATGAACGATGATTACGTTGGCGACGTAGAAGACTTACGTGAAGACGATACAAAGAAACTGACATTAGCGGCTGATTACGAGTTTCGTCGCTGGTTGACGTTCGGTCTTTACTACTCAATGAACGATCGTGAAAGTAACCGCAGCGATATTGAGTTCGACAGAAACGTTTACGGTTTAACAGCAAAGGTAACCTTGTAATGATGACAAATGCGAAAAGGATATTTGCCACTTTAATTCTGCTGACCATGGCATGTGTTGCCGGCGCGCAGGAAGGAAATGCAAGTATGAGTTCCTATCGCCTGGGTGTTGGTGACAAAGTGCTGATCAATGTGTTTGGTCAAAGTGATTTGTCGATGGAAACCCGTCTGCCCGACGTAGGTAAGATTAACTATCCGTTTCTGGGTGAGTTAAAGCTTGTCGGGCTGACACTTTCTGAAGTAGAAAAACTGATTTATACCGGTCTGGAGGGGGATTATCTTGTTAATCCTTCCGTGGCCGTGTCTATTGTTGAGTACCGCCCGTTTTTCATTGATGGTGAAGTCAAACATCCTGGCGGTTATCCCTATCAGCCGGGTTTAACTGTGAACAAAGCCGCAGCATTAGCCGGCGGGTATACGGAACGGGCGTCCCGTTCAGACATTCAGATTGTCCGTGAACAGGAAAGTGGTCAGGACACCCTTGAGGTAAACGTAAGTCACATGATTCAACCGGGTGACATCATCACCATTCCTCAACGTTTTTTCTGAGCGTAGTGTATTTTGCAGCCCCGCTGACAACGGGAAGATTAATGGAATTAAAGGATAGAGTATGTCGTTGAAAATGAAGGACTCGCTGCAAGCGAACATCCTGGATGATGAAACCATCGACTTTGCGCACTACTGGCAGGTATTTAAACGTTATTTTGGTCGCATCATTACGCTGGCGATTGTCTTTACTGCACTGGTGGCAATAGTGGTGATGAAAATGACCCCTATTTACTCCGCCACAGCCAGTTTGCTGATTGAATCGCAACCGGCCAACGTGATGTCTATTGAGGAAGTGTATAAGTCTGACACGACCCGCAAAGACTACATGCGCACCCAGTATCAAATTATCCAGTCCCGGCAGGTTGCAGCCCGCGCTGTGGATGAGCTGGATCTCGCGAACGATCCCGTATTTATGCCGCCTTCCGACGGGGAAATCTCAATTATTAAAGAAGCAAAAGCCTGGCTTTTCGCTAATTTGCCTTTCATTGAAAAAGCGCCCAAAACTGAGTTAACCGAAAGCGAACGGGAAGAAAAGCGTCGCCAGGCAGCAATCAATAAACTGATGAAGTCTATTAATGTGTCACTGGTAGAAAATACACAGGTCATCAATATTACTGCGACCAGTGATTCTCCGCGTCTGGCTGCCGCCATTGCCACTACGATGGGCGATGTGTATGTAGAGAACTATCTGCAGGCCAAGGTGGAAATGACCACCAAAGCAACCTCTTTTCTGACTGAAAGTATGGAAGGCCTGCGGGATAAGCTTACTTCTGCTGAGAAAGACTTATCTGACTTCTATGAGAAAAATCAGCTGGTAAATCTTACCAATGGTGTTGTCGGACTGGCAGCGGAAGAACTTGAACAACTCAGTAATCAATTGCTGAAAGCTGAAACTACGTTAAAGCAGAACAGAACGATTTACGAACAAACTCAACGTAACGGTGCTGACTACAGTGCACTGGCCCGCTTGCCGGAAGTACTGAATCATCCGAATATTCAAAGCGTACGTCGTCAGGAGGCGGAAGCCATGAGCCGTGTATCAGAGCTCAGCAAAGTATTCGGTCCTAAACACCCGCAAATGGTAGCCGCCAATGCGGAACTGGATTCCGTCCGCGACACACTGCAAACCCAGATCCGCGATCTTATTTCCAGTATTACTACACAATACCGTGCTTCACAGGACCGGGTTGTGACTTTGCAGGAAGAAGTTGCAGAGGCTAAATCTGAATATCGTCAGTTGTCTAACCTGGAAAATACACGGCGTGCATTACAGCGGGAAGTGGATATCAACCAGCAGTTGTACAATTCCATGTTTACCCGTCTGAAAGAAACCAGTGAGATGGGCGGCTTCGAGTCAGCAAATGCCCGTGTGCTGGATCCTGCTCCGGTACCGAATAATCCCACTGCACCGAACAAAACGCTGTTAATCGTGGCGGCATTCATTGCCAGCTTTGGTTTTGGCGTGCTGCTGGCCTTTGTACTGGAAGCTATGAACAGCGGTGTGCGCTCTGTGGATGATGTTGAGAAGAAGTTGGGTCAGCGCATGTTGGGACTTATCCCTGTTATTTCGGTAAAACGCCGTAAAGACATGGACCTGCGCGCCTTCTTTGACAGTAAATATCATCAGTTCAGTGAAGCGGTAAGAACCCTGCGTACCAGTTTATCTCTGATAAATCTTGAGAAGCAGAATCAGGCGATACTGGTAACGTCATCAGTGCCGAAAGAAGGTAAAACAACGGTTTCTATCAACCTGTCCTTCGCTCTGGGTCAACTGGATAAAACCATTCTTATCGACGCCGACTTACGTCGTCCGGCCGTTGGCAAGCGGTTCGATGTACCTAATTACCAGCCCGGACTGTCTAACCTGATCATGAAAACCCACTCTCTGGAAGAATGTCTGGTTCATGACGAGCAATCGGGTATTGATATTATTTGTGCCGGCAGTATTCCTTCAAATCCTCAGGAGTTGCTGGCGGGTAACGGCTTCAAAGCACTGATCAATTATCTTAAGAAAACCTACAAATACGTGGTTGTCGATACCGCGCCTACACAGGCGGTTTCTGATGCCATGGTCGTATCAAAAAGCTGTGACTCGGTTATTTATGTTGTGCGTGCTGACAGCACAAGTGAAAAAATGATCAAAAACGGACTGGGCCGGTTCCTGCAAGTGGGGCACCGTGTTGACGGCGTAGTATTGAACCAGGTAGATCTTAAAAAATCAGATGTGTCTGAGCGCTATGGTGGTTTCTATGACCAATATGGTTACAATGCTAACTGAGTTAGTGTGAGGACAAATTGTGATTGATTTACACAGTCATATAATACCGGGCATCGATGATGGTGCGCGAGACATGGACATGGCTCTGGATATGGCGCGGCAGACTGTTGCGGCCGGAGTCACTCACCTGGTGTGCACACCGCATGTTCACTGGGGCACTTTTGACAATACCCCCGAAATTATTGCCGCAGGATTCAGTGCCCTGAAAGACGCTGTCGATAAAGCAGGGATCCCCTTGTCTTTATCCCGTGCAGGGGAAGTGAGGATAAACGAAATGGTGCCGGTGTGGTTCAGGGAGGATAAATTACCTTATCTGGGTGAATTCCGTGGTAAAAAAGTACTGCTGCTGGAAATGCCCCACAGCAATATGCCGGCAGGACTCGATCAACTATTTCGCTGGTTACTGAATGCAGGCGTGCAGCCTTTAATCCCTCATCCTGAGCGGAATCGTGACGTTTGGAAGCGTCCGGAGAAGATCCAGTGGCTGCGCAATCAGGGTTGTCTGTTACAGGTGACTGCAGGGGCTTTCACCGGGCGCTTCGGTGAGCATGTAGAAAAGATTGCTAAAGACATGTTGCGGGATAATCAGATTGACCTCGTAGCATCGGATACCCATGATACCAAACGACGTCCTAATGATATGGGTGAGGCTTTTGCGGTGGTCAGTGAGCTGGCATCTGAAGAGGTGGCGAATACTCTGTTCAAAACCACGCCCGGCAACATCATAGCGGCTGGTGCAACCGCCTGACGTATACAATGTTAATAACAAACCCGCCATCCGGCGGGTTTTGTATTGTTAAGCCTCTAATTAAGAATGTTAGCTTTAAACCAGCTCCATATCCCCAGCGAGAAGTTTTCAAACAAGTTGATTCCCAGTGCTGACTTGATCAAATAAAGGATAAGCAGCCCGCTCAGAACACTGAATGTAATGAACAGAGCAAACATCAGAGCCATTGTCGCCCGTCCAACCTGTTGCTCCAGCCGGGACAGTTCGCGGCGGTTCTTGCCCGCCAGCACCACAAAGTAGAAACTCGTCCGCCATATATTGATTGTGCCGCGGACATCCAGTTTATGTCTGGCCCAGCTGCGCCCGCCAATCGCTTTGTTCATGGCTATCAGCTGTTCTTCTGAAAAGGATGCGGCAACATCCGGTGGCATTTTACTGAGTAGTTTTTGGATCAGTTGTGACTCATGGACAGGATGAGGTGTGTTATCCACGGCAAGTAATCTTCCGGTGATGTGGCTTTCCGTCATCTTAACTCAAAAAGACAGCCGGTATAAATGTGCTTTGCTTCAGGAAGTACTGAGACACGGGCAGAGAAAATTCATGTGACAGGGAATAAATTGCCATCAACAGCGTAAATGTTGCTTCACAGCAACAGTCATTCAGATCTGAAATGCCATTCCTTATACTAAAGTTGTAATTTTGGGTTTGGTGCATGGATTTTTAATCCGTCTGCAAGCATAAAATAAATTCACGCCAAACTTTAAAACTGATTTAAAATCAGTTGGTTAATGTTTGCTGGTTTAGTGGTAGAGAATATCGGATTTAGATTTTCTTTCAGCCAGACATAAAGCCCGCGCATTATTTTACGATCTGGCACAAAAGCTGAATAGACCCTGTATATCGCATTTAAATATGTGTCGGAAGTGACCAGCAGGGAAAAGCACATGCAACAGGCAAAACACAACATCGCGTTTATTATCAACTCCCTCGAAGGCGGTGGAGCTGAGCGGGTGATGTGTAAGTTGTTGACTATCATGGAAGCGGATTTTCAGAGTGCAGGCTATAACGTGCATTTGATACTGCTTGATGATTTGCCGCAGGAACAGCAGTGTCCTGAGTATGTGAATCAGGTTGTACTCGATACGAAAGGTAGTTTGCACAGCGGCTACAGCGCACTGAAAAAAGCGCTGGAAAAAATAGCGCCGCACACCTGCGTAAGTTTTTTAACCCGCGCCAATATGCTTAATGTCTCTCTGGCTAAACGCCTGGGGTATCGCGCTGTGATCAGCGAACGGGTAAATACATCCAGTCACCTGTCCGGTGGCATCAAAGATTTTATCTCCCGCTGCCTGGTGAAAGCGACATATCCTTCTGCAGATTGCATAATTGCTGTGAGCGAAGGCGTAAAAGCGGACCTTATCGAAAACTTTTCGGTAAAACGGGAACGGATTAAAACTATCTACAACCCGTACAACATGGCCAATATCAGCGCCATGGCACAACAACCAGTGGACGATTTACCGTCCAAGCCCTATATCATTGGCACTGGCAGACTGGTTCGTAATAAGAATTTTGATTTGTTGCTGCAAGCCGTAGCGGCTTCTTCTGTCGAACACGACATCGTTATTCTCGGGCAGGGAGAGGAAAAGCAGGCCTTACTGCAACGGGCTGAGTCTTTAGGGTTGAGCGGGCGCCTGCATTTATTGGGCTTTAAGTCCAATCCGTATCCTTATATCAAAGGCGCAGATTTTTTTGTGTCGACGTCAAACGCTGAAGGTTTCCCCAACGCCATTGCTGAAGCTATGTGCTTGGGCAAGGCCGTGGTGGCGACAAACTGTGAGTCAGGTCCTGCTGAAATTCTTACCGGTGAGTATCCGTACAACGTATCAGGATTTGAAGCTCAGTCATACGGTTGTATCTGTGAAGTGAACAGTGTATCAGGCGTCGCCGGTGCTCTGGATTATATTTCACAGGATGACAACAAACGGCGTTACGAACAGCGAAGTGCTGAACGTGCCGCTACATTCAGTAATGCCGTGTTCCGCGAAAAACTGCTTAAAGCCCTTAAATTAGAACAATCACAGCCGGAGACTGAACATGTTTCTGGCCGTTAAATTACTGTTCAGCCTTATCAGCGCCTGGCTGGTCTGGCAGACTATTCGTCAGCACTGTAATAAGTATCTTGCCTTCGTAGTTGTCGCAATTTGGTTACGCTTTTTCCTTTCCGCGTTCCATCAAATCACTTATGACCCGCTTATTGCCGGGTTTTCTATTAATGCCCTCGCTTCAATCGGCATTGCTGCAACCGGTTTACTGATGCTGCCGCCAAAAGTGTACCAGTTGCGGGTTTTGCTGCCCCTTTACGCTTTCTTCGCTGCTGTGGTGGCCAGCGGACTGATTAACGGCGGAGTAAGCGGTCTGATTAACGTAATGGTTAAGTGGATGTTTTTCTTATCAATAGCGTGTGCAATGTTCATGGCGATAAGAAAAACTGACAAAGATTTTGTATTAAAAAAGCTGCTGGTGAGCTTCTTTTTACCTGTTTCTCTCGCTGTGATGTCAGTACTGCTGGGTGAGGTGAAAGCCACTGAAGCCGATGGTTCAGCCAGCTATATCGGGGGTTATAACCACGAAGCGGCGTTTTCGATGATCATCGCAGGCTTCATTTTAGTGGTGGGTTTGTTGTCTCCGGGCGCGATACGATTTCGTGGCGCGCTGTTTGCATTAGGTTGTGTAGTACTGGTGTTGGTGAACTACCGCACCTCGGTTCTGGCGATATTACCGCTGGCTGCCATTTTTGCTTACACCGCAATGTCATCAAAAATCGCACCGCGTTACCAGACTGTGTTTTTCCTTGCCGCGTTCTTCGGCATGGGCATGTTGTTCCTCATGGCCTCGTACACCATGCAGGACCGTTTTGCTGATGTATTTGTATTCCTGACCAGTATCGACGATCTGATCAAGGCACCGTTCTACTACTCCGAGGCTGAAAAAGACATTTTCTCTGCCCGGGTGTACCTCTGGAGTTTGTATATCTATGAGTATGTGAACGGTTCATTTGTTCATCAGCTGGTGGGGTGGGGCCCTGAATCATGGTCCGGCGTATTCCCGAAATACGCACACAACACCTACGTATCGTATTTGTATGAGTATGGCCTGATTGGTCTGCTTACATTCCTCTTCGCTGCTGCCAGCTTTGTAGTGCAGGCGATGAGGATTAAGAACAAGCAGTTTGCCTGGATGCTTTGTTCATCAATGGTGGGATTTTTGATTATGAACTTCGCCACCATGCCTCTTTGGAATATCGAGGGGTTGATTTTATTTGCCATCTTAATTGGCAACGCCATCGGACCGGTGAAATTACCTCGCAATGCATGGTTTGACTCACCTGCCTTTGCGTCTCGTTTGGCGAATTGATTTTAACTCAGGTTTGTCCTGAGATATTGGAGAAAGTTATGAAACTATGTGCCGTAGGACTAAGAGGAATTCCCGACGTAATGGGCGGAATCGAATCTCATTGCCAGCAACTGTATCCGCGGCTGGTCAAATCGGGCATGGATGTCACTGTGATTTGCCGCTCACCGTATGTGGATCAGTCTGTTGAAGAATACAAAGGCGTAAAACTGCGTTCTGTGTGGACTTTGAAGCATAAGTTCATCGAGACATTTTTACACACCTTCCTGGCTATTTTTTACGCCCGCTTCGTGGTGAAGCCGGATGTATTGCATATTCACGGCATCGGGCCGGCTCTGTTTACACCACTGGCAAAGCTGCTGGGTATGCAGGTTATGGTAACCCACCATGGCGCTGACTATGACAGACAGAAATGGAATCAGTTTGCCAAAAATATTTTGAAGTTTGGTGAAACGATGGCAGTGAAATTCTCAGACCGCGCCATTGTGGTTGGCCGTTCTCTCACCGGCGTGCTGAAGAACCGTTTCTCCGGTAAATCGAACCGTATCCTGTTCGTACCCAACGGTGCTAAAACCGATATGGATACTCAGATGGGTGCAGAAGCATTGCCAAAGGATTTAGGTATTGAGCCGGGTAAGTATGTACTTACTGTTGGCCGCCTCGTTCCTGAGAAAGGCTTTCACGATTTAGTCGAAGCATACAAAAAGTCTGATACAGATTTGAAACTGGTCATTGTAGGTGGTGCAGACCACGAAGATGAATACTCTATGAAACTGAAAAAGCAGGCCAGCGATAAAATTATTTTTGCCGGCCGCCGTCAGGGGGATGAGCTGAACGCTTTGTACAAGTTCGCCCGGGTATTTGTATTACCATCTTACCACGAAGGCTTGCCTATCGTCGCACTGGAAGCCATCAGCGCCGGTACAGAAGTGATAATCAGTGATATTACTCCGAACACCGATATCGGTTTGCCGGAAGATGCTTACTTCAAGGTTGGCGATACTGACGCGCTGGCCTACAAAATCACCCACGTGGATGATATGAAGCTGGCTATTAATAAAGAAGCGTTCCTGAACACCTTCAACTGGGATGCTATCTCTGATGATACTTACGTGATTGCGAATAACCTTGCTATGGGCATTCCTGTTCAACCACGTACGGCGGCCTGATGACTGAAAGACGTAAGCTGTTTCTGTATCCTTTTGTACATAGCAACGGGTTTGTCGACAGGATAAAAGGGGCGTTCAGCGAGCTGGGATATGATATCCGCCCGTTCAAACACCTCTTCCGTCCGGCAAACCTGTTCAGCAGAAAGGAAAACTGGCTGGTATTAAACTGGTATGAAGATCAGCCCTTTCGCAAGGGCATGAGCGGGCCCAAACGCTGGGCCTTCCTCCTCGCGTTCTTTCTTACTGTCTGTTCCATTCCCTTCTTCAGTAGCAAAGTAATTTGGGTACGTCATAACTACAAGCCTCATAATGTAAGTACTCACTCTACTCTATACACATTCATATTGAGGCTCTTGACGCTTATTGCGGACCGTGTTGTCACTCTTGAAATGACCGACAGAATAGAATCAAGCGTGGTGAAGCACCCGCTTTATTTCAACGACAGGGATTTATTTCAATTCTTTGAGGCCATCGGAGATACCCAAAAAGGTATCGACTTTCTGTACTTTGGATCAATTAAGCCCTACAAGCGCCTCGATAAACTGTTAGAGGTATGGCCGCTGAATCAAAAATTGCAGGTGATGGGCTTTTGTTCCGACAAGGAATATGCAGCCAGGTTGTACAGTATTATTGACCAGAGAGGTTTGCAGGTGGACTGGAATAATGAATTTGTAAAAGAAGAAACGCTGGAAGACGCGGTGTCTGACACGCGCTTTGTTATCATGGCCCACGATGATAACGCGATGATATCCTCCGGCACCTTTTACATGGCTATGAGTTTAGGCGCCAACGTGCTGTGTTTCGATTCCGCCTTCGCGCGAATGAAGGCCAGAGAGTTTCCTTTCGTTAAAATTATTGAACCGGATAATCTGGAAACCCAACTGGCCAATCTGGAGTACGTTGATTCCAGTGTGGTAGTGAATCAAGCTGTAGACCGCTACGGTGAGGAAGCTATCAGAGAATCCTGGCGGGTAGTACTGACTACCTGATTATCTCTTTCAGTTTCATAACAAAAAGCCCTGCGTCGTAGCAGGGCTTTTTCGTTGCAGCCAAATATCAGCTTGCTCTGGCCTGCAAGGTTTGTTTGTCATTCACCATCGCAAACACAGCATCATAGATGGCCTGGTCAACGCGGTTCAGCTCTGTAATAACGCCCATTAATTTCGGGTTACTGGTAATGGCTGATGAGGCACCACGATTCGGGCTGGTATTTTTGCTGGCAATATTGATGCGGGTGCTGAAGCGCTGATTAAAATCTTCCTGCCATTTATCCATTTGCTCCAGCGTGCCGTACACCGAGAAATGACGCAAATTTGCAACAGCTTTAGCAATCACATCATCTGCATTCGCCATAATATCAGCGGCATTGCGGTATCCGGAAAAATAGCGGGCATAGGTGACTGCCGAGTTAAGCGCCTTTTCTGACTGCAGATATTCTTCGATGTCAGTTTCGTTTTTCTGCCATTCCGATTCTTTAAAGCGGTTGTATACATATTCAGAAATAAAGCGGTCTGCAGGCTTTCTGAGTATCGTCAAAAAGTGCCAGTCTTTGTAAAAGTTACTGACTACCTCAGGGCGCGCCACACAATGGCCGGTAGTAAATACCTGGTGTTTACTGCTGAGTTGGAAGGTTAACTGGGTTTCCCTTGCGGTCATCATGTCCACTCCCAGTAACTTCTCGCACTCCCTGCTGGCTCTGAGATCAATATGGCCGGTGAAGCGGGTTGCTTTCAGCAGTGATGGATAGACAGACTGATAGATGGCATTAGACAGAGAGACGCCGGCACACTTGGGAACGTGGCAGAAAAAGATTTTCGGATATCGGGCGAGATACTTCTCTGATTGCTGCTTTAAGATTTCTTGCATGATTCTTGCTCCATCATATTCATGTTCGGGAAATCTACGCAGACTTCCTATTCGGATTGCAACTCACAGGGATACCAATGAGCGACAAATTCAGCGTTGTTATTACAACATTCAATCGACCTGCAGAACTCAAAGAAGCGCTGGACGGTGTATATGCACAAGTTGAGCAGCCGCTTGAGGTGATTGTAGTGAATGATGCATCTTCCTTGCCATATGATGACATTCTCACTGAATTTTCAGAAAAGCCGAATTTTCACTATCACTTTTTGAAAGAATCATCGGGTGCGAACAAGGCTCGTAACATTGGGGTAGACAGCGCAAAAGGTGATTACATTGCCTTTCTCGATGACGACGACATATGGCTGCCGGAATATTTGTGGGAACACAAAAAAGCTTACGACAACGGCGCGGACGCTGTGGTCAGCGGTTATCAGGTTTTAGGTGGTGAGCAACTGTTCGTGCAGCCTTCAAGACGGGTAGAGCGTGAAGTACTCCGAACCGGTAATCAATATTGCGGTATGAGCGGTTTCAGTGTGAAACGTGATATCGCTCTAAAGGAACGTTTCGATGAAACCCTGCCCAACGGGCAGGACTGGGATATGTACGTGAGGCTTTCAGAGCTGGGCTATTCATTATGGAATATTCCCAAGCCCATCTTTTTGTACCGCTTCATGAATATGGACGGCATCGGCGCCAAAGTAGCGAAAATGACGCCGGACGAAGCGGTGGTGCGCCTGCGCTCAGCAGACAAACACCGCCAGTTTCTCGGAGACGGGAATTACCGTAAACGGGTGGCTGCTCAATTACTGGTGTATTTGCCACTAAAAAAAGACAAGCTTAAATGGGTGATGAAGTCTGTTCACATTGCCGGTTTGTCTGTGACATTGAACCACCTGGCTGCGGTAACGGTAAAAAAAGTGCGACAGCGGGTCAGTTAGGGTTACGGGCCCTCATTACAGGAGAAGAGTCATGGAACTCTATCAGGATCAGTTTTCTTCAGAACACGACTTCCCACATCAGACGGAAACCCAAAAAACACTGGTGATTGCATCAACCGTGCGTTCAGGCAGTCATATGCTTGGTCATGTGCTTCACGAAACCGGCGCTTTTGGCTTTCCCCTTGAATACGTGAACAGAAAAAACCTCGACGAATGGAAACTGCGTCTTAACCGCAGGACTTTGCCGGAAGTGCTTGATGAACTCAGGGCGCGGCGGACATCCCCGAATGGTGTGTTCGGTATCAAAGTGCACTATTCCCATATCGAAGAGTTCGGCGGGTTCAAAGCGATGTGCAAAATGCTGCCGAATCCGCATTTTGTATTGCTTACCCGTGAAGATGTGATGGCTCAGGCTGTATCGCTGGCAGTAGCCAGACAAACCGGGGCCTGGATATCACAGCAGGGCAAGCCGGCGGCAGATCCGGAGTACAACTTTGAAGATATTGAAGCAGGCCTGCGCCGCGTCAGCCTGGAAAATGCGTCCTGGCGATACACCCTGGCGGCAACCGGCAGCAAATATATGGAATTGAATTTTGCAGATGTCAAAGCCAACACCGCTAATTCTGTACTCCGAATTGCTGACTTTATGGATTTGGCGGTGGAAAGTCACCGTATTCCGCCAACGCCGGTGACCAAAAAGCAAAGTAACATTTTAAACAAACAATGGCAGGTACGGTTTCAGCAGGAGTTTGACGGCGACGATGAACTGTTACGTTTTAACCGTGAAAGTTTCTGGCACAAGTTGTCGAAAAAATTATCCTGATTCAGACAGGTTCTGAGCCAGATAAAGAGTGGAACGACGGCGTAATCCGCCGTGAGTATTAAAGGAAAACTATGTTAAATCAATGGGCAGAAAAACAGGCGCTGGCAGAAGAGAAAAAGCGGGTGTACTGGTGGCAGTCGAAGAAAGACGACCGGCCGAATATCGGCGATTATGTGGCTTACGATCTGGTGAAGCGCGTACTCGCTATGAAAGGAAAGCTCATCAAAGACAAACTGGATCCCTCAACCAAGCTGGTCAGTGTGGGTTCTGTTCTGCATTTTGCGCGGGACGGAGATACATTGTGGGGCACAGGTTATAACAAAAAAATGGGCGATAAGGTCATTCAGTTTGATAACCTCGACGTCCGTGCCGTACGCGGCCCTCTTACCCGTGAATACCTTATGAACCGTGGCATCAGTGTACCGGAAGTTTACGGTGACCCGGCGTTACTGCTTCCTCATTTTTATTCAAAGCACCTGATGGAAAAGGCGCACAAAAAAGACTACATCATTATCAACCATATGAACGATGATATGGCGCAGTATGAAGGCTATGAAAAGGATCTGGTTACACCCATGCAGTATCCCGGCTCGTTCATTGAAGCTATCGTGAACAGCAAACGGGTTATTTCCAGTTCATTACATGGTGTCATCATTGCCGAAGCATACGGCGTGCCTGCCATTTTTTACGATTCCGGCAGCGGCGAGTCGATGTTTAAATATGAAGATTACTATCAGGGCACAGGTCGTACTGAAATTCCCAAGGTGACCAGCCTGGCGGAAGGCATCTCTATGAATTTACCTGCGCCACCGGATTTCACCGCAATCACAGATAAGCTTTATCAGGCTTTCCCCTTCGATCTCTGGGGTGCAGAGTGACGGTAAACACCAATAGCAAAGTCAGTGTGTCACACTGACTTTGCATCTGCCAATGCACCGGTACTTGTTGAAGCCTGTGCCTCCTTCAACCTTACTTTAATAAGAAATTGCGCGCCGCATCCTTCGTTGTCAATGTATTCAATCGTTCCTCCCAGTCCCTGAGTGACGATGGTGTACACAATACTCAGGCCCAGACCGATGTGCCCGTCTTTCCTTCTGGTGGTGTAGAACGGAGAGAAAATATTATGAATATGTTCCGCATCGATACCACACCCGTCGTCTTTATAGAGCAAGGTAAACTGATTGGCAGATTCACGTTTCACAGAAATATAGATATGGCCGTGCTTGTCCGGCCCGTAGCCATGTTGAATAGAGTTTATCACCAGATTGCTGATGATTTGTGATAACAATTCAGGCTTAATTATGACGTTAATATCTTCTGCACATTCAATCTGATTTTCAATCATGGATGCGCTCAGTGAACTCTCGAGGCAGTATAAAGTATCTCCGATATGTGTCCTTACATTTACCGGCTGCTCCTCATCGGCGCTCTGTGTAATGTCAATTTTCTTAAAGCTTGAGATGAGATGGGAGACTTTATCAATTGAGCCTTTCACCATTTCTGAGAGTTCAGTGACGCTGCTGATGAAATCTTCAAATTCATCCTGAGTCAGGCTGCCATCTTCATATTGACGCTGGACAATTTTACTTTCCTCCAGCAGTTGAGTGATACCGGTCAGGCTTATGCCAGCAGGCGTGTTGATTTCGTGGGCGATACCGGCAACAAGACGGGCGATATTGGCCATTTTTTCTGATTGGATAAGCTGTCCCTGCGTTTCAGCCAGATTCTCTATTACAAAGTTCAAACCGACATTTGAAGCTTCAAGAGCCTGATTTCTTTTATATATCTCCTGTTCCAGTTCCATTTGCAGAGATATGTCCCGAATCATCAACAACAATACGCTGGCATCGCCGGAATCTAATCTGGTTATGGTTGTTTCTGTCCAGAGCAACGTTTGATCAGATTTTTGAAATAACCAATCAAATTTGAAGCTCGAGTTTTTTGCATTTTCTTTTTGAATACTGTGGAACATCGATTCAGACGATACGTTTGCAGTCTGGTATTCTGCAGAAATGTGTAGTAAATCGCGTCCGGTAAGAGAGTCCCTGCTTTCGTAACGCAGAAGCCGGAGAAAGCTGTCGTTACAACTTTTTATACGACCATTTTCGATAATAAGTGCGCCATCGATGGTGTTGGTCAGAAAAGTGGTAAATAGTGAATCGTCGGTGGTTGAAACTGAATCTTCTGACATTTTTACCTCACTACAAAATTAATCATAAAATGTCACTTCAACAGAGCTTATTTTTAATGACGTTCGTCTCTCACACTACGTTAACATTTGCCGGAAGTCAAAGCATTGCCACCGACAAATTTTTTGGCTACGCTACCAGCCTTTGCCTCTAAGAAAGGAATGCACAGTGTGCGAACTCCTTGGCATGAGTGCCAATACGCCAACCGATTTATGTTTCAGTTTTACCGGCCTGACCCGCAGGGGAGGGGAAACCGGTCCTCACAAAGATGGCTGGGGTGTCGCTTTTTATGAAGGAAAGGGCGTCCGGCTTTTTCACGATCCCGAACCCTGCGCGACTTCTCAAATCGCTGAATTTGTTTCAAAGTTACCGATAAAGAGCAAAACGGCAATCTGCCATATTCGCCAGGCGAATGTGGGTAACATTAACCTTTCTAATACGCATCCGTTTACCCGTGAATTGTGGGGGCGTTGCTGGGTGTTTGCCCATAATGGCCAGATCCCCGGTTTTACCCGCAGAGCCGGTATGTACGAAGCTATCGGTGACACAGACAGTGAAGAGCTGTTCTGCGATTTAATGAATCAAATCCGTCAGACTTTGCCCCGCGATGCTATGCCTGAGCAACTGGCTGCTTCGCTGGTGGCCCTGTCAAAAGAATATGCTGAGCAGGGTGTGTTTAACTGCTTGCTGAGTAACGGTGACTGGCTGTTCACTTTTTGCAGTACCAAGCTGGCCAGCATTACCCGCCGGGCACCATTCGGACCGGCCTGTCTGAAAGATGTGGAGGTGGAAGTGGATTTTGCCTCTGAAACCACGCCGGCAGACGTGGTGAGTGTTATCGCAACAGAACCGCTGACTCACGATGAAACCTGGGATATTTATGAACGGGGAGAATGGCGGTTATGGCAACTGGGTGAAGTGATTGCCAGTGGTAAAGTCGATGTGCCGGTACACAAGTCTGAAGCCGCCATGATCAGTCCCTTAAACATGCCGAGAGATTGCGCTTAGCAAATCTCTCAGCATGGCTGTCGGTCAGTCCGGCAGGATAAGACAGCTACACCTTCTTCTTTTTCTTTCCTGATTTAAATTCTTTCGCAATGGCCAGGGTTTTCTTGCGGAAAAACAGTAGCAGGCTGCCGCAGTAAATCAATGCGCCAAGGCCAACCAGAGCGGGTAGCTCAAGAAATACGTTATCCAGTCCCAGTAAGTGATTGCGCTCGACATATAACACCACACAGAACATTACTGTACCGGTAAGGGTGAACATCCAGGTTTCTCTGAATGCGTCTGTAAGGCTAATGTTCAGAGATTTTTTCACCAGCATAAATTTCAGCACCAGGGTGATAAAGTTAGCAACAACAAGCGCAGAGATCACTGCATACAGGCCCCAGGGAACAGCAGCTAACGGAAACAGGAAGTTAAAGGTCAGGTTTATCAGGTTAAGTTTAAATGCCTGAGCCGGTAAGCCTCTTGCAATCAGCAAGTTAGGCAGATAGTACGCCATCACGTTACAGGGCGTTTGCAGCGCCAGAATAGACAATAAGTATGCGCTGTCAGTCCATTTATCACCGAACACCACATCAATAAACGGATGAGCGATAGCACCGACACCGAAGTACACCGGTGTAACGAAGATGGCGGTCATGCTGACCACACGGGCGAAGGTTGCCGGTAGTTTGTGGTCCTCAACCCTTGCCAGACCGGCCAGAGCAATTCTGTTCAGTGGCTGGAAAGTGAGGTTGTTCAATACTGAAAACCCTTGTCTTGCCACTGAGGTGTAGGCAAAGGTGGCGGCCCCGAGAAAGGCCGCAATAACGATGTTTGATGTACGCTGGGAGAAGAAATTCATGAAAGACATGGCGATCAGCGGTTTCGCAAAGCGGATGATTTCAGGCAGGTGGGACTTATCCTCTACCTTACCGGGACGGAAATCCGAGCCGTGCCAGGTCAGGGCTGTAGAAACAAAAGCCTGAACAACTTTTCCGAGAATAATCGCCCATGCGCCGAAGCCGGTTAATGCCGTGGCGACAGACACTACGCCTCCAACCAGCACGCCGGCTGTGTCGTAGGCCGCCAGCCGTTTATTGGCAAAATCCCGTTCCATTTTTGCTTTATGGACCAGGCGCAAACCGTTAGCCAGCGGAATAATTGCCAGCGCCGCAATAAGTTGAGCGGCGAGTTCGGAATAGGTGTACCAGGCAACGGGCACTGCCACAGCGAACATCAAAATTGCGATGACCAGTGACACACCCATCAAAAACCAGAAGGATAAACTGGCGAAGTTATTGTCCCATTCTTTGCGCTGAATGAGATTTTGCGATACGCCCACGGTGACGAACAGGTTACAGAAATCGGTGACCATCAGACAAATAGCCACCAGACCGAACTCTTCAACGCCCAGAATACGCGCCATGATGGCGTAGACGACAAAATTTACCAGCTGGCCTGCGCCATTCGCGGATAAATTAAAAAACGCGCCCTTAAGGGACTTGGCTTTCAACGACATAGAGACTGACGTCCTTGTTACTGCACTTGATGTTGCTTATTTATTGTTACTCAATAATTCCGTAGATTGCTTGTGTGCCGTCTTCATTGAGTCTGGTGAAGTTGTTTATACGGTATTTGTCAGAATTTGGGAGCAATACGGTTTTGCCTTTTATAAATAAAGCTTCTGCGATTTGCTGATTCAGTTTAGCCTCATCAAATTCATAGGGCACGGTAATATTCGCCTGAATTTTCGGCTTGCCCGCAGAAAGGTTATAGAAGTAATTGTTGATATATTCTGATTCAGGGTAGCCCTGCGGATCGAAAACGGCAAAGCCTGAACGGTTCGCGTCTTTCTGATTAATTACCACATTATTCTGTACCTGCGTCCAGAAAGTGTTGTCGTCCTTAAACCGCGAAGCGGTTAATCCGTTACGTTTTGTGGTGATCAGGTTATGCAGAATAATGCTTTGTCCCAGCGGACTGGTGAGCAGGCCACCCATCTTGATTGACGCCCACTGTTTACCCCGCAAGTCGCCCAAATCATGGATATAGTTATTAAACACAAAGCCCGGGCCAACGCGAACCGGCGTAATACTTATTCCCGAGTAAGTGTGTGAAATGTCGTTGTTGTAAACCAGTACATTCTGCTGGCCGCCGTCCACTTCAATGGCATCATCGTTGGAATATGCCAGTACATTGTTATAAATCGCCGAGTCACGGACAAAACCGCCAAGAGGCTCTGCATTCTTGCGCCCTTCAATGACATCATTTAAACGGTGGTCTGCCGTACCGGTGAAGTGATTGTTACGAACAATCACCTGACCTTTAAATTGCGGGTCAGGATGGTTTGCGTGTGCAAGAAACGCGTTAGGTCCTTTGGGATGACCATGAGACCAGTCATTGGCAATGGCGCGGGGATCGTGCACGTGACAGTTTTCCACCGTGATCACGCCGGACTGACGAAAGTAAATGGCTGAGTCATAGTTAATCGGGCCGGCATCTTCCATTTCATAGGCAATGCCATTTTTCATGACATTCGGTGCCCGGCCCCAGCCTGAAATATCACATTGGTTTATCCAGATATCATGGCCTTTTTCACCATAAATAGCATGCACTCTCGCGCCTTCTATGGTGATGTTTTCAAAGTAGATATAGCTGTTGTCGCCGGTAAAGATAGCGTATTTATCTGAATCGTCAGGGGTAATGACTGTGCCGGCGTCCCCCACAATTTTGGCGTACCCGTCTTTGCTGCCTTCAATGCCCAGCGCTTCAAGATCCAGCATGCCGCCTTTATAAATGTCGGAGAGTTTATATACCTTATCCGGGTCAATCACAGGTTTATCCGCGCGGGTGGTAAACTGGCTTTCAATTATCCTCACAGGCTGCTGAGGCGCATGCAGAACTACCTTCACATCGTACGCTGTGCCGGCTTCAAGATACACAACCGGCCCTGTCAGGATACCGTTGACCGGTTCGAAACTTAAATCCCTGCCTTGCTGCCATTGTTCAGTACCTGAGCGGCGATAAAGTAATTCTGCGCGGGTGTCAGCGGTGACATCAAATACCGATATACTGGCAGACTCAATGAGTGGCTGAATAAACAGACCCTTATCATCGGGAGCCGGCATAGTTGGTTCAGTAAGGACCCCTGCATTTTCTGCCCACTTGTTCAGCAGTGTATCCCGTATCCCCAGGTGTTGTTGCAAATAATGGTATAAGTCAGCCTGATTAAGAGGAAACAGAATAAATGCCGATTTAACCACATGGCCCATCGCGGTTTCAGATCCAGCTCTTTTGGCTAACTTCAGTGTCGCGTTTTCCAGTGACTCGCCGCGACTCATCATCATTAAAATCTCACCGGACTCGTCGTTGTAGTCCTGCTTAAGCAGATTCAGCATCCGTCCGTAGCGCTTCGAAGCCGCTAAATCTTCCACTAATGTCTCTGCACTTTGTAAATCTGACACGCCTTGCGCAGCGATTTTCTCCAGCGCCATGCTGCCCGGTTGAGCCGGTGCTACGCTCGCGGCTTGTGCGAAGTGTACAGTCAGGCAGGACAACCCTAACGCAAGTACTTTAACGAAGTGTGAAGGGCGTGACGTGCGAAGATTTCGTGGAAGTGACAGTGAGGCATAGACTGATTGCGGCGATAGTCGCATTAAGATACTCCGTGACGGGAAAATGAGAAGAAACTAATTACTCATTACTGTCAGAAGCAAAACAAAGGCCACAATGGGGATTTAACGGTGAAGCCTTGCGGCTCTGCGGTTTTAACCGGTTCAGGACTTGTCAGAACCTCAAAGAGGTAAGAGGAAACCTGCGGAGTGTCTTGTTTTGAATACACTTCGCAGGCAACAGGTTGTCTTATTAATGCACCGATAACCCGAGGCTGGCTGCCCACTGTAATTCTGCACGGCTTAAACGGTTTGCTGAGCCTGATGACAGGTCGTGTAGCATAGGGTAGGCACTGGATGACGGGATGCGGCGATGGTGGAGCAGGGCAAAAATTAACAACATACAACGGCTTCTGGCATCGTTGCAGTGAAAATAAAGCTGTTTACCTTCAGTGGTAAGCTTACCCAGTTCCTGGATATACTGCCTCAGTAATTCGAGTCCGGTCTCTGTACTGTCGAGAGTTTCGGTAAACGGAAACCAGCGCCAGTGCATGCCCGCATCTTTAACCAGTCGTTCCACCTGCTCAGCATGCTCTGATGAGGTCTGCAGTGTGATAACGTGGGTGATACCCTGTTGTTTAAGTGTCTGAATGCTTTGCGCATCCGGCACCGCTCCCAGTGTTATGGAGGCCGTTCCGGTGATCAGACGGTGAGAAGCCGGTTTGTCGGTTGTGTTCATGCTTGAGCGTTTACACCACAAAATAATAAATTGAAAAGAAATGGCAACTACAGCCACCCAGCACAAACAGATGCCAGATAGCGTGAGTGTAACGCTTTGACTTGGCAACGTAAAATAACACACCGATACTGAAGCATAGTCCCCCGGCAACTATCAGCCACAGTCCGGCTCCCGGCAGCGCCATATAAAGCGGATAAATAAGGCCAAGGGCTATCCAGCCCATCAGCAGGTAAGTTGCCACAGATACCTTCGGGAAACGGTGCCGGGCAATGAGTTTAAAGGCAACACCGCCTGTAGCCAGGATCCACACAATTGCGGTCATCGTAATTCCCAGCCATCCGCCGATACCGACCAGAAGGAGGGGAGTGTAAGTCCCGGCAATGAGCAAATAAATTGCGCTGTGATCAAACAGCTTCAGGATCCCCTTTACTTTGGTGTGGGAAATACTGTGATAGAGGGTAGAACTGAGAAACATCAGGATCAGCGTGGTACCGTAAACGGCGGCTGCGGCGATGGCTACCGGTTGCTCAGCACGAAGCAGTAAAAACACCAGCCCCACAACGGCCGCAACAAACCCCGCACCATGGCTGATACTATTTAACCATTCTTCCAGCACAGAGTAGGCTTTTGCCGCAGCAGGCCGCTTTTCTGATTGTGTCATGTGATGCTCCCACAGATCTTACCAGTCGATAAAAACCAGTGTATAGTTTCAGCGTACACTTGTACACTCAAAATGCTGCAGAAGTATGACGCTGTCCGGGGATTACGCCTTTGTAGTTAACAAACCGTCACCCTTTAACGGCTTTTACTGTCAAACCGAGGCTTCCTTCATACTGACGCAAAGCCTCCACGGCGCTGTCGGGTATGGCAATGCTGAGGGTTACAGCCTGCGAGTAAGTGCAATCTGTGACTTTACCTTTAACCGATTCAGTCCAGTGGCGGATAAATTGCTCCTGAGCAAAATCAGTGGTCACGGTAAAGGCATTCAGTTTAACCTGTGTAATAACCGGCAGGGTTTCCATGGTCTGTTGTGCTGCGCCAGAATAGGCGCGGACCAGTCCGCCGGCCCCCAGCTTGATACCGCCAAAATAGCGGGTAACAATCATCATGATGTTACCCACCGGTTTGTGCTGTAATACATTGAGTATTGGCTTTCCGGCAGTGCCGGAGGGTTCCCCGTCATCAGACATCGCCACGCTGAGTGGCTGGTCGGGATGGCCTAAAAGATACGCCCAGCAATGATGTCTGGCATCCGGATAGCGGGCTTTCACTTCATCAAGCATCAGCATGGCATCTTCGCGGGTCTGGGCGAAGCCGGCACAGGCATAAAATTTACTCTTCTTAATTTCCAGCAGGGTTTCGTAACGCTGCGCAGGAATGGAATAACTCATCTTAGTTAAAAGGTTTCTCAATACTGTTAGCGGGCTCAGTAAACCATGCTGGGCCTTCATCTGTCATGTAGAAATGGTCTTCAAGGCGGATCCCGAAATCCCCGGGGACCACAATCATCGGCTCGTTACTGAAACACATTCCGGTAGCCAACGGCTGCGGATTATCTTTCACCAGATAGGGCCATTCGTGTATGTCCATGCCGATACCGTGACCGGTGCGGTGGGGCAGGCCGGGCAACTGATAATCGGGGCCCAGCCCGTAGCCCGCCAGACAGTCTCTGGCTGCGGCATCAACCCGTCCGCAAGGCGTACCGGGTTGTGCTGCGTTAAACGCGGCAATCTGCGCTTCTTTTTCTGCTTGCCACAAGCGGGCCTGTTTTTCTGTAGGCTCTCCAAAGCAGTAAGTACGGGTTATGTCAGACAGATAACCTTTTAATTTACAGCCCGTGTCGATGAGCACCAGATCGCCGGGTTTCAATACCTGTGGATCTTTCACGCCATGAGGAAAAGAGGTGGCTTTACCGAACAGTACGATACAGAAACACGAACCTGCCGGCGCGCCGGTTTTCTTGTGCGCTTCATGAATGAACTGTTCCACTTCGGTGGTGGTGATCCCTTCGTAAAGAATACTGGCGGCGGCTTTATGCACCTCCAGCGTCATATCCATGGCCCGCTGGATAAGGGCCAGTTCCGGTGCCGTTTTATGCATGCGGCATCCTGCAGTCACCGGACTGGCGTTAACCAGTTGGAGCTCCGGCATGGCTTTTTGAAAACCGTCGGTAATAAAAAAGGCCGTTGATTCATCAATACCCACTTTATCACCTGGCTTTACACCGGTCTGTTTTAACAAGCGGGCGAACAGGACATATGGGCTTTCATGTTCCTGCCAGCCGGCAATGTCACCGGCGATGATCAGACGTTCAGACAGGGAAGCTATTTCGAAAAACGGTGCGATAAAAGTGACCGGACCTTCTGCTGGCAGTAATGCGCCCACCAGTCTTTCACTGGCGTACCATTCAAGGCCGGTGAAATAGGTCATATTGGTGCCGGCATTAAGGTAAAGCGCCGCAATACCCTGCGCTTTCATTAATGCCTGCGCTTTTCGGATCCTGGCTTCAAACTCTTCTTTGCCAATCGCCACAGTATCTTTTGTCATATCCTGAAGCGTGGACAAAGCTTCTTCTTTTGTTTTTCCGCCTATGCCGTTTCCTGTCATGTTACCTCCGGTAAATTCGCTTATTTTGCCGGTTATCTGTCCGGCTTCTTGTGGTTGCTATCATACGGATATATAAGCAAAGGATCTCCTCGTCCGGCGGTAAATTCAGTCCGCCTGCCGATTTGCTGTTTATCCGCTCAATTTGCACAACCGGCGGCTAAATCTGGTAATCCGTTGTCCCGCCGTGTTAAAACTCAATACAACCCATTTCAGGTACATAACAATAAAAACAGGGAGAATATTTGTGACCACTTTTACACGCTCTGTACGCATCCTCAGTTTATCCGTCTTTTTGGCCTTTCAGGGAAGTGCTGCGGTGTATGCGGCTTCTGAACCCCTTGCAACAGATACCGCCGACGGCCAGTTTGAAACCTTATACTCGCAGGAATGGCAGTGGCGTAAGAATTACTACAGTGTGGATGAAAACAGCGATACACACGCAGCGCCATCTGCTTTGCCGGATGTGAGTCAGGCCACGCAGGAAAAGCGCCTGAGCCGCTGGCAGTCTGTGCTGAGAGAGCTGAATACTATTGATACCGCCACATTGTCGGAAGAGAATCAGACCAACTATGCGGTATACCGTAATCAGATTGAAAACCTCATTATGGATCAGGAATACCGTAGCTGGGAAAAGCCTTTGCTGGGTGATACCGCATTCTGGAGCGACCTGACATACCTGGCGCGGGAGACATTTCACAGCGAACAGGATTATGTGAATTACATCGCCTGGCTTAACGATATGCCACGGTATTTTGATCAACAGATCGCCAACATGAAAATGGGTCTTGCGCGGAAGTTTACCTTACCGGCGATTTCTCTGGCTGGCCGTGAACGCTCTGTGGAGTCGGTAGTTGACGCTGCTGGTGAAGATAACGTGTATTTTCAGCCGTTTATTAAGTTCCCTGCCAAAATCTCTGCACAGCGACAACAGGCTTTGCGTGCACAGGCACAAAAAGCGATCAGCGAAGCGGTTATTCCTGCGCATAAAAAGCTGCTGTCCTTTTTAGTTGAAGAGTACATCCCCGGGGCACAGCCTTCCATTGCCGCTTACGATTTACCTGATGGCAAAGCTTATTACCGTGCTCAGGCAAAAAAGTACACCACACTGGATTTAACCCCGGAAGAAATTCATCAGATTGGTCTGGATGAAGTGGCGAAAATCCGTGACCGCATGCACGATGTCATGGCTGAGGTGAACTTTGATGGCGATTTAGCCGCATTCCTTCATTTCCTGCGCACCGATCCGCAGTTCTATGTCGATACGCCTCAGGCGCTGCTCGACAGAGCGGCCTGGACAGCCAAAGAGTTTGATGCCGTGGCCTCTGACTTTTTCGGTCATCTGCCCCGTGCCCGTTTTGCTATTATTCCTGTGCCTGATGATATTGCACCGTTTTACACCGCAGGTCGCGGTGGCCCGGGCGTTTATCTGGTTAACACCTACGATTTACCGTCACGCCCGCTTTATTCGCTGCCAGCCCTGACCTTGCATGAGTCAGCACCCGGACACGCCTTCCAGATGCCGTTGTCACTGGAAAATGACGGGATCCCGGACTTCCGGCGGGAAAGCTACATTTCTGCTTACGGAGAAGGATGGGCTCTGTATACCGAGAAGCTGGGCGAAGAGATGGGAATTTACCACACCCCCTATGAAATCTTTGGCATGCTGAGCTATCAGATGTGGCGTGCAGCACGGCTGGTGGTGGATACCGGTATTCATGCAAAAGGCTGGAGCCGTGAACAGGCGCAACAGTTCATGAAAGACAACACGGCACTGTCGGTCCATGAAATTACCACTGAAGTTGATCGTTATATTGCATGGCCGGGTCAGGCGTTGTCTTATTACCTGGGACAAATGGCAATGGAATCAAACCGTGCCCGCGCTGAATCTGCATTAGGTGAAAAATTCGATATCCGCCATTTCCACGATGCGGTTTTGCAACTGGGCTCAGTACCTTTGTCTGTGCTTGAACAGCGTATCGACCGGTTTATTGAAGAAGGCGGTGTGTCTCCTTATCAGTAATCGTTTTACTTCACGCTACCTACCCTGATCATTAAGGGCAGGAAGTTCGTAGTTTTATTGCAAAATGTTCATTTATTATCTTTTCCGATATAGCGTCTATGCTATATACAGTATCGGGCATGAGTTGTTGCCCGGATTCAATTTTATTATGCAGGGTTTGTTTTGGATTACACGGATTCAACTCACGAAAGGAATCAACTTGCCGGAAATCTTCACGAATTACTGGTGAGTCTCAATGATGGCTTTACAGCTTTTTATGATAAAAATAAATCGCTGTGTAAGACATCAGCTCCGGTATCACACTTTGCTTTTCACGCTTTACTCCCTCATTCGTTAAAAGTATTTGAAAATATAGAGTTAACGGATTTGCCCCGGGTTTTGGACGTACAGAATTTCCTCGGTTATCACTGCGTCTTATCTGCATCAGAGTTTGAGAAGTACCCCTGGGCATTATCGGTGATTGCCGATAGCAAGAGCATTTCAAAAATTGCCCATGATTTACCAATCGGCGTGATCAACGTGGACAGCAACTGGAATGCGGTTTTTATTAATGCACGTTGTGCAGACATGTTGAAAACCTCATTGGATGAGTTATATGGCAGGAAATGGATCGATTATTTACCCCCGTCACTGGCCAGGGAGTTCCGTGATCACGTAAGCAATACTGAGAGTTGCAGAAACTTATATAAAACCCGTATAGAGTTTGTTACGCCACTGGGCAGCATTTACGTATTTTCAGTGCAACTGGCAGCTTACTTTGACTCCAGAGACAATTTTATCAGTGCCTCGGTAACCCTGAATGATGTAACGAATGAATTTCGGGCAGAAAGCAAATTGCAGTACATGGCTGAACACGATTCATTAACTGAGTTATTTAACCGGTCCGCCTTTATTCGCAAAGTCGAAGAGATGGATGCCAACCGGTTTTCCCGTTCGTTATTTTTGTTTATCGATATCGACAGGTTCAAAGAGATTAACGATACCACGGGTCACAAGTTCGGTGATGCAGTGCTGAAATATGTAGGAAGAAAAATTGCTTCTGCGGTGCGCGAAAATGACCTCAGTGCCCGTTTTGGAGGTGATGAATTTGTTGTTTGTATGTCTTCTATCACCTCAGACAGAACGGTAGAGGGGATAGCGCGAAAGATAGATTCCTTATTGAACACTACCTGTATGCTGGAAGGGCGCGAAATAGAATTGCGTTGCAGTATTGGTATTGCCTGGACGCCCACTATTCAGTTTGAAGAAAATCAGACCAGAGCTGAAAAGGTTCAGGCTGTTCTGGATGCAGCCGACCAGGGTATGTATGAAGTAAAGCGGGGAGCACTTACTGCAGAACATTTTAAAATTTATGATGTGAATCTCAGAGAGCAAAAGAAGTGGCTAAAAAATCAGAAAAAAGAACTTCAGGACGTCTTGAGTGATGATGGCCTGACGTGTCATTTTCAGCCAATCTACAGTGTTGATGGCCAAATCCGTTCAGTAGAAGCCCTCGCCAGATTTAAAGCTCCATTTCAGTATTTCAAAGGCATCGAATCCGTTATCAGTTTTGCTAAACGGCAGAACATGGAGTTGGCACTTTTTGATAACGCATTAAAAGAGGCATTGAAAGGCTTCGCACTATTACGCGAACATCAGCCTGCGTTGACGCTGAATATGAATGTGGATGTCAGTCAACTCGAAGAAGAAAATTTCAATAAAGTCATTACACAACTCTGCATGGAATTCGGGATTCCTCTTTCCAGTGTATGTATTGAAATTACAGAGATGATGCTAGAGCGTAACAGCACAAGAGTACAGCGACAGATAAAACAATTGCAGCGCAGAGGGTTTTTAATTTCAATGGACGATTTCGGTACCGGATTCAGTTCATTTAAAAGGTTAATGAATTACGATTTTAATGAACTGAAAATAGACCGTTATTTTGTTCAGAATGTGTCCACCAATGACAAATATAAGAAAACTCTGACAGCAATGATTGCAATGGGGAAAAGTCTTAATCTACAAATTCTGGCTGAAGGTGTGGAAACAGAGGAACAGTTCCAGCTCTGCAGAAATCTTGGTGCCCAGCTTTTTCAGGGGTTTTATTTTTCTAAGCCACAGGATTCAGATACACTAATAAAAATGCTTAACAGTCAGCCTTGTGTAACCTGACACGGGTAGTTTATCGGGAACGGAAAATGGATAAAAGAGCATCGGAAAAGGAAGCGCAGTACATTGTAGGCATAGGAGCTTCTGCCGGCGGTCTTGAAGCTCTGCAGGAACTCTTTAATGTACTGCCGGACAATCTTGGCGCATCTTATGTCATTGCTCAGCATTTATCGCCTGACTTTAAGTCGATGATGGATGAGCTGTTAAGTAAAAATACCAAAATGGCTGTACACCAGGCAGTAGAGGGGGAAAAACTGAAACCTGATACGGTTTACCTCATACCTGCAGGCAAACTGATGAGGGTGGCTGAAGGATGCATTTACCTGTCTGATTTACCCCCTGACAACCGCATAAATCTCCCCATTAACGAATTGTTCAGAACCATCGCAGAAGACGTACAGAATCGCGCGATAGGTATAATACTATCCGGTACAGGCTCCGATGGTAGCCGTGGCATTCTGTCTTTGAAAGAGATGGGGGCGATGGTCATCGCCCAGAATCCCGCTGAGGCTCGCTTTGATGGCATGCCGTTAAATGCAATCAATACCGGCTCTGTGGATTTCGTGCTGAATGTTCAGGAGATCCCTGAACAGTTAAGACGTTTCATCGAGCATCCGCTGGTGCGGGATCAACCCAGTAAGTTCCGTGAACACCTATCTAAGAACTCTAAAATACTCGACGACATTCTTGGTTTAATTAACGATCGTACCGAACTGGATTTTCGTGCTTACAAAGAATCTACGGTCTCCCGCCGTATTGAGCACAGAATGAGCATTAACAGCAAGCATACTTTGCTTGAATACTGGGAATATTTAAACGGCACGCCGGATGAAGTTGAACTGGTAAAACAAGATTTGCTCATTGGTGTCACTCAGTTCTTCAGGGACGCTGAGGTTTGGGAAAGGTTGTATGAAGATGTTGTAAAACCCATGGTACTGGAAACATCGAAAGATGACACCATACGTGTGTGGGTTCCGGGGTGTTCTACCGGTGAAGAGGCTTATTCTTATGCTATCCTGTTTTCTGAGGCAATGCAGGAATTAAAAGTGGAGCGACAGGTTACGCTGTTTGCCAGCGATATTGATCAGTCAGCTGTGGCTTTTGCCGCGAATGGTATTTATCCCGGCAGTATTTCTTCCGAAATGTCTTCAGAATTTATTGCGCGGTATTTTAATTTACTGAACGATGGCAGTTACCAGGTGACTAAAGAAATCAGGAATATGGTGGTGTTTGCCACCCACAATCTGATTCAGGATCCGCCATTTTCCAATATGAATCTGGTGAGTTGCCGCAACACGCTTATTTATTTGCAAAATGCAGCGCAACAAAAAGTAATGGCGTTTTTCCATTTTGCGTTGAAAGTGAAAGGCTACCTCATATTAGGAAGTGCGGAATCACCGGGAAGCTTCAGTATCTATTTTGACTTTACCGATCAGCGCAACCGCATCTATCAGAAAGCCAAAGATATAAAGGTGCCTTCCTCCCAGATTCATTCTGCTAAGCCTTTTCAGAACCGGCATTACAAGCCGAAATCTGTATCTCACTATTTGAGTTCTCCGAATAAGCGCATTGAAATAGATCGCAAGTCTGCAGCCGTTGGCAGACAGGCAATGATGGAGGCTTACCTGCCTCCGACATTAATTACAGATACAAAATTGCGGGTTATATACAGTTACGGCGATACGACCGCCTTCACGGCACCTCTGCGGCCGGGTTTGGTTACCCATGATTTATCCGATGTATTGAGAGATGATTTATCAGGTCAGGCTATATCGGCTGCCCATCAGGTATTACGTGAGAATATCTCGGTATTCATGGAAGACATCAGAGTCACTGAAACGGAGCGCTGGTCCTTGCGTTGTTTCAGTTTTAACGAAAACGGGCCTGATAATGTTTTTGTCGCTTTAAGTTTTGTACCGGGTTCAATGCAATCAGTGCCTGATGCAGACATTATCTATAAGCGTAGCGAGCAGACAGTTAAACGCATAGAAGAACTGGATAATGCTCTGATAGAGTGTCAGAAGCTTTATCGTGAAGCACTGGAAGACTTAGATACAACCAGTGAAGAGTTACAGTCGAGCAATGAAGAGTTGATGGCAGCTAATGAAGAACTGCAGTCGACCAACGAAGAGCTGCAATCGGTAAACGAAGAACTCTATACGGTAAACAGTGAGTACCAGCAAAAAATTGTTGAGCTGACGGACATCAACAATGACTTAGAGAATCTGATGATTGCTACCCATCTGGCAGTGCTGTTTCTTAACAGCGATCTCAAAATCAGAAGATTCACACATGCAATGAAGCAATATGTGAATATTATTGATTTTGATATTAACCGGGATTTCAGAGATTTGTCGTTTAAGAAGCCGCTGACTGCATTAGATGAGCTCGTTTCCCAGGTTAATCGTGGTCAGAAATCTACTGTAAAGGAAGTCTATCAGGACGACAGTACCGCGCAGCGTTACGAGGTAACCGTCAGTCAGTATAAGATTGGCGACAGTGCAAAAGGCGTGATTATCTCTATTGTTGAATTACATCAATGAGTGATTCACTCCACCGGGATGTCATGCTGGAGCAAGGGCAGCATTACCTCGAAAAGGAACTGCTCAATTTGTTGCAACGCGACAAATTAATGTTCGAATTTTTTCAGGATGATGTTGTAGACGGGCTTTGGTACTGGGATTTAACCGACCCTGAAAATGAGTGGATGAGCCCGAAGTTCTGGCGTCTTTTTGGTTACGATCCGGAATTTAAAGAGCATAAAATTACAGAATGGCAGGACATCATTTTTCCTGAAGATCTTGCTGTCGCTAAACGTAATCTTGAGCTTCACCTGAAAAACCCGAAACATCCTTACGACCAGGTAGTCAGATACTGGCACAAAAACGGCACAATTGTGTGGGTACGCTGTCGCGGTATTGCCATTTACTCCAATGAGGGTGAGCCGGTAAGGATGCTGGGATGCCATCTTGACATGACAAGGGTCATGGAAAGACAACAGGAGTTGCTCGGCCTTCAAATAAAATATGAACATCTGCAAAGAAGACTGGATGAAGTGCATTCAGAGCTCTCCCAGGTAAAACTATTAAATGATTCTCTGCTTCGCCGCTCAGAAAGTGAACGAATTTGGGACGATTACGGGTTTGCCGGAAGCCAGTTTTTTATTGAGCATGTGCGCTTGCTTGCACAATCTGCTGACCGATTAGGATGCAAGCTCACAACATTGAGATTTTCTTTCAACGGCATAAATGGCGATATCACTCAGTCGGACGAATTAAAAAACTTTCTCAATAAATCCGTTTTTGCGTTGATTCCGGGGTGTGTTCCTTTTCAGTTTTCAAATGAGCTGATAGGCGTTGTTATGCTGGATTATTCCGAAGATGACGTCAGAAAAATTGAGTTAGAAATGCGAAGTGCTGTTCAGACTCATCCGTGGTTGGCAGGAAAGCCGGTCATAGGCTTGCAATACCGTGTTTTACCGGTAAATAGCGAAATGTTAGATAAATATCTGGACCTGTCATACATTCTCGAAATGTTCTTTAAATAAAAAGGGTGTGCTGTGAAGCACACCCTTTGTTTTTTTTCTGAATTTCCTTAGATATCGATACTTAACGGGCCAAGGTTCAGAGATATCAGTGAACCTGAGTCTCCCGAATCGCCGGAATCTGAGCTTGGGCCACTCAGGAAGCCTTCAAGTAGTGACAGACTTCCTCCTTCACTCACAGTAGTTACGTTTCCGGCCGCATCGGTAATAGATGCCGATAACGATAACGGGCCCACACCCAGATCGAGGAACGGTCCGTATGTCCAGGTACCATCTTCAGCAACGGTAGCGGTTACTGACACAGTTTGCTCAATTCCCAGAATATTGGCAGTCAAATCTACATTGACGGCCAGTCCTTCCAGTTCGGGGTCGGCAGTACCGGAGATAAACGGTTCAGTGATTGTAGGTACGTGGGTCACATTCAGAGACGGCGGGGTCACGTCGACTTCACCGCTCAGAGCTACCTGACTCAGGTTTCCGGCCACGTCCAGCACCGACACATTTACATTCAGAATTCCTTCCGCCACATCGGTGGGGATATCCAGCGTGTATGAGCCGTCACCGGCTACCGTCGTTGTCAGTGACTGGGTTGCGCCCAGCGCATCTTCTGTTTCAATGGTCACCGTCGCGCCGATTTCATCAGATGTACCAGAGATGGTTGGTGTTAAATCGTTAGTGAAACCAATTGCATCAACGGTCAGTATTGGCAGGGTTAAGTCAATTAACCCTGACGTGCTGACAGTTGCCAGGTTTCCGGCATCATCAAGCACCGACACATTCACATCCAGCAAGCCTTCAGAAATAGCGGTTGGTACAGTCGCAGACCAGGTGCCGTCACCAAGTACTGTGGCGTTGAAGCTCTGGGTATCGCCATTACCATCCGTCACAGCAATACTGACAAGAGCGCCGATTTCGTCAGCAGTACCGGAAATCAACGGCGTACTGCTGGTCAGATCGGCAATCGGGTTAATGTTCAGGATTGGCAACGTCAGGTCAATCAGGCCGGAAGTATTCACCGTGGCCACATTGCCCGCTGCATCCAGTACCGACACGTTCACATCCAGCAAGCCTTCTGAAATCGCCATGGGCACGTTGGCGGACCAGGTACCGTCGCCGAGAACTGTCGCGTTGAAGCTTTGCGTATCACCGTTACCGTCTGTGATATCGATGGTTACGATACCGCCGATTTCATCAGACGTACCGCTGATGAGTGGTGTGTCGCTGGCGAGGTCAGTAATGGCATTCACGTTCAGAATTGGCAGCGTCAGGTCGATGAGGCCGGAGGTATTCACCGACGCCACATTACCCGCTGCATCCAGTACCGACACGTTCACATCCAGTAAGCCTTCTGAAATCGCAACAGGTACGTTGGCAGCCCAGGTACCGTCACCGAGAACTGTCGCGTTGAAGCTTTGCGTATCACCGTTACCATCCGTCACAGCAATACTGACAAGAGCGCCGATTTCATCAGAGGTACCGGAAATCAACGGTGTACTGCTGGTCAGGTCCGCAATCGGGTTAATGTTCAGGATTGGCAACGTCAGGTCAATCAGGCCGGAGGTATTTACCGTGGCCACATTGCCCGCTGCATCCAGTACCGACACGTTCACATCCAGCAAGCCTTCTGAAATTGCCATGGGCACGTTGGCCGACCAGGTGCCGTCGCCCAGTACTGTCGCATTGAAGCTCTGGGTATCGCCGTTACCGTCAGTAATGTCGACGGTTACCAGTGCGCCGATTTCGTCAGAGGTACCGGAAATTAACGGCGTACTGCTGGTCAGGTCCGTAATCGGGTTGATGTTCAGCACTGGCAGTGTCAGGTCAATTAATCCTGAGGTGCTGACAGTTGCCAGATTGCCGGCATCATCCAGTACCGACACGTTCACATC